>JAJQDI010000027.1 GCA_021202275.1 Bacteroides sp.
GAGAGACTTATTGTAAACTATGGGATAGTTCCTACACGGATATAGAGGAAAATAAGTTCCGGATAGCCGTAGGCGATACCCCAAATTTACCTGATGTTCCCTACTATATTTCTTTTAAGGAATGGAAGGACGAGAGAAAGAGAAAATATCAATCTAAAGTAATTCTTTCCCACGAATCGCCTTAACTAACGATTTTTTCTTTTCTTATTTTCTATGAAAACATATAGTGGAGAATCAGGAAGCAGTCAAGGTCTTAAAAGAAAAAAATATACTCCTTTAAGATAGAGTTTTTTTTGAATAAGCCTACAGGGTGTTGTCCTTGACTGCTTGTAGATGTGTAGCCCCCTTCCTTTGCAATTAAAATTAAAAAAGAAATTCTATTCTTCATTTATTCATAAAAAATAATTTCCATCTTTGTAAAAGAGAATTATTTATATAAATGATAATGTTATATTATTAAATAACCATTAAATCTAATGGATACTGTTTTATTAACTCGTTGGAAACAAAGAGAGGCATGGATAAATAAAGAACTTGAAGAAGCGGAAACTGGAGTTCATGATTGTTGTGACCATGTCATCACCCTTTTTTTTGATATGCAAATAGCATATTGCGCAGGGGCTTGGATTTCAGTTATTGTAATGTCCGTTTCTGTAATAGATGCTCATTTGCGAGATGTTGAGGCAATGAATGCCAAAATTGGAACAGCAAAACTGCTAAATGATTATTATAAAGGAGAAGATATTAATTGGTTAAGAAAATTAAGAAACTCTTATGTTCATTTTGAGGACAATAAATCAGTATTTGGCATGAATGCCCATTTTGAAAAACAAGAAGAATTGGAAAAGAATGCAACTAAAGCAATGGAAATGACGATTAAAGCATTATTCCAAAATCCCGGGTGGTAATAAAATTGAAAAGAATGAAGATAGAATTTATAGACCAAACTCATACTTTCTTCGATGAAGTCAAATCACTAGGTGATAAAAATTCATCCACATTAGGATTTATGCCAGAAGGTGCATTTTTGGAGCATGCTAACAAAAAATGTATCATCATTGCATATGAAGATAATCAATTGGCTGGCTATCTAATGTTTCGGCGAGTTCCTCGATCCTATAGATTAGCAATAGTACATTTATGTGTGAAAGATGAGTTTAGAGGTAAAAATATATCTGTTTTATTATTAGATACTTTAAGAGATAAATATAAAAATAGTACTTATAATGGTATTATACTCAATTGCAGGTCAGACTATGAATATGCTTCTAAACTATGGAAAAGATATGGATTTATCTGTAAGAATACTAAGCGAAGTAAAAGTATTGAAGAAAACTATTTAAATATTTGGTGGTATGAGTTCAATAATACAGATTTATTTACTTTCTCAAATACAAATTCATATAGAATTAAAGCATTACTGGATGCAAATATTATTATAAAATTAAGAGATGATAAAGAAATATATGAGCCTGCACAAGATCCTCGCAGTTTACTTGCCGATTGGTTAACTGAAGAAGTTGATTATTTTTATGCTCCAGAAACTTATAATGAGATTGTAAGAGACAAGAATAAACAAAGAGTTCAGCAAACCCGGTCTTTTTTGAATAATTTTTTACAAGCAAAAATAGATATTCAAGAATGCCAAAAGATAGCCGAACTATTAAAAAAGATACTTACTGGCAATACAGAAAATGATAATTCTGACAGAATTCAGTTAGCAACTGCAATTGTTTCTGAGACGTCTTATTTTATAACATTAGATCATAAGATTCTTGAAAAAAGAAGTTCTATTGAAAATCATTTCAATATTCAAATTTTCACTCCTCAAGAGCTAATTTTAGAGATTGACAGACTATTAAACAAAGAAGATTATTCTCCTGCAAAATTATCGGGAGTAGTCTTTCATTCTATCGCAAAAATTACTAATTCTGAGTTAAACCTTTATATTGATACTTTTTTAAATAAATCCAATTCTGAGAATAAAAGAAGTTTTGAAAATATAGTTTATGGGGAAGTTTCTAATATAGAAAATGCCCGAGTTAAGACGGTTAAGACTTTATCAAATGAACCAATTGCATTTTTTTTGGATATAATATTAATGAAGGAGTATTAACCGTTCCTTTTATAAGATTATTGGAAACAGAATTTAAACAAACGCTATTTATGCAATTGATTTCTGATTTCATAACTAAAACAATAGAAAAGAGGTTATCAGAAATACAGCTAAAAGAATCATTCTTATCTCCAGAGCAAGAAAATGTTTTGAATCGGATGGGGTTTGATAAAACCTTGGGAGTGTGGACTAAGAAAGTTTTGAATAAATTAGTAAATAGCTGTAATATTGTAGACTTAGATAATAAACTTGAAAACAATTCGTTAATTGAAAAGTTAGCGGTAGCTACCACCGAAGAAAAGAAATATTTATTATTGGAGCTTGAACGCAAGTTATTTCCTCTAAAAATACTGGATTTAGAACTACCTTGTTATATAGTACCAATAAAACCACATTGGGCAGGTCAGTTATTTGATCCTTATATATCTGGTGCATATTTATTTGGTGCTGATGGAAAAAAATATGGAATTATGAAAACGTATATTATAGGAGTATAAGACCTATTACGGAAAAAGCTCCTGCTAGAATTTTATGGTATGCAAGTACGGATGTAAGGTATCAGAGAAGTCAAGCTATAGTTGCTTGTTCATATTTAGATGAAGTAATGACAGGAAAACCAAAGGACTTATTTAGACAAAACAAACATTATGGAATTTATGAATGGAAGAATATATATGAATTATGTAAAAATAATATAGAAAATCCTATACGTGCTTTACGATTCAGTGGTACAGAGGTGTTTAAGAAGCCTGTGAATTATCAAAAGGTACGTGAAATATTTGTTGAAAATGGTAAGCCAGCAAATACGTTTGCTTCTCCAGTATTAATAGAGAGCAATATTTTTAATTACATTTATCAATTAGGAACAGCTAGTGAAAACAGATAATAAGAAATACTTATTTATTTCGGTAAAACCGGAATTTGCAAATAAGATTATAAAGAAAGAGAAGACTATAGAACTACGTAAAATGAAACCTGATGTAAAAATGGGAGATTATATAATTATATATGCTTCTGCTCCTTCTAAGTCAGTTATCGGATATGGGGTAATTAAACAAATTATAGAAAAAGAGCCAAGAAAGATGTGGGAAGATCATTTCGCTTCTTTAGGAATAGATAAAGAACAATATTTTGAATATTATAATAATAAAAATAAAGCTATTGGTATAGAGATAGATGAGATCAAAGAAATCAATCCAATTTCACTAGATAATTTACGAAAGATTGACCCTGATTTTCATCCTCCTCAAATATATAAGTACGTATCTAATATCGAAATATGCAGAACTATTTTGGAGTTTGTTCAAAAATAAGAGAGAATAAAGTTCTACCACAAGAGATTGCATATATTTGAATTATTATTAACTTTGTGTTTAGGAAGTCGTTCCGAAACATAACCTGATGCAAATTGATGTGTTTGAATCGTGTATCAATTCGTGGGACTTTAAGAAGAGATTGTTTGATAAAACACTGAGAATAAGTGCCATAAGTAAATTATTCAGTCACTGGTGGCACCACCGATAAAAAGATCAAAAAAAAGAAGTCCCCTGAAAGTCAATGATTTTCAGGGGTTTTTATTTTCTTCCAAATCTCAAAAAAGAGCAAAATCCCACATTTGCGGTGGCGGAATCGGTGACTTTTTTAAGAGACCGAAAAAAAGTCACCGGAAGATATTTCACGTTCTGATGTAACAATCTTGCGTAACATTCTTGGAAATGAATTCCTTAGTGAAAAATCCTACCTGTATCCTCTCTTTTATCGCATAGATTGTCAGTAAGCTATATAAGACTGAGAAAATCGTCTCTTCCCGGAATGTTCCTATCCATCAGTTTGCCAAAGCCTCATTTTCTTTCCGGATACGTACAGTGAGCATACCTATATTAAGCAGCGAGAAAATGACTGCCGTATAATAGAGATGGAAAATCAGCGGGATCAAGGGGATCTCTATCGTAACGATGACGTAATTCGGATGATCAAAATACCGATACACCCCTTTCCGAACCAATGGACAGCCGGGGATACGATAAATTTTTGTTGTCCAGAACTTACCCAACGCATGCACGATCCCTATCTTGACAGTGGTCAACCCGAAGAAAAAGAGCATCAGGTAAGGGTTGTAGTAACTACTTCCGGTGAATAGATATTCTACGATCAGTGATACAAAGAACAAAGTATGCAAGGCAATCATAAAAGGATAGTGGGCTTTTCCATACTCTATCGCTCCATGTGCCAGCAGCCAACGCTCATGTCTGCGGGAGATCAGCAACTCGCCGATCCGCAGCAGGATCAGCAACAGCAGGAACCACCAGAAAACCATGGCGCTTACTTCTTCATATCCAACAGTACCATCTCGCTGGAAAAGCCCGGCCCCATTGCCATCATAAGGCTATAACCGTTTTCATAACCCTCGCGGAAAAACCGTTCCAATACATACAATACCGTAGTACTGGACATATTGCCGTAGCGCGTCATGATCTCCCTGGCTTTGTTCAGGGAATCCGTTCCCATATCAAGTGCCTCTTCATAGGCTGCCAGTACTTTTCGTCCTCCCGGATGAAAAATATAATTTTTTATATCCGGGATCTTCAACCCATGTCTGGAAAGGAACTCTGTCACATCTTCACGCACGTTCCGGGAGATAAGGGCCGGAATGGAAGAAGAGAATAATACCTTGAACCCATTATCCAGAAAGTCCCAACCCATCACTTGCTGCGAATCGTAGTAAAGTTTACTCTCACTGGCAAGAAAGCGGATCTTATTTTCAGTGCGGTTCACACAATTATCTCCTGTGATCAGACAAGCTGCCACTCCGTCTGAGAACAGACTTGCACCGATGAAATTGCTTTTGCTGAAATCATCCCGCAGAAAAGTAAGAGAGCACAGTTCTACGGCCACCAGCAATACAACTGCATCGGGATTGGCTTTGGCCAGCGCGCAGGCTTTGGCATATCCCGAAACTCCGCCGCCACAACCCAGGCCGAAGATGGACATGCGGTTGATGTTCTGGTTCAGCCGCATCTGGTTTACGATCAATGCGTCCAGACTGGGAGTAGCCAGTCCGGTAGTAGAGATGAACAGGATGTCTGTCACCTCTTCTTTACCGATCTCTGCCGAAGCAAGGCATTTTTCAATGGCTTTCACCGAATATTCCAGTGCAAGCCGGATGTATTCCAGATTCTGTTCCTGAAACGTATGCGGACGAAGGTAGTACTCCAAAGGTTCACAAAGGTTCCTGGTTTGTATCTCTGTGTTATCAAAAGCACTTAACATCCTCTCTACCTCGGGAAAGGAAGGCGCAAACAGTGCTTTTGCAAACTGTTTGATCTCTTGCTGATCTGTTTGATAAGGAAACTCAATGGTTGAAACGGAAGCTAATGAAGGCATACTAATATACGGATTAATTAAAAATAAAGATAACCTCAGCAGATTACTCCCTATAAACAGTCGTTTGACAGGCTTTGTTTACGTTCTTCATTTTTCCGGCAGATCTCCTGTTTATCCTCATGCTCCCGGAGAGGAACAGGTGCATTTCCGAAACAGAAGAAGTCTGGTACCCTCAATTTTTCCATAGAGTGATATTGTGTTCAGGTCCTGTTCATGTGAACTGTACCGGGCTCATTACTCTTCCGGTGGAGTGAACGATAAGTTTGTTTCCTATCAATTAGGTTGAAAAAAAGACATTTTGCTCCTCTTTGATAGAGAATAGATATTTTATGAGAGAAATTGAACCTCATCTTCCCGGATAAGAACGAACTTGCGTTACTAAAGAAACCCTGCAGCGATCTGAATGATTGTACCGAAACGCACCCCCGATACATAAGCAAATTACTTAACACATTCAGGTACAAGCAGTCAGATCGCACAAGGGAATACACAAAATAAATACCTTCATACTACTATGTAATACGACATTCAATGTATATATTATGAAAACACTCCACTTTATTCTGCGCTTTATTTTCCTGATACGACCTGCTTACAGCCAGGAAAAAACGGGAAACAGGGTCCCGATCCACCCATCTGTCAGCGAGGAGACTTCCATTCCATCTTCCGGTAAACGAATTATGGAGTATGTTCTTTCCGGGAACATACGTCTGTCGGGTATAATAGATGCGAATACGTATAACAGATACCTTACACGCGCTTGAGACTGGAAGTCAGATAGGCAATAAAGAAAAAAATATCTATGATCTGCATACTATAAGTTGTTCACTTATTCATTTTAATTATGGCAATGATGAAAAACAAACGAGATTGGTTTTTCCTATGTATACTGGCATTCTTTTGCCTTATACCGGAAATAACCATCGCACAGACTCTCCATGTGGAAGGTGCTGTTCTGGATGAATCCAATGAGACACTCATCGGTGTATCTGTACGGATAAAAGGTACTAATACAGGAACCATTACGAATTATGAGGGACGTTATCTGTTACAAAATGTTCCTCAGGGTAGTACACTTGTGTTTTCCTATATCGGATATAAAGACATGGAGGCTCAGGTCACCGGCGGAACACTGAATGTGACCATGGAACCCGATAATCAGCAACTGGAAGAGGTTGTGGTGATCGGTTACGGACAACAGAAAAAGGTGACCATCACCGGAGCCGTATCCAATGTCGGAGGTAAAGAACTGTTGAAGTCTCCTGCGGCCTCCTTAGGCAATTCCCTGGCAGGTAAACTGCCTGGTTTGCAGTCCGTTCAGTATTCCGGTATACCGGGGGGAGACGATCCCGTGATCCGTGTGCGGGGTATCGGTTCCCTGAACAGTGCCGAACCCCTGGTATTGGTAGACGGCGTAGAGCGTCCCTTCAGCCAGCTGGATCCCCATGAAGTGGCTGATATCAGTATCCTCAAAGATGCTTCCGCTACCGCTGTGTTCGGTGTACGGGGCGCCAACGGGGTGATCCTGGTGACTACCAGACGTGGAGAAAGTGGTAAACCGTCGGTTTCCTTCAGCGCGCAGGGAGGTATCCAGCAGATCACCCGATTCCTTACACCTGCCAATTCCTACGAATATGCCACGGCTTACAACACCGCACAAATGATGGATGGAGTGGCTAAAGAGAATTGGAAATACAGCGACGAGGCCATCCAGCACTTCAGGGACAGAGATATGCTGATGGTTTATCCCGATACCAACTGGTTTGATTACCTGATGAAAAACCACGCGTGGCAAAGCCAGTACAACGTGAATATATCGGGCGGAAGCGACAAGGCCAGATACTTTGTTTCGGTAGGGATGCTGGACCAGGACGGCCTGTTCAAGACTTTCGGTCAGGGCTCGGAAGCCAATTTCAAATACCGCAGGTACAACTACCGCGCCAACATGGACCTGACTTTATCCAGACTCAGTCAGTTGTCGGTCAATGTCGGCGGCCGTCTGGAAACCCGTAACAGCATTGGCGGAGGCGAAGGCGGATCAGGTAGCGGCGGTCAGGGTGGACTGTTTGCCAACGAAGGTCTGCTCAACAGCGGTATGCCGATGTCGGGATATGGGCTTGACTCCGAAGGACGCCGTATCGTGGCCGATCGTAACCTGGTGGGCGACTATACGGTCGACGCGCTGGGACGCCTGTATCAACTGGGTTATACGAAACAAAGCAAGAATACGGTGAACCTGGACCTGCAATACCAGTTGAAACTTGATTTTATTACCAAAGGACTGGACTTCAAAGTAAAAGGTTCGTACAACGCAAGCTATACAGCCGAAAAGAACCGCGAGCATGGATACGGGTCCGGAATTAAATACAGAGCTACCCTGGCTCCGGGAGAATTTGAAGAAGACGGTTCCCCTAAGATCGTATTGGTGAAAGAAGGTGATTCCTGGCCATTGCCTTACGGCGAATCCAAGTGGGGCGACCGGAACTGGTATGCCGAAGCCAGCTTCAACTACGCGCGTAAATTCGGGAATCACAATGTAGGAGCCCTAGTGCTTTACAACCAATCCAAGAGATACTATCCGTGGGATTCGCAAGGATTATATACCTCCATACCTTCGGGATATGTGGGAACCGTAGGACGTATTACTTACAACTATGCCACCCGTTATCTGGTAGATATGAACATGGGATACAACGGCTCTGAGAATTTTGCCAAGGGCAGGCGCTACGGCTTCTTTCCCTCCGCTTCCATCGGATGGATCCCTTCTTCCGAAGCATTCTGGGAACCCGTCAGCACCCTTATTCCTTACCTGAAACTCCGCGTTTCGATAGGTAGGGTCGGGAACGACAATACCAACAACCTGCGTTTCCTTTATCTGCCGGGTAGTTACGAGTATTTCCAGGGGGGTAACGGCGGAGGATACATCGCAAACAGAACGGCAAATTTCGGTACCGACAACAACAACTGGATGCCGGGTGCCCGCGAGGCTTCGGCAGGGAATCCTTTTGTAACGTGGGAGACTGCTACGAAACAGAACTACGGGGTGGATCTGAAACTGATCAACAGCAAGCTGAGTTTCAGTGCCGATTTTTTCTTTGAAGACCGCAAGAACATCCTGGTTTCCAACGAAACATCCCTGGCCGCCATCACCGGCATGAGTGCAAGCTCTGTGAACTTCGGACGTGTAAAGAACCGGGGGTATGAACTCTCCCTGAGGTGGGACGACCGGATCGGCAATGTCAGCTATTCCATCGCACCGGGGCTTTCGTTTGCCCGCAATAAGGTGATCGAAATGGCCGAGGTGAAGCAGGATTACGACTATCTGTACCGTACGGGACTTCCGGTAGGACAACCTTTCGGCCGCGAATTCTTCGAACTGTATGAACCGGGAAAAACCGAAGAACGCTACCTGGCCAAATACGGAACGGAAATGCCCGATCGGGGGGTTGTGATACAGGCAGGGGACTGTGTGTATGTGGATCTGAACGGAGACGGAAAAATAGATGCCAACGACCAGCATGCGATCGGATTTACCGATATCCCCGAATACACCGGCTCACTCAATATAAGTCTGAGCTACAAGAATATTGACTTCTCTATGACATGGATCGGCGCAACGAATGTAGACCGGCAATTGGGAGCGTACTATCGTCCGGCATTTGGTACAGGCAATACGTCGATGCTGAATAAATGGATCTATGACAACAGCTGGACGGAGGAAACAGCAGCTACGGCCCGCCTGCCACGGCTTACATTTGTCAACACCAATCACAACACAGAATTGTCGAGGGTATGGATGGTAGATGCTTCGTATGTGCGTCTGAAAAATGCGGAAATAGGATACACCTTCAAGATTCCCGGTGTGCCGCAGATCAGCAACGTCCGTATCTATGCTTCGGGATACAACCTATTGACCTTCTCGAAATTTAAAGCCAACGACCCCGAAAGCCGGGGCGGTGAGTGGGGTGAGTTCATCAAATACCCGATGACACGTGTGTACAATTTTGGAATAAACGTAAATTTTTAATCCATCCGAACCATGAAAACAATAAAAACAATAAAAAAAGTGCTAAGGCATGCCGTGGCAGGGAGCCTGGTCTTGATGACAGGCGTTTGTTCGTTCTTCTCCTGTGTCGATGATATCAATTTCGGCGATAAATTCCTGGAGAAACCGCCCAGTGTAGACGTAAACATCGACTCTATATTTTCGAAAGGAGAAAATGCGAAAGCGTTTTTGTGGCACATGTATGGCAGCCTCAACAGTCCGTTTACGTACAACGCGATGATAGGCTACAATCCGCTCGAAGCGCTGACAGACATCACCCACAGCTACAACGACTGGGGTCAGGTCAATTACAATTACTATCCGGGTACGCTGACCGAGGCCAACCAGGAGGGATGGGAACCTACCGATAAATTCCCGTTTGCCGGTACCAGTGGTGGTCACAACCGGGTAGGGATCTGGGGTACGATCCGTAAAGGATGGATCTTTATAGAGAACATAGACCGTGTACCCGATCTGAGTGATACGGAAAAAAGTCAGCTCCGGGGAGAAGCCTACATCATCATGGCTACCCGCTATTTTGATGCTTTTAGGAACTTCGGCGGGTTGCCGCTCGTAGACCATGTATATGAGACCGGGGAAGAAGTAGAAGGAGGCCGGGCCACAGCGGAAGAAACCGTCCGGTTTATTGACGATCTGCTTCAGCGTGCCATAGATGAACCCGGGTTACCGTGGAGAGTCACAGACCAGGAAACCTATGCCGGACGTCTGATCAAAGCAGGTGCTGTAGCGTTGGGGGCCAAACTTTACCTGTTTGCTGCTTCACCGTTGTTCAATGACGACCAGCCTTACCGTGAATACACCAAAAGTGAAGAAGGACAAGACCCTCTCCACATCTGGTTTGGCGGAAAGAAAAACGAATATTGGACCAAATGCAGGCAGGCTTGTGAAGAGTTTTTCACACAGAACACTCAGAACGGAAATTATTTCCAGCTCATACAACCCACTTCACAGGATGAGGCAGGCTATACAGCCGCTTACCGGGCCGCCTACTGGTTTCGCGGGAACAGCGAGAAGATCATTGAAGTTCATTCCACATACGATGGCGAAGAATGGGGGGCTTCAGGAGATGCCCGCGGACAGGCACATTTCGGAGGGGCGAATCCGACATTGGAATTTATGGAGATGTTCCCGATGGCCGATGGCAGGAATTATCCGTACAAGGATATTTACGGCACAAACAACCCGAACAATGTGGACATATTTGCCGACCGCGATCCGCGCCTCTATGAAACATTGGTGGTTACCCGCCAGAACCTCCAGCAACAATATCAGGAAGGCCTGACCAGTATCGAATTGTGGAAAGGCGGGAACATCCAACACGCCGGTTTCAACTGGGAATACAACTATCGGTTCCCGACAGGTATGGGAATGTATAAATGGGTACTGGACTTCGGGTGGCATTATCCCAGATGCTACGCATACCTGCGTATGGCGGATATGCACCTGATCTATGCCGAAGCACTGGCGGAAACCGGTAGTCTTCAGCTCGCCTGTGACGAAGTGAACAAAGTACGTGCCCGGGTAGGGTTGGGTAAGATCGAGGAGATGAACCGGGAATTGAACCTGACTACCAACAAAGACAACCTTATTCAGGAAATACTGCGCGAACGTGCCTGTGAATTGGGGTATGAAGACGAACGGCTGTATGACATCATCCGTCGGAAAATGATTGATAAGTTCACCTCTCCGCTGCACGAACTGCATACCTGGAGAAAAACGGCAGACGGACAAAAAGATGAAAGGGACAACACGCGGCTACAACCTGGCGAATCCTGGCCTGATTTCATCTACGAGAAACAACAGATCACCTTTGGCTCACGCAGGTGGTGGGCCCCGGGCGGATGGGACAATAAATGGCTGCTTTCGCCACTGCCGCGCTCCGAGATAAATAAAGGATACGGTCTGACCCAGAATCCGGGTTGGTAATGAAATGGGTAATATTGTTGGACTTATAATTAAAAAGTATGAATAACAGTCACATAAAAAAATAGGTTTGCTTGTGTCTTTTGTTACCGTCATGTCGGCACAGGCACAGGTGACACTTCACGACAAAGCTTCGCAGAAAGTAGATCTGGGCTTTGGTGTGGAACAGAGCGAATTCCTTTCGACCGTCGCGGCAACCACGATCTCAGGAGAGGAGTTGCAACAGACATCTGCCATCAGTCTGGCCGATGCGTTGTATGGAAAGTTATTGGGATTGAATGTGTTCCAGAAAGGTGGTTTTGTCGGAGACGAAGACAGAGGAGCCACATTAAATATCCGGGGATACCAGACCTGGTCGGAAAAAGAGATCCTCATTCTGGTAGATGGGTATGAAAGGCCGATCGATCGCCTGACGGTGGAAGAAGTGGAAAGCGTCACTGTATTGAAAGACGCGGCGGCAGTAGCCCTGCTGGGGCATGAAGCGATCAACGGCGCTATCTTAGTGAAAACCAAGAGGGGGCATTTGGGTAAAACACAGATCAAAGTAGGATACAGTCATAAATTCACCTTTGATCCGGAATTTGCCGACATGCTGAGCGGATACGAATATGCGTCGGCATTGAACAGGGCCCGTGCCAACGACGGATTGTCGCCTGCATACATCCAGCAGGAACTTGATCTGTTCAAAACAGGTACCGACCCTCACTTCTATCCGGATGTGAACTGGAAAGACAAAGCCTTCAGGAACAGAGGATCGGAAGACCGGGTCAACTTGTCGGTCTTCGGTGGGAACGACAAAGTGCGCTATTATACCCTGATGGATTACACAGGTAGCAGAGGGCTGTTGAAAGATACCAAACAGAAAGAGTATGATTCACAGCTGAAGTATTCCAAAGCCAATATCCGTTCGAATGTAGATTTCTCCTTATCCTCTACTACAAACATGTCGGTGAATGTATTGGGTATCTTCATGGAAACCAGCCAGCCCAATGATGTAGATGCGAACGGCGCTGCCTGGTATGTGTATAAAACCCCGGCCAGTGCGTTTCCCTATCAGACGTCGAGTGGAATATGGGGGGGGGAACGAAGCCTATGGCGATGCCAACGTCGCGGCAAAGATCCAGGCTTCCGGATTTATGAAAACCCACCAGCGTCAGTTGTGGGCCGATGCCAGGCTGGACCAGGATCTGAGTTTCTGGGTAAAAGGACTGAGTGCTTTTGTGAGCGCGGGCTATGACAATGCCTCCATTACCTACGAACACCGCAACAAAGGACATCAGTATGGATACGAATACTATGCCGGTGCCATCGGTGACAAAAGTAATGTGCAGGAGGTACTCATGGGTAATAAGGAAGACAAATTACAGTTCAGCCATTATGTACAGAAACAGTGGAGAATTGCAAACAGTGCCGTAGGCTTCCGGTATCATACGTCATTCCGGGAAGACGACAATTTCGCGGCTTCACTGATTTACACTACCAAAGGAGAAATACGCGACAACCAGGGAAATACCTTCTACCGTGCCAACTGGATGGGAGCTTTCCATTATGACCTTCAGAACAAGTACGTAGCCGATCTGGTACTGGCTGCCAACGGTTCCAACCGGAGCTACCCGGCCAAATGGGCCTTTTCACCCACCTTGTCACTGGCCTACATCTTTGCGGATAATCCCGGTTCCGGACTCCTTACCTATGGAAAGGTGAGAGCGTCGGCAGGTATTCAGCACACCGACTACGTGCCCGCGGCCGGTATATGGCTTTCTGCCTGGGACGGCTCCAACGGATATTTCATCTATGGAAATCAATACAGTACGGGTACGGGGGCTTTCCTGCGTTCTTTCCCCACCACCGACTTCTCGCAGGAGAAAGCCACCAAATTCAATCTGGGTACGGATCTTCGTTTGTGGAACGCGTTAGATATCACTGCCGATGTCTTTTACCAGCAAAGAAGCCACATCATGCTCGACGCCACGCTGGAGAATTCTTATGTAGTCGGTATACAGTCGGCCTATAACGATGTAGGTGAGGTAGACAGTTACGGTTTCGAATTGGGTGCGAAATTCGCCAGGAAACTGGGTCGGGATCTCTGGCTAAACGCATCCGGTATGCTCACCTGGAGCAGGAACAAGGTTACCCGATACATTGGAGAACCTCCCTATCCCAACGTCGACCCTGTAGGCAAGCGCGTAAACGAGGCCTGGGGACTGGAAGCGATCGGCTTCTATAAAGATCAGGCCGATATTGACAATAGCTACCGACAGGAGTTCTCTACCGTAAGTCCGGGCGATGTGAAATACAAAGATCAGAACGGAGACGAGGTGATCAATCAGTTCGATTACACCAGTCTGGGCTACGGAATGGATCTTCCCAAACTGAACTATACCTTCGGTGTAGGACTGGAATACAAAGGGTTTGGTTTCAACGCTTTGTTCCAGGGAGCTGGCAATTATATGAAGAACCTGCGTCAGGTGACCGGGGTATGGAATGTACTGGCAGACAATAATAACCTTTCCAGAGAGTATTACACCCATTCGTGGGATGTGGCGGGAGATGCCGCTCGCTATCCGCGTTTGTCCTCACAAAGTGTGCCCAACAACGAACAGGAAAGTACGATCTGGCTGAAAAAGATCCACTTCCTGAAGCTACGTAATTGCGAACTATACTACAAGTTACCTGGCCGGTGGACTCAGAAGATGCACATGGCGGGAGTGAAAGTATTCCTTCAGGGACAAAATCTGCTGTCATTTGATAATGTGGCGCCCATGGATGCGGAAGTCCTCTCCACTGCCTATCCGGTGTTGAAATCGGTAAATGTAGGTTTGTCTTTAACATTCTAATCTGTAAAGAAAAAGATATGAACAGAAAAAATTATATACGGATCGCGTTGATGGGGCTGCTCTTCACTGGATGTGTCGATCTGAGCTACAACGAAGTAAGTACCCGCGATGAAGAATGGACGTACAACAGTCCGATAAACGGTGTCAAGAATCTGGTATTCGATGTATATGGACAGATGTTCAACGAATTCAAGTATAACTACAACGGAGCCATCAAGGCCAGTGCTACGGATGAAGCGGACTTCGCGGTTTCGCTGTCCGATATACATAAGTATTATAACGGAGGCTGGACACCGGCCTATCCGTTTGCAAATACCTGGGAAGTATCTTACCGGGCGATTGCTGAGGTGCACCTCTACCTGGAGAAGATCGATCAGATCAATCTGGACGATTACAAATACGACAGTAGCTATCCGAACATGCTGTTGCAGTTTGAACTGTTCCCTTACGAATTAAGGTTCCTGCGGGCCTACTATTATTTTGAGCTGGCCAGAGCCTACGGAGATGTGCCTCTGGTGACTACTATCCTGACGAATGCCGAAGCGAACAACGTGACACGCACTCCCGTCCAGGATGTCTTCCGGTTTATTGTGGAAGAATGTGACGCCATTGCCGAATACCTGCCCTACTCGTACAAAGACGAGCCCAACCAGGAGATCGGACGTGCCACCCGCGCGGCGGTCCTGGCCCTGAAAGCGCGTACGCTCCTATATGCCGCCTCTCCCCTGTTCAACACGGACAACAACAAAGAGCGCTGGAAAGAAGCCGCGGCTGCCTCCAAAGACTTGCTCGACAGAGCCGGTGAATGGGGCATCCGGTTAAGTCCATATGCCGACTTATGGGGACACGACGCGTTCTACAACAGTGAGTTTATCATGGGACTGGGCCGGACCGCGGACAATGCGTTTGAAAGAGCCAACTATCCGGTAGGAGTAGAGAACGGAAATTCGGGCAACTGTCCTACTCAATCTCTGGTAGATGCCTACGAATACGCGGACAACGGAGAGACTTTCAAACAGAGGTATCCCGGTCAGGTGAATATCACCCGGGAAGATCCCTATGAAGGTTTAGATCCGCGATTTGCCCTTACTGTAGTGAAAAACGGGGATCAGTGGCCTACCAATAGTGTACAACAGATCACTATCCAGAGCTATGCCGGAGGATTCAACGGGTCGCCCAAATACGGGGCTACCCCTACAGGCTATTACCTGAAGAAGTATGTGGATGGGAACTGCGTGACGACCTACAACAACGCAACCACCCGCCGCCATACCTGGATCGTGATGCGCCTGGCGGAATTCTATCTGAACTATGCCGAGGCCATGTACAATTATTATGGGGATGCCGATGCCAAAGGAGAATTTGGTATGTCGGCCAACGAAGCCATCAATGTGCTTCGCAACCGTCCGGACATCATGATGCCCGAATTTTCGGGAAGCGCAGGCTTTGAAGAACGCTACATGCGTGAACGCATGGTGGAGCTGGCCTTTGAAGACCATCGCTTCTGGGATATCCGCAGGTGGAAAAAAGGAAAAGATTTCTTCACGACGATCGACATCGCGGATCTGCAACTGGTAGGTGACGAAGTGATCCTCAACCACAGTACCAAGACCCGTCAATGGGATGAAAAATACAACCTGTATCCCATACCGCAGTCAGAGATCCAGAAGAACAAGAAGTTGGGGCAGAACCCCGGCTGGGAGTAAGGGCATGTATGAATGACTTAATGAAAGATACGTATGAAAAAAATAGTTTGATATACCTGATAGCTGTCCTCTCGGTTTTTCTTACAGGAACAGTTGTAAGTTCGTGCGAAGACAGCAAAGACGATGCGATGTCCGAAGGACTTTCCATCAAGGTTTTCAGTCCGACGAAAGTGATGGAAGGGCAGGAAGTGATGATCACCGGTACCGGTCTGGACGAAGTGACTTCCGTAGAATTTCCCGGTGAAGTACGTGTGACGGATATCAAGGTTGTCAGTCACAACGATATCCGTGTGATTGCTCCGGCCGATATTTCCCCGGAGGGTGGAGACCTGATCCTGCACGCAGGCAACCAGTCCGTGACAGCCCGTGTACCCGTTACTGTCGGAAATCCGTCGGTGGCAACACTATCTCCGGGCGATAGGGCTGGGATTGGAGCCGAGCTCACCATCACAGGAACTGATATGGAATTCTTTGAAGAAGCGATTTTCCCGAGTACAGAAGGGGATATCACAGTAGCCGCGATCGATTTTATCCGTAAATCAACCAGTTTGTTAAAGTTAAGAGTACCTGTAGACATCCGGAGTGGCAGGGCGCAGATACGCTTGGTGACCTGTGCCGGGAGTGAAGTATGGCTTCCTGAGCTTCATTTTGTACTGGATGAGAAAGGTCCGTTTGAGGGAGAATGGGTATGGGCTTCACCCGCCTGGGGAAATGGGGGATATCTGGTAGATAGAATGCCAGGCTGGTGGTCCACATCGGCAGGTGCGTCCCTGGACGAATGGGCTCCCGGTGAAGGTTTGGCAGAGTCCAGTATGGTATTTTCCGGTGCTTCCCTGATCAAAAAACTCAGTGACGGTACGGAGGTGGAAGGAGAATATGCGGTCGATCTGACGAAGACGAAGAAAGACGCGGAGGGTAATGACTGGTCTGTCGGTCAACTGGTAACGCGGGATATAAACGTCTTGTGTGGCGTATGGCCCAAAGCCGGGGAAGAGCATGATATATATACGTATGACATCCTGGAATTTACAGACGATCGTATGGTCTTGTGTTATGCTCCTGACGGTACGGAGGCCTGGGGTGAGGCATACTTCTGGATCTTTGAGCGGAAGGTGGTCAAGGTTTCCACCTATCCCGCTGATGTGGATATCATGGAAGGACAAACGATCCTGCTGGAAGACATTGATGATATTGCTGATTGGTGGATAGATCCCGATTTCCTGGCGAGAGTAGAAGGAACGGACGATAAGTTCACTTTCCAGGCCATGGACGGAAGTTACAGGATCCATGCGGATCATACGCTCAGGTATTTCGCAGTTGAGGTGTTGGCGGGGGATGAGCCGGCTACACTCAACGAGGACGGTACAGGAGCGGTCTGGGTCATTGGCGACGGCATAGGGAAACCTTCCAATGCCAATAACATAGGCTGGAGCGACGGCAAAGCCATTTGTATGGCTCCGTTGGGTGGCAAAAAATACCGGATCACCCTGGTTGCGGGAGAACACATAAATACCGATGCCATCAACTTTAAATTCTTCCACCAGAAGGGTTGGGGCGGTGAGTTCCAACATAATACCCTATCTACTTCCAGCAGTCTCGTCTTTATCGGAGAGGGCGACGACAATGGGAACGTGAAACTCCAGCCAAACGTTACGCTGGAAAGCGGTGTAGCCTATGAATTTGTTGTGGATCTGTCGGGTGGCATACATAACGCTGTGCTGACGGTTACACCAAAGTAAGTCGGATACCTGGGTCTGGTAGTGTGACGCGTGGGCTGTCAGGCTACCAAACCTGGTCCGAAGGTATGAAAAGACGTTTATAAGCGTTTTTCAACGAGATACTCTTTTTGAGAACACCCCGATCATACGAGTCCCTGGATTTCAAAGGAGAAGTTCAGGGACTCCTATCATTATGGAAATAAAGAGTCAGCCGGATGAAAAAATACGGTTTACAGTCTTAACCTGTTCCGTCGGTATCATTTAGTCTGGCCTGGATGTATGGATGGAAGTGGGATCAGACCATGGAAGCCGTGATAGCGAGGAGAGATAAACATATGGGATAAAACAAAAAGTAGAGTCTTCTGTAAACCATAGAACTTCTATTTCCCGTTTTGCCGGAAGGATGTAACTCGGTTTATACGATCTCTGATGTATCATGATCTTTTCTCTGATCTGTGTAATAAATAAAAGATTGCAGGATAACAGGCTGCAATCTTTTCTCTACTTTCTGGTATGTACAGAAACTGCTCTTTTCTCTATACTATGCTGATGTAGCTGACAAGCTGTTCTGAACGATATAGTCCTTTCCGGGGTTATTCCCATTCGGGAAACTGGCTCATATTCAGATCCAGTGTGGCAATCTGTTCCAGGTCTGCTTCATCCTGTAAAAAAATCCAGTGAGATGTTCTTTCAACATCCTTTATTAGATCAGAAAAGTATTTGATGGGGTAAAGATAAGGATTATTTGTATTCTTTGTATTCTTTCGGTCATGATCCTGTAGGATACCTAATTTCTTCTCTTTAGTCTGTTTGTCTGAAATTATGGATGTATGAATGGTAATTATTATCTCCGGCTGATACTTAATATATTCTTTTATTCTTGTATGTAAATGTGCGTTTTATGTGACTCTTAGGCTATATTATGCCGATTTCCCGATTCTTACAATATTTTTGATAAAAGCGTCTTAAATAGTCTGTCCGGAAGTTGATGTATGTTATTGATTTGTTTTTGCAGAAAGCCGCTTATTATATGGAAGGAACAAAAATAAGATGGGTCTCGGGTCACTATTCTGTTGTATATGGATCTATTGTCTGATTTGTGTTTAATAAATCGTGAATTGATATTTTTCTCCGGAGATTTACTGCTTTTTTTCTTTTTTACCCTTTTTAATATGTTTATTTTTGTTGCGGTAAGATTCTTCTTGGAGAATTTGGCTCGCAAATGAAGTAAACAGAAAAGAGAATAGTAACAATTATCCAATCATTTAATTACTATGATAACTCAAAGTGAACTGGTACTGGAAAATGCCTTAATAAAAACTTTGTTGGAGAATGGCTATGAATATGTAGAGATCAAAGAGGAGGAAAATCTGTATGCCAATTTTAAAATACAGCTTGAGAAGTACAACAAGAAACAACTGGCATTACATGGCAGAACACAGTTTACTGATAAAGAGTTTGAAA
Source organism: Bacteroides sp. (assembly GCA_021202275.1). Classification (GTDB taxonomy): domain Bacteria; phylum Bacteroidota; class Bacteroidia; order Bacteroidales; family Bacteroidaceae; genus Bacteroides. The sequence goes on from JAJQDI010000027.1 coordinate 19,215, forward strand.
AGATCCGTATTCACCTGGAAGGGGGAACACGGTTCGAGAAAGCGAAAAAGTTACGGGATCTGTATCCTTTGGAACTGGAACATGGCGAGCGGATATGGGTCGAATTCCTGAATAAGAATAAATGGTGCCAGAATGAATTCCAGGTATCAAATCAGATCACAGTCGAAGGTCGGAAAAAATGTCGCTATGATGTGACTATCCTGATCAATGGATTACCTCTTGTCCAGATCGAACTCAAAAAGAGGGGGCTGGAATTGAAAGAGGCCTATAATCAGATCCAGCGATACCACAAAACCTCGTTCAGTGGTTTGTTTGATTATATACAGTTGTTTGTGATATCTAACGGGGTGAATACCCGGTATTTTGCCAACAATCCGAATACAGGATATAAATTTACGTTCAATTGGACCGATGCGGACAATAAGCCTTTCAACGATTTGAATATGTTTACCAATTTCTTTCTGGAAAAATGCAACCTGGGAAAGATGATCAGCAAATATATTGTATTACACGAGGGGGATAAGTGTCTGATGGTTCTTCGCCCTTATCAATTTTATGCTGTAGAACGCATGTTGGATCGTATACAGAATTCTACTAAGAACGGGTATGTCTGGCATACGACCGGAGCAGGTAAGACCCTCACTTCTTTCAAAGCCGCTCAACTGGCTTCGGAGATTGACGGTATAGACAAGGTTTTGTTTGTTGTCGATCGCCGCGATCTGGATACCCAGACCCAATCGGAATACGAAGCATTCGAACCGGGAGCGGTAGATAGTACGGACAATACATACGAACTGATCCGGCGTCTGAGCGGAGATTCCAAGATCATCATTACTACTCTTCAGAAACTGAACAATGCAGTCATAAAAGAGCGGTACAATAAACATTTGCAGAAAGTACGGGATCAAAAAGTGGTTATGATATTCGATGAATGTCATCGCAGCCACTTTGGTGAATGTCACAGAAATATAGTGCGGTTTTTCCATGATTTGCAGCTTTTCGGGTTTACCGGTACTCCTATTTTCGCGGAAAACGCCAAACAGGAACACACGACGGCCGAAGTTTTCGGAGAATGTCTTCATCGCTATCTGATCAAGGATGCTATCGCGGACGAGAATGTACTGGGATTTCTGGTCGAATATTATCAGGGGCAGGCAGAGACTTCTGTTCCCTCTATGAGTGAGAACCGGATGAAAGAGATAGCCCGGTTTATCCTGGCCAATTTCAAAAAATCAACTTTCGATGGGGAATACAATGCACTGTTTGCTGTCCAGTCTGTACCTATGTTGCTGCAATACTATAAGATATTCAGGGAACTTCAACCTAAGATCCGGATCGGTGCAGTTTTCACCTATGCAGCGAACAGCAATCAGGACGACGAACAGACCGGAATGAACCAGGGCTTCGCCAATAATGAAGTTGCTGCCGATGCGTTACAATTAATTATGGACGACTATAACCAGATGTTCGGTACGGGTTTCGCAACGGAAAATTTCGGAGCTTATTACGACGACATCAATCTGCGCATGAAGAAGAAAAAACCGGATATGCAACCTCTGGACTTGCTTCTGGTAGTGAATATGTTCCTTACCGGTTTTGATGCGAAGAAACTCAATACGTTGTATGTAGATAAAAACCTTGAATATCATGGTTTGCTGCAGGCCTTCAGTCGTACCAATCGTATACTGAATGAGAAGAAACGTTTCGGAAAGGTCGTCTGTTTCCGCGACCTGAAGGATAATGTGGATGCTACCATCAGGCTATTCAGCAACAATCAACCGAATGAGTTCATTATCCGCGAACCGTTTGAAAAGGTAAAAATGGAATTTAATGAATTGGCTCAACAATTCAAGGAGAAATATCCCGATGTGTCGTCCATCGATGAACTCGAAAGTGAGTACGACAAACGGGATTTTGTCCTGGCATTCCGGGAGATCATCCGAAAGAGAGCCGAGATACAGATCTACGAAGATTTTGATGCGGATGATGAAGAAATAGTAATGTCGGACCAGGAATTTATGGATTTCCGGAGTAAGTACCTCGATATTGCCATCGGAACTATAAGTGGCAAAGGAGAAGGCTCTACTGTTATTGGTGAACCAGATCCGCCTGTCGAAGACGAGCCTACTCTGGATGACATTGACTTCTGTCTGGAACTGCTACACAGCGATGTCATCAATGTGGCATATATACTGGAACTTATAGCCGATCTGAACCCTTCTGAAAAAGAGTATGAACTTAAGAGGAAGGAGATCTTAGATACGATGATCAAGGATGCGGTGATGAGGAACAAAGCCAAACTGATCGACGGTTTCATTCGCCAGAATGTAGACAACAATAAAGAGGGGTTTGTCAGAGCGAAAGCTGATGGAACTATGGATCTGGAAAGCCGGCTGAATCAGTATGTGACCAAGGCCCGGCAGGAAGCTGTAGAACTGGTCGCTTTTGAAGAGGAAATAGAGCCGGAGCCACTGATCCGGTTTCTCAACGAATACGATTACCTGCAGCGGGAAAAACCGGAGATCATTCAGGAGGCCGTCAAAAAGAAAAAGGTCAGGCTGAAGGAACGTAAGTATATTCTGGATCGGATACTCCGGAAATTACGTGGTATCATTCAACAATTTAACTGGGAATAAAAATAAAATAGAATAAAACAAGATGAGCGAAGAGTTGCAACAAAAACTACGCAGTCAGTTGTGGGCTGTGGCCAATGCGTTGAGGGGAAATATGTCTGCCAGTGATTTTATGTATTTCTCACTGGGTTTCATTTTTTATAAATATCTTTCTGAGAAAATAGAACTGTATGTAAATGAGGAATTGGAAGAAGATGGGGTTACTTTTCAGCAGGCCTGGGAGAGCGATGACGAAGAACTCAAAGAGGTCGTTAAAGAATCCTGTATAGAGAACCTGGGTTATTTTATCCAGCCGCAATATCTGTTCTCTACCATCATAGATCTGATCGGTAAGAAAGAAAATATACTTCCTGATTTGGAACGATCTCTGAAAAGGATCGAGGACAGTACCATCGGTCAGGAAAGTGAAGAGGATTTTGGTGGGCTTTTCTCAGATATGGATCTGGCCTCTCCTAAATTGGGGAGGACAGCCGATGACAAGAACAAACTGATAAGTGAAGTCCTCATAGCTCTGAATGGTATAGACTTTGGCCTGAAAGAGGCAGGAGATATAGATATTCTTGGAGACGCGTATGAGTATATGATCTCACAGTTTGCTGCCGGAGCCGGAAAGAAGGCAGGGGAGTTCTATACGCCACAGGAGGTCAGTTATATCCTTGCGGAGATTGTCACTACAGGTAAGACACGTCTGAAAGATGTATATGACCCTACCTGTGGAAGTGGCTCGTTGCTTCTGCGTACCGCGAAGAGTGGTAGGGCCGATGTCATTTACGGGCAGGAGAAGAATCCGACGACTTTCAACCTTTGCCGGATGAATATGCTTCTTCACGGTGTAAAGTACAACGATTTCGATATTCGCAATGGAGATACCCTGGAAGCGGATGATTTCGGAGAAAGGCAATTCGAAGCTGTGGTAGCCAATCCACCTTTTTCTGCCGTCTGGAGTGCTGCTACAAAGTTTAATAACGACGATCGTTTCAGCGCAGCCGGAGTGCTGGCTCCTAAATCAAAGGCCGATTACGCTTTTATTCTTCACATGATCTATCATTTAAGTGAGAGCGGTACTATGGCTTGTGTGGTGCCACACGGAGTACTGTTCCGGGGAAGTGCCGAAGGGAAGATACGGCAATTCCTGATCGAGAAGAAGAATTATATTGATGCGATCATAGGACTGCCTGCGAATATATTTTACGGAACCAGTATACCTACCTGTATTCTGGTGATCAAGAAGTGTCGCAAGGAGGATGATAACATTCTGTTTATTGATGCCAGCAAAGAGTTTGAAAAGATCAAAACACAGAACAAACTACGTCCGGAACATATAGATAAGATCATAGATACTTATCGGACTCGTACGGAAATAGAGAAATACAGCCACCTGGCTACGCTTCAGGAGATCCGGGAAAACGACTATAATCTGAACATTCCTCGCTATATGGATACGTTTGAAGAGGAAGAGGAGATCGATATACATGCGGTCATGAATGAGATCAGGGAACTGGAAGCCCAGCGGGCAGAACTGGACAAGCAAATTGAAGTATATCTGAAAGAATTAGGCCTATAGAAGCATGTAAACCAAGAAATAAATACCATGACTAACCTACCTGAAAATAACCTTACACCATTTGAAAGAATCAAGCAGACCGATCCGAATGGTAATGAATACTGGAGTGCCCGGCAACTAGCCAAAGTATTGGAGTATTCCGAATATCGTCATTTCCAACCTGTTATTGAGCGGGCTAAAGAGGCGTGTATCAACAGTGGATACCCTGTCGCGGATCATTTCGAGGATATCCTCGAAATGATACTGCTGGCAAAAACCGCTAAGAGAGAGGTGGAAAGTGTAAAACTGTCCCGGTATGCCTGTTACCTGATTGTTCAGAATGCCGATCCCAACAAAGAAGTGGTGGCATGGGGACAGACCTATTTTGCTATGCAGACCCGTATACAGGAGATCCGTCAGATGGACGAGTACAATCGCCTGAGTTCTGAAGAGGAGAAGCGTCTCTTTTTGCGTAACGAAATGAGCAAGCACAATGTCTATCTGGCTTCGGCAGCAAAAGAGGCGGGCGTGATTGAACCATTGGATTATGCTATTTTCCAGAACCACGGATATATGGGACTCTATGGTGGATTGGATGCCAGAGCCATCCATAAGCGCAAAGGATTAAAGAAAAACCAGCAGATCTTAGATCATATGGGCAGTACGGAGTTGGCTGCCAATCTTTTCAGGGCTACACAAACTGAGGAAAAACTACGCAGAGAACAGATCAAAGGGAAAGATGCCGCCAATGAAACGCATTTCCAGGTAGGAAAGAAGGTCAGACAAACTATCCGGGAGATTGGGGGAACTATGCCAGAGAATCTACCCAGTGCGGAAAGTATAAAGAAATTGCAGAAGAAATCAGGAAAGAATTCCTCAGATCAGGGATACATAGAGGGGCTGGAATGAAAAGATCGATTTCCTTAAGGGCGAAGATCGAAGAGATTTAGAAACCTGGGAATCCTTAATGTGTATCAGTAAGAAAAAAAGCCTTGAGGAAAAGGATAAGGATTAGAAGCTGCGCATGTTCCAAATTTGAGATTTCCAGAATTTGAGGGAGAGTGGAAAAGTATCAAAATAAAAGATTTTGGAAAAGTCATCACAGGTAATACTCCTCCTACCAATGACAATGAAAATTATGGAAATGATTATTTGTGGGCCTCTCCAGTAGACTTGGGTCAATCGAAATATATTAGAAACACAAAAACAAAGTTATCTCAAAAGGGATTTGAACGAATTCGTAAAGTCCCTAAAAATGCAATATTAGTTACCTGTATAGGATCTACCATAGGTAAAATGGGTATTGCATCAAAATATATGTCTACAAATCAGCAAATCAATTCTATTATAACTAATGAAAATTATGATTATAACTTCGTATATTACGCAATAGGGAGCCATTTCCCTAAATATTTATCATCAATTGCTACTCAAGCTGTTCCCATTATTTCAAAGTCGACTTTTAAAGAATTGGAAAATTATAGTCCTTTACTTAGGGAACAGAAAAAAATTGCCACTTTCCTCTCACTAATTGACCAGCGAATTGAAACCCAAAACAAAATCATTGAGAAACTACAATCCTTAATGAAAGGACTAAATGATACCTTATTTAATATCTCAAATCCGAATGCATTTATGCGCTTTCCTGAATTCTCAGAAGATTGGAATACATATAAAATATCAGATCTTTTAGATTTTTTTCCTACTAATTCCTTATCATGGGAACAACTGGAATATAATGGAAGCAGTCTTTACAACCTTCACTATGGATTGATACATAAGGCAATTTCAACTCAAATGGATTTAAGTCTGCATCATCTTCCTAATATTATGATGGAATTTACACCAAGTAATTTCACACTATGTAAAAATGGGGATATCGCATTTGCTGACGCTTCCGAAGATTATAATGATGTTGGGAAAGTAGTGGAATTTTTTAATTGTGATAATAAACAAGTCATATGTGGTTTACATACTATTCATGGAAGAGATAAAAAACAAATAACAATTGCTGGATTTAAAGGATACGCTTTTTCTTCAAGTGCTTTTCGTAATCAAATAAGAAGGTTAGCACAAGGGACAAAGATATTTTCTATAAGTCTTAAAAATTTCAATGAAAGTTATATTTCTATTCCATCACTGAAAGAACAAAAAAAAATAACTGATCTTTTGTTTTCGCTCAGTAATAAAATAATGACTGAGGAATCTACACTTTTTGCTTATCAGCAGCAGAAAGCATATTTTTTACAAAATATGTTTGTATAAGGCTATTTATAAGTTCTTACAAAAATACTTTAGGATTTTCGAATAGCTATTGTCAAATCGAATAGATATTCTCTGAGTTTCTAAATAAACATCGTTTGTATTAGGTGTACTTTTTGACGTTTGTAAATACACAGAATGTATTTTTCCAGTTCTATTTTTTTATTTATCGAAGATAAAATCTTAGCCAGCTTTTTTTGTTCTTTAAAAGACGGACGATAAATATATGTATTACCGTAATCTTTAAAATATATATGTGGAATGCTGGAACCCACTTTAAATTTATTGAAATTGAACATTTTTAAATAGTAATAAATATATTGCAAATATGTTCCCTGTTTTAAAGTAAGATAATTTAATGTTCCAATTACAGAGTATTTACCTGTTGCATATTGAACTTTCCCTACACTTGCACCATCTTTAATAATAAGAATTGCATCTTCTTCTATTTCATATTGCGGTATATTTGCTAATATTCCAGTAGCACCATAGATAGGGTAATCACCTTGATCTGACACTATTTCATTTTCTGTTAGTGTAGATGAATGACATGTAACACAATCTTTTAATTTAATATTAGGTTTTTTATTTTTAAAGATAAAATGAGAAACTCCTTTCATTAAGGATTGTAGTTTCTCAATGATTTTGTTTTGGGTTTCAATTCGCTGGTCAATTAGTGAGAGGAAAGTGGCAATTTTTTCCTGTTCAATATTTGAAGGATATGATACTTTGTAAATAGAAATTTGAGGTACAGTCAATTGTGGTATTCCTGTACTTTCAGTAAAAATACTTACTTTATTAATAGAATGTTCAAAGAAGAAGATGTTTAAATCAATTTTGGGTTTTAAGACAAGTAATCTCACTATTGGATAAAAGCAATGATTTCTTGCATGTGCAATTCCAAGATTAACTCCTCTTCCTGCAACTGTTAATGCATATGATTCTATTTTATAAATATCAGAATATCCATATAGCCCTTTATTTATAGTAGTATTAGCATAAATCGGATATTTAAAAGACTCTGTTTTATATTCACTAATATGTTCTTTTTCTATATCACCACCCGCTGAAATATCAAATAATTCTCCAAGTTTATTCTTCTCCCACTCTCCCTCAAATTCTGGAAATCTCAAATTTGGAACCTTCATATTTTTTTCTTTCACCATGAGACAAAAGTACTAAAAAATCTCAAAGTAGATACATTTGGGATTTCATTTCCTTTATTATTGATTAGTAACATTAAAACTTAGAATGATGACAGAACGAAAAAAGATTATTGAAGTGATTGAGTTGTGGAAGAGTGAGAAGAAGCAGTATGTAAAAAAGTCGAGTTATTCGGCATATATGCTTTTGGTGGAGAACCATATCTTACCAGAATTTGGCTATCAGTGCGATATTCAGGAAGCGGATGTGCAGGCTTTTGTTTTGCGAAAGATTGAAGAGGGGCTTAGCCAGAAAACGATCAAGGATATGTTGATCGTGTTGAAAATGATCTTGAAATTTGGGGCTAAAAACGGGCTCTGTCACTATCAGCCGTTTGAGATTCAGTTCCCGACAGAAAGGAAAAAGTACGTAATTGAGGTACTGAGTAAAATGAATCAGAAGAAGATCATGAATTACCTTCAGGAATATTTTACTTTCAGAAATCTGGGTATTTATATTTGTCTGAGTGTAGGTATACGGATTGGTGAGGTTTGTGCTCTCAAGTGGGAGGATATAGATGTAGATTCGGGAGTAATTCATATCCGGAAGACGATACAACGGATCTACATTATTGAAGAGGGAAGAAGACGTACGGAGTTGTTGTTGGATACTCCCAAGACCAAACAATCTATCCGGGAAATTCCGATGAGCAGAGAACTGTTGAAGATGTTGAAACCCATTAAGAAAGTGGTGAATGAATCTTTCTTTGTACTTACAAATGATATACATCCGACCGAGCCCAGAACCTATCGTAACTATTATAAAAAACTAATGAAAGAATTGGGAATGCCTGAACTTAAATTCCACGGTTTACGACACAGTTTCGCGACCCGATGCATTGAAAGCAATTGCGATTACAAAACGGTAAGTGTGATCCTGGGCCATTCGAGTATCAGTACGACTTTGAATTTGTATGTTCACCCTAATATGGAGCAAAAGAAAAAATGCATTGATCAAATGTGTAGAACATTGAAGTAGTGTCTGATTATGTATGTGTCGGAAGGTCTGATTTATGATTAAATATTATCCTTGTTTATAGGAGCTGTATCTAAAGGATTGCCGAAATTCCCTGCATATCGACTTTCTACTATACAAAAAAAGTGCATTTATCTCTCACATCTCTCACTTTTTTTATTATCTTCCCTATTATCAGATAGATAAAAGAGTGAGAGATAAAGCTTATTTACAGATTTATCTCTCACTTTTTGATATAAATACCTCATTATGTAACAAGTACAATTTGGAGAGTGCCGCTACAGTATCTTCTGAGCGAGTCGGGATCAATCTACCAACTGTACCTTCACCACCTGATCTTTCACGATCACCTGATACTCTCCTGCTTCCAGAAAGCGTTTTCCGGTGGCATCTACAAAGCTGAAATCTCTTTCCGGGTCGATCTCAAAGCGGAAGGTCCGGCTCTCTCCCTGGCGGATCAGTTGTTTCTCAAAATGCTTCAGTTCTTTCACCGGGCGGGAGATGGAAGATACCGGGTCGCGGATAAACCAGTGTACGGTCTCTGCTCCGTCCATCGCTCCGGTATTGCTCATGGGGATCTCTACGATCAGTTTTTCTCCCCGTTTGAGGGTGGTGGCAGAGGCAGTGAGTGTTCCGTACTCATAGGTGGTATAGCTGAGGCCGTGGGCAAACTCATACAGCGGGGTGCTGGGAATGTCCTGGTATTTTCCCTGGTTGGTGCGCGCGCTCTGGCGGTGGTTGTAATAGATGGGGATCTGTCCGGTGGAGTAGGGGAAGGTAATGGATAATTTGCCCGACGGATTGACACGTCCGGACAGTATACCTGCCAGTGGAGTACCACCCGCAATGCCCGGTTGCCAGATCTCCAGGATGGCGTTGCTCAGGGGCTCGAGGCGGCAGAGTTCCAGCGGGCGGCCACTGGAGAGGATCAATACGATGGGTTTGCCCAGGGCATACAGTTCCTCTACCAGCTCTTCCTGTATAGCGGGCAGGGCCAGGGTAGAGCGGGACGCGTTCTCACCGCTCCAGGCTCTTTTCTCTCCCAGACATACCAATAGTACATCGGCTTCCGCGGCTGTCCGGAGTGCTTCCGCGAAACCGGAACGATCTTCTCCGTCGAATGCACACCCCTGCGCGTAGAGCAACTGGCTTGTGCCGGCAAACTCTTTTTCCAGCCCTTCATAGATGCTTTCCACATCTCTGCCCCTGCCGTGTCCGTACCACGAGCCCAGTAAGTGATCTTTCTCCTGGGTCATGGGACCGATCACAGCAATCTTAGATACGTTTTTTAGCGGGAGGGTGTGGTTCTCGTTTTTAAGAAGGACCATAGACTCTTCCGCGAGTTGCCGGGCAATATCCACATTTTCCGGCAGGAGCAGACGTTCTTCTTCGGGGATCTCGGGCGTATAGGGGTTCTCGAACAGTCCCAGGCGGAACTTCAGACGCAACACACGCCGTACGGCATCGTCTACCAGGCTCATGGGTACTGTACCCTCTTCTACCAGTGTGGCCAGGTGGTTGTCGTAGCACTCGTTCATCATATCCATCTCCACCCCGGCCAGGAAGGCTTTCTGCGCGGCCTCTTTCCGGTCGGCGGCTACTCCCTGGGAGCGTAGCTGCTGGATGGCTCCCCAGTCTGATACCACAAAACCGTCGTGCTGCCAACGCTCTTTCAGTATCTCTGTCAGGATGTAATGACTGGCTGTTCCGGGTGTACCGCTGATGTCGTTGAAGCAGCTCATCACGGTAGCGGCCCCTGCTTTGATACCCTCTTCGTACGGAAGCATATAGGTGTCCCAGAGGGTCTGACCGGAGATCTCGGTGTACATATAGTCGCGTCCGGCCTCAGAGGCCCCATAACCCACATAGTGTTTCAGACAGGCAGCTATGCGGGTAGGGGAAGACAAGTCGTCTCCCTGATAGCCTTGCACCGATGCCACTCCAAATACGGCATTGGTGTAGGGGTCTTCTCCGTATCCTTCCGCTACGCGTCCCCATCGTCCGTCGCGGGCCACGTCTATCATGGGCGAGAAGGTCCAGTCGGTGCCCGACATGCGGGATTCCTGCGCGGCCACGGCGCACGCCTGTTTCACCAGCCCCGGGTTCCAGGAGCAGGCTTGTGCCAGAGAGATGGGGTATACCGTGCGGAATCCGTGGATCACATCGTGCGCGAAGAGGATGGGGATACCCAGGCGGGATTCATTCATGGCTTTGCGCTGGGCGGTGTTGCGCAGCCCGGCACTGCTGTCGAAGTAGATCAGCGAACCTATTTCGGCAGATAGCTCTTTGACTGTCTCTTCCACGTTGTTGGCGTTGTTGTTGCGCCCCAGGGTGTATTGGTTGAGCTGCATGACTTTCTCTTCCAGCGTCATGCGGGAGAGCAGATCGTCTATCCGGCTCTCTATGGGTTGACTGGCGTCTTTGTAGACGGGCTGATCTTTCCTGGTTTGCGCGTAGGTTCCGGTGCTCCATAGCATCAGGAGCACAAGACAAAGGAATGTCTGGTTTCTGTTCATCATGGGAATGTGGTATTTGGTGGATACGGTAAGTATCTGTTTATACATATTGTTGGTTGATCGCGTCATCTGAATACAGGGGAATCTGAAAACCGCATCGAGCTTCGGCCGTTGTTCTTTAATTCAAAGACAACGATCTCGTTGCGCCCTGGCTGCAGATCGGCTGTGGAGATGCGGAGAGATTGCTGTTTCTCCTCTTCCCAGTAAGATCCCACGTATTTGCCGTTGACCCATACCTCTCCCATGCCCCAGCCGGAGATGTCGAGATAGCGGTCGGCAGGGGTGTCCGTATCGAAATAGCCTTTGTAGAAGCAGGGCTGGGTAGTGATTTGTGACGAGAACTCCAGGTGTTTTACCTCACATTCTCTGATATTGAGCGGGGTGATCTCCCATTCCCTGATCTCTTCTCCGTCGAGGGTGATGCTACCGGATAGTCCTTTTACATTGTCTAAGATCTCCGGGCCGTAGGTGATCCGGCCGATGTTTTCCGCGTAGAGTTGCAAGGTATAGGTGCCGGGCGCGAGGTCTAAGGCAATTCTTTTGTTGGTATCGGTCATAGTTCCTGTGAGTACATCGTTGATATAAAGGGCGGCATAGTCCCGTACGTTTTCCAGTTGGAGCACCGGATTGGGGCTCTCTACGCTGATCGCTGCCTGATAGAGGAGGTAGCCCGACTCCATGTCCAGATCGTTCATAGGGAGCAGTTCGTCCGACTCAAAGGTCTCTATGTATACCTGTTCGATAGAGGCAGTCTCCGTCATGGGTATTTCCTGCGCACAAGTGATCCCCGTCAGGAGGAAAAGTGAAATAAGCAATGAATGTAGTTTCTTCATACTTCCTGTCAATTGAAATTGTATACTGTATCGTTTTTTGTTTACCAGCCGTTCCCTTGTAGCCGGATGGCTGTGGCATCCGGCTCCGGAAACTGAACACACCGTTCGGGTATTAAAGGTAATAAAAAAAGGGAACCTGACCGGATGATAACCTATATAAAACATATGGAAAACTTGTTCTTTGGTTTGGTTCCCTTTTTTATTCCTTTTTCTTTTTTCTTTGCAGAGACAGGAAGAGATTTACGATTTACGATCTACGATTGAAATGATACATACCCTGCCGTTAATATACGAAGAGGTGTTATCGCCTACCTGGCATATGTTTTTATCCACCTATAGAGACGCACGCCGTGCGTCTCCGCGGCATATGTCCAACCTCAGGGGCGTGTCTCTTTGCGATTTATGTCCAATTACAATCAAATGTAACAAGGTTTGTTTCCATAGTACAGTCCTATGGGATCTGTATTCCGTTTGATAAAGAACGGACAATCAGATGTAGCCCATTATATACATACTTGTGTTGGACGTACATCGCGGAGACGCACACCGTGCGTCTCTACAGATAGATACTATCGATGATCAGAAATCGTAATCAGCTTCGCTAACCGTTGGTTCGTCCCATCGTAAATCTCTTTGTAACTCTGCAAGTCGTCTCATTCTCTGCTTACTTGCTCAGGAACGATTGGATAAATCCTTCTTCTACTTTCACCTTCGGTTGGAAGGCATCGCTTTTCACATAGTTGTCGATGCTGTGAAGCAACTGCCGGGTAGCTGGTCGGTTGCCCATGTCTTTCTGTGTATCTACTGCCAGTACCAGGAGCTTACCGCCGTTGACGCTGGCTTCAAAACCGATACCCAGTTTCCGGTTGTTGTCGTAACTGTCTATCACCTGTATAAAGGGAACCAGATCGCGAGGAGCGTCCTGCATCTCGATCACTTTGGCATTTTCCAGTATGTCCCACCACTGCCAGTCTGTATGGTAAGAGGTGACAAAGTCGTTGAATACCGGCTCTTCGTGGTGGATCAGGCAACCGATGGTCATGGGTGCCCAGGCAAACATGATCGGGTTCCAGAAATGGTTGTGGAAAGTAGATTTGCGGCCTTTTACCTGGCCGGGCAACGGGCAGAGCACTACTGTTTTGCCCTGTGCCAGTTGCCGGCGGGCATGGTCGTCATATACGGTAGTATAGAGCACTTCGTTGGTAGATACCATAACCTCCTGGTTGCGGGGATATACCCAGATGTTCCAGCTGTTGTGTATCCGGTCGCCGACAGAAAGGTGTACGGTCAGTTGCTGCGGAGCGGAGATGTCTTTCAACGGGAGAGAGAATTCACCTACCGGATAGACATCGTGCCGGCCGATGGTCTGTGTGTTCAGGTTTCCTTTCTGCAACGTTTTGCCGGCTTCGTCTGTGAGCCGGTAGCTGATCTTCGCGTTCTTCAGGGCAGCGGGACCGAAGTTGTATACCTCTGCTTTGCCCGTGAAGGTCTCGTCGGTGAACCAGGAACTTTTGTCGTAGCGCAGCAGGGCTACCGTAGGGGCGCAGAACCGCCGGAACTCTTCCGGAGTGATAAGCCCTTTCGAATCCCAGAACGCATCGAGTATACCTACCGGAGCATATCCCTGTCCGGGAAAGTCGTTGATAGACAGCAACTGGAAGCCGGCCGATCTCGACGAGCGCAACAGGGCTTCGATCACAGCTTTGTATTCCAGTACGGTGAGCGCACCGGAGGCTTTGAAGAAATCGGGTGCCTGGTGCAACATACCATTTGCTTCGAGCAATTCCCGGTATACTTCCAGGTTGCGGGCCTCTACGGGACCTTTGTATTTGCCGATCTCGTCGAAGTTGGGGTAGATGCAACGCTGGCCCGATTCGTGGGAGATCACCGGTACATCTACGTCCGATTCTTTGTTGCGGTCCCAGTCTGTATAAGGCAGTCCTTCGTATACCTTCACCGGGCCTTTGTTGGTCTGTTGCGATACGTAGTACTGGTCAGACTGCACGCGGGTGCGGGCAGTAGATCCGCTGAACAGGTGCCGGTTGTCCAGTTCGCGTCCGGTGGCGGTGAGTTCTTCTATATAGTCGAAGTTGCCTGTGATCTCGTTACCGTTGCAGTAGAGGACAAACGACGGATGATTGCCGTACTCTTTCAGGATGGCACGCATCTCGCGTCGGAAGAAGTCGTACCGCGCTTCATCGGGTTCGGCATCCTTGCCCCACATGGGCATCTCTACTTCGAGATAGATACCGTGTTTGTCGGCCATGCGGAAGGCAGCCCGGGGCGGACACCAGGAGTGGAAGCGCAGGTGATTGAGCCCGTATTCCTTCGTCAGCAGCATGATGCGCTCCCACGGCGCTTCGTCTACCGGCGCATAACCTGTACTGGGGAAGACAGCGTTCTCTACGTTCCCTCTCAGGTGGATGGGGCGGTTGTTGAGCAGCACGTGATTCTTGCCTTGTTTCACTTCCCGCATGCCGAAATCGGCAGAGGCTTCGTGCAGGTAGCTGGCCTTCCGGTCGGTAGAGCTGAGCTGGCAGGTCAGGGTATAGACCGTTGGGTTGAATTCGTCCCACAGTTCTGTATCCTTTCCCAGAGCCAGGGTGGTCTCCAGGGTGAGGATCGAGTCTGTACCGCTGACCGGGATCTCCTGGCTGATGGGGAGTGTTTTTCCGGATCCCTGGTCGTTCAGAGCGATGGTAAACCGGGCATTTCCTTCCACCTCTTTTTGGGTATGGTTGTGGATCTTCATTTTCACCTGTATGCTCTTGTCTCCGATCCGGGGATAGATCTGCATGTCGTCGATATATACGGGATCGATGGCCATCAGCTTCATTTCGCCGAGTATACCGTTCCAGTTGATCTGGGTGAATTCCGTATGGGCATGGTTCCATTTGTGGGTGTTGTACTGGTACCGGTTGTCTATACATACCGTGACGCGGTGTGTTTTTCCGGGGGTGACAAACTCCGTGAGGTCGTGGTTGTGAGGCACACTGATGTAGTCGATCTGGCTCACTTCTCTGGTATCTATATAGATGGAGCTGAGCCAGTGTGTACGCTCGAAATACATAAAGATCCGTTTCCCTTTCCAGGCTTCCGGTATCTCTATGTCGCGCTGATACCAGGCCGGACCCATGTATTCGTACTTACGGGTCAGCCGGTCGATGTGGTGGTAGGGCGACTGGTATCCGATCTGATGATCGTCGGTGATGCCCGGCAGCACGATGGAGTCCTGGAGGATGTGGTTGTACCGGGGCGATAAAGACCCTCTGCGAAAGTCCATGACATCTGTCTGGAACCTCCATGTACCTGTCAGGTCGATGGATTCGGTCTGGGCGGTAAGCGGAAGCTGGCTGACCAGCAGACAGAAGGTAAAAGCAAGTTGTATGATCCTGTTTTTCATTGGGATTTGTTTGTTATAAGTGATGAGTTTTATCATTTTGTCAATTCTGACACTTTGTAATTCAAAACCTGTGTGGTTCGCTTCTTTTCGCCCTCTCTGAAGGTGCGTCGGAAATAAGCGATTCTCACTGTTTGGGAAAAGTTCTGAATGTTGTTGTTTTTATTGATATTCTTTCTTTTTGAAAAATAAATCCGTTATTGTGATGGCTGTTTTATATAAAGATTGATATTGTATTTTCCTTTTGTTGGTTATAAATTGTCTTCCTAAACCCTTCAGATAAAAAGAGAATTTCTTCTTTTGTTACATATACGGCCTTTTTCCTCTTCGCCCTATGGCTCGCGACCCATGTCTCACCGGGACTTTGCTCATGTCTCACCGGAACATGAACAAAGTCCCGGTGAGACAAACTCGTTTTGTCGGTGAGAAAACCACCGTTTTTGCTTCTGAAAATACCCCTGAACCATCGTTTGAACGAAGGAACTCCTCTGATTCCAGCCGTTCTCTGTGCTGAAACAACTATTTTTGAAAACAGGTGTGTTAGCAAAAACAGGTAAAAAGAAACTTTTTGATAGTAAATCAATGGTTGCTGTATTGATTTGTAGAGATTCAAAAGCTTGTTTTGTAAGGATACGAAGAGGGTTACGAGGGAAAGAACAAAAATTCCTGCGCAGGCATCCGCTTGTAGAGACGCACGGCGTGCGTCTCCGCGGTACAGTTCTGACAGGATCGCGATCTGACGATGTACTGGTTCTATTTGTATATCGGATCCATTGCCTGGCAACAGATCATCAGATGAATAGGGCTTACACATGTGTGTAGTTATTATATTGTATACTTGCATGTAACATGCATCGCGGAGACGCACGCCGTGCGTCTCTACAGGTTGGTGATAACGTTGACACGGCTGAATGACAACCTCGGTACGGTTGTATAATGTCCCGGGACCTTTGTCTTTCCGATCCTACCTCCGTATATCGTATATCCGTACCTCATTGGATACTTTCGAAATACTCCTTCATCAGGTACCACGCCTTTTTCCTGTATCCCTGGTCGGAGACCAGTCCTTTGCGGTTCCAGTCTTCCTGGTGGGTGGGGTGGAAGCGGAACGGCGACCGGAAGTCAAACAACACCCAGGGCGATACTCCGCGCAGGTTGGGGATGTGGTTGAACATCTCTATATTGTCCCGGTACAGTGTTGCCTGATAGTCTTCGCTCCAGGAACTCACGATATCGGCATCGCCCGTTTTTCCGTACAGTGCTTCTCCGCCAAATTCGGAGAGGATCAGCGGTTGCCCTCGGGCTACGTCCCAGATCGCTTTGTCCGGTGTCACAGGCCACTGGTGGTACCATCCCATGTATTTGTTGACCGCCACCACGTCCAGCTCCCGGATAAACGGATCGTCCATTACAAACACCTGGCTTTCCCGGTTGAACCGTACCAGATCAAATGCCGCCGTGATCAGGCGCGTGTTGTCTATCTCTTTGCAACAGGCGATCAGGTATTTCAGGAATTCGTTGCGGGGAGCCGAAGGCTGTGTCTCGTTGGCTACTCCCCAGAAGGCAAGGGCACAGCGGTTCTTGTCGCGTGTTACCATCTCCCGGATCATGTATCCCGCTTTCTGCCGGGTATCGTCGTTCTCAAAGTCGATCCCCTGCCAGATAGGTATCTCCTCCCAGAGCAGGAAGCCCATCTCCTCGGCTATGCGCACGATGTATTCGTTTTGCGGATAATGGGCCAGACGGATCATGTTGCATCCAAGCGCTTTGGCTTCCGAGAGCAGCATCACCGCGTCCGCTTCGGAGAAGGCGCGCCCTCTGCGTTGCGGTATCTCTTCGTGGAAGCTGACCGACTTCAGGAAGATGGGCCGATCGTTCAGGTAGATGTCCTCCCCTTTCACGCCGATGTTGCGGAAGCCGATCCGTTCCTCTACTTTGTCGCTCTCCGAAGAGATCACTACCTGATAGAGTTTCGGATCTTCGGGCGACCACCGTTGCAGCTTCTTTGCCCGGAACGAAGCCCGTGCCACTCCTTCGCTGTCTGTGGCCAGGCGTTGCCGGATCCGGAGTTCCGGTATCTCCAGTTCCACCATCTGGTTGGCCACCTTTTCCGACAACCGCACAGAGGCATCGATCTGATCCGGTTTCTCTTTGTCGAGCTGCACGAAATAGTCCTGTATATATACGTTGGGTGTGCTCACCAGGAAGACGTCGCGGGTGATGCCCCCGTAGTTCCACCAGTCGAACGCCAGGGCCGGGATCGCATCTGTCGTGTGGGTGTTGTTCACCTCCACCGCCAGGAAGTTATCGCTCTCTTTCACCTGGTCTGTGACCTCGATCTGAAACGGAGTGAAGCCCCCTTCGTGACTGCCGATCTCTTCACCGTTGAGGTAGACGCGGCAGCGGTAGCTCACTGCCCCGAAGTAGAGGTAGAGCCGTTGGTCTGCCTGCCTGGGCGCGTCGAAACGCCGGGCATACCACACTGTTCCTTCGTAGTATTTCAGTTCCGGCATCTGGCTGTTCCAGTCCGAAGGTACATTCAGCCGCAGACCGTGGTCGAAAGCGTATTCGTAAAAGTCTGTCTTTCCCTGCGGTTTGCGGTTGAGGTAGATCTTGTTTTTCCGTCCCTGGTTGTACAGGTCGATAATGGCGTCCCACTTACCGTTGAGAGATTGCAGTTGGCGTCCGTAGACGTTGGTCATCAGTTCCTGTGCCCGCGCATCTGTGAAGAGAAGGCAGAGAAGCAGCAGGCAGGTGATCCGTGTGGTTCTGAGTTTCATAAGTATTCGTATGTTTAGCGTTTATAGATTTTCAGTGCAGATCCGCCTCCCTGTGCCAGGGACACGGATAGTTTGCGGTCGGAAGGGATAGCGATCGTCTGGCAGGCGTAGTCCGATGCGATGCGGTGGGCATTGGCCCCGTCTGTGTAGAGTTCTGCGGCGAAGTCTCCCTCTCCCAGGAAAGAGAGATCGAGCTCCAGGGTGCGCGCGTCCCAGTTGGTGAGCGACCCCACGTACCACGTCTCTCCCCGGCGGCGGGCCATGGAGATATACTTCCCGATCTCTCCGTGCATGGCCACTGTCTCGTCCCACACCGTAGGTATGGCAGCGATAAAAGCCGTACACTCCGCTTCCCGTTCGTAGTGGACCGGGCTGTCGCACAGCATGTTCAGCGGCGACTCGAAGACCACATACTGCGCCAGTTGCCGGCAGCGGGTACCCTGGCTCATGGGTTCGTCGTTGATGCCCCGGAAGGTGTGTTTCGTGGCGTTGCGCATGGCCCCCTGGGTATAGTCTACCGGACCCGCCACCATGCGGATAAAGGGCATGGTCACGTCGTAAGTAACCTGATCGGTATGGATGTCGGTCCACTTCATCTGTTCCAGGCCGTGTACCGCTTCGTAGTTGATCACGTTCGGATAGGTACGGTTCATTCCCGTGGGTTTGTAACTGCCGTGAAAGTCGACCAGCATCCGGTAGCGGGCCGCTGTCTCCGCCGCGCGGTAGTGAAAGTCGACCATCGGCTGGTCGTCCCGGTCCATAAAGTCGATCTTGAATCCTTTGATCCCCATTTCCGAATAGTGGCGGCACACCTCTTCCATATCCCGTTCGAAGGCATAGTACCCTGCCCAGAGGATCAGGTCTACCTTCTTCTCCCGGCCGTAAGCGATGAGTTTTTCAAGATCTATTTCCGGCACCACCTGAAAGAGGTCGGCCTGCAGATTCACTGCCCATCCTTCGTCTAAGATCACATATTCGATGCCGTGGCGGGAGGCGAAGTCGATATAGGCCATGTAGGTCTCGTTGTTGACCCCGGCTTCGAAGTCCACGCCCGACAATCCCCAGTGGTTCCACCATTCCCAGGCTACCTTTCCGGGACGTATCCAGGAAATGTCCCGCAGCCGCGAAGGAGCGGCCAGTTTGTAGACCATGTCGTTGTCTGCCAGTTGGCGGTCTTCCGTAGAGACGATCAGGACGCGCCAGGGAAAGTGTGCTCCGGCTTTGCAACGGGCGATGTAGGGCGCGCGGGCAGTGACGATCTGTTGCAACTGATTGTGCCCGCCCTGTTCGGTAGCCACCGGGTAGTTGGCAAAGTCCGAACAGAGGGTGGGAGTGTCTTTCCTGCTTTTCAGGAACATACCCGGATAGTTTTCCAGGTCCGACTCTGCGATGCATACCTTTTTACCTCCTTCCAGCTCCACCACCACCGGGGTAAACATCAGTCTTTCCGGATGCAGCTCACTCAGCGGGGCATGTGCATAGGTATTTTCGAAAGAGTTGAAATACTGGCTTTCTATGTCCGTATGTTTGCCTTTTACATAAGGAACGTAGGCGGTGTAGTCCCGGTCAAAGTGAAAGACCGCCTGTTCGTTCTTCATCACAAAGTCTTTGTGACCGGTAGATACAAACCGATAGGCCATTCCTTCGTTGTAGGCGCGGAAGACCACCCGGAAGTCTTCCCGGAAATTCAATACCAGCTCGTTATACCGATCCTCTATGCTCTCTTTCTTGTAGAAAGGAGACGGGATCTGCTGGTCTGTCTTGCCGGCGAGTGCGTTTTTTAGCCGGGAGCCCACTCCGAACCGGGAGCCGTCTTCCAGCTCCATGTACAAGGGCGAGAGGTGGAGTACCGGATCTCCTTCGTGAGTGACGGACCACAGGAGGGTATCCTGCGGGAAGATCTGTGCCTGGAGCTTTCCGTCCGGCGATCGTAGGGTGTAGAATGCGCGCGAGGTCGGTAGCTGTTGGTAGCCTTTCTGTGCCGACGCACTCAGGACGATGGTCAGCAGGCAGAACAGAGTGGATAGATTCTTTTTCATATTTCTAATAGATGGAGTGTATAATAAGGTTTCCTGTAGAGACGCACGGCGTGCGTCTCCGCGGTGCAGGTCCGATACAAGTATGTGTCCTGTAGAGAGGGATGTGTCTCCGCAATGTGTCTCTTTGCCAGCCCATTCGTATCTGTCTGTTTGGGCCATCGTATGCGACGGTTGTTTCCATGCGGTATGCTGAGACGCACGCCGTGCGTCTCTACATGGGGTCGATACGAATGTGTACGAAATGGGTGCGGTATATGTAGAAATATATTCATTTTTAATTCTGATGTTCTCATAGGGTATGTTTCTTATTTATTGAGGAGATCCCTGATCCACTGCCATGACCTGCTCCGCTGCTCGGGATAGGCGTAGTGCGCGCTCTCTTCGGTGATGAAGAGTTCCTTGGGAGCTTGGATCACGTTCAGTGCCGAGTAGACGGTGGTAGGCGGGCATACCCTGTCGTTGTAGCCAAAGGAATAATATCCGGGTACCCGGATGTGACGGGCAAAGTTGACCACATCGTAATAGGCAGCGGTGGATATCTTCTCCGGGGTGTGGTTTGCGGGGTTGTTGAACATGTGCGGCCAGCCTCCCGCGCGGCCGTGCAGGTATCCGGCAACGTCGCACAGGGCAGGGTAGAACGCGACCAGTCCCGTCACCCGGCTGTCCAGAGCAGTGGTGACGATGGAGAGCGCGCCTCCCTGACTGCCGCCGTAGGCGATTAGGTGAGTGCCGTCGAACTCAGGTAGGGTATACAGGAAGTCAATGGCCCGTACACATCCCAGGTATACCCGTTTGTAGTAGTACCGATCCCGGTCGTCCAGGTTGAAACTGTGGTAGTTCTTCAGCGGTCCTTCGTAGAGGTTCCGGTAGACATCGCCCTGCATATCTACCGGGATGCCGTGAATCCCTATTTCGAAGACGATATATCCCCGGGAAGCATTTTCTATGTCTCCCTGATAGGCCCGGACGCCTGCTCCCGGAAATTTCAGGATGGCCGGGTATGTACCTTTTCCTTTGGGTATACAGAGCATCCCGTAGAGGCGGTTGCCTGCTCCGAGGTGTTGCAGACTGACGTGGTATACATTGACTTTCGCGGTACACTTCTCAGGAACTAAAGTCATCTTTGCATCCATCGGTACCTCCGCCGCTTCGGCTTTGGCACGCTCCCAGAACTCCAGGAAGTCATCGGGCAGTTGGGTTACCGGTTGCAGCTGTCCGGGGCTGAATCCCACGGTGGCTATCCCCTCGTACTCCCTGCCCTGGTACGTGGCAACTACCTGGCAGCGCAGGAATCCGGCTTTACTCATCGTACCGGCCTGGACGGTAGCAGTACCCTCTTTCAGAGTCAACTGGCCGGAAGTATGGGGTGTCATCCTATCTTCCGAGATCCGGTAACGGATCTCTGCCTGGGGCAGGGGGATGCCGTTTTTCAGTACCGCGATGTGGAAAGTCACGGCTTCCCCTTCCCGGTAGATAAAGTTCGCGCGGTCGGGTACTACCTGCACGTTCACCAGCTGTTGGGCAGGTTGTGCCGATACGCAGTGCGCGATACAGAGAAAAAAGAACAGGGTAAAAAGGTGTTTCATGAGTTGATTTCAATAAAGTTAGTTCATTCAGTAAGGGTTTCTTATTCAGGGGTTGTATCCTACCACGAAAGGGATTGCCTGTAGAGACGCACGGCGTGTGTCTCCGCGGTGTACCTTCCATACAGGGGCGTGCGTCTCCGCGGTATGCTGAACACTGTGTGTGCGTCTGAACGCTGAACTGTACATCTGAACGCTGTGCGTCTCTGCGATGCGGGTCCGACAAAAAAGCATCCCGCATCGTATAGATGCGTTTCCGCGTTGGTATGCATTCCCATCCGGTATACTGAGACGCACGCCGTGCGTCTCTACAGGGTATACATACCATTACTTATGGTTTCTGTGTATCTCGTACCTGTACAGCACATACGTGTTGGCCGTGGGTAGTTCTATTTCCAGTGAGCCATTGCGTCCGGTTGTCTGTTCCAGGGGCTTTCCGTGGCCCAGGATGGGCGTACACCTGACCCGCGTGTGGGCAGGCAGCCAGGTATCTACCCGGGCAGTGGTTTCCGGATGGTCTTCCCGGTAGAAGATCAGGTAGCCCCGGTCCGGATGTACAGACTGAAATCCTGTCCACGAACGTCCCGAAGGCTCTTCGCCGATGGGCAATATGGTACCTGTATGGAAATCGTGCTGTATCTCTTTGTAGAGGTCGATCTGCCGGCGGAGGGCGAGTGCCTCTTCCGGCAGGCCGCTGCCCTCGAACCAGGCTAAAGGTTGTCCGGCTAAGGTGATGGCAAACAGGTATTCGAACGAATAATGGCCGGGGGCAAACGTGTCGTTGTACTTATCCCCGTTTCTCCAGTTGTTGAGGAATTCGATCTGTGGCTTTTCCGCCGGTACATAGCGGGAGAGTTGCCACAGGTTGCGCAGGGTCCAGTAGGGGTAGTAATTACCCCAGTCCGTATAGCGGTTTTCCAGGAAGATGTTGCCGTATTCGTTGAACATGTGGTAACCGCCGCGCCGTCCGGCCGTAGCATCCAGGTTGAAGACCACCGCGTCGTTGGTCTCTTCGAGCACTTTGTCGAAGAGCCTGTGCAGGTTGATCTCCGACTGTTTGGTCGGGATGCTCAGTCCGTCTATCTTGAAGGTGCGGATACCGTATTCGTTGTACAGGTCTATCATCGCTTGCGCGTCCTTCTGCCAGTCGGCATAATCGTCCTGTACGCTGGGGTTGAACCACAGGCAGATCTCCACACCCAGCTCTTTGCCCCGCCGCACGATGGGGTGCAGGCCATTGGGATACTTTTCGGGGTCTGGCTTCCAGTAGTCCGGATTGTCCCAGATGTTCCTGAAGGAACCTTTGGCCAGGGCCGAATTGGGACTTTTGCCCACCTGCCAGCCGTCGTCTATCTGGAAGTGTGTCATTCCCAGTTGCGCCGCCCGCTCTACCTCGATCAGGCTGAACTTCTCGTTCACTTTGGAGTCCTGGCTGCGGTCGCCCCAGGTATTCATCATCACCATTTCGTCTCTGCCGGGCAGGAGCTTGCGGATGTTCTTCTGGTAACTGCGCAGGGCGGTCAGCTGATCCAGTTCGGAGCCACTGTATACACCGATCACACATCCGTAGGTTTTGCGCCACTCGTCTTTCCGGATGTCTTTTTCGTTCATGCCCAAGCCCGTCACCACAAAATGATTGAAATCGGTGGTGAAGTCGTAGCCGTTGTAGGCCAGTTGCACACTGGAAGAGGGAGCCTCTTTCAGAAAGAAAAAGCCTTTGTCGTTCTCCATGTTGTGTGCGAACAGCAGATTGCCCTTGTAGGAGTTTTTGCGGTAAGGGATGATGCGGGTTTCGAAGACGAGGTTGTTGTTCCAGTCGGTCACGTCGTAAAACTCCACTATCCTGGTCTGCCAGTGGAAACCGTCGGGCTTGAACTGGTCCAGGATGGCGGTAACCTGGCGCGACTTCATGTCTTCGGCAAACTCAATGTTCTTCCTGTCGGCCAGGTTGGTTGCTTTTCCGTCTAATAGGGCATCGGTAGTGCCTTTGAGATAGGTGTCGCAGGCAATGGCGGGGCAGTTGTCATACATACAGAATACCCGCCGGACATCCAGCTCGCCCACAGAGAAAGTGACCACCGTTTGCAGAAAGGCCGGATGAATGGCTGTCTCTGCTATTTCTCCGGAAGTGTAGGAAGGGTTGGTCATGTGGCTGACGTCTCTGGAGACCTGGAAGTCTGGGGAGGGCGAACGGTTGATCCAGCAATGTCCCGATGTTTTATCGGTAAGGCTGTAGGTGATCAGGTTACCCTGGTTCCAGATAAACTTTCTTTCTATAAGGCTGTTGCCGATCGTCAGGGTATCTTTTTCCAACCGGCTGTAATAGCTCTTCTGAGCGGATACGGGGAGTGCGATCCATACGGAGAGAAGGATCCATAGGTGTTTCATCTGAGGCATTTGCAGGTTCATTTTATGGGTAATACTTTTTTCATCAACTCTGAAAAGAGGGCGGCCATGCGTTGCTGGATGTATGTGTCTTCCCCTCTGTCGGGATGCAGTCCGTAGACCACTCCTTCTATGGTCTGCGTGTCATAGGCATACAATCTGCTGGGTTGCTCTCCTGTGGCCGGGTGTGGCTGGTCTTTGGAGAAACCGATGTACCGGTCAAACTCTACCAGTGGCAGTCCCCACTTCTCTGCCAGCTTCCGTACAGAAGCGTTGTAGGTCGTGCGCCCGTCGTGCCAGTGGGTACAGAGAACGATGAGTGCGGGTTTGCCCGATTTACTGCCGTAGTACCGGGATCGCGGGTTGTCTTTCAACGCGTAGCATTCGCTCAGGTATCGTTTGATCACATAGTCGTAGGCCATGGCATAGTTGCTCCGGTCAAAGGGAGTCTCATACTCTGTATAGTCAGTCCATAGTCCAGCCTCGTCGGATACATCCCGGTCGTGTACCTGCATGATGACCAACGCATCCATCTCTTCGAGTTCTTCGAACGAGTAGAGTGTACCTTCTGCCATGCGGTTGGCTGTGTTGGCAATGGCGTCGCCACCTACAGCCCGGTTGATGGGGCGGGCATGGAGGTGCCTGCATCCTATTTCGAACCAGCCGTTCTGGGGCGATGCGAACGAGGCACCGGTGAGCAGGATCGTGTACGGTTCACAATCCTGTCCGGCGGCGGGGCCGGCCGGAAATAAAAATACGATAAGTAATAGGAGAATGTTCTTATTCATGTGTATTCTTTTTATATTTTGTTCTTCATTTCTTTGCTCCGCCAAAGTAACGAAGCAAGGAGATTTACGATGTACATCGTAAATAGCGAAGCCTCATTTCAGTGCTCTGGGTGTATCCAGGAATCTTTGCTCGTTGAAGCGCTGGTTGTCGGGGATACCTTCTTTCTTTCCGGCTCCTTCTTTCATCAGTGCTTTCAGTTCCTGCAGATGTGCCTGATAGACCCGGCGTGGGGTAGTATCATATTTCTTGCACAGGGAAGCGGCCATGCCTACTACCTCACCCATCATGCCTGTGGTGCGCATCACCCGTACGGTGCCCAGTGCTACGTGGGTTACGCTGATGTCACGACCTGCCATAAACAGGTTGTCTATGTTGCGCGAGTAGAGGCAACGGTAGGGTATGGCGTAGGGATATATATAGATATGTCTGGTGGCTGCCTTGAATTCCTGTCCGGGAAAGTGTACCGAATTGTCGGGATCAGGGAAGTGCAGGTCGATGCTCCAGGAGGCGGAGAACGAGGCGTCTTCGTGGAAGACGTTCTTGTCTATATCGTCCTGTTTGAGGATATAGTCGCCCAGCAGCCTGCGCGATTCGCGCTTACCGGCCACATAGGCCACCCAGCCCAGCGCACGGTTCTTGTAGGCATCGTTGTCTTTCAGATCGTTTTTCAGAAAGCTCCAGTTGGAGAAGACTACCAGCAGGCCGTAGTCGCGGATGCGTTCGAAGTCACGGATCGGGTCGAGATTCATTCCGGTTTCCCATTTCCACTCGCCCATGGTGACTTTTTCGCTGTTCACCTCGTTGAACTCTATGCCGTACCGGAAGCGGGGGAAACCGGCTTTTTTCCTGGTATCGATGGAATACCATTGTACGGAAGAGCCCATGGTGAGGTCGTCGGCTACTTCGGGTGCCAGTTCCTCGCCAAACTCTTCGCGGCTTTCCCGTCCCATGCGGTAGTCGGCTCCGGCTAAGAATCCAATGGTACCGTCGCCCGTGCAGTCGGAGAAAAGCGGAGCCTGGAAAAGGATCTCTTCTCCCGTTTCGATGTGACGGACGGTGACGGAGACGATCTTGTTTCCGCTGGTCTCTACGGCGATGGCTCTGTAGTTGGCGAAAAGGGTGACATTCTCTTCCCTGGCGATGAATGCCTCTTTCTTTTCATCTTCGTAGGCTTCGGCAGGGTTGGCATTTCCCTGGCGGGCGTGGCCGAACTCACGGATCATGCGTCCCAGACCGGGGTTGGGTTCCATCTCGATGGTACCGCCCAGGTGTACACGGATCTCGGCACTGTTGTTGCCTCCCAGGACCGGACGGTCGTTGATCAGGGCTACGTTACATCCCATACGGGCGGCAGTGGCTGCGGCACACATGCCCGCGATGCCACCGCCTACTACAACCAGATCGTAGGTTTCCGTTTGCATCGGGCGCGCAGGTATGTGCAACATCTTCTTTCTGAACGCCTCGAGTGCGGCAAGGTCCGAAGGGGGCAGTTGACCCTCTTCGGTAGTGAAGTAGATGGCGTCGCAACGGCCGTTGAAGCCGGTGAGGTCTACCAGTGAAAGGGTAGTCTGCATCTGACTGATGGTAACTTTCCCGGCAGGTTGCCAGTACCATTCCGATCCCTGGCTACCCAGGACTGCGGGTAGTTTCTTATTGCCTACTTTCAACGCGAATCTGCCGGGGCCCTCCTGGGTAGTCCAGGGAGATGTCCAGTTGAAGGTACGTACATAGACGTGGTAGGTTCCTTTTTCGGGGAAAGTGACTTCCGTAGTGGCATCTGCGACGGGAGTTCCCAACCCGTGAGCCATCAGGTAAGGAGAACCCATCAGGTCCATGAATTGCTGATCCACTACCCAGCCGCCTTTGTTGCTGAAGCTCTCGGCCTCTACCAGGATATCCGCGGCATAGGTTCCGGAGCAGCAGAATAACAAGATGATATAGAGTATTTTTTTTCATATAATTTGTTTTGAATAGTAAGGAAATGACAATGTACGGATTTGAAATACAGGGATTCACCCACCTGTAGAGACGCACGGCGTGCATCTCCGCGGCGTGCGTCTCCGCATCACAGGTCCCACACACAAGGGTATATCCTTTGCAGGATATGCTCATTCTAACGTATGTCGTTATGTATGATCCGTTTCCGGAGGTGTTTTCATCGGACCGGAGGTAAATTCCTGTATTCCCGATTGTAGATCACTCCACCGTTACTTCCGTCAGCTTCACCCATCCTTCGGGAGTGAGGTGATCGTCTTTGGCCGAGATCAGGATGCCGATCTCATGGTCTTTATGGGTATCTACTATACCCACTGCCCACATATATGTTCCCGTACTCACGTTGGAGAGGGTAGGAGTGAACGTATACTGGGTAGGGGTACCTTTGATCCATTCGGACGGTTCGGCCTGTTCGTCTATGAAGAGGTATTCCGGTGTCAGGCTTTGCGTATCCAACAGGGCGAAAGCCACTTTGAAGCGGTCTTTCCACTGCTTGATGTTCGTAGGGCAATAGCCCCAGCCCAGGTTGAGCCAGCGGTGGGTGAGGGTAGGGGAGGAACCGCTTTTCACGGTTGGTGGCACAGACAACCGGTCGGGGTAGAGTCTGTAGCCTCCTTCGGCAATAAACTCTTCTACCAGCGAGAAAGCCTCGTTGAACCAGGAGAAGGTTTCCGAATTGACCAGGTCGCTGTTGTACCGGAAGTCCATCATATTCACATACGCCCCTTTGCCCTCTTCGTACTCGCCTTTGCGTACATCGGCATAGTCGGCGTAGCCGTCTCCATGGATAGATCCGCCGTGAGAGGTCTTCACCCATCCGCCTTCCAGAATGATCGGGAGCTTGTGTCTTTTACTGGCGGCATAGTTGCGTTCCCAGGTGCTATAGTAGGTCTTCATACCGAACGCGTCGTGACGCAGGGAGTATCCTTTGGCAATAGCTTTTTCCAGTAACCTTTCTGTATCCGGATCGTAGTTGCTGCCGTCCCACTCCTTGCCGGTACCGATCCAGCGGTGGTAATTGATGATCACCGGGACTTTGGTAAAGGCATTGGCATACAAGTCTGTGCCGTAGTCGAATACCGCTTCCCGCGGACTTTCGTCGCCGGTGGAATAGAGTACCGAATGGTATTCTCCCCATTTGCCGAAACCCTGACCGCTGATGAACTGCACCCTGTCCGGATCGTTGAATGTCCGGGCGAATTCCTGGATGAAATGCGTATAGTGTTGCTGGAATACCGGATTGTCGGGATAGGGAGACCATACCCTCACAGATCCGGTAGTGGTTTCGTATCCTTCGATGCCCGGGGAGTTCTTTACATAATCCGGAGTAAAATTGTAGCGCTTGTCGCGACTGTCTACCACAAAGGTAAACGCCAGTTTCAGGTTCCTTTCTCTGGCTCCTTCTACCAGTTCCCTGAATCGTTGCGCAGGCTGGGTATTGACACCGTCGTTCCAGATATACACCCCGTCTTCCGGGTTGAAGTCGGACCAGGCCCCACGGATATACAAGGTGGTGGCGTAGTCCGAGACTTTCACTACACCTTGGGTCGATTGCATATGGTCGTAATCGTTCCAGAAGGTTGTCGACAATCCGTCGCCGATACCGGAATAGATGACCCACCCGGTCAGGGGGTTACGTAGCATCTTGCTTCGTTCGGGAGAGATCGTCACCTGCACATTGTCTTTGATGTCCGGCTCGTTGGCACTGTCAACGTCGCCACCGTCGGCGTTGTCGCTGGTACAGGCTCCGCAACCTACCAGAAGGGCTATCAGGCTACTCATAGCGATGAGTCTGAACTTATGTATGGCTGTTGTTTCTTTGTTCATGGTATATTCGTTTCTATGGATGAAAGTCAGGTATACTGTGGCTCATGGGTTCTTCTTGTCCATGATGTCCTGACGGTTTGTGAACGTATGATCGTTCTATCTTCTGTCCGACCCTATCGGAAGGATCTTCCTTCCGATAGGACGCTAATGAATGGTCCGGGTATTTTGTAGCTTATTTGTTAGAGAATACCACAGTGAGGTTTTCAATATCTACCACTACAAAATTGGTGTTTTCCGGCAATAAGAAGAAGGCATAGCGGTTGTCTCCCTGTCCTTCTACCACTGTGTAAGACGTGCCGGAAGTGGCCGCGAGGTAACCGTTCTTCACATTTCTTTCCGCTTCGGCGGTAGATCCGTAGGCATATACATTGTTGTGGATCTCCGACACTGTGAACCGGATGGCTCCGCTGTAACTCTGTTTGTCATAGTCATTGGTAACCGCTTTTCTGGGCAGCACTTCTCCTTTGTAGACAAATACATACGGATTGGCCAGGCTCTGTTTCAGTACGTAATCGGTATGGTATCCCCTCTCGAATCCGGTATTTCCCTCCCAGTTGTTGAATCCGCCATACATCCAGAGTTGGGTTACTTCCGAAAGGAAAGGATTGATTCCGTCTACCGTATTGTTCCAGCTTACCACTTTGTTCTGCGGATCGGTTGCCGGAGAATAAATGGTAATTGTTTTCATATCGGTATTCACTACTACACGATAGATTCCTGCTAAAGGAATGTTCCAGTGGTTGGAGCTCTCCGCGGTTGCTGTTTCTACCTGTGTGAAGGTCATGGCATTTCCATCGTTGATGGGTTGACTACCTGCTGCATTGGGAGCGATAGAGAGTTCTTTTTTACCGTCGAAAAGGATGGGCAGATAGAGCGTACCTGCTGACAATTCGCCCCGGAAGGCGTAACAATTTTCATCTTCCAGTGTCTGTGTCATTTCTATCTGGGTATTGCCAGTTGCCGTGCCGGCCAGGTAGATACTCTCTACATCCATGATATCCCCGGCGGGAACAATGGTTACGGTTTCCGTAACAAAGTTTACGCTTACTCTGTATGTGTCGGCCTCTTTGATGACCCACGAGTGGGCTTTTTCTCTGGATGTAGCTACGGCTTCCATTGCCTCCTGGGTGATTTCCTATTGTGACACAACGGGACCGATCGCGTTTTCTTCTCCGTCGTAGAGGATCGGGAAGTGGATGGTTCCGGCAGACAGGTCTCCCGTATAGGTAAATATCGAAGCGTTGCTACCGGCGAAGATCTCTATGTCGCTGCTGCCTACGGCCGTTCCCGACATAAATACACGGTCGGCCCTGAACTGTTTCGCACCGTAGGTCTTCACTCTGACAGTTACCGAAGAAGTCTCCGGGATGATCACGCGGGGCCCGTCGTAAGAAGCGGTCACTGTAAATTGCAGGGTATTGTTGGTGCTGGTGAGTTGTCCCCAGCGGTCTACCAGGATATCCTGCAACTCTTTGTGGGTATACGATCTGCTGAATACACCGTCGTCTTCGTATTCTTTGATCGGCTGGATATCGGCCACGCCCATGAGGTCTATTTCGTATACATACGTAATGATATAGTCTGAGCCTAGATCGGAAGCAGGTTCCCATTGCAGGGTGAGTGCTGTTTCGTAGGGAGTATCTTCGTTCAATACAATCTCCTCACTGTCTGCTGTAAGTTCCAAACTGTACTGGTTCCGGGAATATGTATTGTCCGGATGGTCGTCGCAAGCTATAAAAAACACGCGATCCAGGCGATAGATAAATATCTGAACAGGTTGATTGGTAAATGGATATGTTTTTTCATCATTGTTATTTTATTACTCTGTTTTGATTTTCAGAAGACAAGGAAGTCTCTTTCCGATGAATAGGAAGGACTTCACCGGACGAGAAAAGCAGATCCGAAGGGCCGCCTCAGCAGATACTGAGTAAGGGAATGCTGAGGCGGCCCGGAACTACTACATAGATACCTTGATCAACAATCTTAACCTTAATTAATATTCGGGATTTTGTTCCAGATTGGGACATACTTCTACTTCGGAGGTAGGGATCGGCCACAGATATTGGCGTTCGTCCCAGATCCGCTGAGACAATACGGCGATCTGTCCGGCATGTTCCATCACAGAGAAATCGGCGATACCGTCTTCGTCCAGGGTAGGAGTCGTGGGCCAGAACCAGAGATTTCTGGAAGTGACGGTAGCGATCAGATCTTCGGCAGGGTACAGAATACCGTAATTTTTTGTATTCAGTGCTTTGGTTGCCAGTCGCCAACGGATCAGGTCCATATAGCGCAGCCCTTCGTTGGCCAGTTCCACTCTGCGTTCCGTGCGGATGGTCTTGCGCAGTTCTGCCTGTCCTGTGTGGGTAACAGCCGGGTATCTATCCGTATCTGAAACCCGTACACCGTATCCGCGTGCACGTACCTGGTTGATGGCGTTCAACACCGATTCGTCTATGTCGTTCATCTCTATCCTGGCTTCGGCATACATCAACAGCACATCCGCGTAACGCATGATCACATAGTCACATTCTACCTGTTTTCCGTTTTCCGTCCAGGTCATATCGATGCCCTTTTTCCAGTTAAGGGCATTGTACGAGGCATATTGATTGATCGCGCGGTTATCGTTGTTGTCTTGCAGGACTCCTGTCGTATAATTCATGACTTTGGTTACTTCCGGGTGTGGGTCGTAATGGAATCCTACGTGTGTAGTCCCGAATTCAACAATGGTTTTTGCACAGCGGGGATCTCTGTTCTCAAACGGGTTTCGCGGATTGAATAAAGGGGATTTATCTATCGGAAGCCCATCCGTACACAGGAAAGCCGCCAGCAGATCCCAGGACGGACAGGCCGATCCGTATCCGCCGGGGTTGCGGGTGAGTTGGTTGTTTACGATCCACTGATCCAGTACCACGCTGTGTGCGACCGATCGGGGGATATAGAAGATCTTCTCTTTGGTATTGTTTTTGGTGGTTGCCAGAAAGAGGTCCTCAAAATCTTCATGCAACTCATAAATCCCCAGATCGATACACTTCTTAGCAGCTTCCGCTGCCACTGCCCAGTCGCCGAAATAGAGAGCGAAACGGGCTTTCATCGCGTAGGCAGCTCCCTTGCTGAAATGCTCGGCCGCGGTTCCGTAGGAAACGGGAAGGTCTTCTGCCGCCTGGTCAAAGTCTGCATATACCAGCGGAATGATCTCCTCTTTCGGGATACATCCCATGGCGAAAGCCTCCTGAATGGTCACATATTTGTCTAAATAAGGTACATCCCCGTAATAACAGATCAGTTCCGCATATTTGCAGGCGCGGGCAAAGTAGGCTTCCGCTTTGTATTGCCGTATTTTATCTTCCGCCACGTTGACGGCAGCGGCGTCTATACGTTCGAGCAGGGTATTGGCGCGCGCGATCAGTTTATAGGATTGCTGCCACAACCGCAGGACCTCCCATTGCTGCCCGTTCAGGGTACCATATAGTATGTCCATACGATATGTATCGCGGTACGAGAAATTGTCTGTCCATTGTTCCGAATTTTCCAGCGGATCTCTCCAGTATCCCAGTATATAGAATTCGCTGACAGCCATATCCAGTTCTTCCACCGTGGAGTACCAGGATTCACTGTTCCCCTGTGACAACGGGGTCAGATCCATATCTACACATGAAGTCAGCACGCTGGCACCTAATAGAAAGGTTACGATCTTATGTTTCATAGTTATATCATTTAAAAGTTTACGGAAAGACCTACGATCAGGGAAGTGGTAATGGGATAAGAAGAAACTCCCATCTCCGGGTCCCAACCTTTGGGATATTTACTGAGGCAAAATACATCTGAAGCACTTGCATATACACGTATATGATTGATATTTGCCTTTTGAGTGAATGTCTGGGGCAATGTATATCCGAAGGTGATGTTCTTCAAACGGAAGTAGCGTCCGTTGAACATCCAGAAATCGGACATGGCCATGTTGCTTTCCACATTGGCACGGGTCAGACGCGGGTATTTGGCTCTGGCATTCTCTTCGTTGGTATTGAATACGCTCCAATAGTTTCCATCCAGGATATCGGGTATGTTGCCGTAGTTGCCACGGAGGGATTCTACCATCTCCCTGGCCAGGCGTACGTTCTGTTTGCCTATGCCGTTGAAAGAGAGAGAAAGGTCGAAATTCTTATACCCTACATTCACATTCCCTCCGAACTGAAGACGTGGCAGTGAATTACCCAAAGGAACTCTGTCATATTCCGGTGAGATGATACCGTCGGGTACGCCGTCGGGTCCGGAGATATCCCGGTATTTCAGATCTCCTATCTGTACCTGATTGTTCAGTGTAGCCGAGTTGTCTACCTCTTCCTGGGTCTGGTATATGCCTTCACAGATATATCCGTACCATGCGTTGTAGGTTACACCCGCCACTTTGATTTTGTTACCGCTTATGATCTCTGTGTTTTCCAGATAATCGATCCTGGAAATAAAGTCGGATAGGTTGACGGCTACGCCATAGGTCCAGTTGCCCACCTTATCGTTCCATCCCAGTTCCAGATCAAACCCTTTGGTAGACATTTTTCCGGCGTTGGTGCTCGGATCATTGTATCCCATGATGGCAGGGATCTTGGTATCATCCAGAAGCATATCTTTTGTCTTCTTCCAGTAATAATCGAACGTTATACGTAACCGGCTGTTCAGGAAACTGAGATCCACACCTATGTCGGTAGATTGAGTGGTTTCCCAGGTAATGTTCTCAACAGCCAGGGCACGTTGAGCTGCTGTTGTATGGGAAACCAATTCACCGTTCTGATAGAACAGCGCACTGCTGAAATTCATAAGTGCCATGTAAGGGAAGTTACTTCCGATACGTTCGTTGCCTAAGGAACCCCAGGAGGCTCTTAGTTTCAGGAAAGACAACCAATCGATGCCGGCATTCTTCATAAAACTCTCTTCACTGATCACCCAACCTGCCGAGAAAGAAGGGAAAGTACCCTATCTGTGCTTTTTGGCAAAGCGTGAAGAACCGTCGCGTCTGATATTCGCTTGCAGAAGATACCTGCTATCGTAATTATACATGATCCGGCCGAAGAACGAATTGTATGTATATTCGCCTCCTGTACCGCTGTTGTCGCGGTAGTCTTCCGGTCCTACGCTGAGGTATGGGTATTGAGTGAGGATATACTGATCGCGTGCAGCCGATAAGTCTTCGTACTTTTCGTAATAATTTTCATATCCACCCATCAGGTTCAGACTGTGTTTGCCAAAGTCTGTCATGTAGGTAGCAATGAGTTGGGATGTGATGTTGTAACTGTCGTTACGCTCTTCTGTCAGCTTATTGGTGCTGTAAGGATTCGCGTTGTCTTCCAGCCAACCGCCAAACACATCCGGGTCGCTTGCCAGGGTATAGTAAGCCTCTTTCTTGAAAGTCTTGAACTTATTGAAGTTCATGATAGGGGCTACTACTCCCGACACATTAAATCCTTTGAAAGGCTTGAAATCCAGGGATGCTTTTCCACCCATTTGGGTATACCACTTATCCTGGTTTCCACCCATTTCCAGCAAACCGTAGGGATTACCTCCGGATTTACCTTCGGCGATACGCCCGTCGTCCCAGGTAGCGGCATAAATGGCAGGCATCATACGTAACGCTGAGAACGGACTATAAACCGGTTGATGATGTTTGGAACGTTTCACATTGAAGTCCAATGTGGCACCGATCATTTTATTGATGGTGAAGTCGTTGTTCACGCGTAACATGAAGCGCTGGAACGTGCGGTTCGCATACAGGCCATTGACTTCGTCGTAGGCCAATGTGGCTTTGGTACGTACAGAATTATTACCACCGGATACCTGCACGGTATGGCTCTGGCGGGGAGCAGCATCTTTCAGTATCAGGTCTCTCCAGTCTGTGACGGGATAGTTGTTGGGATCCGTTGCGTTGTAGTGGATCCAGTTCCTTACCTGATCTGCGCTGTATGCCTGGAAGAAACCGCCGGAAGGATTGTCGTTGTAGCGTAGTTCGTTGGTCATTTCCAGGTACCGTGTGACTCCCGCCATACTGGGCTGGCGGGTCGGGATCTCGTATCCGAACTCGGCCGAATAAGTCATGTTGAGATCCGACTGACTGGCTCTTTTTGTGGTTACCAGGATCACACCCGCGGCAGCTCTTGAACCGTAAATAGAGGCCGAAGCCGCGTCTTTCAATACCGAGATGCTCTCTACGTCATTGGGGTTGACCTGATTGATATCTCCGGGTACTCCGTCTACAATTACCAGAGGACTGGATTCTCCGATCGTGGTAACTCCGCGGACATATATGTTACTTGCTGTAGCACCGGGAGCATTGTTGTCGCGTGTGATCAACAGACCTGCTACGGAGCCCTGAAGGGCGGTAGACAATTGTGTGGTTTTCTTTACGGAAAGATCATCTCCCTTGATGGTACCGACAGCTCCGGTCAGGTCTTTCTTTCTTACCGCTCCGTAGCCAATCACGACTACTTCCTGAAGGGCCTGGATATCCTCTTTCAGTGTGACATTGATAAAAGACTTGCTGCCTATGGCAATTTCCTGTGGATTGAACCCGATGTAAGAGACCACCAGGGTAGAGCGTAGGGGAACTTCTATCTGGTAATTACCATCCAGGTCGGTTACCGTACCGATATTACCTCCTTTGACCCGTACGGAAACTCCGATCAGGGGTTCATCGTTTTCACTTACAACGGTACCTGTGATCCTTTTCAGGTTTTCGTTCTCGGGCGGAGTAATCGTTTTTAAGAATAACAGGATTTGTTTGTCCGCTTTTACCTCATACGCGATCTGAGTATCCTGAAACAGCTTGTCTAAGGCTTCTGTCACAGAAACGTTGGTCACGCTGAAATCTTTTCTCTGATTCAGATCAGCGATGTCCGTTGGGTAGAATACACTGTAACCGCTTGCTTTTTCTATTTGCGGAATGATCTGTCTGATGGTTTGTTTTTTCACCGATAAAGTTACCTGGGCAAATCCGTTCCCGCAGAAAAATAACAGTATAAGCAGAATCCATGTCTGTTTTGCAAATTGTTTTTTTTCTCATTCTAAAAGTATTAGATTTTTTTATTAACTTTGTATTTCCAGAGAAAACAAACGTCTCTCATCCCTCTGAAGCGGGTCAGAGAGTAACATTGTGCTTTTCTGTAAAATATTTAACTGATTTCTCTTATACGGGGCCAGCTTTTCCAGGGGTGGCTCCGTGTTTTTTATGATCCTGTGTTTTTTATGTCTTCCTCATAATGAATGTGTATTTGAGATTCATACATCAAATAATTACCTCTTATCTATTACGATCGTATTTTCCGCAGGTATGATCTTGTATTTGGTTGTGGTAGTCTGACTGATAAAGTCTATCACATTTTCCAGGCTGTTGTTGCGTATAACTCCTTCATAGGTATAGTGCCTGACCTCTTCCGATTCAAAGACAAACGTCCAGTTGTACATCCGGGTCAGTGTTTTACAGATCTCTTCCAGTGTCTCTCCATAGAATGTCAGTTCCTTGCTTCTCCAGAGCAGGAGGTCTGAATTGGAATGGAGGTCGGTCTTCTCAAAGGTTTGCGTGAGGCGGGTATATTCCACTCTTTCGTTGGGACGCATGATGACTTTCTTTTTGTTGTCATCGACCTGTACCTTTCCCTCTACCAGGATCACGGATATGGTGCGATCATCTGTATGGGCCCTGACATTGAAACTGGTACCTAAAGCCTTTACGTTGATCCCGTTGGCTTTGACAACAAAAGGTTTTTTTTCATTTCTGGCTACTTCGAAATAAGCTTCTCCTTCCAGGGTGACTATACGATCGGATCTATTATACGCAGGGTCGTATTTGATCCTGGAGTCTGAATTGATAAATACCCGGGTCCCATCTGCCAGTACTACGTCGGCCTTCTGGCCATTGGCCACAGACATCACGATCGGGTCTCCCGCGAGCTGATATTTTCCTAACGTGTAACCTCCTGCCCCTACGATCAGCACAATGCAGGCAACTGCCGCCGCATAGCGCAGCAAACGAATCGGCAGCAGACGGGAACTTTTTTCCTTCTTTTTCAGAGAAGTCTCCTCCATATTCTCCAGAATATCCGAAAATATCTCGTTCTGTAGAGCTTCATCCATTTCTTCCGGAGCCAGGTGCCAGCACCGCCAGTAATATTCGTAAAATATCTGTCTGGCTTCGGGAGAGCGGATCCACTCCTTCAATATTTGGTTCTCTTCTTCAGTGGTTATCCCCTGGAAGAAGCGATCTATTAATTCTATGTACTCTTTCTTTTTCATCTGTATGTACCTTTTATATCTGTGAGAAGGAATAAATACTCAAAAAGAGGGACTGTTTTAACTCTTTTTAAGTTTTAAGCGATTAAAAGAAGATCATCATATAGTCTCTGAGTTTTTCTTTGAGGTACTTCAGGGTGCGATAGAAGTGTGCTTCCACGGATCTTTCCGTGATGCCGAGTTCGGTGGCGATCTCTTTGGTAGAGAGATTTCTCTCTTTTTTCATCAGGAAGATCTTTCTGGGTAGTTCGGAAAGTCCCGCTATCAGTTGAGTGAGGTAATTTTCGAGATAGGCGGTGTTCAGGTGTTCGATGGTATCTTCTTCGAAAGCTTCGGTCTGGTTTCGCAAGCCAGAGTCAACAAATTTATTGGTAAGGATCAGGCGTTCCGTTTCTTTGTATACTAAGTTGCGGGCGATGGTATATATATAGGAGGAGAAACTTTTTTCGGGGTCCAGCAGATCACGTTTTTCCCAGATCGTCAGAAAACAACTCTGGGTAATATCCTTTGCCAGACTTTTATCGTATGACAAAAGAGAAACGGAGTTGTAGAGTTTGGCACTGTATCTGTTATACAGGGTCTCGAAAGCGTGGATGTTTCCCTTTCTCAGTCTGGCAACTAAAAGCGTATCGTCGTGATCTTGCATAGTAGTTAACGTATAAAACGCTAAGATACAAAAAAAGGATTTAGGTTAAGAATACATATAAAAACTCTATCGAAAATGTAGGAATGGATACAAAAAAGAGGGATAAGAGGTGAAACGATAAATGGGCTTACGAGGGATCTGTCTGAGATCTTCACGCCTGTATGTAGTGAATTCATTTGTTGTCTGCGTGTTTCTTTTCCATGGTTCGTCTCTCTCTGCCGGATGGAGTATGGGAGTAAATCGCAAATGCAAGGTTATGGCAGGTTATTTAAAAAGGTCTCACCCTGCCTGGAGGTCTCTGGAGAAGGTGTATGCCTGGTAAACCTCATCGTATGAGTATGTTCATGCAAAGAGTGAGAGATGAGAGATCGGTGAGAGATAAAATGTCTGTAATTTTTATCTCTCACTGTTGTATATGGTTATTTATCAGTAAAATACCTTCAAAAGTGAGAGATGGTGAGAGATAAATGGTTTTTTTTGTATAGTAAGAAGTCGTTTGCCTGAACCTATTTATTGAAAAGGGATCTTCCTGAGAAGAAGCAGGCAACAGTGGTCCCGGCCTTGCGTTTACAAAGACTGTTCGACGTATGTCCTTAGTTGCGTAAAGTAGGTGACTCTTTCTTTTTCTCCGCTTTGAGAGATGACTGTGGAAGACTGGATCATAGAATGTATCCATGACTGCATCTTTTCCACGGTTTCGGCGTCGTCTGTATATACATAATTGAGGTAGAATGCCTGGAACATGGCTACTTTGCCGTAGTCACTGGTTACTAAGGTATACCAGTTCTGTATACTTGTATTCGCTATACAAATAATGACTTCTTTTTTCGGGTCGTGATCATACCCTTTTCTTGCGATCGACTCCAGTTTATTCAACAGATCAATCGTCTCTTCTTTCAGCAGAGCTACACTATCGTCGGAGAGCAGACCGATGATCCGGAAATAATGAATATCCTCTACAAGGTCGCGGATGATGTTGTTGCCGAAAATAAAATAGGTTTTCCGGAAATGTGACATGGTTTCCTGATAATCCTCAGCAAACCGGGCAAACCGTTCGCTGTATACCACATCTTCGAATCGGGTATACCGGGTATGATCATCGTTCTGAAAGTGTATCCATTTCAGATGATAAAGGTTCCGGAGGCCTACATAAGAAAGGATCAGTATGTCCGGAAGCATGTTACAGACCAGCAGAAAAGAATTATTGGGAGTATCGGCCGCTTTTTTATAGATATCCAATAGGTCGTATTTCAGTTGGAAGTCGGTGTCTGTGAGTTTGTCATAGGTATAATAGCATAATTTCAGTAAGGAGGTAGCACGGTTTGGATGGACAATAGCCGCCGCATCCAGGGGCAACGACGAGAAAAGTGTTTCTACCTCTTCCAGAGTAAACGATGTGGTATGATCCAGTTTGTCCTGTATATATTTCCTGTCTTGATTCAACACGCTTTGCAACGTTTGCAGAAGCACTTCGTTGTCCGGAAAGTGTCGAGTTAACGCAGATGTAAGTTGTGTGTGGATATACCCTTTTTCCATGATCAAGTATTGTTTTTCGGCGGTAAAGATAATAATTTGTCAAATATAAAAGTTTTAATTGTTTTAAAAAGAGCTTTTTGACATTTTTGCCGTATCTGTTTCGTTGTGTAGTGCCGGATGAGTTGTGATGCTAATTTATAGGTATAGAAAAGAACAGCGTATCTATGATCTGGTAGTGCATCACGAGGGTAGGGTGTCTGTTTCTGCCGACCCGGTACAGGAAAGTGGTTGGGCCGGAAGAATAACAAAAAAAGAATATCCGGAATATCCTACCCCTTTGTAGGTAATTTGCATCTGTCTGCCGGGGGTATAAAATACCCATAAAAAGTGATTGCCACATCTAAAATATTAAAGGAACTTTGCAGTGTAAAAAAAGTGTTAAGTCAATCCCTGGTGAAATAGATACTATAGACAGGATAAAATCATAAAAATGAACGCAATAAAATTCTACACAACACTTATCGCACTTCTGATCCCTTTGTTCGTTACCGGACAAGGAAGGGCTACGTTGCGTGGTACGGTCACTACTACAAACAAAGAGGCTATTGAATATGCTTCTGTTTATCTGAAGAATACTTCCTATGGTACGACTACGGATCTGAAAGGAAAATTCTATATACATGTGAAGCCGGGTACCTATACCTTGGTCGTATCTACTCTCGGGTATCAGACGTATGAAGAAAAAATTGATATCAGACCCGGAGATCCGACCAATGTCCATATCCGGTTGAAAGAATCCAATATCGGTCTGGGAGAAGTAGAGATTGTAGGCTCCATGGTACAGAAAGTCAACCAGACTGCTTACAATGTAGTAGCGATGGATGCCAAGGCCCTTCACAACAGTACGTTGGATCTGGCTCACGCTCTGGATCGCATATCCGGTATCAAGATCAAAGAGACAGGGGGTGTTGGTTCGGATATGCAATTGATGATGGATGGGTTCAGTGGGAAACACATTAAAGTATTTGTAGATGGTGTACCTCAGGAAGGAGTTGGGAGTTCTTTCGGATTAAATAATATCCCTGTTAATTATGCGGATCGTATTGAGGTATATAAGGGAGTCGTACCTGTAGGATTTGGAACCGACGCCATTGGTGGAGTAATTAATATCATTACAAAAAAGAATAAGAACCGATGGTTCGTGAATGCTTCTTATTCCTATGGGTCATTCAATACGCACAAATCGTATGTTAACTTAGGACAAACGTTTAAAAATGGTCTTACCTATGAGATCAATGCTTTTCAGAATTACTCAGATAATAATTACTATGTAGATACTCCGGTCAAAGATTTTGAGACAGGTGCTATTGATAAAACGGAGATCGAGCATGTCAAACGTTTCCATGATACGTATCATAACGAAGCTATTATCGGTAAGTTCGGTATTGTAGATAAAAAATGGGCAGATCGTCTGATGGTCGGACTCACCTATTCAAAAATGTATAAAGACATTCAGACGGGTGTGCGTCAGGAGGTAGTATTTGGTGGGAAGTATCGCAAAGGTCATGCGCTGATGCCTTCTTTGGAGTATCGTAAGCGTGATCTTATTGCCAAAGGATTGGATGTGACATTGACGGCCAATTACAATAAAGACATAACCGAGAATGTAGATACAGCTACTTACGAGTACAACTGGCGGGGTGAAAAACGACTCCTTAGAATGCCCGGTGAACAGTCTTATCAGCATACCCGTTCGGACAATAAAAACTGGAATGGAACATTTACGGCCA
Organism: Bacteroides sp.; assembly: GCA_021202275.1. Lineage (GTDB taxonomy): Bacteria > Bacteroidota > Bacteroidia > Bacteroidales > Bacteroidaceae > Bacteroides. Next base: position 60,164 of record JAJQDI010000027.1, read on the forward strand.
ATTACCGTCTGGGAGAGACACATTTGTTTACTCTCAATCATGTACTGAGTCATTTTGAACGCTCCAACAGATCTTTATTAACCCATACATCCGGCGATGCAATACCGAAAGAAACGCGTAAAAATATTACCGGACTTTCTTACCGTTTCATGCCTTCGCAACAATGGAATTTCTCGGCATTTGGTAAATATTATGATCAGTTTATTGCTGGTCCTATTGCTACGACTTCTGCGCAAGACGAGTATACGCGGACTACCAACTCCATAAGCACTATCGGATATGGCGCTGCGGGCACCTATTTTATCCTGAAAAGTGTGCAGGCCAAACTTTCTTATGAAAAAGCATACCGCTTGCCTACCAATGAAGAAATGTTTGGTGATGAGGATTTGGAAACCGGTGATCTGGCTATCAAACCTGAGAACAGTGATAACCTGAATCTGAATGTAAGCTATAATGAGATATTTGGAAGACACTCCGTGTATGTGGAAGGTGCTCTTATCTATCGTAGCACAAAAGATTATATCCAGCGTAGTATAGTAGATCTGAGTGGAGGCAAATCCGGAGCTGCTTATGAAAATCATGGCCGTGTACTTACCAAAGGGTTTAATCTGTCCTTTAGATACGGTTTCAGTAATTGGGTGAGTGCAGGAGGAAGTTTTACGCAAATGAATGTGCGTGATGATGTGAAAACCGTTAGTGCAGAGAGTAATCAGCAGAGTCTTACTTATGGGGCACGAATGCCGAACATACCTTACCAGTTTGCGAATGCGGATGTTACATTCTATTGGCATGATCTTGGCAAGAAAGGGAATGCCCTGAGCCTTATGTATAATAATTTCTATATGCATAGTTTTCCCCGTTTTTCAGAAGCACTGGGTAGTGAATCTGATTTTATCGTGCCTACACAATTATCTCATGATCTGACTTTATCATATGGTATAAAAAGCGGACGTTATAATTTTTCGTTAGAGTGCCGGAATTTTACGAATGAAAAGTTGTATGATAATTTCAGCTTACAAAAAGCAGGCAGAGCTTTTTATGGTAAAATAAGAGTCTATTTTGGAAATTGATATAAAAAGATAATCACTATTTATTCTAATAAATCATATATTTAAGAATTGAACAATATGAAGAATTTATTATTAAAAGGCCTTGTTGCATGTGTGCTGACAGGATGTGTATTTACTTCCTGCGATGATGATGAAAAGGAAAACGGTCCTACTGGTAATGGCGACCTGGAAACTTACGTTATTGCTGCGACTGTTACTGCGAATTCTGTATCTTCCAGTTATTTAGTTACTACTGAGGAACTGAGTAGCGGAGAAGTGACTACCAGGAATAATGGTCTTACCACAGAAACAGGAACTCAGTGGATATACTACCAGGATAAATATCTGTACCGTCTTGTGTATAATCAGGGAAATGCTGGCCTGACTTCGTCATACATCCTCAACGATCAGGGTAAAGTAGAGGAACGCAATAAAAGTTACGAGATCAAGCGTTTTACTTCCAATGGTATTTATAAGAACTACATTATCACCTCTTCTACGGGAGATATGGGTACAGAGTATGCTGATGAGAATGGTTATTTACCCAAAGGATTTCTGTTCAGTTACCTGGATGTAGAAAATGAAACTGCGACTTCAAATGACGATGTAATTTACAGTGAAAACTATCTGAACAATGGTGAGTATGTTACATTAGCTGGTTTTCTCGAAGTTAACAATAAAATCTACTCAGCACCTATTTCTATGGGACTGAGTCAGTATGGAGTGAAAGCAAATGATGGAAAATATGTCCTCTATCCTGATTTGGTGAAAGAAGAAGCCGGGGGATCCAACAGTAGTGCCTGGCAGAAAGATGAATTGCAATGGACACAGTATCCGAACGAAGCCTGGATTGCTATCTACAGTGATCAGAGCTTCAAAAACCCCAAACTTATCAAAACAGATAAGATCAGTTATGCTTGCGGACGTCGTCAGTCACAGTATTACCAGACTATATGGGCAGCAGATAATGGTGACATCTACGTGTTCTCACCCAGTCATGCCAAGACGATGAGTGATGACCGGCAGAAGACTACGCTAAATGCTGGTGTAGTGCGTATTAAATCAGGTGCTGATGAGTTTGATCCGGACTATCATTACGATATAGAAACAGCTGCCGGAGGCAGAGCTTTTTTGCGTTGCTGGCATCTTACAGAAGATTATTTCCTGTTGTTAATGTATGATAAACCTTATTCTGAGTCTGGCTATGCAGCCACAGAATTGGCTATTTATAAAGGTGAGGATAAAAAGCTCATCCCGGTTAATGGTCTTCCCGAAGCAGATGTGATTTCCGGATTTGGTAATGCTCCGTATTGTGAAAATGGAGTGGCTTATATGGCTGTAACAACAACAGAAGGTGCTCCTGCCATATATACAATTGATCCAGCCACAGGGAAAGCATCCAAGGGTCTTACAGTGGAAGCTACTCAGGTCAGTGCTGTCGGTAAATTAAGTTATAAAGAATAATTCTCAGACCCGGAACGTTTTTCATACGGAGAGATGACGAGAATGAGTATCCTTCTGTTTTTCCTCCTGCTCCCGCTGACTATGCGGAGCCAGGAGGAAATCTGTATAGGTAAGAAACATACGCTGTACTCAACTGTTCTGCAAGAGCAACGGGGCTATTGGTTATATACCCCTGAGAATGATCAGCAGGATACAGCGAAGACCTATCCGGTGATCTATCTGCTGGACGGAGATTCTTATTTCCATGCGCTGGTTGGGATCAGTAAAACACTGGCTTCCGGCAGAGGAAAGGGAATGCCTGCCTGTATCCTGGTCGGGGTGTTGAACACAGACCGTACACGTGATCTGACACCTACTGCTTCGGCTGCCGGACGGGACGGAAAGATCTCTTCCGATGCTGCTTTGCAAGGTGGAGGGGCCGAAGCATTTCATCGTTTTCTGACTACGGAACTGCGTGATATCATAGATCGCACTTACCGGACCAGCGGACAAAACATATTGATCGGACATTCGTATGGCGGACTTTTCACGTTACATACATTTCTGAGGCATACCGGATCGTTTGATACCTATCTGGCGCTTGATCCGAGTTTGTGGTGGGATCAGGGCAGGTTGCCGCAAGAGGCGGGAGAACTGATCCGGGGGAAAGACTTTACAGGAAAAAGCCTGTATGTGGGAGTCGCGACAAAACCACGTACCGACAGGGTGGATATCCACCAGCAGACGGTCCGTTATCTGCTTGAAGAGGTATTGCCACAGGCAGAGAACTTAGATTATTTTAGAAAATCATTCCCGGAAGAGAATCACGGAACAGTCGTTATTCCGGGCTTATACGATGGAATTAAACAATTATTCGGAAAATGAAAAAGCTATTTGCGAAAATACACCTTTGGATCTCTCTTCCTTTCGGACTGGTGATCAGTATTCTGTGTCTGACAGGGGCGACACTGATCTTTGAGAGTGAACTGCTGGAATGGTTCCAGCCCTCCCGTTACAAGGCGAGTATGGCTACGGAAAGCCCGCTGCCTGTAGAACAACTGATCCCGCTTGTAAAGCAGCAGCTTCCCGATTCTGTCTCTATTTCCAGTGTGCAGTTTCCGGCGGGTGCCGATAAGAACTATCGGATGGGAATCACCGGTCAGGGACGTACCTCTTTGCTGGTAGACCCTTATACCGGTGAGATCAAAGGGAAAGTAGTACCTTATCAGAAAGGTACATTTTTCTCGTTTGTCAGACGGCTGCATCGTTGGTTCCTGTTCGAATTCAAGAGAGGAGGAGGTGGGATCAACTGGGGTAAGATGATCACAGGTACTTCTACGTTGGTATTTGTCTTTGTACTTCTCAGCGGGCTGGTGATCTGGATACCGAACACGATCAAATCTTTAAAGAGAAGGTTGTCTGTAAAAACCGGAAAAGGAGGTTTCCGCTTCTGGTACGATACCCACCTGGCAGGGGGGATGTATGCGCTGATCTTCCTGTTGGCCATGTCGCTGACGGGACTGACCTGGTCTTTCGACTGGTACCGGACCGGTTTCTATAAAGTATTCGGGGTGGAGACCAACCAGAATGCCGGACATGGACAACCGCAGGCACAGGCAACTACTGCTCAGCCACACCAGCAGCAGTTGGCACAAGGTGAGCCTCGTGAAGAACGTCCTGCGGATGGAGAAGGCCGTCCGGAAGGTCAGCCGGAACGTGGCAATAGATCTCAGGGTGAAGGCCGTCCGCAACCGGACACGACCGAGGCAGGCAGACGTGCGACCGGTGAAGGACGTCCGGAAGGTGGTTCCGGAAGAGAAAGTCGCCCGGAAGGTGTAGGTCGTCCCGAAGGCAGACCGGAGAGAGGAGAAATAACTCCGGAAGAAGATAGACGCCACCGAACTGGCAGTGATGCGGGGGAACGTACCGGCCGTGAGAGCCAGGGTGGGGAAGATCGCTCTTCCCGGGAAGGCGGTGCTTCCCGCGGCGGACGTACGGCAGAAGTCGACTATACCCAATGGACAAAGATTGCCGCTACGCTGAAAGAACGTAACCCTTCTTACAAAAGTATCTCCGTACAGAACGGAACGGCTACCGTATCTATCAACCGTACAGGCAATACGCGGGCTTCGGATCGTTATACATTTGACGCCCGTACCGGTGAGATCACAGAGGTACAGTATTACAAAGACCTGGATAAGTCGGCCAAGATCCGCGGGTGGATCTACTCTGTTCATGTGGGTAGCTGGGGAGGAATGGTTACCCGCATCCTTTATTTCATTGCTTGTCTGCTGGGGGCGGCCCTTCCGCTGACAGGATATTATATCTTCCTGAAAAAGAGATGGAAGAAATGGACGAAAAGAAGAAAAGCACTGGCTGTGTGAGTTCGTTGTATGAGAATATAGTACAGAGGATGTATTCCGGACGGGATGCATCCTCTGTTTTTTGAAGGCTGGATGGTATACCTTGTATGGGACAGTATTGAGGTATTATTATCCACTTGTAGAGACGCAAAGAGATTTACGATTTACTGATTTACAATTTACGATTGAAATTACAGAAAGAATATGTTTGTAAATCCCTATGCGTAACATTTTATATGCAAACATACGGGAAGCAAATATGTGTTTCTATATGTAAATCATTCCATTTTATCTTACTCGTTCCCTATGAACGGAAAGAATAGTGTCGGTTTTGGATAAAATAGTGTCAGCCTTTTAATTAAGTATCCCAGTGGCTTTTGAAAAACGTTCGCGATGTATGGAGAAGCCAAAATATTCTTTTATCTTTGGAATGCTACAAACTGAATTCATACGTATATATATGATGAAGATAAGAAAAACCCGTATCAACGAACTGGATGTTGTCATGGATATATATGGCAAAGCGGCGGAGTTTATGCGTCTGACAGGCAATGCAAGTCAGTGGGTCGACGGGTATCCTTCCCGTGAACTGATCCTGGAAGATATAGAAAAGGGGTATAGTTACGTCTGCACGGGAGAAGAAGGCGAGATCCTGGGGACATTTTGCTTCATGCCTTCGCCGGAACCTACTTATCATACGATCTATGAGGGCTCCTGGCTCAATGAAGAGCCTTATGGCGTGATCCACCGTCTGGCGGGTGCGGGAACAGGGAAAGGGGTAGCGGATTGCTGTTTCGACTGGTGCCTCGCCCAGTATGGCAATGTATGTGTAGATACTCACCGTGACAACCAGGTGATGCAGCATATTCTCCGGAAACATGGATATGTGTATTGTGGTATCATTTATGTCCGTAACGGATCGGAGAGACTGGCTTTCCAGAAAGTCGCTTCCGCCCGGAGCAGTTGATACGCGGGCAGACGCGGATCTTTCTATACGTACTATACGTAGAGAGAAGTGGAATGTAGACCCGTCTGCATCGCTACCAAAGCATGAAAACCATCAGCCTGTTCCGGTTTTCCAAAGAGAAATCAACAGGTTCTGAATAATCGGGAAGAAAAGCATGAAAAACTATCTGTCTTTGTTACTGATCGTAGGGTTGATCAGTGCGTGTGGTACTCCGGAAAGCAGGAAACAGATCTCGCTGGCCGGCAGTTGGGGCTTCCGTATGGACCCGGAAGGAGTGGGAGAGCAAGAAGCGTGGTTTGTGCAGCTTTTGGAAGATCCGGTGGAACTGCCTGGCACCATGGACACCAACCGGAAGGGAGAACCGAATACTGACCTGGAAGAGACAACCTATCTCTCCCGGGAATATCGCTATGTGGGGAAGGCCTGGTATCAGAAACAGGTAGATATTCCTTCGGACTGGGAGGGACAGGTGATGGCGTTGAAACTGGAGCGTACCCGTGCTACCAAGGTATGGGTAGATGATACTTATATCGGTGCTTCCGATTTTATTTCCGGACAGCAGGTCTATGATCTGAGCAGAGGGCTCACTCCGGGCAAGCATACGCTGACGATCCGGGTAGACAACGGGGAAGCCTTGCCTCCGCAGATCTTAGATAATTCGCATGCCTGTACCGAGTCTACCCAGACCAACTGGAACGGCATCATCGGGGAGATTGTCCTGGAGGCTAAACCGCTGTATCATTTCCGGGACATACAGGTCTATACTTCTCCACAGACTTCTACCGTACGGGTAGAGTTGGATATAGCTACTCCGGCAGGGGAAGAGGTGCCTTCCGGTACTACCGTTACTCTGGATATACAGTCTTTCAATACCGATAAGAAGCATCGGGTACGGGTATCACAGCCAGTAATCATTGCGGAGGGGAGAATGAGTATGGAGATCCCTATGGGGAATGATATGCTTTTGTGGAGTGAGTTTGATCCGGCTTTGTACCGCCTTACAGCTACATTAGAAGGAAAAGGGATTTACGATCGGGAAAATCAGGTTTTTGGTATCAGGGAATTTGCTACCCAAGGTACCCGGTTCACGATCAACGGGCTGACGACTTTCCTGCGTGGAAAGCACGATGCCTGTGTGTTCCCGCTCACCGGACACACGGCTATGGATGTGGAAACATGGACCGATTATTTCCGTACGGCCCGTGCCTATGGGATCAATCATTACCGTTTCCATTCCTGGTGTCCGCCCAAAGCCTGTTTCGAAGCTGCCGATCGCGAAGGGATCTACCTTCAGCCCGAACTTTCGTTCTGGGGAGCTCTTCAGAAAGGAGATTCTCTGTTGTATGATTTCCTGCTCCGGGAAGGGATAGAGATCCAGAAACAGTACAGCAACCATGCTTCGTTTGTGATGTTTGCCATCGGCAATGAATTGTGGGGCGAACAGGAAGATATGAAAGAGATGATCGCAGCGTTCCGGAAGATCGACCAGCGGCATCTCTATGCCACAGGTTCCAATAATTTCCTGGGGTATATGGGACCCGCGGAGGGTGATGACTATTTCACTACCTGCCGGGTGCCGGGAGAAAATATCTATGCCAATCATACCCGTGGTTCGTTCTCTTTTGTAGATGCCGAAGAAGGAGGATATATCAACCATACCTATCCCAACTCGGAAATGAATTTCCGTACGGCGGTGGAACAGTGTTCTATCCCGATCATCAGTCACGAGACGGGGCAATTCCAGATATACCCCGACTACCGGGAGATGGATAAGTATACCGGTGTACTGAAGCCCCGCAATTTTGAGGTATTCAGGAAACGCCTGGAAGAAGCCGGTATGGCCGGTCAGGCGCATGATTTTTTCCTGGCTTCCGGAAAGTGGGCGGTAGAACTTTACAGGGCCGATATCGAAATGGCGTTGCGTACACAGGGACTGGCTGGATTTCAGTTGCTGGATCTGCAGGATTACCCCGGACAGGGTTCCGCGTTTGTGGGAGTGTTGGATGCGTTTATGGAGAGTAAAGGACTGATCACTCCCGAAGAGTGGCGTTCTTTTTGCAGCGAGGTGGTACCTCTGTTTGTGGCTCCTAAGTTTTGTTATACCGATAATGAGATGTTGAGCGGAGCGGTGGAAATTGCGAATTATTCTTCCGGTCCGATCGCGGATACCTCTCTGAACTGGACACTTACCGATCCGGACGGTACAGTGTTGGATAGCGGTAGTTGGGAGTTACGGATCCCGCAGGGAACTCTGGCTCCGGTGGGTGATCTGCTCTCGGATCTTTCTGTGGTACATCATGCCACGAAACTGACGCTTACCCTGGAGATTGCCGGGACCTCCTGGCGCAATCAGTATCCGTTGTGGATCTATCCGCAATCTACCTGTGGAAACGATACTGAAAAGGGTATCCATATCGCTCGCTGGTTGGACGATGAAATGATCACCAGATTACATGAAGGAGAAAAAGTCTTGTGGTTCCCTTCGTTAGAGAACTATAAAGAGGTGACGGTGGGTGGATTGTTCCAGACCGATTACTGGAACTATCGTATGTTCAGATCTATTGCCGAATGGGCCAATAAACCGGTTTCGCCCGGTACCCTGGGGCTGTTGATGGAGCCCGGGCATCCGGTATTCCGTACTTTCCCGACGGATATGCACACCAACTGGCAGTGGTATCCGATGGTGAAGCAGAGTCGCCCTCTGATCCTCGACAGGCTTCCCGCAGGTTACAAACCTTTGATCCAGGTGATTGATAATGTGGAACGAAATCATAAATTAGGTTTCCTATTTGAATTCCGTATCGGAGAAGGTCGTTTGCTGATCTGTATGTCCGATCTGGCCGCTGTAAGTGAATATCCGGAAGCCCGTCAGTTGTATGGAGCGTTGCTGGATTATATGGTTTCGGAACATTTCCAGCCCGAATGGGAATTAAGTGTGGCTGAACTCAAAGAGCTTTTTGCCAGACCTATGGAAGTTAATGAGATCCATAGCTTAGGGAATATCTCTTACGAACAGGATTAATTGAAAAAATATTGTGTTTTCTGCAAATTTATTTTAAATTATGATTTTCATTAGTACTAATGATGTGTGTATCAGAGAGGTTTTATTTTATTTCTGCGAAAAGGGTTGACAGTTAATGTATTGTAAAAAATGTGTTTTTGTTGTAGTTTGTGTATGTTATTTTGTGTTAAGTTAATTCCTGTTTTCTATTAACGCCTCTGACGCAATGTATCAGAAGATAACATAGAGGAGCTGGACCGTATGTTTTGAAATTTCATATTAAAATACATATATTTGCTTTGACTTTTTAGTAAAGAATACATATGTTCATAGTATGAAGGATGTTATTCGACTCCTGATATTTCATTCTTAGTCAAACAGAAAAAACAGATTTAATTTTATGAATTCTATTTTGGCACATGGCTCCATATGATAGATATATTCTTTTCATGCTGTATAGGATGTAAATTTTAGGGATAAGTAATAGGGCTCCTCGTTCTTCTTTTAAGAATCGCCTTAGAGGGAGCCAAAGGCAGAAAATAAAACACGCTATTATGAAAAAGTTAGTTTTGGTAGGTGCAGTAGTTGCGCTTTTATCGAGTTGTGCAACTGTCGGAACTCCGGCAGGCGTAGGATTTATCTACACGGATGTTACCAGTGGTACTGCTGCTACCAGCAATCAGTTAGGCACTAAAGTAGGACGTGCCAAAGCAACCAATGTTTTGGGTATCGTTGCTACAGGAGATGCAGGTATCCAGGCTGCTGCCCGTGAAGGTGGGATCAGTAAGATCAGCCACGTGGATCAGAAGCAGAAAAGCGTACTGGGTATTGTAGCAACAAGCCAGACGATTGTTTACGGAGAATAACGTAGAATCTGGGATGGTTCCTTTCGGGGAACCATCTTGATAAAATGAAACATGAGAAAAATTATTTTATTTGTCTTTCTGGTTATTGGTTTTTTTCCTGTGTGTAATTTGCAGGCAAAGGAACTTTACGTAATGAGTAAACATACAGAAGGATTTCTTTTCTTTATTTATCCTCAGAAGGTTCCTGCCGGAAAAGATGCTTTGGCAAAAAAAGACCTTATGGTGGATTTTACCTATCTGACGAGCAAAGATTCCATTACGTTAACTGCTACCTACACTGCTTCACAACTTTTCCCTGCTTCCGAAGTAACTCTTCTGATCCATGGTAAGGACAGCTATTCTTTTCCTGTAGAGGTGATCTATCGGGATAAGAAAAAGAATAAGTGGCGGCACCGGGTTTGGTTTACGATCCCTTATACACTGTTCGAAGAGGCTTACCAGAGCCCCGACCCTTACCAGATCTCTTTTACCGATGAAGGGCGGAGCCTGAGGTATTCCTACAGTCGTAGCTCATGGAACAGGATGAAAGCAAAAATGAATGAGATCATCCAGGTGATCCGGCTCAATAAATAGTAAGCGGCAGGAAAGGACTTGCAGATACTGCTTATCAGATGTTATTTTTTAGCATCGAAATAGCGGATCAGGGAATATACCTGCTTGTTTACAGTGGCCATCCGTTGGAGCAGCGGTTCCCAGGGCTCGTAATTACTGTCAAAGGCTCCTTTGTTGGAGTCGCGGTTGGACGGATCGGTGGTGAGATCCTGCGGGTCGTTGTCCTGGTAGCGAAACCAGTGCCAGCCTACGGAATGCGGATTGCGCAACAGTTCAATGGTAAAGTTCTCGTAGAAGAGTCCCCGGTCGTTTTGTGTGGGTACATTCCATCCTGCTCCTGTCTCGTTGGGCAGGCCCGAGTCTTCTCCTTTGGTATACCATTCAGTGATGAGGAAGGGTTTGCCGGCCCATTCGCCCCACTGGTTCATCTGCTGCTGCTCGGGTTGCCACTTGCGGTAGTGGTTGATGGAGACGATATCCATGTATTTCCCTGCCACGGCAAAGAGATACGGGTTGGTGAGTTCCTGGTTCTTTTCCTGATTGAACCGGCAGCCGAGATACAGGTGATGGGGATCTGCCCGGCGCAGGGCATCGGTCACTTTCTTCATATAGGTCTCGAAGAAGTAGGCACTGAATTCGAGGCGGTCTTCTTCGGTGATGTCTTCCGGGCCTGCGTCTCTGCCTTTACGGGCATCCAGCCATTGTTTGGCAGCCAGGTATCCCTGTTCGTCTTTGGCAAGCAAAGTGAGGTGCCGGTCCAACGCGTCGGTATACCAGGGAAGTTCGTTGTCGGTGAAGTATCCCAACAGGTACGGATCGTCTTTGTACCAGGCCAGTGGCGCGATGGTCCGCTCGATGTGTTCGTCAAATTCTTTATCGAATACCATCGGCAGGTCAAATCGGTATCCCTGCCATCCGGCTACGGGATAACTGCCTCCGTAGCGGCGGACGTGCTGATTGCGGTAGCTTCCCATCGGGCTCACAATGATGGTGTATATCAGCGGATGTTCACTGGTACGCAGCTCTTCCACGGCCGACCAGGCTCCGGCTCCGTTGAATCCGTACCCGCGCAGGCGTTGCGACTCGGCGGCTGCCCAGGCCGTGGCCGATCCGAATTTCTCTGCGAAGGCAGCTTTCTGCCGGTCGGAGGTTCCGGGGCTCATGGCTACTGTGGCACGGTGGTGGAAAGGGTATCCTTCCGGATCAATGATCCACCAGCGGCCGTTTATCTGCTGCGTACGGAAAAAACCAGTGGCTTCCTGCCGGTCGGTCATGTATCCGCCGAAGCGGGAGAGGGCGGGCTCTTTTCCCGGTTTGTAGCGGTAGAGGCCTTTCACCGTAGTGGCTTCGTAAGAGGTCCATACACTGTCCAGCGCGTTTTGCCGGGTAGGTACGGATACGGTCTTGTCTTTCTGTGCAAATGTGTATGGCCCTCCCGACAACAAGAGGAGGGCACAGATCATACAGGTATATCTTCTTTTCATATCAGGAACTTGTTTAAAGCCTATCATAAATTACCATGTACGATCTACAACCGGAATTACTACTGTACTCCCCGTCGTACATCCGTACATCGTACCTTTCTCAGCGTTGTACCATTTCGAATGTCTGTGTCAGACGGATGTCTTCCGAACTACTGCCTATTAGTACGTCGAACTCGCCGGGTTCCACGATCCAGTGCATGTCTTTATCTAACATCTCCAGATCGGCAGGCGTCAGGGTGAAGCGTACGGTACGTGTTTCGCCGGGTTGCAGGGTGACGCGTTCGAAGCCACGAAGCTGGGAGTCGTAGGCGATCACTGAACTCAACTTGTCACGTACATAGAGTTGTACCACTTCGTCGCCCGCGCGGTTGCCTGTATTGGTCACTTCGAAAGAGACCTCCACATTGCCCTGTATGCCCTGTCGCAAAGGTGTTACCTGGAGGTTGTCATAGGCAAATGTCGTGTAGCTCAGCCCGTAGCCGAAAGGGTAGAGAGGCCCCACGACAGCTGTCTTTCCGTAGCCGTTGGGACCATCTCCCGGCTGTCCGGCGTGTGATCCCGGCTTGAAGGGGAAGTTCAGTTCGATCTGTCCCAGACTTTTCGGGAACGTTACACTCAGCTTGCCACCCGGATTGTAGTCTCCGAAGAGCGTCTCTGCAATGGCATGTCCGCCTACCGGGCTGGGGAACCAGGCCTCCAGAATAGCAGGGATGTAGCGGTTTTCCCAGTTGATCGTCAGCGGTTGTCCGTTGATCAGTACCAGTACGATGGGCTTTCCGGTAGCCTGGAGTGCTTGTAGCAATTGGAATTGTCGGCCCGGCAGTCCCAGTCCCGTACGCGATTTGCTTTCACCCACCCGGTGTTCGTCCTCTCCCAGTACGGCGATCACTACATCCGAAAGCATGGCCTGCTCTACTGCTTCGCGGATCTGTGCTTCTTCTGTGGCGGTGAGCGGGGTAGGAATGATCTCACTTTCCGGCCAGGTCTCATCTACCACTTCACAGCCCTGTACGTAGTTGACTGTGGCACGGCCTGCGGCATACTCCTGTATGCCTTTCAGGACATGCGTCACCCGCATGTTCTGTGGACCGTAGCGGCTCACGTAGGCGGTGGTATCGGTAGCCAACGGACCGGTCACCAAGATGTTTTTACAGTTGTTCAGATCCAGAGGCAGCAGGTTGTTCTCGTTTTTCAGCAATACCAGCGATTCGCGCGCCATCTGGCGTTCGAAGTCTTTGGTATCTGGTGAGGCTACAATGCGGTCGGCAGCTTTTGTGTCTTCTACATAGGGCTGGTCGAACAGTCCCAGGCGGAATTTCACCCGCAATACATCAGCCACGTTGCGATCCAATGTCTGCATCGACACGGTTCCCTCTTCCACCAGTTCGCGCAGCGGCAGGATGAAATCCGAGGGATGGGTAAAGTTGGTCTTCACATTCATACCTGCCTCTACGACCTCTCTTACGGCACCTTTCATGTCTCCGGCTACCCGGTGCTTGCTGTAGACAAACTCTACCGCTTCGCTGTCAGATACCACATATCCGTCGAATCCGAATTTCTCCCGCAGCAGTTCGGTCAGGAAATAGTAGCTGCCCGATACCGGGATCCCGTCGTAGTCGTTGTAACTGCTCATCACTCCCATCGGGCGTGCTTCACGGATGATCTTCCGGTAGGGATAGAGGTGGAGCTGGTGCATTTCGCGCGGTGCCACGTGCGGGTCGGTCCGCGCGTGTCCGTCGCGTCCACCTTTGGGTACACTGTATACGGCATAATGTTTGAGAGTCGCAGCTACCCCCTGCGACTGGATGCCCAGTACCATTTCCCGTCCGAGGGTAGCCACATGATAGGGCTCCTCGCCGTAGCACTCCAGTACACGGCCCCAACGTGGGTCGCATGCCAGATCTAAGATCGGAGCATATACATTCGTGTAGCCCAGGGCTTTCGCCTCCCGTCCGGCGATGATGCCTGCCTGGCGCACCAGGTCTTTGTTCCAGGTAGAGCCAATGGCGATCGGCGCGGGCAGCGGAGTGGCGCGGTCGTGGTTGAGCCCATGTATGCCTTCGTTGCTGAAATCTACCGGAATGCCCAGGCGGGTTTCTTCCACAAACCACCGCTGTACCGTGTTGATTGCCTCCGCGTGTTTACTGAAAGGGTAGGAGTACTGGGTAGGTACCAGGCCGTTGAGGTGTTCGTCTATATTGGCGATACCGTCTTTCCAGATCTCGTTTTTCCATTCCGGAGTCGGGAGCTCGTCCTTGGCCACGCGTCTGTAGCCGTAGAGTGTAGCGAGCTGGCAGGTTTTCTCTTCGAGGGTCATCTGCGAGAGCAGATCGGCGATCCGGTCTTCGATGGGTGCCGACGGATCTTCGTAGATATCCATCTTGCCGTTTTTGTTGAAGTCGATCCATCCTTTCTGGTAGATGGAGGTTTTCTTCTGAGCATGTGCTGCCGGAATCAGGCCCGGCAAGAGCAGTAATAAGAAGAGAATGTGTTTTTTCTTACAAGTCATGGTATTTCTGTTATCGGGTTATTGTTCTGTAAATTTGTTTGTCTCATCGGCACGGTAAATAAGCTCCGGTCGCCGGAGTGTCCGGATCTGTTACAAAAATAGGAAAGAACAAGGGAAAATACTTCTCCGAGTGCCCGGAAAAGGTATATAATTTGTCATTTTCCCCGGTTGAGGACCTTTTTTCCCTATGTATGGTTTACGGATTATCTGAATCTGAATAAGAACAGACCTAAATCGTACATCTGTTAGCGGTTCTATTTGACCACGAAATTCTCTTTCTGCAGATCCACATCGCGCGATGAGTTTCCGATCATCACTTCAAATTCTCCTTTCTCTACACCGTAACGCATATCGATGTCATAGAAGCTCAGGTCCTTAGCCGTGATGTCGAACGTAACGATCTGTTTCTCTCCAGGTTGCAGAGATACCTTACGAAAATCTTTCAGCTCTTTCACCGGTCGTGTCACCGAACTGTAACAGTCGCGTATATAGAGCTGTACCACTCCAGTTCCCGGACGGTCGCTGCTGTTACATACCTCTACAGAGGCCCGGATGTGGCCACTTTCCGCCATTTGGTTGGACGATAGGGTGATGGGGCCGAATTCAAAGAAAGAGTAACTAAGCCCGTAGCCGAATTCGAATAGCGGTGTGCTTTTGCCTGTGCCGTATTTGAACCATTTGCTGGTCTCTTTGTGGTTGTAGTAGGTCTGGATCTGTCCCGAATGACGGGGAATGGTGATCGGTAGTTTTCCTTCGGGGTTTACCTCTCCGAAGAGGATCTCTGCGATGGCTTGTCCGCCCAATGAACCGGGCTCCCACGCCTCTACCAATGCGGGAATGTGATCGGCGATCCATTCGGTAGTCAGCGGCCGGCCATTGATCAGTACTACTACCGTAGGTATGCCGGTTTTGTATATCTCTTCTACCAGTTCCTGTTGCAGCCCGACGAGGGAGAGTTCATACCGGTCGGTGTTTTCGCCGCAGGTCTTGTCCTGCCACATGTAACGCATGGAGTTCTCTCCTACAACCACAACAGCCAGGTCGGCTTTGCGGGCTCTGTCGCGGGCTTGCAGCACACGTGACATCTCCATGGTGCGCAGGTTGGTATCGAATGGGAAAAAGTCGAATTCCGTTTGTGGCGATACCTCACGCAATCCTTGCATCACCGTAGTGACGCAGGAGTCGGGTTGCACGAATGCCCAGTCGCCCAGGATGGTCTGATTGTCGGCATTCGGCCCCGTTACAAATATTTTTTTGTAGCGGTTGCGATCGATAGGAAGAAGGTTGTTCTCATTCTTCAGCAATACAATGCTCTTCCGTGCCATCTCCAGTGCCGTCTGCTGATGTTCCGGACAGAAGACCACCTCTGCAACCCGGTCGGTGTCGATATAGGGATTTTCGAACAATCCGAGACGGAATTTGGCTTTT
The DNA here is from genome assembly GCA_021202275.1 of Bacteroides sp. Taxonomy (GTDB): domain Bacteria; phylum Bacteroidota; class Bacteroidia; order Bacteroidales; family Bacteroidaceae; genus Bacteroides. The sequence continues at coordinate 75,826 of JAJQDI010000027.1, forward strand.
AGTATCTGACGCACGGCAGAGTCGATACGGCTCTCGGGGATATCTCCCTGGCGCGTCAGTTGCACGATCTTTTCCGTGAAATCCGGTCCGTGCATATGCATATCCATTCCGTTCATGACGCTTTGCAGATAAGCCTCTTCCATGGTAGCTGCTGTGCGGTGGCGTTCGTGTACCTGTTCGATATCCATCCAGTCACTGACGATAAAGCCGTCGAACTTCCAGTCGTTGCGCAAAATATCCTTCATCAGGTAGCTGCTGGTGTGGCACGGTACACCGTTGAGTTCGTTGTGTGCCATCATGAAGGTGAATGCTCCGGCATCGAGGCAGTCGCGGAATGGGGGTAGAAATACTTCGTGAAGCGTGCGGTCCGAAATGTCGCACGGCGCGCCGTTGATACCGTTGATCGGTTGGCTGCCTCCGATAAAATGCTTGGCACACGCCAGTACTTTGTCTTCTCCGGTGAAGTCGTCTCCCTGTAATCCCAGTACGGTAGCGGCTCCCATGCGACCCACCAACAGGGGATCTTCGCCGAATGTCTCTCCCACCCGTCCCCAGCGGGCATCGCGGGCCACTTCTACATTGGGTGTGAAAGCCCAGTGTGTACCGGTGGCACGCATCTCCAGCGCCGTCTCCCGGGAAGCCTGTTCCACGAGTCGCGGTTCGAAGGTAGATGCCTGTCCGATGGGAGTCGGGTAGAGGGTAGCTCCCCGGTAAAGTCCGTTGCCGTGAATGGCATCAATACCAATGAGTACAGGTATTTTCAACCGGGATTGCAGGGCATACGATTGCAGCAGGTTGGCCTCTTCGTGGGTCACTACATGGAGAAACGAACCTACCATGCCCTGTCTGGTGAGTTCGATCAGTTGCGAAGAGTGCAGGTTGGGATAGAATCCTCTGGCATGGCTCTGTTTCATCTCTTCCAGCGTCATCTCTTTCTCTGCAGCCTTCATGTGTTCGATGCCTACGTATTGCGACATCTGAGCCACTTTTTCTTCCAGTGTCATACGCTTGATCAGGTCTTCGACCCTTTTTTCTATCGGTTGCTGCGGGTCGAGGTAGAGAGGGGTCTCTCCTTCACGGGCACAGCCAGCCAGAAGGAGCAATAACAGGATTGCCGTGGAACAACGGATTTTCATCATTTTCTGTGGTATTAAATTTTGTTTGTAATGCTTTGGTTATCTGTGAGGAACCTGTTGCAAAAATAATGCGCATGACGCTCCCGGGGGTATCTATGTGGTTATAAAAGGTGCACAGATGTTCATTCCGGACTTAAAATGAGGTGAATTTGACAGAATGACAAAATGTTAAAGGTACGGTTGGTGAGTGGCCTATTTCTACCTCTGTGAACGTGTGGTCAGATGTATCGCAGGGAAATGGGATTGGCAGATGAGCAGAATGTTTCTTTATTTGATGTATAAGAAGTGAAATGTAAGAACGAGCCTAGGTAGGATAACTTTATTTCTCTATTAATGAAAAATAGCAGATAAAAGTAAATTGAAAACAGACTGTATAACTCTCCTTTTCAGGAGGAAAATTCTCTTTTTCTGACCTATAGTATGTGGCTTTCTTGTTTCATTCCGGTAAGCTGTGCATAGAATAGAGGTAAACTATGCACAGTTTATCTGGTTTTTGTGCACAGTTTACCTCTATTCTGTGTAGGGTTTATCTGTAAGTATATGCATTCTTTGCCCGATTTATGAAAAAATATGGGATTATTCTGTATAAAAATTCTTTGTTCGCGTATGTCTGTTTTCTGAAAGCACATAAAAACAGATTGTCACATTTAGAGAACGGGTCGATTTTTTAGCTATTTGCAAGAGCTTTATCTGTATTCGTTGGCAAAATGTAAATTCTATAGAGGATGAAATGCCCTTAGCATGAACCTTTCCGGGGATTTTACCTGAACCGATATGATTTTCCCTACTTTCTTTTAGATAAATTCTTTTGGCAGAGAACTTTTTTTGAGGTTTTTTTTGCACATACCAGAAGATGACTGGCTGTTCCGTTGTATCACATAAAAATCGCATACCCATGAAAAAGTTATTCTTATGTATGATCTTGTCTGTAGCTGGCATTCAGATGGGATACAGCCAGAAAATCAGGCAGTTTCGCTGGAACGAAGACCGATATACCCTAGAAGATAAAAACGGGGTGAAGACCGGTGAATTGAGACGATCTGTCTGGAACGAATATAAATATACCATCCTCGACCGGGATGGCTCTAAAACCGGAGTAGTGGAGAGAACTACGTGGAATCCGAATAAGTATATAATCAAAGATACAAACGGTTCTCAACTGGGAACTATAAAGATAAAGCGTTGGAATAAATTTGATGTATATGATGCTTCCGGAACGAAGACCGGGTTTTATAAGAAGAAGACTAATTCCAATGAATGGACCTACCGTAACTATTAGGAAGATCAATGCTTAAACTATTCTCTATTCATTGTTTAACTTTACTATTCTTTATTTTATTTATTCTCTTCTCTTTCATGATCTCATCCGGGAGTCTGACTTCCGGATGAGGTATGATGGGTTATCTGCATCCTGTAGAGAAGGAAAGAGATTTACGATTGAAAACACAGAAAGCATACCGATGTGAGGCATTCGTGAACTTCAATAGACAGATCTCATCTGTAAGCATACGATATGTATAGTTGCGTTTCGGTATGTCGCATGGGAACATCTATCACCTGCGAATAATCTCGTATACATGGCAACAAATGGACCGGTTGTATAGGATGTTATCTGTTACTTGTGGTGTATAAGTTGTGCCGGGGATAATTTTGTCAGATCATCACTTCAGATATACTTTCACGCTTTACTGCTCCGTGCCAGGTATTCCCGGGGGGATACCCCATAGAACTCTTTGAATACCCGACTGAAGTACTTCGGATTGTCTATCCCTACCTGGAAAGCTACTTCCGTGACACTGTGTTCACCCGACAGCAGCAGGTTGGCTGCCCGCTTGAGCCGGATCATACGGATAAATTCCGTAGGAGCGTTGCCGGTCAGCTGGGTGATTTTGTTGTACAGCAGGGTACGGCTCAGCGCCAGTTCACTGCACAACAGGGAGATATTCAATTCCGGATTATCTATGTGCCTCTCTATCAGTGCCATCAATTTCTCCATAAACTCATTGTCTGTTTTGTTGGATAGTTCAACCGCATTGTCATTTTTCAGTTTTTCCAGACATTGCCGTTGCGCTGTACGTTGCAGTTCGAAGATATTCTCCAGTTTGCCTTTCAACACCTCTTTGTCAAACGGTTTTCGCATATAATCGATGGCACCCGCGCGCAATCCTTCCCGCACACTCTCTGTCTCTGTCACTCCGGTGAGCAGGAGTACCGGGATATGCGAACTCTTTACATTGCCTTTGATGCGTTTGCAGAGTTCGATGCCGGTCATCTCGGGCATCAGCAGATCCGAGATGATCAGGTGTGGGCAGAAACGGTCTGACTCTTCCAGGGCTTCTTTGCCGTTGGCACAGGTCTGCACCTGATACTGATCCCGGAGAGACATCGTCAGGTAGCGCGACATTTCCGGATCATCTTCCACAATGAGGATGCGGTGAATATGTGACTCACCCTCTGTCGTTTCAGGGTGCTGAGGTGCGATTTGCTCCGCTTCTGTATGGCGCACAGCCTCTTCGTAATGCATAGGGAAAGAGAGGAAAAACTCTATACCTTCTCCCAGTTTGCTTCGCAAAGAGATCTTGCCCCGATGCAGGCTCACCAACGACGCTACCAGTTTGAGCCCGATGCCGCTACCGATCTCTCCGGAGTTGATGGCATTGGCCGCCCGGAATACATAGCGGAAGATCATCCGCTGATCTCTGCCGGAGATGCCGATGCCTGTGTCGCGGACACGCAGATACCACTTATGCGCATCGGCCGATGCCTCGATGCAGATACTTCCTCCGTAGGGGGTGTATTTGACAGCGTTTGAAAGCAGATTATCCAGAATACGTGAGATTTTCTCTTTGTCAAACCAGATCTCCTGCCGTGCAGATTCGTCGAACCGGCATTCTACACCAATGAACTTATGTCCGGCCACCAGCCGGAACGAATCGATGCGGTGGCGCAGGAAACTTTCGAGCGACTGAGCCGACACGACCAGACGGCTGGCATGCAGAGAGATACGCTGGAAATCTAACAGCTTCTCCACATAGTGCGTCAGCTTCGAAGGGTGCGACAAGGCCATATCCAGCAGCTGACCTGTCTTCCCTTCCGCAGGCAACTCCTGTTGCATATCTCTGAGGGGAGCCTGGATCAGATTCAGCGGGGTCAGCAGATCATGGGCCGTTGTGATGAAGAAATCGATCTTACTTTCCGTAGCCCTTTTTTCCTGCCTTTTTTGTATCAGGTGATAGATATAGGCAAGAGCGATCAGGAAGAGCAGCAAATAGGCCATATACGCCGGATAGCTTGTCCACCAGGGTTTGTCGATCGTCATCCGGATGCTTTTCTCCGACTGTGCTACTCCATCTACCAGTGAGCGTACCCGGAAGGTATACTGTCCGGGCGGTACACGCGAATAGGAGACCCTGTCGATGGAAGTAGGGGGAGACCAGTTCAGATCGTGTCCCTCTAAGTAATAGGAATAAAGGGTTTTATGAGGTGCCTGGAAGTTCGGAGTTGTGAAACGGAACGAAAAAAAGTTGCGGTTATGAGAAAGCCGGATCCGTTTGCTGTAGTAGACGGGTTCTGTCAGTACGGAACCCGGCAGATCTGTATAGACCGGTTCGTTGAACAGATCGAAACGGTGGATCCAGACCTCATACGGATGGCTGTTCTCTGATTTGCGGATCTCCTCCGGGCGAAAGAGGATAGCGCCGTCCGGGGTGCCGAAAAGCATCTGTCCGTCACTACACCTGTAGGCTGCTGAGGCACAGAATTGATTGGATGGCAGACCGTCTTGTGTATCAAACGACTCTATCCGGCCGGTAGACAGGATCAGCTTATTAAGCCCGTATTCCGTGGATATCCACAATTGTCCGTTGTCATCCGGTAGGGCGGCGTAGATATAGTCCGAAGATAGCCCTTCCCGGGTAGAGTAGCAGCGAACGGAGTCAGTGTCCATATCGTAATAGTGCAACCCGACGTTCTTTATACCGATCCAGTACCTGCCGTCTTCTATGCGGTGAAGAGAGGTCACTGTCTTGGTAAACCGTGTCGGGCGTATTTCGCCGGTCTCTTTATTCAGGATAAAAAGCCCGTTGAACAGCCCTATCAACAGATACTCATCGCTCAGCCGGGCGAAGCAATTGACCTTACTTACCTGATAAGAGGTAACTTTTCCACTCCGGATATTATAAGAGGTTACATCGCCCATGATACCACCAAACCAGAGCAGATCTTTGTCGGAGAAAATAGAATAGATATAATTGGTAGCTAAGATGGAGGTGGACTCCCCGGCGGTATAGTGTTCGTACCGGCCTGTGACACGGTCTATGCAGGCGGCGCCAAAGGCATATCCTCCGGCCCAGATCCTTCCCCGGGAGTCTTCACAGAGGGTGAGAATTACGTCTCCCTTTTCCCGGGGAGAGTTTTTACTGAAATAGTGTTGCCACTGTCCGGTTTTGCGGTTGAGGTGGCTCACACCGTTATTGGTACCAAACCAGAGATCGCCTGAGGAATCTTCCAATACGGCATTTACCACATTGTCCGCTATGCTTTCCGTATCGCCGATACGGTGAGTAAACCAGTTGAAGTTGAGCTTTGAAGAGTCCTGGAAAGAGACTCCTTCGTGATAGGTCGCTATCCACAGGTTGGATTCGTTGTCGACAAATAGTCCGCGTACATTGTTGGAACATATGTCAGAAGGGTTATTCTCGTTATAGGTATAATGTGTTCCAACCTTCAGGGTACGTCGGTCCAGCAGATAGACCCCTTCCAGATCTACTCCTACGGCGATTATATCCTCATTATAAAGCACCGTGTCACGGATGGGCCCCTGAATATCGAGCGACAGACAGACAGCCGGACTGTCTCCGTCGAAGCCGGTAATATAGAGCCCGCTGTCTAAGGTACCGATCACTACGTGTTGATGAACTGTGTCCGGAAAAGCAGTCAGTACTACCTTGTCGGGCAGAATATGAGACAACAGACGCAGGGAAGTATCTTCCGTATGTTCGAATAGATAGAGCCCGGTATGTGTCGAAAGGTAATAATGGTCTCCGTATCGGTTGAGGTGGTTTACTGCCAGGTCTTCGGTTCCGGGCAGTAGGTGTGCTTCCCCCTGGATGGTATCTAAGACCAGTACACCGCGTGAGGTAGCCAGCCATATCGTGTGATCCGACTGAAACAGAATGTGATAGAGAATGATGGACGGATTGTTGAAAAAGTCACGTACCGAGTAAAGAATATCGAACCGGTCCGTACCTTCGTTGTAACGGAACAGCAATCCCGATTCGCTGAAGGCCCACAACCGGCCGTCGGGAGATTGACTGAGGTAGTTCACCCCAATGGGATCGTAGCCGGGCCTCTGACTTTCCGGCAACGGATAATGAGTAAATTCTTTTCCGTCGAACCGGTCTGCGCCCAGCTTCGTGGAGATCCAGATATACCCGAAGTGATCTTGCCGCACAGAGAAGCACATACGGCTACTAAGACCGTTTTTCTCGGTCAGTTGATGGAACAGGGAGGCAGAAGGATAGACTGGAGAGGCCAGGAGCCCTATAATTCCCAGAAGCAGAAGCAAGCGTGTCCGGTGTGTGTGCATAGTATGTCGTATATTCGGAATGCAAATATAAGTAATAAGGTTATTTGAGAAAGTCGACCTGTCTGGTTTTAACAATAAGTCCGGTATAAAAAAATTATCCGGTGGTATATTCTGTTAAGGAACAGAGAGACTTATTCGGATACGAAAATAGAGGCTTTTTTCTATGTATAGGTGCAGAAAACTTCGGGAAAGGTAGACTTTTGGTCTTTTAACCATTCCTGAGGAGGTACCCAAAGTTTGCGTATACGTTGATAAAATGACAAAGTGCTCCGAAGGGTATAGATCCGAAGATCGCATAGAAAAGGTGTAAATAAGGAGATCGGAAACACAGGAAATGGTCATTTTGCCGGATTACTAAGTTTAAAAAAAGTTCTGAAAACAGAGAAGAAAAACGATGCAAACCTTTGTTGTGAAGGAGAATTCCTTGTTTTTCAGAGGGTCACTTCTTCGATTTGTAAAATAAATCTTACTACCTTTGCGGCACATTCGTGTCACTTGCCTCTCTGTTACTTACAGATCTGTGTAAGAACAACAGTAATAGGCCGGCCGGTGGAACATAAAAAAAGGAACAGATAAAAATAAGATAGAACGTGATTTCCATAGAACAACTCAAAGTTGAGTTCAATGCTGTCCCCCTGTTCAGGGATGTATCCTATGTGATCAATGCCAAGGATCGTATTGCTTTAGTCGGTAAGAACGGCGCCGGGAAATCTACCATGCTCAAGATCATTGCCGGATTGCAAAGTCCGACAAGCGGTGTGGTAGCCATACCCCGGGAGGTGACCATCGGTTATCTGCCTCAGGTAATGGTGCTGTCAGATCATCGTACCGTACTGGAGGAGGCCCAACTTGCTTTTGAACACATATTTGCCTTACAGGCTTCTCTGGAGAAAATGAACCAGGAACTGGCCGAGCGTACTGATTACGAAAGCGAATCGTATCATGAACTGATAGATCGGTTTACCCGCGACAACGACCGCTTCCTGATGATGGGAGGCACCCATTTCCATGCCGAGATAGAGCGCACCCTGATGGGGCTGGGTTTTGTACGGGAAGACTTTGGACGTCCGACACGTGAGTTCAGCGGTGGCTGGCGGATGCGTATTGAACTGGCCAAACTGTTGCTGCGCAATCCCGATGTGCTGCTCCTGGACGAGCCCACCAACCACCTGGATATCGAGAGTATCCAGTGGCTTGAGAATTTTCTCTCTACCCGTGCCAATGCCGTGGTGCTGGTGAGTCACGACCGTGCCTTTATTAATAATGTAACCAACCGTACGGTCGAGATCTCCTGCGGACGCATTTATGATTATAAGGTGAAGTACGACAAGTTTGTCGAACTACGCAAGGAACGTCGCGAACAGCAGCAACGCGCCTATGAGAACCAGCAGAAACAGATACAGGATACCGAAGACTTTATCGAGCGTTTCCGCTACAAAGCTACCAAGGCCGTGCAGGTGCAGAGCCGCATCAAGCAACTGGAGAAGATCGAACGACTGGAGGTAGATGAAGAAGACAACAGCGCGTTGCGACTGAAATTCCCGCCTGCTCCGCGCAGCGGGAGCTATCCGGTGATCTGTGAACAGGTCGGTAAGAAGTATGGCGGGCAAGTTGTATTCAGCCATGTCGACCTTACCATTCACCGCGGAGAGAAGATCGCTTTCGTGGGCAAGAACGGTGCCGGAAAATCTACACTGGTCAAATGTATCATGCAGGAGATCGAACACAGTGGTAACCTGACGCTGGGTCACAATGTGAAGATCGGCTATTTTGCGCAGAATCAGGCACAATTGCTGGATGAGGATCTGACGGTATTTGATACCATCGACCGGGTGGCCACAGGAGATATCCGTACAAAGATACGGGATATACTCGGAGCATTCATGTTTGGAGGAGAGGCTTCGGAAAAGAAGGTGAAAGTCCTTTCCGGAGGAGAACGCAGCCGCCTGGCTATGATCCGGTTGCTACTTGAACCGGTCAACCTGCTGATTCTGGATGAACCTACCAATCACTTGGATATGCGTTCGAAAGATGTCTTGAAAGATGCGATCCGCGCGTTCGACGGCACGGTCATCGTGGTGAGTCACGACCGTGATTTCCTGGATGGATTGGTAGATAAGGTCTATGAATTTGGCGGTGGGCAGGTGCGTGAACACCTGGGAGGGATCTATGACTTCCTGCGGAAAAAGCAGATAGACAACCTCAACGAATTGCACAGATCTCCGACCGCAGCCTCTTCCGGTAACCCGGTAGCTGGAGAAGAGACCAAAGCCTCTGCCGGAAAGCTATCTTACGAAGCCCGGAAAGAGTGGCAGAAAAAACTGAAGAAACTGGAAAAGGCCGTGGCCGATTGTGAAGCAGGCATTGAACAGACTGAATCTGCTATCGCCATCCTGGAAGCACAGATGGCTACTCCCGAAGGAGCATCGGACATGAGCCTGTTCGAACGGCATCAGAAACTACGGCAGCAACTTGACAAACTGGTAGAAGCGTGGGAAGCAGCCTCTCTGGAGCTGGATGAAGCGAAAGAGAGTTAATACAGGATGTGCTGACTTATAAAGAGCAATCCGGAAACTATGGATGTGTATTTCTTGTCGTAATTCAGTAAACATAGATAATTCTTTTGATAGTTTAGATTAATTAATTGAATGTAACCTCAATCGTAAATCGTAAATTTATAAATCGTTAATAATATGAAGTGGATTAATTACGTAACTTTTCTTGCCGCAGGTATGGTGATTACCGGCTGTAAATCGAAAACAGAAGTACCCCTCACAGCCGGGATCCGGCTGGAGAACCTCGACACCTCGGTACCACCCGGTACCAGTTTCTATGAATATGCCTGTGGAGGCTGGATGAAAAACCATCCGCTTACCAATGAATATGCGCGTTTCGGGTCGTTTGACATGCTGGCAGAAAACAACCGCGAGCAATTGCAGGAACTGATCGAAGAACTGTCAGAAGAGCAACATCCCCAGGGAAGTATTCCCCAGAAAGTCGGTGATCTGTACCGTATAGCCATGGATAGTGTGACACTCAACCGGGAAGGTGCCGAACCTATCCGTACAGGGCTGGCACAACTGGCCGGTATACAGAGTGTATCCGAGATCTATCCCCTCATCGCGCGTATGCAGAGAGACGGTCTCTCTCCCTATTTCGGCATATCCGTAGGAGCTGATCAGACCAACAGTACCATGAATCTGGTGAGGATCTCCCAGGGTGGGCTGGGAATGGCTGAGCGCGACTATTATCTCTCAGACGACGCCTCTGTCCGGAAGATCCGGGAAAAATACCAGGTATATATAGAAGAAATGTTCCGCCTGGCAGGCTTCAGCGATGCCGAAGCAAAAAGGGCAGTGAAGGCCGTGATGGATATAGAGACGCGGCTGGCCCGTGCAGCCCGTTCGCGGGTAGAACTGCGTGATCCGCATGCCAACTACAACAAGCAGGAGGTAGCTACCCTGAAAGAAGAGATCGCGGGTTTCGATTGGGACGCTTATCTGGCAGAAGTGGGACTGGCCGATCTGAAAGAGATCAATGTAGGACAGCCTGCTTCCATACAGGAGGTGGCTTCCATCATACGCACAGTGCCTCTGGCCGATCAGATCTCTTACCTGCAATGGCGACTGATCAACGGTGCTTCTTCTTACCTGAGTGACCCGTTCGTGACACAGAACTTCGAATTCTACGACAAGACCATGTCGGGAAAACAAGAGATAAGCCCCCGCTGGAAACGGGCGGTAGCTACCGTAGACCGTGCGCTGGGCGAAGCGGTAGGACAGATGTATATAGAGAGATACTTCCCTGCCGCTGCTAAAGAACGTATGGAGAAGCTGGTGGAAAACCTGCAGAAGGCACTGGGTGAGCGGATCGACGATCTCGACTGGATGAGCCGCGATACCAAAGAAAAGGCCCATGAGAAACTCTCTTCGTTCCATGTGAAGATCGGCTATCCCGACCAATGGAAAGACTATTCTACCCTGGAGATAAAAGAGGATTCATACTGGGACAATATGCGCCGGGCGCGCAACTGGGCTTTCGCGGAAATGATCGCTAAGGCCGGAAAACCCGTGGACCGCGACGAGTGGTTTATGACCCCGCAGACCGTAAATGCGTATTATAACCCCACCACCAATGAGATCTGTTTTCCGGCAGGTATCCTGCAATATCCGTTCTTCGACATGGAGGCGGATGATGCCTTCAACTACGGGGCGATCGGTGTGGTGATCGGGCATGAGATGACTCACGGCTTTGACGACCAGGGACGAAAGTATGACAAAGAGGGAAACCTGAAAGACTGGTGGACCGCGGAAGATGCGAAAAAATTTGAAGAACGGGCAGAGGTCATGGTAGCATTCTTCGACAGCATCCAGGTACTTCCCGATGTATATGCCAACGGCAACCTGACCCTGGGTGAGAACATTGCCGACTACGGAGGGATACAGGTCTCTTATCAGGCTTTCCGGAATGCGACCCGGCACAACGAACTACCCGAAAAAGACGGTTTCACTCCTGAGCAGCGCTTTTTCCTGGCCTATGCCAATGTCTGGGCCGGAAATGTGCGTGACGAAGAGATCCTGCGACGGACCAAAACCGATCCCCATTCCCTGGGACGCTGGAGAGTAGATGGTATCCTGCCTCATATCGGGGCCTGGTACGAAGCGTTCGGCATTACCGAGCAGGATCCTCTGTATCTGCCTGTGGAAGAAAGGGTACATATCTGGTAACAAAACCTGTATATAATTTTTTACGGAACCATAAAAAAGCCGGACGATACGCGAAAGTCCGGCTTTTTTTATCATTATTTCATATCTTATTTATTACGCGTGTAAAACAATATTTTGTAACTTTGCGCATCAAATACTTAATATACAATTAAATGTCTGACGCAAAAAGAATAAAAACCGCTCTTGTATCGGTTTACCATAAAGAAGGATTGGACGAGATCATTACCAAATTGCACCAGGAGGGTGTTGAGTTTTTATCAACGGGAGGAACTCGTCAGTTTATTGAATCACTGGGTTACCCCTGTAAAGCAGTAGAAGATCTGACTTCATACCCGTCTATTCTGGGCGGCAGAGTGAAAACATTGCATCCCAAAGTATTTGGTGGTATTCTTTGCCGTCGCGGTCTGGAACAGGACATGCAGCAGATAGAAAAATATGAGATCCCTCCCATTGATCTGGTGATCGTGGATCTCTACCCTTTCGAGGCAACCGTAGCGTCGGGCGCGGATGAGGCCTCTGTCATTGAGAAAATAGACATCGGCGGTATCTCACTGATACGAGCGGCTGCGAAGAACTTCAAAGACGTCGTGATCGTGGCTTCGCAACACCAATATAAACCCCTGCTGGATATGCTGATGGAGCATGGTGCCAGTTCTTCTCTGGAAGAGCGTCGCTGGATGGCGAAGGAGGCTTTTGCCGTATCTTCCCACTACGATTCGGCGATATTCAATTACTTCGATGCCGAAGATGGATCGGCCTTCCGCATGTCGGAAAATGACCAGAAAGCTCTCCGCTACGGAGAGAATCCTCATCAGAAAGGCTATTTCTACGGCAACCTCGATGCCCTGTTTGATCAGATCCACGGGAAAGAGATCTCGTACAACAACCTGCTCGATATCAACGCGGCGGTAGAACTGATCGATGAATTTGAAGACGTTACTTTCGCCATTCTGAAGCACAATAATGCCTGCGGACTTGCCTCACGCGATAATGTGCTGGATGCCTGGAAAGACGCGCTTGCAGCCGACCCGGTATCGGCGTTCGGAGGGGTACTGGTGACCAATGCGGTGATTGATAAGGAAACGGCGGAAGAGATCAATAAGATATTTTTTGAGGTGATCATTGCTCCCGATTACGATGTGGATGCACTTGAGATCCTCGGACAGAAGAAAAACCGGATCATCCTGGTGCGCAAAGAGTCCGGAATGCCCCGCAAACAATACCGTTCGTTGTTGAACGGAGTTTTGGTGCAGGAACGTGACCTCCATATCGAAACCCTCGCCGACCTGAAAGTGGTGACCGGGAAAGCACCTACTCCCGAAGAGGCAGACGATCTGCTCTTTGCCAATAAGATCGTAAAGAACAGCAAGTCCAATGCGATCGTACTGGCTAAAGACCGTCAGCTACTTGCCAGTGGTGTGGGACAGACTTCACGGGTAGATGCGCTGAAACAGGCCATTGAGAAGGCTAAGGCTTTCGGTTTTGATCTGCGGGGCGCAGTGATGGCTTCGGATGCATTTTTCCCTTTCCCCGATTGTGTGGAGATCGCTGATCAGGCAGGTATTACCTCCGTGATACAGCCGGGAGGATCGGTAAGGGACGAACTTTCGTTTACCTATTGCAACGAGCACGGTATGTCGATGGTGACTACCGGAATACGTCATTTTAAACATTAATTTATCATATATAGATGGTCCGGATATTGCTGGACGATCATTACACAGGAACAAATTATGGGATTATTCTCTTTTACACAGGAACTTGCAATCGACCTTGGTACAGCGAATACCATCATCATATCTAATGGAAAGATCGTCGTAGACGAACCCTCCGTTGTAGCTCTTGACCGCCGCACAGATAAGATGATCGCAGTGGGGGACAAGGCGAAGATGATGCACGAGAAAACTCACGAAAACATTCGTACCATCCGGCCGTTGCGGGATGGAGTGATCGCAGACTTCTATGCCTGCGAACAGATGATGCGCGGACTCATCAAGATGGTCAATACCCGCAGCCATCTCTTTTCACCTTCGTTGCGGATGGTGATCGGTGTACCCTCAGGAAGTACGGAGGTTGAATTGCGTGCCGTACGCGACTCGGCCGAACACGCCAACGGACGTGATGTATACATGATCTTTGAACCCATGGCAGCAGCCATAGGTATCGGGATTGATGTGGAAGCTCCGGAAGGAAATATGATCGTGGATATAGGTGGCGGATCTACGGAGATCGCCGTGATCTCTTTAGGAGGTATTGTTTCGAACAACTCGATCCGTATCGCAGGAGACGATCTGACAGCAGATATCCAGGAATACATGAGCCGGCAGCACAATGTAAAGGTCAGCGAACGTATGGCCGAACGTATCAAGATCAATGTAGGAGCTGCTCTTACCGAACTGGGTGAGGATGCTCCCGAAGATTATATTGTACACGGACCGAACCGTATTACAGCTTTGCCTATGGAGGTGCCCGTATGTTATCAGGAGATTGCGCACTGTCTGGAAAAATCCATTTCTAAGATCGAAACAGCTATCCTGAGTGCCCTGGAAAATACACCTCCCGAACTTTATGCCGATATTGTGCATAATGGTATATACCTGGCCGGAGGTGGGGCCTTGTTGCGCGGACTTGACAAACGTCTGACCGACAAAATTAATATTCCTTTCCATATCGCGGAAGATCCACTGCATGCAGTGGCCAAGGGAATTGGTGTGGCATTGAAGAATGTGAAACGCTTCTCATTCCTGAAAAGATAAGCAGCGGGCTCTCTTTATTTTTTACATACGATATGGGACGTTGTCCGGCCTGGCCGGACAACGGTCCGGTCCATGTTAGGGTAATAGTGTATGCGGAATTTACTTAACTTTCTGATTAGATACAACTACTGGTTCCTCTTCATTTTGCTGGAGGTAGCCAGTTTTGTTTTGTTGTTTCGCTTCAACAGGTATCAGCAAAGTGTGTTTTTTACCTCGGCCAATGTGGTTGCGGGAAGCGTATATGAGGTTTCCGGAGGCATCTCGTCTTATTTTCACCTGAAGTCTCTGAATGACGACCTGCTCAATCGCAACATGTTGCTGGAACAACAGAATGCCAATCTCCGCAATGCCCTGAACGATATGTATATCGACTCTGCACAGATCAACAGCATACAGATGGCTCCCAATGCCGACTATGAACTTTATAAAGCAAAAGTGATCAACAACCGGGTGACGCAGATCGACAACTACATCACCCTGGACAAAGGATCTGCCGACGGTATCCGTCCGGAAATGGGAGTAGTCGATGCCAATGGAGTGGTAGGGATCGTATACAAAACCTCTGCTCATTATTCCGTAGTGATCTCCGTACTGAACAGTAAATTCATTATCTATTCCAAGGTATTGGGCAGTGACTATTACGGAGAACTCAAATGGAGACATGGAGATTCGCGCTATGCCTACCTGGAACTACCCAGGCACGCGGCGTTCAATCTGGGAGATACGGTCGTGACCAATGGATTTTCGAGTGCTTTTCCGGAAGGGGTGATGGTAGGGACAGTAGAAGATGTGGCAGACTCGTCTGACGGAATGTTTTTTATGCTGAAGGTCAAACTCTCAACGGATTTCAGTAAAGTGAGTAACGTGAGGGTTATCGCCCGGAAAGGTCAGCAGGAACAACGGGAACTGGAAAGAGGGGTCGCGCCATAAAGAAAGCAAGGTGGTAGCGGACCGGTGGCCGGCAGATCGGGAAATCTCTGTGAAACCTCGTCGTCCGGTCAACGTATTTTAAATTTAAACAGGCTCTGATGTTAATTAGCTATATACAGAAAATAGGATGGTTTGTGGGGTTGGTACTGTTGCAGGTACTTATTCTTAATAATGTGCATATCGCCGGATATGCCACTCCCTTCCTCTATATTTATCTGCTGCTCAAATTCGAATCGACTGTTTCACGCAACGAGTTGATGTTGTGGGCTTTTTCTCTGGGACTGATCATTGATATATTCTCCAATACACCAGGTATGAATGCGGCAGCGGCAGTTTTTCTGGCTTTTATACGGCCTTTGTTGTTGCGTATGTTCATGACCCGTGACGCGGAGGTCTTTGTGTCGGGTATTCACAGTATGGGTTTCAGCTCTTTTCTGAAATATCTGCTTGCGGGGGTGTTGTTGCATCACATCTTTCTCATCAGTCTGGAATTCTTTTCGTTTGCCAGCCCCGGCGTATTACTGATCCGGATCATAGCCAGTACCCTGCTGACTACGGTTTGTCTATTGGCTCTTGAGGGAATAAGGAGGTAAGCATGGCAAAGGATTATTCCCTGGATACCAGACGTTTTGTGATTGCCGGAGTAGCCATCGGCATTGTTCTGATCTATATCATCCGTCTGTTCGTATTGCAGATCATGACCGATGATTACAAACGCAACGCAGACAGTAATGCTTTCCTGCGCAAAACCCAGTATCCTGCGCGTGGAGCTATTTATGACCGCAACGGCACCTTGCTTGTGTTTAATCAGCCAGCCTATGACATCACCATTGTTCCCAGAGAAATAGAATATCTGGATACACTCGATCTGTGTTGTACGCTGAACATTACCCGTGATTATTTCGAAAAGCGGATGGAAGACATCCGTGACCGGAGGCAGAACCCCGGATACTCCCGCTATACACATCAACTGTTTATGAGTCAACTTTCGGCCGAAGAAAGTGGTATGTTCCAGGAGAAACTGTTCAAATA
The DNA here is from genome assembly GCA_021202275.1 of Bacteroides sp. Lineage (GTDB taxonomy): Bacteria > Bacteroidota > Bacteroidia > Bacteroidales > Bacteroidaceae > Bacteroides. The sequence continues at coordinate 91,994 of JAJQDI010000027.1, forward strand.
TCCAGGCTTTTATATACAGCGGCGTACCATACGTCAGTATGCCTATAACTCAGCTGCTCATGCCCTGGGGGATATCGGAGAAGTATCCATGCGTGACATCGAAGCCGATGACTATTACGTGAGAGGCGACTACATCGGTAAGCAGGGCGTTGAGCGTTCCTACGAACAGTACCTGCGCGGTGAGAAAGGGGTGGAGATCCTTCTTCGGGATGCCCACGGACGTATTCAGGGCAAATATATGGACGGAGCGTTGGACAAAAGCCCTGTACCCGGAAAGAACCTGACCCTGAGTATTGACATCGAATTGCAGTTACTTGCCGAGAAGTTGATGGAAAATAAGCTGGGCAGCATTGTGGCTATTGAACCCAAGACCGGAGAGATCTTGTGTCTGGTGTCTGCCCCGACATTCGATCCTTCCATCATGATCGGTCGTCAGCGCGGACGAAACCATCAGGAACTGGAACGGGATCCGAAGACCCCTCTTTTCAACCGGGCACTGATGGCCTCCTATCCGCCGGGATCTACCTTTAAGACAGCACAGGGACTTACTTTCCTGCAGGAAGGGATTGTGGATCTGCATACCACTTTCCCCTGCTATCACGGTTTTGTGGTACCGGGACTGCGGGTAGGCTGTCACCCGCATGGCTCGCCCATTTCTTTTATTCCTTCTTTGTCTACCTCTTGCAATTCGTACTATTGCTGGGGGCTCTACCGGATGATCGATAACAAAAAGTACGGCTCTTCTGCTCAGGCACTTACGGTATGGAAAGATCACATGGTATCTATGGGATTCGGGTATGCGTTGGGAGTGGACCTTCCGGGCGAGAAACGCGGATTGATCCCCAATTCATCTTTCTATGATAAGATACATGGAGAGAAACGCTGGGGAGGACTTCGCATCATTCATACAGCCATCGGGCAGGGAGAGATTCTTCTGACACCTGTGCAGATGGCCAACCTGGCGGCTACCATTGCCAACCGGGGACACTTCATAACCCCTCATATCGTCAAAGAAATACAGGACAATGAACTAGATAGTATGTACCGCTTTCCCCGATATACAACGATCGATCCGCATCATTATGACGCGGTGATCGAAGGAATGCGCGGTGCGGTGGTCGGAAGCCCGTATGGTGCTACCTGTCGCCGGGCCAATCTGCCCGATATAGCAGTGTGCGGCAAGACCGGTACAGCACAGAACCGCGGGAAAGACCATTCGATCTTTATGGGTTTTGCTCCGATGGAAGAGCCGGAGATCGCGATAGCCGTATATGTAGAGAACGGTGGTTTCGGAGCAACCTGGGCCGTACCTATCGGCGCGTTGCTCATTGAGCAATACCTCAAAGGTAAAGTAGCACCCGAACGCTCCTACCTGATCCATGATATAAGTAAAGCAAACCTGATTCCCTATGAGCTCCAGAAACGTTAGCCTTTGGAAATCTATCGATTGGGTCACGATCGGTATTTACCTGATACTGGTGGTCATCGGTTGGTTCACCGTATGCGGTGCCAGTTACGATTATGGCGACCGAGATTTCCTCGACTTCTCTACCCGTGCGGGAAAGCAGTTTGTCTGGATCGTCTGCTCGTTCGGACTGGCCTTTGTACTGGTAATGCTGGAGGACAGTCTGTATGATATGTTTTCCTACTTTATCTATATCGGTATGATGATCTTGCTGCTCGTCACGATATTTATTGCTCCTGATATAAAAGGTTCGCGTTCGTGGCTCCCTATGGGACCGGTGAACCTGCAGCCGGCAGAGTTTGCCAAGTTCGCTACGGCACTGGCCCTCGCCAAATACATGAGTGGCTATTCATTCAGTATGAAGAAAATGAAAGACGCGGTAGCGGTGGTTTGTATGATCCTGCTTCCCATGGTACTTATTATCTGTCAGCGGGAGACGGGTTCGGCTCTGGTATATTCAGCCTTTTTTCTCATGCTCTATCGCGAAGGGATGCCCGGAGTGGTACTGTTTTCAGCCGTTTGCGCGGTGCTCTATTTTGTCGTAGGCATCCGGTTCGATGAGGTCTTTATAGCCGATACACCCACTCCCATCGGAGAATTTACGGTGTTGTGTCTCATCCTTATTTTCTCTGCGGGCATGGTCTGGATCTATCGGCGCAACCAGGCAGCCGCCCGTCATATCATCACAGGATCTGCGGTAGTAAGTATAATTGCCTATATCATATCCGAGTATGTCTATCCTTTCAACCTGGCCTGGGTGCAACTGGCGCTTTGCCTGTTGGTCATTGGCTATCTGATCTGGCTATCCGTCAGTGAACGGGCAGTCTCCTATCTGCTTATCGGATTGTTTGCCCTGGGGTCTGTGGGGTTTTTCTACTCCAGCGATTATGTCTTTGATAACATCCTGGAAGCTCACCAGCAAGCGCGTATTAAGGTATTGCTGGGAATGGAAGAAGACCTTGCCGGTGCCGGATACAATGTCAATCAATCCAAGATCGCTATCGGGTCGGGAGGATGGCTGGGGAAAGGATTTCTCAATGGAACTCAGACCAAGCTCAAATATGTACCGGAACAAGATACCGATTTTATATTCTGTACCATTGGCGAAGAACAGGGGTTTGTGGGTTCCAGTGTGGTCTTGTTGCTGTTCCTGGGTCTGATCCTGAGACTGATCATGATGTCCGAACGACAGCCTACCACGTTTGGACGGGTCTATGGCTATTCCGTGGTCAGTATCTTCCTGTTCCACATCTTCATAAATATAGGTATGGTGCTGGGGGTGACTCCCGTGATCGGTATTCCGCTGCCCTTCTTTAGTTATGGGGGTTCCTCTCTCTGGGGATTTACCATCCTGCTTTTTGTCTTTCTGAGAATGGATGCGGCACGTGTGCGCCGTTTCTGAGAAGAGTAGAGGGATCTACGATTGGGAGTTTGTATTTTCAAGCGTAAATCTTCCCGTTATAAATCTTTTATGGATATGCCAGACGTATCCCCACATCCTGGATCCCTTCTAATTCTTCGGTACGCATATCATGCGTCACCCGTATGGTATAGGTTCCCGGACGGGCTATATATACGTGGCCCAGAGAAGTGCCGGAACTATACAAACTACCCCATCCCGTACCTTTCCATTGCCCCTCCTCATCCGTCAGAATAAAATCTGCTTTCTGGTTGACCCACCGGGCTGTATCCGAGAAGTTAGAAGCGACATTCAATGTCAAGTTCTGGAAAGGATATGTATTCCGGTTGCGTACTTCCGCCGTCAGTGTCAGGGTAACAGCCGAGTCGCTGATCTCCACTTCATAAACAAGTGTGTCGGACGGTGCCCACCTTTTGGCCGGTACCGGTCGATAGGTGTGGTATACGATCCTTTCGCCACATGCCTGTAACAAACAGGTGGCGAAAAAGATCGAAATGAAATAAATACTATTCCTGAGGCCGTTTATCATCTTTGTTCGGTTTGTCAGGGCGACGTGGTTTCTCCTGGCGGCGGGGTTGTTGGTTTCTGGGGCGTTCCCCACGTGGGCGGTTCTCATTCCCTCCCTGTCCGGGATGACCATTTCCCTGTCTGTTCGGGTGCTGTCCATTACCATTCCTATTTCCATTCTTTGGAGCATTTCCTCTGTTGGATGGTTGAACTGGATGAGGTGAAGAAGCCGTTTGTCCGTTTGTGCCGCCTTGCGGACTTTTCTTCTTTTTCTTTTTATTGTTCCGTTGTCCTCCTTCATTTCCGCTTCTGCGCTTATCGAAACGTGTCAGGCTTTCCTGTTCCACCAAATCCACAGTGCGTTTAGGCTCTATGCGTTCCTGCTCTTCCTGTAAGCTGTCCGGTTTGATGCCTTTGCGGTTGAGACTGATGATCTCAAATGCTCTTTTTCCACTGATGGTCACGGTATTGGCACCAAAATTCTTGTCCGTAGAGTAAGTGATCTGATTGCTCAGGATATCGGATTTGAAGAAATAGTAAGTCGCGTCCTGTGTCAGCAACTCAATTTCCTTCGAAGGCAGTCTCTTTTGTGCCTCTACATAGCAATCCACTTCATAGTTGAGGCAACATTTCAGTTTGGCACACTGGCCCGCCAGTTTCTGTGGGTTCAGTGAGATGTCCTGGTAGCGGGCGGCACTGGTTGATACGGAAATGAAACTTGTCATCCATGTAGCACAACAAAGTTCACGACCACACGGCCCAATACCACCGATGCGTCCGGCTTCCTGGCGGGCACCGATCTGTTTCATCTCGATACGTACCCGGAATGCTTCGGCAAGTACTTTGATCAGTTGGCGGAAGTCTACCCGTTCGTCAGCAATGTAATAAAAGATCGCTTTGTTACCGTCTCCCTGGTATTCCACGTCTCCGATCTTCATATTCAGATTCAGGTTCGTAGCGATCTGCCGTGCACGGATCATGGTAGCATGTTCCTTACTTTTAGCTTCATTGAACTTATCCATATCTACCGGCTTTGCCTTCCGGTAGATACGTTTGATCTCCGTCTCCGGTTTGTGATTGGATCTTTTCATTTGCAACGGAACCAATCTTCCTGTAAGGGTCACTGTTCCGATATCGTGTCCCGGTGTGGCTTCTACCGCAACCACATCTCCTTTATCCAGTTTGAGTTTGTTGCTGTTGCGGTAATACCCTTTGCGCGTGTTCTTGAATTGCACCTCTACCAGGTCGCTTTCCTCAGCATTGCCGGGAATATCCGCCAGCCAATCGTAGGTATTCAGTTTTGTATTCTGGCGTGAGCAACTTTTGCAACAAAGACCTCCGCTTCCATTATGTAATTTGTATTCCATGATATATCTGTATTATGCTTTCAATAGTACGATCATCTTCAGAGAGAAATCGAAAAATACCATTTTAGCGTTCACATTCTGTTCAATATGTAATTGAGCCTCCGTCAATTCATGCATGATACCCTGTACATTCCGTTCGTTGACAAAAGGGGCGAACCGGGAGGCGAAAGTTGCTTCGTCAGGAGTGATGTAAGAAAGTTCCCTGCGTTGGAAATTATAAATAAAATTCTCCCGGATCATACGTTGGCAATAAAGCAGGAAATTCTTTTGTCGCTCTCGTCCCAGACCGGCTACCTGTTCACTCCATAACTTCATTTCTTTGATCTTACGCTGGTAAGAGAGACGCATCAGGTTGACAAACAATTCGAAATAGAGCTGAGTCTCTTTGTTCAGATGGATGGTCTCCAATGCCTGGATAAAATTACCGTTTGCAAGGTGAGCAATGGAATCCGCGTCCGGCTCCGCAATTCCGTATTTCTGCTGTAATTCCCTTGAGATCTCCTCTTTGGCGATCTTTTGTATGTTGAAACGTTGTGTACGGCTGAGGATCGTGGTCAGTATTATTTCCGGATTTTCCGAGATCAATAAAAATACGGTTTTCTCCGGGGGCTCTTCCAGCAGTTTCAGCAATTTGTTCGCGCACACCGGATGTAGTTTTTCCGGAAGCCAGAGTACCGTGATCTTATATCCCCCTTCACTGGATTTGAGGCTGAGTTTCCGTACGATCTCCTCACTCTCTTTGGCATAGATAATAGCTTGTCCGTTTTCTGTTCCCATCTCCGCCAGCCAGTGGTTGAGATTGAAGTAGGGATTGTTGAGCACCATCTTTCTCCAGTCTGCCAGATAATCGTCGCAAACCTCCTTTTTCCCTTTCGAACTTTTTACGATCGGAAAAACAAAATGCAGATCCGGATGTACCAGCTTATTGAACTTTACGCAGGACGGACAGGAACCACAAGCATCCTCCTCCGATCGGTTTGTGCAGAATAGATATCGCGCGTATGCCAGGGCAAGCGGTAACTTTCCCGTACCTTCCGGTCCGCAGATAAGCATAGCATGAGGAATACGCTCTTCACGCACCCCCTGGATCAGCCGCAATATGGCATTTCTCTGCCCGATAATCTCTCTGAAATACATATTCAATAGATAATTTTCGCGATTTCCCGTATACTATCCACCGCGGCTACAGAATAGAAATGAATGCTGGGCACTCCATACGCCATCAACTCTTTGCATTGGGTCACACACCATTCAATCCCTACCTGCTGTGCTTCTTTGTCAGTTTTACATTTAAGTACCTCTTTCGTGAGTTCCTCGGGAAGATCCGTCCGGAATGTTTTGGGAAGCATACTCAGGTGAGCCAATCGCTTGAACGGTTTGATCCCTGGAATAATAGGAATATCAATCCCCTCTTTACGTACCTTTTCCACAAATTCAAAATACTTTTTATTGTCATAGAAAAGTTGGGTCACAGCATATTCGGCACCAGCTTCTACTTTCTTTTTGAGCCAGTAAATATCGGATTCCAGATTCGGAGCTTCTTCATGTCTTTCCGGGTAACAAGCCACTCCGTATGAAAAAGGAGTAGCAGTTACCTTCATTTCCGATCCATCTACAAACACCCCTTTATTGAATTGATTGATCTGTTCCTGTAGTTCAATGGCATGATGATAGCCATTCTCCTCAGGAGTGAATACCGATTCATGTTTGGCTTTGTCTCCCCGCAGCACCAGTAGATCGGTGATGCCCAGAAATTGCAGATCCAGTAGTACATATTCCGTTTCTTCACGGGTAAAACCACTGCAAAGCAGGTGAGGTACAACCTTTATGTTGTATTTGTTCTGAATTGCCGCGGCTACAGCTACAGTTCCGGGTCGTCTTCTTAACTTGTCGCGCTGGAAAAGCCCGTTGCCCAGATCTCTGTACACATGTTCACTACGGTGAGTCGTAATGTTTATATATTGTGGGTCAAATTCTTTCAGATCTTCAATGGTCTGATACACCTTATCAATTCCTGTACCCTTCAGAGGAGGCAATATCTCGTATGAAAAAGCTGTTTTTTTGTTTTTATTTATAAGATCAATTACTTTCATTTTATCAAATTCTTAAGCTAACTCTTGTAGCTTCTATATATAATGTGGCAAAATTACGAAAAAAAAGTGGATTATCTTTTTCTTTCGCAGGCTTCTTTCATTACGAATACCCAGAAAGAGGGAGTTAAGTTTTAACCATTTTGGTATAAGGTGAGTAATTACCAGAGTATATGTATGGAGATGGAGTGTATATGTAAGATAGTGGCTTTGGTTTTTCAGGTTTCTGGTTCGTATGTGTGTCTGTTTTGTGTTTGTGAGGTGTATGTGTTTTTGTTTGATGTGTTTTATTTGTTAGGGGGTTGTTTGTTCGTTTGGTCCTTTATATATTATAATGTGTCTTCGTTTTTTTAGTTTTCTTTTTCTTGTTGTTTCT
>JAJQDI010000011.1 GCA_021202275.1 Bacteroides sp.
TATTTTCTTCCATATCGCTATCTTATTTTAATTCTGTGCTAAATTAATAACTTTGATAAAGAGTTACAATTCATTTATCTAATTTTTTTAAAGACAGAGAAGTTATATTCCAAATAGACAAACAAATTCTGTTTGGAACAAAAAGTAATCATAAATTTCCAATTTTCCGGCTAAAATCTGCAATATTCATTTAAGATACTTATTATCAACACTCTATACTGATCTAAATAGAATGTTCTAAAAATAGTATATTTGTAAACTATCCTCTATTTTTGCTAAATAATAAGCTCAGAGAGTTAGTAAATGAAATTATAACCATTTAATTCAAAGTAAAAATGAAATAAACTTTTTATATTTGCATAGTATAAGTCGAGAGAGACAAAAAGAATACATTTTATATATGCGTAACATTTTATGATTCGAACTGGAAATTCGGCAAAATTTACCAATCAACCCGAAGCGTAAAATGAGAGCAGTGTCTATGTCTAAAATTTAGCATAGGCGTCTCTCATAATGCGGGTTCAGGGTTTGCCGAAACCTCCAGTTCCATTATGTAGAGACAGCCTATGCTTTTTTTAGGCATTTTTTTATCCAATCCTATTTACATGGAAGTCAGCGGAAAACATATAAAAAGACTTTATGATAGAAGACGAAGGCACTTATACGCCGATCCTTATTAAGTTAATCAGGATATGGCAGATCAGAGTCATCCTCTATACATTGGTATTCTTTATAGTGGCTATTTATCTTTATCAGCAGTTGGTTATCCATCCCCTGGAAGTTATCAAGCGATTAGGAGTACCGGAGAATTGTTTTATATGGACAACTTTCAGACAGGGCATAATAGTAGGATATATAGGCAGTTACCTGCCACTGGCAGTCTTCTACTTTCTGGAGTTCGCATGGTGTGATGTATATATGCCGGACATGTACTATGAAACAGAGCGGATAGAAGCAAGCAAGAAAATCCGTTTAGGGATACTGATTACAGCCCTGCTAATGACTTGCTTCATTCCTTTTTTAATAAAAATTGCATTCTAACCAAATGACCCTTGCAGATAGTAACCAGAAGAGAGCGCACATACAACATGGATGGTGTGCGCTCTTGATTAAAACTTTCAACAGGGATCAGCCCTAAAACTAAATCTCTTATGTTCAGCAGTTTGTAATATGCAACTTTTATACATTCAAGTAGGAAAACCAAAATGACCCAATAGACGATACGCAGGAAAGGAGCGCACACATAAGAGGTATCGTGTGCGCTCTTTAGTAGCCTACAAAATACAACTTTCTCATACATATAAGTTTAATTGATAGCACTGCAAAAGTGTTATCCGGACCTTTATTACCAGATTAAAACATAGAAATCACAACAGCTTATGAAACCACATTGGATTGATTTCCCGAAGATTGTCTCTTTTTTCTGGGATTGGAAAAAAAGAAAACAAACGTCCCTTCCTGTAGCTGCACATCCACACATTGCGCCTGTTACCACCACCAAAGGGATAGTGAACCTATGTTGCAACATCATAAGAAAGAAAGAGTTGTATCTGCGTGCCCAGGCACAACGTTTACATCCCGTCAGCATCCAGTATATAGTAGAACCGGGAGAGCCTGACGGATATAAGGGACTACGAATAGAAACCCGCGAATATACCCTGTGGTGTCAGTTATGTACCACCGAGGGGAATCCTGAAAAAGAGCCGTCCGCTGCCTACTGCCGGACGGTAATCATGTATTTTTATGGCAGTGACAAAGTAAAGGCTTTTATGGAGGTATTAAAGAATAAGCGGCGTTTCCGGTGTATCTGGGAAAACCGCTGGCTGGATCTGGAGGAAAAGCACGTGAAGATCATTCTGAAAATATCCAAAAGAACCAGAATTCCTCACTGCATGATCTTTGATATATGGAATGAATAAACCATAAGAGAGAGATAAGAGGTAAAGCAAGACAACCTTCATCTATGTCAATATTGCCAACGTATCGATCTACCTGATCATACATTATTTACATATTTATATGGAATAAGAATGAATAAGTAATTCTTTCATACACATATTTGCCTGCTTATAAAATACTTACATTTATAAGGCATCTGCTTTTTATTCTTTTTTTGTTCTTTATTTTACCTTCTATCAGAGCCAAATATAACCACTTTGGTACTACAAGACGCCAGGTTCAGTAAATCTATTGATAAATTCAGATAAGTTACTTTATTTAGAGAGAATTTGTTATTTATCAATAGGTATTTATTATGAATATTACAACAATTGAAACCCGGACATTCGAGAAAATGACTGACAAAGTAAGTACCTTTGTTAGTAGAGTAGAATCACTTTACAAATTGTACAGGGAAAGAAATCTGGGAGATTGGTTAGACAATCAGGAGGTTTGCCTGCTACTAAGCATCAGTCCCCGTACACTGCAAACGCTTCGGGATAACGGAACGCTTTCTTACAGCCAAATCAGCAGGAAAATTTATTATAAGAGGGAAGACGTTATGGCTATTCTTCCTGTAGTGGAACAGCGAAAGAAAGACCTGTATTTCCGGAACAACAAAACCTGAAAATCTCATCCTCTTAAACTTTGAACGCTTATGAATGAACTTATTGACAGTAACCACGAAAAAGTCACTTCTTTGTATTCCTCTCTGGAAGAGGCTTTGGAAATGTTGGAAGAGATGTTTAAAGACTGCAAACCTTCTTTAAATGGCGAGTGCTATCTTACCGATGAAGAACTATCGAAACGATTAAAGGTGAGCCGCAGGAGTCTGCAAGATTATCGCACGGAAGGAATCCTGCCTTACATCCGGCTAAGGGGTAAAATCCTCTATCGTGAATCGGATATTGAAGCACTTTTAGAGAAATCCTATAAAAAGGCATGGAGGTCGGCAGAGTAATTGATGGATTAAAAAGAAGAGAGAGAAGTAAACCTTGCTTCTCTCTCTTCTTTTAATTATCCGGCTATACGGCAAACTTGCCTTTTAGCGATTGCATCTCTTCTGCAATCGTTCTGTCCTGTATTCTTGCATAAATCTTTGTAGTTCTCAGGTCCGTATGTCCTAACATCTTTGCAATGGAATCCAGAGAGACTTTGTTGGCAAGAGCCACACAGGCAAAGGAATGGCGGGCAATGTGAGTTGTCAGATTCTTGTTGATTCCGCAGCAATCAGCGATTTCCTTGAGATAACTATTCATGCGTTGATTGGAAGGAACCGGGAAGATGGTACGCTTCTGCACACATTCAGGATGATTTTTATACTTTTCAATCAATTTTAAAGGAACATCCAGCAAAGGAATGTTACACATATTATCGGTCTTCTCCCTTGCTTTATAAATCCACTGCTCGCCTTTATTGTCACAGATAATATGCTCCGGCTTTAAGTTTTTGACATCGGTAAAGGCAAGACCGGTGAAACAGCAGAAAATAAATATATCCCTTGCCAGTTCCATACGTGGCAGATCGAAGTCTTTTTTGATGAGCACTTCCAGTTCTTCTTCTGTGAGGAAAGTCCTGTTTGTTTTGGTCTGGTGAAAGCGTATTCCATGGAATGGGTCTGTATCCGTCCATTTGTTAGCCAGTGCCTGGAGAACGATTCGCTTTAGGTTCTTCAGATACTTGACCGCTGCATTCTGTGCGCAGTTCTTCCTGATCTTTACAAAATGCTCAAAGTCTGTAATGAAAGCAGGAGTAAGGTTCTTCATCGGAATATCGGAGATATTATATTTTTCTTTCATAAACTCCGACAGGTAAGTGACAGTTCGTTCATAGCGCAGTATTGTCCCCAGTACATATTCTCTGCCTAATAACTCCCTGCATTTTTTGTTATGCTCTTTAAATACTTCCAATAGCATTCTGACGGGTTCATTCTCACCCCTAAAGTGTTTCATGAGGATATGTGCAGTAATCGGCTTGTCATCTTGTTCCAATTCCCTATGAATACGTAGTATCTTTGTCCGAACGGTTTCCAGATAATGGTTCAATTCCATTAGCTTTGCTTCTTTACCAATAGCACATTCTTTGGCTGCATTCCATTTGCCTATATCCACACTACGCTTGATCTGTACCTCTGCCCGCTGTCCGTTGACAGTAATACGCAGACAGATCGGTGCTTCACCATTCTTTAATAGCTTTGTTTTCTTGATAAAGAAAAGAATTGAGAAATAATTTCGTTTCATAACTTGAAAATTTAACGGTTTAAAATTACTGATTTGAGCCGTAAACTAAGCTATGCAAAATGCAGTGAATCAGGGAGTAATACGCTGATCGGTGGACCAAAAATGGAGAAGAACTAAGTCCACCGAATAGGTCGGTTTTACTCGCCTCAATCCGCTAAAATCGGTGGAGTAGGGAAAATAAAAAACTCCTGAAATCGGTTGATACTCAGGAGTTTGCTTTCTTTTGCTAAGTGATTTTGTGATCCGCCTGGGGCTCGAACCCAGGACCCCAACATTAAAAGTGTTGTGCTCTACCTGCTGAGCTAGCGAATCAATCCTT
>JAJQDI010000014.1 GCA_021202275.1 Bacteroides sp.
TGTGAAACCGCCAGGTCACGTGCGTTTGGTAGACAAGGCCAAATACACTCCCTATAGAGATATAAGGCCAAGGTTACCCCTGTGGAGGTATAAGGCCAATAGTATATCTATAAAGGCATATATATAGATAAATGTTTGTATAGATACGTATCTACATAAATATCCACAAGGGCATATGTATGATATATAAGGCTATGGAATAACCTGGTCACTTTATCCTGATATGGAGAGGGGGCAAGGGACGTGTAGCCGGCCAGGCCTTCGCGCGTGCTATGCCCTGTAAACCCAGCCTGCTTCCATCTATAGCCCAAGTCGCGCCCTGCGCTCCTCCAGAACCACCCTGTTATCCTCCACCTCTCCTGCAGCCGCCGCGTTCTGCTCTAGACCACTTTTTGGCTTATAGTAGACTGCCGAGCGAGTAAGGGAAAGCAATTCGCACTGGCGGCGCATAGACACTTCCCCATGCTCCTGCTCCAGAAAGTCGCGGCGCCGGCCTATTTCAAGAAGGGAAACCTTTTTTTTAAGCCAGTCCGCCTCTGTCTGTAATTAGCTGATCGTTTTAAGAAGACGAGCATTTGCCACCTTGCCGCCTTTTTCGCAGCGCTCCCCAGCAGAACCAAATATCTCGGCCCCTGATTCCAGCACCTGCCGCTTCCACTTCGCAACCTGCGCCGGGTGAACCGCAAATTTCGACGCCAATGCTGCTAACGGCAAGTCGCCCTTCACTGCTTCAAAAGCTACCTTCGCCTTGAACGCAGCCGTGTGCCGACGATGGTCCTTTTTTATTGTATGCTTCCCATATAGCCCTACATATAGATCGGCTGTTTTTCGTGAAAGGGGGTCCTAAATTCGGGGAGTATTATAAACATATCTCTTGCGTTAGGGACTAAAAACGGACATTATGTCCTTTTGGATCACCGGAGGCAATCAAATGAAACAACCCAATATGGCACTGGATCTTCTCCGAGAAGCTAGGGTGCGCTTTACACAAGAAGAAATCGCCCGTTTCGTTGGACGGGATAGTAAGACTATAAGACGCTGGGAAAAAGGAACTTGTAGTTGCCCAGTCATGGCTGTGCCGGCACTGAAAGAGCTATTAAAGGTCGACGACCTTGCAGGTGGCAAAAGTGCACCAACCAACTTCCGGTTCATCGACCTGTTTGCAGGTATCGGTGGCATCCGGATGGGATTTGAAGCACATGGGGGAAAATGTGTATTCACAAGTGAGTGGAACGATTTTGCAAAAAAAACCTATCTTGAAAACTTTCCCGGAAATCACCCTTTTGTAGGGGATATTGTACCTTATCCGACGGATGAAGTACCGGATCATGACATTCTATTGGCCGGTTTTCCTTGTCAGCCATTTAGTATCGCAGGAGTGAGCAAAAAAAACGCATTGGGAAGGCCTCATGGCTTTGAATGCACAACCCAAGGAACCCTGTTCTTTGATGTTGCGCGAATTATTGCGCATAAACGTCCACAAGCATTTTTGCTTGAAAATGTCAAAAATCTCTTTTCTCACGACCGGGGAAACACTTTCCGCGTGATTATGCGGACCCTGGAGGACGAGCTTGGATACCAAGTCCTTTACAAGATAATTGATGGCCGGCATTTTACTCCCCAGCATCGGGAGCGTATCATCATTATAGGGTTCAGGGAGAAACGGGACTTCTCATGGGATCAGCTCGAATTGCCCACAGGCGAGCAGAAGCTGGCTAATGTTTTGCATAAAACCGATGGCTCTGAACCTCTAATTGAATCGGATGGTGACCGCTATTATGATCACAAAAACAATTGTGTACAGCCCAAATTCACCCTGACACCGAAATTATGGAAATACCTCCAAGGCTATGCTGAGAAGCACCGCGCGGCGGGCAACGGGTTCGGTTTTGGATTGGTGACTGGGGATAGCGTAACCAGAACGCTCTCAGCCCGATACTACAAGGACGGTTCCGAGATACTCCTTGCGCAAGGAAAAGGCAAACGACCACGACGGCTCACCCCCAGAGAGTGTGCACGCTTAATGGGTTTTCCTGACTCTTTCAGAATACCGGTCAGCAATACACAGGCATACAGACAATTTGGCAATAGCGTCGTGATGCCGGTAATTCGCGCGGTTGCAGGAGTAATGGTACCTTACATCAAGGCGCAACCAAAGGAACAGTAACACTCTCTGTCGTTTGTGTAGAGGAATACAAGGCTATGGATAATGTCGATGAAAAGACTCGTAGCCGCATGATGTCCGGGATTCACGCCAAAAATACAAAATCGGAACTAACGGTCCGGCGGTTGCTGCACCGATGCGGATTCCGTTACCGTTTGCACGACAGCAAGCTACCCGGCAAGCCTGATATGGTGTTACCCAAATATAAGGCCGCAATTTTCGTCCACGGATGTTTCTGGCATGGTCACGATTGCAAGTTTTTCAGGTTGCCCGGAATACGAACGGAGTTCTGGAAGAAAAAGATTGTCGGTAATTGCGAAAGGGATAAGCAGGTAGTCATAGCACTTAATGGTTCTGGCTGGCGGGTCGCCATTGTATGGGAATGCGCGCTCCGTGGTAGCGACGCAAAACCTGAATTTGTCGCAGAACAACTTATGGACTGGCTTTCGGGTAGCTGTACCAAACTCCTTTTATGGGAGATTCGGGGATGAAGAACGGCTTTCTGTCGCAATATTTCACTGGAGTAGCAGGAAAGCGGCTGAGCGCAGTCGAAGCCGATATCCTGAAATCGCACCAGCACGAATTCAATGGCGTCCAGGATTTGATAAAAATACTTGGGGAGCCGACAGGAAAGGTAACGTTCAAGGCAAAATTCCTTTATCTGACGGATCAGGACGGGGACCCCGTTATTGAAGACGGTTTTCTCACATGGTATGACGCTAGGCTGATGGCACGGGTTGAGCGCGGTGTGATGCGGTGGGAATACCGTCTCTATTTTCCCGACAATCTTCCCTTGCAGTGTGCGGTTGCGGGAGATTATCTTGTAGTGGCCAGATTGCCCGACAACTCCCTCATTGCCCTGATCACCGAAAAAGATACCACCATGGAAAGCCAGGTACGGTGGCTATTCGGATTATGTGATGACAGTCACCCTGGATTCTCAGTCCGGGCAGATCTGGAAGGTGAACAAGACAGGATAGGTTTTGCCGCGCGATTCATTCTTGAGCAAATCGGAATTGAGCCGGAAGACGACGCTCCCAGTTTTCTTGAACAAATGCTCCAGCAGTTTGATGGAACATTTCCGAAGACCAGGGCATTTTCAGCATATGCTAGGAGCACTCTCCCTGACGTTTCAGTAAATAAACAACCCGACGAAGCGCTCATGTGCTGGATGGAACGGGAAGAAATTCTGTACCGGACACTGGAAAAACATCTTCTTGCCGATGATCTTAAATCGATTATAAATAGGGGTGACGATGACTTTGAACCGGATCGCTTTGTGAAAATTGTCCAGAGCACCTTGCAGCGCAGAAAATCCAGGGCCGGTTCAGCCCTTGAAAATCATCTTGAGCAAATATTCTCCGATTACAAATTAACATATACCCGCCAAGGCGTGACCGAAAGCAGACTTAAACCCGATTTTATTTTTCCTAATATCAAAAGGTATCACGACCCACAGTTCCCGTCAGACAGATTGACAATGCTTGCATGCAAATCAACCTGCAAGGACCGCTGGAGGCAGATACTCAACGAGGCTGCGCGAACTCCGGAAAAACATCTGATCACACTGGAGCCTGGCATCAGCGAAAACCAGACGGAAGAAATGAAAACCGAGAATGTCCGTCTCATTATCCCGAAAAGGCTTCATATGACATATACTTTGAGTCAGCAGCAATGGTTGATGTCGCTGGATGACTTCATCACTGTGGTCCTTTTCCGTCAAACTCCGGAGGCTTTCTGAAAGGGATGTCAATATGTCCGATGATGCCTTGGCGACAGAACACAGGTGGACTAATG
>JAJQDI010000031.1 GCA_021202275.1 Bacteroides sp.
TATCAAAATGATAGTTCTCTAAATCTTAAATTATTTTAGCGGACACTAGTGCACGGCGTGCGTCTCAGCATACCGAATGGAAATACATCTATCCCGTGGGATGACTTTTCTTGTTGGAACTGCACTGCGGAGACGCACGCCGTGCGTCTCTACACAGGATACAGGAACAGGAGATATACAATGGATCAGAAGTACTTACTTACATCTTCTTATAGGATATGTTTCTCCAGGTCGATAAAATCAGCCATTTCATCGATTGTTTTTGCAGAATATATCTGGTACTGGCTTCTTTGTTGAGCTTTATACGGCAAAATATCTCCTAATATATAAAAGTACCGCTACCTGATTATTCCGGCTACCTAAAAACACACCGGTAGATCTAACCCCATAAGGACCTTTGTCTAACCCATCATCCTCAAAGCATTAACCCTGTTTTCCTTATACTTTAGTTGGGCCCACAGTTGTGGGCCCAACGGTTTACAATTGAAGGCCCATCGGCCCACAGCTGTGGGCCGATGGGCCCGGATATGCGGACTCAACTAAACAACAAAGAAAAGAGGCTTCTTGCAGCAGGGATATGTACTTGAATTACCTGGATAAAGTGGTTAAGGCACGAGCCACCGTGAAGGCGTGAAAGCAGGTGAAGGTATAAAAACACATGTAGCCTTCACACATAACACAAACACATACAGGCATATACCTAAGGTTGTGAAGGCGTGAAAGCTACTATGCGGAAAACTTTATATAGAATATCGGAAAAACCAACCGGTCCACTACGTTACCGGCAGGCAGATCAGTTTGCTATGCCGGTATTGGTCGGAGCAACGACCCATGGCTCAATCCTCGCGCTCACCGGTATAGGTACCCTCTGTACACTGATGCTCCACCCATGTTGCACACCCGCTTCGAACCTTACATTGGACGGTACATACCAGGTATAAATATCAGTTCCCAGAATGAAATCAAACCTCCATTCCCCGGTATAGGTCGTGACAGCAGGCAGAAAAATAGCTTCATATCTCTTACCATCTTCAATCATCTTTATATCTATAGGTAAATTTCCAGGATTGTCATAGGTAGATAATTTTCCTGTAGACAGATCAAATTCCGCATTGGTATTCATCCCATGAACTCTCACAGCCATACCTGACAGACTCGTCATTCCCTGGCCAGGAATCGTCTCCAGAACGAGTCTGGCCAGTTGATGAGAGAATACAAGGTTTACCTCAGGATCTGTCTTATCATATCCTGCGGTATTGAAACGGTAACTATTGGCATAGAGCAGATCGATCGCTGCCTGATTGTCCTGATTAGATACAGACACCGGATAGATCAGATTGTTGACCTCCGAACTGAAAGGATAATACGCCCAGAAATCCACTTTCTGTGTCTCATCCACAGGGAAATAGATATCCTCATATCCCTGGGCAACAGTAAACGTACTGGTTCCGTCTTCAGACCAATATTTTACATTCTCTGCATCCGCAAAGAGATCGGACGTTCCGTTGTTTACCATAAAAACACCTATGGAATCCTCCCTGTTCCATGTATCTCCCGAGGCACGGCTCTGTGTAGTTACCTCCTGACTGCCTCCGTCCATTCCGACCGAAAACCGGGCTGCTACCCGAGTAGTATCAGCTATATGCTCTTCCTGATTGCAGGCAGTCACGATCAATGCCACCAACAGATAAGCAGCTAAGCCTTTTAATTTGTTCTTGTTCATCTTCGTTACTTTTAGAAATTTACATTATATATGGTTTTGTATATATTTCTTTTTTTGCACAGATCCCCTTCATGGCTTTCTTTCCTCCGAGATCTCTGCTTAATACAGGCGTTCTGTTCATGAGACCTATGCGGTGAACAGCCTCTTTCTGTCCGTAAACTACCGACAGAGATCCGGATGCTGTGCGACACCCTCTCCATCTCTGTCAACAACGGTATAACCCAGGACCTGAATGTCCGGTGCAGAGGCAACCGCTCCGGCAGCCTGCTTCGAACGACCGGAAACAGAAGTGTCAATGATGGTAATATCCCAGACATGGATCTTCCCTGGTTCGAAAACATCCCCATCGCCCAGCTTCCATGTAAAAGAGCGGTCATCCTCTGTGGTAAACCTGACTTCCCGGCCGGGTGTTGTGCCCGGAACGAGAATGGCTTCATACGTTGCGGCGTAGGAAGAAGTCTCCGGAGAGTCCCATCTCCACATAGAGATAGTCTTCGAATCATGAATCAAGATATCTCTGAATGTGATCCCGTCTGCCAGAGCGAGACCGGCACAATAAGGCACCTTGCATACTTCGGCACTTACACGGGAAAAGTCCGTACCTTGCATACTGCTATCAGCGATCAGGTTGATCCTCAGTTTACTCATCACATGCCTGAAAGAGAACCGGATGGAATCTCTCTCCTCTCTGTACCTGTCTTTCGGATTGTCGCTGTAGAGAATATCTATTTGAGACCGGTTCTCCTCGGTAGACTGGTCCATCATCCGGACACTATCCAGAGGTAACACGAAATACGTATTATTATCTACTATCTTCACTGCATCTGTATAAGGATAATAAGCGATAAAATCGACGTGATCCTGATTCGGGAAATAAATCACCTCTCCTTGAGTGCGTGGTTGTATAGTTCCCATATTAGTATTCATTCCGCAAAAGACAACATACTGTTTGTTATAGCGTTGTTCTACACAACTTGCCGTTGTAAGAGGCACAGAAGCATACTTCATATAGATCCCTACCAGGTCACCGTTCACCCAATAATTCCCACCATTTGTAGTACGGGTAGCAGCAGCTACGGACAGAGAAGCGGTGAAATGGACCGGCACCCGTTCTTCCTCCGCAGGAAGAAGGTCTTCCTGCTGCGCACAACCTGTGATCAGGAAAATACCCCCCAGCCACACATACTTTTTGGGGATCAGCAGCCTACCACACAGCCGGGAGGCTACGCTTTCTATCCGTGAAACCATAGACCCATTGCCCCTGTATACCCGGGCAACCCCTTTATCTTCCATCTGCAGAAGAGAAAAATGAACACATTGTATATCGGACTCATCTTGTATCGTTTTTACTGTTACTTATCCCTTATGAAGGGTTTATTCCTTCTATCGGGTACACCTGCGTAGATCTTACGTAGCTATACCGCTACCCCCTCCCCCTGTTTTCCAGTCTTCGATCGTAGCCGTAAATCCGGCCTCTACTTCCGGGTCAGGCACGATCACCAGACGCGCGGTGAGACTCAGGGGCGTTTTCTTATCGTTGTTGAAGTCTGACAAAGCAGTCGACAAGTCGCTATCAACCCGGATAGCGTGTGAGCCGCTACCCGCGAGGTAAAGACAGACACACAGGGTCTGATCTGCTCCGGAGATACCCAGCAACCGTACCGTAACCGACCATTTGCCGGGATCTGCGCCATCGGCTATCTGCGCAAACTCTAATGCTACATCGGAAGTACCCGTATGCAGCTCCTGATCTATATCCAACTCCCCGGCCACACCAGTGAGCCACCCCTCTATGGAGAGGATCTGCTCCGGATCTACTCCTTCCGGTTCCACCACTAATGTCAGTTGACGTATCTGTTGACGCATAGAGGCTGTCAGTGTATGCACATGGTCTTTCTCTACCGTGACCTCCGTGGCACAGGAAAAGAACCATTCCGGCGTCGGGTAGATGAACGTAGCCTCCTCCGCTCCGTCCCTGCCGGATACCCGGGCTACCCGGGCCACCGTACCCTCTACCGTGATGTACTCCGACGGGTTGTAGACATGAACCGCGTAGGTTCCGGCTTCGAAAAGGTGATCCAGTACAGAGGTAGTCCCACTTACCTCCTCCCGGTAGTCACCTACCTGCACGGTATACCGTCCGGGAATTTCTACACCGACCGGGCGATCGGACCACCCGGTAGTGAGAACGATCTTTCCGTGGTCCGGATGAGGGGTATAGTAGATCGGATCTTTTACGTCGCATCCCGTACCCATGAGTAACACACCCGCTATACCTATCGTTATTCTGTTTATTTTCATATACCCTCCTTTTTTGTTCTCATTTCCTGCCTACCTTCCACATCAGGCTGATATCTGCCTGTGTAGGGCCCCACACATTCTTTGTCTGGTTGTGCGCTTTATAGACCCGCACACCGTCGATGATACCGAATGTGTCGTATTCGAAACGTGTATAGCCCAACCCCAGATTGAAGTCGACCGACAGGCAGCTGCTCAGAGGAAGCTGGTAACCGACCGTGAGGCCGCCTCCATAGATATTTCCCTGATAGCCCGTATCTTTGGAGAGTACACGTGCCAGCCCTCTGTAGACATTGGCTTCTCCAACGTTGGCCCCCAGACCGACATACAGCTGTCGGGATTCCAGTACATACCACCGCACTTCCGGACTGATCAGCCACATCTTCTGCACCCGCTTGTGGGTATTTCCCCAATACGCGTAACTACCCTCCAGTTTGATACCTATATCCTGAGTCAGGCGCCATTCCACACCCAGAGTAGGGGTCAATAGGGCATCGTAGAGCAGGTTGGTGCGCAGATACCATCCGGTCGGCACCTCACGGGTAGCCGCAGGCACAGGCAACGGTCCGGGAGTCGCTTCCACAACCGGCACGGGCTCCGGTTCAGGTTCAGGAACGAATTCCACGACGGGCTCCGGCTCCGGTTCCGGCTGCCGGATAGGTTCCCTGACCGGTATACGCAGGGTAACTACCACCTTGTCTTTATAAGCCTGGCCGCTGGCATCTACATACGGAGTGGTCAAGTTGCGGGTGATAAAATGTTCTTCTTTCAATCCTACGTGCACGATCAGTTCCGACTTCACCCGGTTGGCACGGACAAAGGCCAGGTCTTTGTTGCGCTTCTGTTCGCGCATCGAAGCACTGTAGGCGTCGACATGCAAAGGGATACCACCGGAAGTGATCTCCTCTTTGTATGCGGCGATCACCGCGTACAGACGGGTTAGTTCCTGACCGTTCCCTTTCCAGGGAATATAGAACATATCATCGCCCGGTACAAACTCAAACACACACAGTTGTACAGAGTCTGGCTGCGCGGGCTGGCTGTAACAAAAAGGCATAGTGAATACACTGAACAGTAAGAGAAGTAAAATCTTTTTCACTGGTTTCATGAAGTTATATATAAGCAGGTTTCTTTTCGTTCCTATATGGTGAAGAGAACACATTCCATAGAGATACTTTACTTTCAAAAGTATATACAAAGAAACAAATAAGAATCCCGGAACATATGACACACAGTACATTATTTATGCCATACCGTACGAAAATGCAAATTTGTTTATTGAGATAAATGATTGATAATAAAAACTTTCCATCCAGGTAGCCTGTTTTTAGACCTTTTTCATCCCGACCCTACCCTAAATCACATATTCCCACTCCCGCGCATAGGGGATTCTATACATGTTTTTCCGGTTTGCAGAGCATGAAAAATACAGGAAGTAAATGATCCGGGAAGGATCAGTGAGGCAGATATGTACCGAATCGTTTACATACTATAAGGTAAGAATCCTTCCGCTTTCCGGAAAACATACTTTACCCTATACTTCTTTATCTCTCACCGGTCCGGTAAAGGAGAGAAAGGCAACACCTGTGAAGCCATGGAATGTATCCGGACCGCAGATAGTACGTTCGCCGTCCTATACAACAGGGATCGTTCTTATTCTCTGACCGTTTTGCGGTATACCGCCGGGCTCATGTGGTAGGTCTGACGAAAAAGACGATAGAAAGTACGGACCGAATTGTATCCACAGATGGCAGCAATAGCCTCAATCAGTTCATCTGTAGTTTCCAGCAACTGTCTGGCCTCTTCCTGCCGGAGGTGATTGATGTATTGCTGCAGGGTTTTGCCGGTAACTGCTTTCACGGCTTCGAACAGATAAGTCCGGTTGGTAGAAAGAGCAGTGACCAGTTCGCTGGCATTTATTTTCATTCGTGTGAAATTCTTATCTTCGACCAGATAGGCATGTAAACGTAAGAAAAGTTCACGCTGATTCCGGTCACCATTCAGATCTGTATGTTCGAATGCACACGGATTCACCGGATCTGCCGGGCCCAAAGGATTTGCCACGGAGTTTACGGAAGCCCAATCAGGTAAAGTCTTTTTTATCTGTTTTATCATTATGTAGTAGAGTCTTTATCTTTTCAATGCTACGTCCGGGAGAGGTTATATATACCCTGGGGCTCTTTGTATCTTAAAACAATTCTGCAAAAGTCAAATAAAAAACTTCTTAACAAGAGACACACAGTACATTTTTTGTGACACACAGTACAAAAGTACGTAAGCAAATAAACACGTAATAAACTAATTACCTTACACTTAATTTCATATTACGAGAAGATCCGCTTCTTTTTCCTCACCCTACTTTCCTTTATAAAAAGAAATCTCCGCAAAAGAAACCTTTTCCCTGAGTAATCCTGTTTCCCTGTTGTAAAACATTGTATCAGTTCTGTAACTTTTGCAGAATCAGTGGTATATACAATTGAGTTGGATCCCTGAGAAAGAAGATAGACAGTACATGTTGCGGAAAGTACGCTGTACGGAATGGGAACTTCCGTGTGAGCATCAGATTTTATTATAAGTACGTTACAGGGAAATGGTACACTTCATCCGGATGTGTGTCTGAAAATAAGGTTTGCTACCCCATTATAGTTATTTGAAAATAATGATTATCCGGAAATGAGGTTTCTCAGAAAAGGAGGATTTCCCGGAAAGAAGAGTTGGGATGTATAGTACATCATACAATGTATATACGGTATGCCGGATGTATCAAAAAAATAACGCGTTATGATCCGGATATACGGCAAACCGGATACTTTTTACTCTGTACATAAAATACCTTGCAAGAAGATACAATGTAAACACAATATTCCCGAACCCAGCCTCACGATCCGGCGATCAGGCTTCTGAACTCACTGGGGGTCATCCCGTACCGCTCCTTGAAAAGCCGATGAAAAGTTGCCCGGCTATGGAAGCCGGATTCGAGCGCAATATCTTCTACAGTACGCCTTTCCGCCGGATGAGCCAGCAGTTTCCTCGCATGGTTCAACCGGATATGAGTGATATACTGCTGGATACTCATGTCGTAATACGTATGTATCGTATCGAATATATATTTTTCGTTGGTACCCAACTTATCGGCGATCGTCCTGCGATTGATCTCCGGATCGGTAAACACCGCAGGGTCTTTCATCAACTCTTTCAGGCGCAGATGGAGTTGGCCCAGGCGATCGGGCTGTGGATCATGTATATCCACAGCGATATCCTGCCGGGCCAGTTCGTCGCGCAACCGTTCGTTATCCGCTTCCAGTTTATCCTGTTCCCGAATACGTTCGACCAGAGAACGGTTCTTAAAACTTAGTCTGCGCGCGTTTACCATCACTACCGCAACAATCACAACCAGCAACATCACCGCGGTGCTGAACCACCACACAGTGTTCCGGAAAAGGCGCCTGTCCTGCTCCTGCCGCATCTCCAGCTTATCCACTTCGTATTGCGTACGTATCTCATTGAGGTGGGCCGCCATCTCTACTTTCTTTATAGAGTCGTTCCTCAGGATATAATCCATATAAGAATCGGCTGCCTTATCGTACAGCCCCTGCTCGTAGTAGAGTTGGGCCCGATAGCGCAACAGACTCAATTTGTCATAGAAAGAGGCTACTTCTCCATATTCCCGGTCTATCCGATCGAGCGAATGGCCGGCTTCTTCGAATTTCCGCTGATCCAGCAACAACCTGAAACGTATATCTTCGAGGGTGTATATGCCCAGAGCTGTCTGGGAAAAAGAAATGGCCTCTGCCTGTACGATATATTTCCCGGCCAGGGCATAGTTCCTGAACCGTCTGTACACCTCGGCAGCAGACAGATAAAAGTTGAAGCGGTATTTCTCAATTACCTCGGCAATGGTACCCGAATTGGTTTCGCTGTAGGCAAGAAAGTCCTCATACGCTTTACACATCTCCAACGCATCCTGCAACTGGTTTTTCTTCAGATAGATATCGATAAGCAGGGTATAGGTATCACAGAGTATATCTACATTCCGGTCCTTATCCGCTACCACCAGTACTTCCCGGTAAGATTCAATAGCTTTATCAGAGAACCTAAGAGCGGAGTAGGCCCTTCCCATACATTTCAGAGCGGTAACAATACCGGAACTGCTGTTGCTTTCTCTCGACTCTTTGTAAAGTTTTTCAGATAGTTCTAACGCCTCTTCGTAGTTGCCCGACAGGATGTAATGGTCGGCCATGATCACCGATACATTCAGGTAATAGATCTCTGCCCTCGGATCGGATCGAACCGTACGCATAAACTCCAGCGCCTGCAACGCCTCGGGCACCAAAACAGAGTCGGGAAGGTTGTAGTTATACAAGGCTTCTATCCATATCCCGTACAGGAAAGCACGTCCGAAGTCGTAATCATCCTTTTCTACCCTGTCCATACTTTGCCGCAGAAGTTGAAGATGAAGTTCCTGTTCGTTGAGTTCATAGGCTCCGTAATGTGCCATCTGGTAAAGTCTGAGCAATTCGATTCCCGATAGAGTATCTGCTCCTTTCAGCAGGGAATCTATCTGTGGGGTATACTCCACAGCAGACTGTACCTCCCGGGCGCTGCCCTGAGCATACAACCGGTCGGTATGTAAACAGATCGTTAAGAAACAACAGATAAGAATAGAGGAGTATAGGATCCTGAACTGTGTCATAAAAGTAAGAGGTGTTTGTGAATAAGAGTAAAATAGTACAGTTTCTCTGTTTCACAAATGTAATAGATTTTTTGAGAATAAAAGGAATGAAAGTTTAATTTTTGGCAGACGAAGAATTGGGATGAAAGAGTAATTTTATAAAATCTACTCTTCATATTGTTCTGAAAAAATTATATACATTATAACTGATTACAGTAATAAAACATTACCTTTACAAAACACACATTTATTGTTTAACTATCAAATTACATTTTTATGAAAACAATTTGGACTTATTTACTTGTAATTTTTTGTATTACCGGGATTTTACATTCATGCAACAACGAAGAACTTAACGAATTAAACGCTGAACAGGAAGTTATCGAGCAAAGCAACGAACTTACTTTTACATACAAAGGTAAGACTTATTCCACTTCTATTTCACAAACGGATCATGACATCAAGTATGTCAATGAGGAAACAGAGACAGTATTAAACAAGTTAGCAGAGAATAAACAGCTTGCGACTTTTGTATATGGAGATGGATCTATAGAATATTTTGATTCAGATAAAGAGGTTATAAAATACATAGAAGAGCTTTCTGCAGATCAGGTATCAGATTCTCCGGTAATAAACCCTGCGGCAGCAGCTAATTGGAGATCCAGATTGACTTTATATGTCAAGACAAGTCTGAATGGCTCTAAAACCAGCCATGACATATATGAAACCAATAAATCTCTGGCAATTCCGAATCTGGCTACTATAGGTATGGACCAGAAAGTACGTTCTTTTCAGATGAACTCTGATAATGGGATTCATACTTTCGTTATATTTTATGATGAACTTAACTACAGAGGTTACTCCATCACTTTTGATGTTGGTTATTTTTCATCAAATACATCAAATCCTATAAAGATAAGAGATTTAGGTAAATATATCAGAGGGCCTTTTCTCCCAGTACAAACAAACCTTACTTGGGACAAAGCTGCAAGATCCCTAAAATTTTATAAATAAAATTCTATAATCCCATAATAAGGTGAAAGCATTTTATTCGATTTGATCAGAAAA
The DNA here is from genome assembly GCA_021202275.1 of Bacteroides sp. Lineage (GTDB taxonomy): Bacteria > Bacteroidota > Bacteroidia > Bacteroidales > Bacteroidaceae > Bacteroides. Next base: position 9,762 of record JAJQDI010000031.1, read on the forward strand.
TCATAATCCTAATTTCTATCACAGAAGATATAATAAGAAGAGCCAAAACTGTTGCCAGCTTTGGCTCTTCTTACATATTAAATAACAGCCTATTCCCTGTTCGTAATTTCCTCTAATACCAGGTCAAATATCAGATTAGAATATTCCGGCAACCCAGTAAATTCAGCTGCCAAACCGACACTGGCCCAGGGAATATACAACTTCCATCTTTCTCCCACCTGCATATATTGAAGAGCCCATACAACTCCTGAACCAAATCCTCCCCCTTTAACGGATACACCCTGACGAGGAGCATCAAATTCTGTAGGTGCGTCATCCGTAAAGTTCCCGCCGATCCTGACACCATCAATAAGAAATGCCTGGAAATACATAGAGACACTATCTGTATACAAAGGACGAGAACCAAATTCTTCTTCCGGATTCAGTTTCTTATAATACACCTTTGCTTGCTGTGCAAAAGGATCTTCAAAACAATATAAACTGTCCTTCTCAGAAAGGCCGGCGGTCTGGGTCTTGTATACATTTTCCAGAGAATCCATAAATGCTTCGTTGGGTTCCTGCCAGTTATCGTACTTGCCCGGCTCTTCGCTCTCCTTACAAGCCGTAAAAAGAGAAGCCACCAACAGCACCAGAGGTATCCAATAGATTTTCTTACTCATCACAATCAGGTTTTAAATTAATTTTTTCAATAAAGAGGTAATGCTCACCCGCTCCGCGATGATGTTGTTCAGTTCGGAGATAGCCACACGCTCCTGCTCCATGGTATCCCGGTTGCGCAGGGTCACGCAGTTGTCTTGCAGGGTCTGATGATCTACCGTCACACAATACGGAGTACCGATGGCATCCTGACGGCGGTAGCGCTTACCGATGCTGTCTTTCTCATCGTACTGACAGTGGAACTGGAATTTCAGAGCGTCGACCACTTCACGCGCCTTTTCGGGCAGTCCGTCTTTCTTCACCAGCGGCATCACCGCCAGTTTCACCGGAGCCAGCGCCGCGGGCAGTTTCATCACCACGCGGGTCTCGCCATTTTCCAGCTTCTCTTCGCAATACGAAGCCGATACGATACTGAGGAACATACGGTCTACTCCGATCGATGTTTCGATCACGTAGGGAGTATACGACTCATTGAGTTCGGGATCGAAATACTTGATGCTCTTTCCGGAGTATTTCTCGTGTTGCGACAGGTCGAAGTTGGTACGGGAGTGGATGCCCTCTACCTCTTTGAAGCCAAACGGCATCAGGAACTCAATATCGGTAGCCGCATTGGCATAATGAGCCAGCTTGTCGTGATCGTGGTAGCGGTAGTGATCGTCGCCAAAGCCCAGCGCCTTGTGCCATTTCAGGCGCATCTCTTTCCACTTCGCGAACCATTCCAGTTCGCTGCCGGGACGTACAAAGAACTGCATCTCCATCTGTTCGAACTCACGCATGCGGAAGATGAACTGACGGGCCACGATCTCGTTGCGGAACGCCTTTCCGATCTGGGCGATACCGAAAGGGATCTTCATGCGTCCGGTTTTCTGCACATTGAGGTAATTCACAAAAATGCCCTGTGCCGTTTCCGGACGCAGGTACACCTTCAACGCGCCGTCGGCGGTGGAGCCCATTTCGGTAGAGAACATCAGGTTGAACTGACGCACGTCGGTCCAGTTCTTCGTTCCCGAGATGGGACAAGCGATCTCTTCATCGATGATGATCTGACGGAGTTCCTCCAGATCGCTGTCGTTGAGTGCCTGGGCAAAACGGGTATGCAGCGCGTCGCGCTTGCCCTGATACTCCAATACCCGGCCGTTGGTAGAGCGGAACTGTGCTTCGTCGAAAGACTCTCCGAAACGTTTAGCAGCCTTGGCTACCTCTTTGTTTATCTTATCGTCGTACTTCGCCAGCTGATCTTCGATCAATACATCGGCGCGGTACCTTTTCTTGGAATCCTTGTTATCGATCAAAGGGTCGTTGAACGCGTCTACGTGTCCCGACGCTTTCCAGATGGTCGGGTGCATAAAGATAGCCGAATCGATCCCTACAATGTTTTCATGCAGCAGTACCATACTGTCCCACCAGTACTTCTTGATGTTGTTTTTGAGCTCTACCCCCATCTGGGCATAATCGTAGACAGCGCCCAGCCCGTCGTAGATCTCGCTGGAAGGAAATACAAAACCATACTCTTTACAGTGCGATACCAATTTCTTAAAAACATCTTCCTGTGCCATTTTTCTTTGTTGTCTTTTTGGATGTGACGTCTGCCGGATAGGCCCGGAGTGGCCCGCAGCAGACGCACATAGTTGTACGTAAGTTGTCGTAATTATGTATAAAACAGTTCCGGCCAGCACATTCGCAAAGAATCGTTAACCCGCTGAGGCTGCCGGAAATAATCTGCAAAGTAAATCATTTTTTTTGAATTAAATTCGTATTTTTGTAGTCACATCCTGCGGTAAGGATGTAAAAAAGATAATTTGTTGTTAAAAAGAATACATTTAGATACGAGGAAGCTGATTCTATGAGCGATGAGATAAATGAGAAAACCGAGGCACATTCAGGCTATCAGCCTGCCCCCACCCACGACGAAAACCTGAAACACCACCTGACAGGTATGTACCAGAACTGGTTCCTGGATTACGCGTCGTATGTGATCCTGGAGCGTGCCGTACCCCATATCAACGACGGACTGAAACCCGTACAACGCCGCATCCTCCACTCCATGCGGAGGATGGACGACGGACGGTACAACAAGGTAGCCAATATCGTAGGACATACCATGCAGTTCCACCCCCACGGCGATGCCTCCATCGGCGACGCGCTGGTGCAGCTGGGACAGAAAGACCTGCTGGTGGATTGTCAGGGTAACTGGGGAAATATACTGACGGGCGACGGCGCGGCCGCCTCCCGTTACATTGAAGCGCGACTGACCAAATTCGCGCTGGAGGTGGTCTTCAATCCCAAGACTACGGAATGGAAACTCTCTTACGACGGACGCAACAAAGAGCCGGTGACACTGCCGGTGAAATTCCCGCTCTTATTGACCCAGGGAGTGGAAGGGATTGCCGTGGGATTGTCTTCGAAAATATTGCCACACAACTTCAACGAGATCTGCGACGCCGCGATTCATTACCTGCGGGGCGAAGAGTTCCTGCTCTATCCCGACTTCCTGACCGGAGGATCTATCGACGTATCGAAATACAACGACGGCGAACGGGGCGGATCCGTAAAGATACGCGCCAAAATCAACAAGTTAGATAACAAGACACTGGTGATCACGGAGATCCCGTATGGCAAAACTACCACCTCGGTGATCGAATCGATCCTGAGAGCGGTAGAAAAGGGAAAGATTAAGATCCGCAAGGTAGACGACAATACGGCGGCACAGGTAGAGATCTTAGTGCATCTGGCAGCAGGTACTTCGTCGGACAAGACCATCGACGCGCTGTATGCCTTTACGGATTGCGAGGTGAGCATCTCTCCCAACTGTTGCGTGATCCACGATCAGAAGCCGCACTTCCTGAAAGTGAGTGATGTGCTGAAAACCTCCGTCGACAATACCTTGTCTCTGCTGCGTCAGGAACTGGAGATCAAAAAGCACGAATTGCAGGAATCGCTGCACTTTGCTTCGCTGGAAAAGATATTCATTGAAAAACGGATATACAAAGACAAAGCCTTCGAACAGGCCCCGGATATGGACACGGCGTGTGAACATATCGACGGACGGCTGAAAACGTATACAAAGAAGTTTATCCGTCCGGTGACGCGCGAAGATATACTGCGTCTGATGGAGATCAAGATGGCCCGTATCCTGAAATTCAATTCGGACAAGGCAGACGAAGCCATTGCCCGTATGCAGGAAGAGATCGCGGAGATCAACCACAAACTGGAACACATCACCGAACACACGATCGAGTGGTATGAGATGCTGAAGAAGAAATACGGTCATAACTTCCCCCGCCGGACGGAACTGCGCAACTTCGACACCATCGAAGCGGCCAAGGTGGTAGAGGCCAACGAGAAATTGTACATCAACCGCGAAGAGGGATTCATCGGTACGTCGCTGAAAAAGGATGAATTTATCGCCAACTGTTCCAACCTGGACGATGTGATCGTGTTCTACCGCGACGGGAAATACCTGATCACTCCGGTGGCAGATAAGAAATTCATTGGCAAGAACGTACTTTATGTGAATGTCTTCAAACGCAACGACAAGCGTACGATATACAACGTGGTATACCGCGACGGGAAAGAGGGAGCACATTACATCAAACGATTTGCTGTGACTTCCGTGACCCGCGACCGGGAATACGACCTCACCCAGGGTACACCGGGATCGCGTGTGGTTTATTTCACGGCCAACCCCAACGGAGAGGCAGAGGTGATCAAAGTGACCCTGAAACCCAACCCGCGCATCCGCCGCATCATCTTCGAGAAGGATTTCAGTGATGTCATGATCAAAGGGCGGCAGGCACAAGGGGTGACGCTGAGCAAGCACGAGGTGCATAAGATCAGCCTGAAACAGAAAGGAGGATCGACTCTGGGCGGCCGGAAAGTCTGGTTTGACCGTGACGTACTGCGCCTCAACTACGACGGGCGCGGAGAATACCTGGGCGAGTTCCAGAGCGACGACAGCATCCTGGTGATCCTCAACACCGGAGAGTTCTACCTGACCAACTTCGATGTAAGTAACCACTACGAGCCCCATATAAGTATCATTGAGAAGTTTGATCCGAACAAAGTATGGACCGCTGTCCTGTACGATGCCGATCAGAAAAACTTCCCCTATCTGAAACGGTTCTGCTTCGAGGCTACGAACAAAAAACAGAATTACCTGGGCGAGAACAAGAACAACAAACTGATCCTGCTGACCGACGAAGCCTATCCGCGGTTCGAAGTGATCTTCGGTGGAAACGACAGTTTCCGCGAAGCACTGATCATAGATGCGGAAGAGTTTATCGCCGTGAAAGGATTCAAAGCCAAAGGAAAACGGATCACTACCTATACGATACAGACGGTGAATGAGCTGGAGCCTACCCGCTTCCCGGAAGAGAATACACAGGAAGAGGATACCCCGGAGGAAGAACCAGAGATCCTGGACCCGGACCACGGAAAGAGTGAAGGGGATATCATAGACGAGATCACCGGACAAATGAAGTTGTTCTGACCGCGATCGGAGGAACTGTTCACGATAGACAGATTTGATTTTTTTCAGACATAAGAACAAAAGAACATACAAGAAAAAGCATATACACCAGGAAGAGGATCAGAAGATCCACCTGACTACAGGGCTGGTCTGATCACAGATCAGATACATGGTAATTCCTTGTGTTCTTATGTTCTTATGTCTGAAATTTCAACTATATAGAAGACAGAACGGAAAAGGTCTATACATTTTGCAGCACACCTACAGACGTTCTTAAACAAAAACCTTCAGAATGAGAAACAAAGTAACGTGTTTGCTTTTGTTGATAGGAGCATTTACCTATACATTACCTGCCCGGACAGAACCTCCTGGCGTAGAAGTGCAGTCAGATGCAGCTGCCCCTGCAAAGGTCGTCAGTAAAGATACAGTATACGTCCTCAAAGATACGGTATATGTATATCGTTACCCTGCGATGGGGCGAAGCCCTGAAAAACCCGTGCAAACCCGGTATGTGAACCGGGCAGTGATGTACGGTGTAGGTGCAGCCAATGTATTCGACACCTATCTGTCGCCACAGGAATATACAGGGATCGAATTCCGTATCTCAAGGGAGACGATGCGAATGACCGGGTTGTTTGACGGGAACGTCTCCCTGCAAAACTTCCTGCAGGCCCATTTATCGTATACCCATAATCGTGTAGACAACAACAATACATTTGCCGGACTGGTCAACTGGAACTACGGCCTGCACTATCAGTTCCGCGTTACGGACAACTTCAAGCTGCTGGCCGGAGGACTGGCAGATATGAACTTAGGATTTGCCTACAACCTGCGCAACGGCAACAACCCGGCCAATGCGAAAGCCTACATCAACCTGGCTGCTTCGGGCATGGCGATCTGGAAACTGCGTATCCGCAACTATCCCCTGACGTTGCGCTATCAGGCTAACCTACCCTTTATGGGGGTCATGTTCTCTCCCAACTACGGTCAGTCCTATTACGAGATATTTACCCTGGGAGAGCATAGCGGAGTAGTACAGTTCACCTCCCTGCACAATCAGCCTGCCATCCGGCAGATGTTGTCTGCCGATATACCGGTGGGAGGCATAAAGATGCGGTTCAGCTATTTGTGGGACGTACAACAGGCACATGTGAATAAGATAAAATCCCACACATACAGTCATGTATTTATGGTAGGATTCGTGAGGGATCTGTACCGGGTCCATCCCAAATATAGCTTTCCCGGAAAGACAAAAGCGTATTAACTATTCAGCATATCACAAAGGATGAGATACAGAGCATACATACCTATATATATATCCGGACTATGGGTTTTCCTGACGATGGCCACAGGCTGCATCCGGGAAGACAAGTTCAACAACAATCCACAGGGGAACTTCGATGCTCTCTGGCAGATCATCGATGAGCAATACTGTTACTTAGACTATAAAGAAATAGACTGGGACGCTATCTACCGCGAATACAATCAGCGGATCACTCCGGACATGAGCCGCGAAGGACTGTTTGAGGTACTGGGAGATATGCTGGCCGAACTGAAAGACGGGCATGTCAACCTCTCTTCGGCCTTCAATGTAGCGCGCTACTGGAAGTGGTACGAAGATTACCCGCGCAACTTCAACGAGACCATCCAGGAGAAGAACTACCTCGGTACGGACTACCGCATCGGTTCGGGCATCAAATATACCATACTGGAAGACAATATCGCCTATCTCTATTACGGCAGTTTCTCCGATGCCCTCGGCGAAGGCAATCTGAGCGAGATCCTGCAATACGTAGCGATATGCAACGGCATGATCATTGACGTGCGCAACAACAGCGGAGGTATGCTCACCAATTCTACCACCCTGGCGGCACGGTTTGTCAACGACAAGATCCTAACCGGATACATCATGCACAAAACCGGAAAGGGGCACAGCGACTTCTCCGATCCCGCGCCCATCTACCTCTCCCCCTCCAACAGCATCCGCTGGCAGAAAAAGGTAGCGATACTCACCAACCGCCATTCGTACAGTGCTACCAATGACTTTGTAAGTATCATGAAGGAGGTCGGCAAGCATACGGGACTGGTGACGATCATCGGCGACCAGACGGGCGGAGGCTCCGGACTGCCTTTCACTTCCGAATTGCCTAATGGCTGGGGCGTGCGGTTCTCCGCCAGTCCGCAATTAGACGCGGAGATGAACCATACCGAATTCGGCATCGCGCCGGACATCAAAGTAGATATGGAAGAGGCCGATGAACTACAGGGGTTAGACACGATCATAGAGACTGCCCGCAGGTTCTTAAGTGAATAATTCCTTCCGGATTGTTTGCGCAACCGGAAATCTTCCTTATCTTTGCACCGCTTAACCCAAAAACAACATCCGCGGATGTGGCGTAATTGGTAGCCGCGCCAGACTTAGGATCTGGTGCCGAGAGGCGTGGGGGTTCGAGTCCCTTCATCCGCACTGAAAATAAATCCCTGAAGCTCATCTGAACTTCAGGGATTTATTTTGCCGGAACTTATAGATATTGAACTTCTGCACATCCTTCCCTAAGTTCAAATAAGGGATGGTTTTTTTATTCAAACACCATACATTCCTCTGCAAATAAGAAGAAGATCCGCAGAACTCTTTTAGTACTTCCATAAAAAATAAAACTGAGTTTCCGGAATAGCCACCAGAACTTACCTTTGTCTTCGTCCGGGAATCTCAAAAAACCAGATCTTTCCGGGTCAGGATACGTAAAGCTCTATAAAAAAGAATGGTAAGAAACGTATGTAGAAAAAAATACATGGATACGGGGACTTACAAAAAAACGTCCATAACAAAGGATTTACATAGTGCTCGAACTTCACAAACTGTTATACATTGATGAAAAAATATTCTCTCAATTACATACAAAATATTCCGGTTCACTGATTGGAATAAGTGATCCGGAATACAAACAACCTACAAAAAAACCAATAAAAAAGGTGGATGTTAGCATCCACCTTTCTACCAGTCAAAGGTATCTTAATGAATCTGAGCCAGGATATTTATATTTCCCGCGGTTATACCGTTAGGGAACTGTGCCTTGAACTGTGCAATGATCTGATCATTTATACTTTGCTGTGTGGCTCCGTTTTTATTCAGGGTGTATTCCTGTGAAGCTACATCTATGGTCATGGTCATCCCTGAACCGTTTTCGTCTGTCAGTACAGTCTCATTTATTCCCAGCAAAGTAAAGATCTCTTCCAGACCCTCCAAAGCATCAGCAAAAATGTAAGGAGCCAGATCCAGATCCTCTGTAGTTTCTTCCCAGAAAAGATCTCCCGGAATGGAAATGTTCACGTCAATTATATCCCCGATAGTCTGTGCACACAATGACGAAGCAGATACAAATGTCATACATACTGCCACTAAAGAAATCAAAAACTTTTTTGTACTCATGTCTTTTAAGTTAAATTATTAATATTCCGTAAATATATGGAATACAAAATAATTCCAACAAAATTATCAATATATTTTATTCGTATTAGAGATAATTAACACCGATTGCATGTCCGACCTTACAAAGAATTACATTTTTGTGTGGTACCCGCTGGAATAAATAAAAAACAGATCGTGAAAGGTTACCTGTTTCCAGACAGATAGCCCCCCCTCTTCTGATCAGCACACAAACCCGGATTCTACTTTCGAACTACCCATGCAGAAGGCGCTGTAAAAATGCAGAGCCGTCTGTCCCTGAACAAACGGCTCCATAGAATAGATACCAAACCGATAAATCTCAGTTCAGAACGCTTCTTTCAGATGCTTGTAGTTATCCGCGATGATCTCTTTGAATTCTTTGGTACGGCCATGTATCAATATCTTATACATCATCTCCGCGAAACCTTTCATCTGTCCCACCTCCACTTTCGGTGGCATGGCCAGCGCATCGGGATTGGTCATAACGTTTACCAGAATAGCTTCATGGGATGCAAAGGCCCGTTTCAGCGCGGGTTCCAGGTCTTGCGGGTCACGGACGGTGATCCCTTCTATACCCATGGAAGCAGCTACCTGTACAAAATCGGGGTTCTGTATATCGGTTTCCGTATCCATCAATCCGGCTACTGCCATCTCCAGTTTCACCATGCCCAGCGAACGGTTGTTGAAGACGATGATCTTGACCGGCAGTTTATACTGCATGACGGTGGCCAGATCGCCCAGGCACATAGAGAGCCCTCCATCTCCGCACAAGGCCACGACCTGCCGATCGGGGCAATGCAAAGCGGCACCAATGGCTTGTGGCAGGGCATTGGCCATAGATCCGTGATTGAAAGAGCCGAGCATCTGCCGGCCATTTCCGGCATGCAGGTAACGGGCCGCCCAGACACAGGTCATACCCGTATCTACCGTAAATATTCCATCCTGGTGTGCCAGTTGATCCACCAGATACATCACATGCTCCGGCTGTATCTCATTTGGTTTGCCCGGGTGTCCGGCGAACAGATCCAGTTGCTTGCGTACTTTTTCGTACCGGTGAAGTTGTTTCCGCAGGAAACTGTCGTCCAACTTCTGTTCCAGCAACGGAAGCAGAGCGCGCAGGGTAGTGCGTACATCTCCACTGATACCTATATCTACTTTGGTACGGCGTCCCAGCCTTTCCGGACGTATATCCACCTGCGCGGTCCATACATCTTCCGGGATAAATGCATCGTAGGGGAAGTCCGTTCCCAACATCAACAGCACTTCCGAATCGTGCATGCTGTAATAGCCGGAAGGCATACCCAGCAAACCGGTGAGCCCGATCTCATTGGGCATATCATACTGGATGGCCATTTTACTTTTGAAAGTATATACCACAGGAGCCTGTAGCCGGGACGAGAGCGTGACGAGTTCTTCATGTGCATCTTTACAGCCCATACCGCAGAACAGGGTGATCTTTTTCGACTCATTGAGCAAGCGCGCCAGTAAGTCCAGTTCCTCTTGCGAAGGACAAACCGACGATTCCACCGGATAGTTGTGGGTAGAGGTATTGACATGTTCACTGGCGTCCTGCGAAAGATCACCGGGTAGCCCGATCACCGAAACCCCTTTGCGGGAAATGGAGGTCTGGATGGCCGATTGTAACATACGGGAAAGCTGCTGCGGAGTATTGGCCACCTCGTTGTAATAACTGCAATCATCAAACAGCTTGCCGGTGTGTGTCTCCTGGAAATACTCCATACCGAACTGAAGCGTAGGTATGGTAGAGGCAATAGCCAATACAGGTGCTCCGGAGCGATGGGCATCATACAGTCCATTCAACAAATGCACATGACCCGGTCCGCAACTCCCGGCGCAACAGGCCAGTTTTCCACTCAACTGAGCTTCCGCCCCGGCGGCATATGCTCCCGTCTCTTCGTGACGCACATGGATCCACCGGATCTTATCGCTTTTGCTCACTGCTTCATTCACCGCGTTCAGACTATCCCCTGTCACCGCATAGATCCGTTCTACGCCATTCTCTTCCAGTGTCTTTACCAGTTGTTCAGATATTTTCATCGACATATCGTGTATGTTTTAAAGGTATATAAATAGATTCTGGCAGTCTCTACTGCTTTACTACAACATACAAATGACAACAAATGTTCTGAAATTTTTATTAATTTACATCTACGGGAAAAACCATTCTGATTGATAAAACAGACAATTTATTGTATCGTCTCTTCATTTCCTTCCGCTCTTACTTCCGGCTACGGAAGATACAAGAGAGGTTTTCTTCCGCGTAGCTCCCCCAACAAACAAGACATATTTTTAATAAAAACCCTAAACGCATATTCCTTTTATGTATACCTGATCGAAAGGCTGAGAGCGAATAGAACTATTTGTTTTATCGGCTGGAAATCTTAATTTTGCTTCTGCAAACCGATGTGTATATCTTTTCCTTTATAAAACCATATACGATATGAAGAAAGTTTTTTATTATGTATGTGTTGTATGCTGTTTACAGGGCTACAGGCACAACAGCCTATCGCGTTGAATCCTCCGTCCGAAGTCAGAGGTAGTTCTGTCATGGAAGCCTTCCGCAATCGCCAGTTCCTGCGCGATTATCAGGAAACTGATCTCTCTTTACAGGATCTGTCGGATCTGCTCTGGGCAGCCTACGGGATCAATCGGGACAATGGCAAACGTACGGCACCCACCGCACAGAATTCTCAGGATGTAGATGTATATGTCTGCCGGGCCGATGGTACCTACCTGTATGACGCTGCCAATCAACAGCTGGTACCCGTAACCGGGGAAGATATCCGCCTTTTGCTGGAAGGTCGCAGACCTACCGGCGCGCCTGTCTGCCTGCTGCTGGTAGCAGATATGTCACGCTATGGAGGGTATGCCCCCGATTCCAACAACCTGAAACATTATTATGAAATGGGTGCTGTGGATTGCGGTATCGTTTCACAGAATATCGGTATATTCTGTGCAGGCGTAGGTCTGGCTACAGGACCACGTGCAGGAATGGACCAGGAAGGTATACGGAAAGCGCTCAGTTTGCCAGAGACCGTACATATCTGGCTCAATCATCCGGTGGGATATCCGAAATAATCCGGATACATTACAGATCGTCTTTACAAAGCCTGGCCATAAAATGGCATATACAAACAGCCCGGAAGCACAGGACCGGATCTCTCCTTTCCTGTTTTCCGGGCTGAATAGTTACCTGCCTACTCTGTGAAGCCAGGTATTACTTCTGCGAATGCAGACCCAACCGGTTTCCCTCACAATCTCTGAAAAGAGCAAAAAAGCCCATTTGATCACAATCGATAGCTGTTTTGGGACGGACAACCTCTCCTCCATGGGCTACAATACGTTCGAGCGTACGATCCATATCTTCCACATTCAGGTGCAGCAAGACTCCATCCGCGGAAGGTCTGAATTCTGCAGCCTGAGAAATGGCTCCCGTTGCTTCTCCTTCTCCGGAAGGGAAAAAGGCCATTTTTCCTCTTCACACTCCATCACGGACAAAGAGATTTCCAACACGGTTTCATAAAAAGTCACGGCACGGCTAAAGTCTGTTGCCGGGATCTCAAAAAAGGAAATTAATTTTTTCATGTGGGTACTGTTTTACATAAAAGTTTCGAAATACCGGGCAAAGGTAGAGGATGCGGAAAGGAGAAACTTGTAAAAAACAGACATTCTCCGGAAAGTGGTATTCCATTCTCCTTAAGACTGGAAGTAGTCGGAATAGGGGTCACACGCCTGTATATATTCTTTAGGGGTATAGCCACTAAACTGCCTGAACTCCCGGATCAGGTGCGACTGATCGTAATAGCCGCACTCACAGGCCAACCGGGTAAAGTCCTTGTTCATTGGAACCTTCATGCGGGAAAGTGTATACTGAAAACGTACAATACGCAGGAATTCTTTGGGACGCATACCTATATGATCGGTAAAGACTCTCTGAAATTGTTTCTGACTCAGGCAGGTGGCATCTGACAGAGCCGTCAGCGATACTTCTCCACCGGTACGGTCGATCAGCCGTATAGCCTCTGTCATCCGCTGATAATTATAGGCTCTTTCGAGCTGGAACCGCTGGGTAAGGAACTCCTCGATCAGACGGATACATGCCTTTTCATCGGGCTGACCGATCACGCGTTTTTCCAACTCACAAAACTGAGTATCAGAAAGATCTTCTGCCGTCGCATGTTGTCCGGCCACCTCATCCAGCGGGAAACGGAAAAAGGCCCGTGCTCCCCACGGCTGGAATACCACAGCAAGGATACGTACCTGTTCATTTCCGTGAAGGTCTACATAATCCGTTGTATGACCGGAAAGAAGTGAAGTCCCCTGCCAACTTTTCTGCCGGGTATGTATAGCTCCTCCGGAATAGAAAAAAAGCTGCATGTTTCCGGTGGGTGTCACCCGTTCGGTGAAACCGGCATCCGGCCTGGTATGCAACACCCAGTAGTGCTTCACATACGGAGCCAGTAAAGGAGAAGGAGCGATCAACCGGAAATCAGACATCCTACAAAGATAGTCTATTCTTATGAAAATGAATAGTGTGTAAAAAGAAGAGTTACAGATTTTAAATTTACTTATGATATCCTATAAAAGGATGGGGAACACCAGAAATATAAATAAGATAACAGTTCTTTACTTTTTATTTTCTGACTGTTGGATAGAAATAAAATACTCCTTCCTGCAACAATCACTCCGCTGTCAGATCAGATCCCCTGTGTTATTGACAGACAACACTATCCTGAATTTATTTACATTTCTCGCCGGAGTACAATAAATGGAAGTGCCGGGCATACGATAAACCTCACGATCTGCCTCTACAAGCACAAACTCCATATGGTTTTCTCCCAGCCCAACCGTAAAATCACCCTCCTCTTTGATAGAAAATGATGTGATCTTTTCCGGGAAAGGTCCATCCATATACATATGTGTATAATATTCGGATAGATGATGATTGTGCAGATCTCCCATATAGTGATGCAGGAAATAATCATCGTATTCCGGATAGTACCACAACCAGATCCAATATCCCTTCAAATCTTCCATTTCACGAGGCAGTGGTGATACTACTTCGATGGAATCCTCCCGGGCGATGTGATCTCTGTACTGCTCTGCGTAATATTCTTTTTCATGTGTATAGGCAGCATCTATATATTCAGTTGTAAACAGAGTATGAAAACGGGAATAGGTATCATGCACCAGAATATGGTATTCCCGATAGTCTCCCTGATATACCGCCTTCAGTACGGTAATGGAATCTTCAGGGAGAAATTCTTCGTGATACAATTTCCCTCCTATCTGGTATGTAACCGTATCTTCTACTGTATAGTGAGTTTCCTGCGAAAGAACAAGAGAGTCTACAGACAAAGAAATACTTGTATCTACATGTGCCGGACGTTGTTGTGTACACATAGCACCTGATATACAAACGAATATAAGTATAATAGGGAAAAGCAGGTTTTTCATAAAGCAGATAGTTGGATGGAGTATTTTTCTTTCAAAGGATCCGGACGGACAAAGATAGCTATTTTACACTATCCTGCCACAGGCTTTACATATTTATTATAAAGAGTCTGAAGGAGTGCGCTTCTTATCGTTACTTTTCCACTGCAGGGCATCCGAAACCGGGTACATATATGATATAGATCAACTTCTGTTTACTTAAAAAAAGCGACAAAAAGGCTTTCATCAGCCTGAATGGCCGGAAAAGATAAATAAAAACGCTTTTCGTACATACCAAATTATTTTCGTATACTTGCATTTGAAAATAATACCTGAGAATCCTTACTGTACTCCATGAAATCACGCATTCTTTTTCTATTCCTATATGCCTTTTTCCTTTATCCCCTGCTCTATGCCTATCAGAAGCCAAGAGTAGATTATATTTCCCGTGAAGTATATCAGGCAGCCAATAAAAACTGGTCTGTAGGACAGGATGAAAGAGGAGTTATGTACTTTGGCAATGACATCGGATTACTAGAATCGGACGGGAGGGCCTGGGAGCTGTACCGCATCCACTCCTCTCCGATCGTACGAGCCATAGCCATAGAGTCTCATCAAACTATTTACACCGGAGGATTTGAGGAATTGGGCAGATGGGACCGCGATGCTACGGGCCGGCTTGTGTACACCTCTCTGAAAGGACTAATCCCGGAGAACGAACTGAAAAACCAGAACTTCTGGAAAATATACATCGATGGCGAGCAGATCTATTTCCAGTCTTTCAATGGCATCTACCGCTATAACCCCGATGGCAGCATGACTACCATAGAGAAAGAGAAGAGCCTTATTTTCCTGTTAAAGATCAGAGAAGAATACTGGGTGCAGCAGACCTACGGTCCGCTCTTCCGGCTACACGGAGATCGCCTGGAGAAAATAGAAGGAAGCGACTTCCTGTCTTCAACCACTATACGCGTGATCCTGCCCTATGAGACCGATGCCTTCCTGATCGGCACTTCATCGGGAGAGATGTATATATACAATGGAAAAGAGTTCACCCTGTGGAACCGGGATCTTGCCCGGCAACTGGCCGGAAAAGAGCTGAATTGTGGCATCTATGCCTCCGGACGGAAGACATTCTTTTTGGGTACCCAGCTCGACGGAGTATACGAAACAGACCTGCAGGGGAATCTACTCAATCACTTTACCTCGACCAATTCGCTGCGCAACAATACGGTATTGTCTCTGTACGAAGACGCGCAGGAAAATGTATGGGTGACGCTGGACCGGGGCATTGCCTATCTCTGTTATCAGGAGCGGCTTAGCTACTACCTGAGCAACAACCTCGACGCGGGAGCCGTATACGGTGCTACCTTGTGGAACGATAAACTGATCATCGGAACCAATCAGGGAGTATATTACGCACCGGTAGACAAACTGAGTGATCAGAACTATTTCTCTTCCCTACAACTGATCCAGGGTACGCAGGGACAGGTGTGGTCTTTCCTGCAAACAGACGGAAAACTCTTTTGTGCGCACAACAACGGGCTGAAACAGATCGGCGCGGACCTAAAAGTGACTGAACCCTATCCGGTGAACACGGGTGTGTTCCGGGCGGTGGGAACACGGATCAAAGACAGGGATCTGTTGCTGCTGGCTACCTATAACGAACTGAATGTGGTGGACAGGACTTCGGGCGAACTCTACAAAATGGATCAACTGCCGGAACCGATCGTGCATGTAGAAACGGATCACCTGGGCAACATCTGGTTGGAGACAGTGAACCAGGGCGTATACAAATGTCGCTTCGACGACGACCTGAAAGGATTTCGTTACGTAACCTATTACGGACAGCAGACAGACAGCCTGCTGCCGTCCAAGCTGCAATTGTTTAAAGCGGGAGGCCGCATCCTGTTCCTGGGCAACGACCGGTTCTGGAACTACGATGAGAACAACGATCGCCTCACCCTCAATACACAGCTCAATGATTGTTTCCGGAAGATCAACCGCCTCAAACGCATCGTACATATCCGCAACGAAGAGAGCTGGGCCATCACAGAGACAGCCATCTACCGCTTTCTCTACGACGGATACATGGCCCGCATACTGGACGCGCACCGGATCGGTGGAAACGGCATATCTTTGGTCAATGAATACGAAAACATCTCTGTACTGAACGATACCTTGTCATTGGTATGCCTGCATGCCGGTTTCATCCTGGCAACCACTGCCTACGAAGACATTCCCGCGCCGCAGCTGCCGGCACCCTTTATAGAGAGTGTACGGCTAAGTGGCTACGACAAAGAAGCGGTCTATCTCTCTGTGGAAGAGGAGGCCCATATCCCCTACTCCTACCAGACGGTTTCTTTCCACTATGGAGTAAATAATTCCTTTGCCAGTCCGTGGGGCATAGATCACCGGATCGAACAGATAGACGCAGACTGGAAAGAGGCTCCCGCGGGCCGTACGATCTCTTACGATCGCCTGCCACCGGGAAGCTATCGCCTGCTGCTGCGGACATCGGACCGCCTGGGGCACGAGTCGGAAACACGGGTGTATCCTTTCACCATACTCCCGCCCTGGTATCGCACCCACTGGGCCTATCTGCTCTACCTCGCGGGCAGCTGTCTGTTGTTCTACTCCATATGGACATTGGTCCTGCGCCGGTACCGCAACCTGCACCTGCAAAAGATCAGGGCACGGGAGACCCTGCTGCTGCGACGGACAAATGCCAGACTACTGGACGAGATCGAGAAGAAAGACGCGGAACTGCTGACACAGACCTCTTTCAGCATCCAGAAAAATGAGCTTATCCTGAAACTGAAAGAGATGGTAGACGAGTTCTGTGCCCGGAACAACCAGCGGGCACTACTGCCGCTGTACCAGAAAATGAATGTGTTGCTGGCCAATCATCTCGATACAGAGGGAGACTGGAAAATGTTCCTGATCAAATTTGAGCAGAAACACAAAAGTTTCTTCAAAACCCTCAAAACCCAGCACCCGCAACTGACCAATAACGACCTGCGCCTGTGTGCTTGCCTCAAACTAAACATGGAAACCAAAGACATCGCTTCGCTGATGAACCTCTCGGTCCGCGCGGTGGAGAACAACCGCTACCGGTTGCGTAAAAAACTGAACTTATCTTCCTCGGACAACCTGAATGAATACTTTCTGACCATCGACGGATAAACACAAGACAACATTCTGAGATCAAATCATTTATCTTTTTTTGAGTAGTATCTGTGAAATCCCGCGAATGTTAAAAAAGCGGGGTATGTAATCAGGGTGAGTCCTTTTTCTGACCCGGATCCGACAGGTTGAATACATTTGTCACAGTCTTACCGATGGCCGGAGGAAAAATACGGACCGCACAGAGTAACAACGGTCAGGGCCCGACCCCACCCTCTGTACAGGTGATGTATATCCCCGCCCAACAAGAGTCTGACAACCTTGAATGATACATTTGTTAAACTTGAATGCAATGAAGAATAAACCACTGAAAAGTATTCTCTGGGATCGTATATCCGGAATGAAAACCATGCTTCTATGGGCAGTCTCCTTTCTTACCTTACTGCCGTTGCACGCCCAGAACAAAACCGTGACCGGTCAGGTGACCGATTCCTTCAACGATCCGCTGATCGGAGTTTCCATCGTAGTGCAGGGCACAGCCACAGGTACAACTACCGATCTGGACGGCAGATACAGTCTTTCCGTAACTCCGGACGCCGTACTGGAATTTTCTTACATCGGTATGGTGAAACAGAACATACAGGTCGGAACCCGGAACGTGATCAACGTAACCATGCTGGACGACTCGCAGATGCTTGCCGAAACCGTAGTTATCGGATACGGCAGCGCGAAGAAAATAGACCTGACAGGCTCTATCACCAACATCCGGGCAGACGAGATCGCCAACCGCCCCGCAACCAATCCCCTCTCTTCTATCCAGGGTAAGGTAGCTGGTGTACAGGTGATCAACAGCGGACGCGCCGGCAGCGATCCGGAGATCCGCATCCGCGGAACAAACTCCATCAACGGATACAAACCGTTGTATATCGTAGACGGACTGTTCAACGACAACATCAACTTCCTGAATCCGGCGGACATCGAATCCATGGAGATCCTGAAAGACCCCTCTTCCCTGGCTATCTTCGGGGTACGGGGTGCCAACGGTGTGGTGATCATCACTACGAAAAAGGCCAAAGAGGGACAGACCTTAATCCATATCAATACCTCATTCGGATGGAAAAAAGTAACGGATAAGATCGCGATGGCCAATGCGGCCGAATTCAAAGAGCTATACAACGAACAGCTGAAAAATCAGGGACTCGATCCGTTCGATTTCAGCAGCTGGACAGCGGATACCGACTGGCAGGACGAGATCTTCCAGACAGGTTTCATTACCAACAACAACATCAGTGTATCGGGTGCTTCGGACAAGCAAAGTTTCTACCTCGGTGTAGGATACAGCAAAGAAGAGGGAAACATCATCCATGAGAAGTTCAGTAAGGTAACGCTGAACGCAAGCAACGAGTACAGACTCAAAGAGTACCTGAAGATCGGATTCCAGTTCAACGGTGCCCGCACCCTACCTACAGATGCGAAAGAGGTATTGAACGCAGTACGGGCCACCCCTGTGGCTCCGGTATACAACGAAGCATACGGACTTTATTCCGTACTGCCTCCGTTTCAGAAAGCGCAGATCAACAACCCGATGGTAGATATCGCACTGAAAGCGAACAAGGTGAAAGCGGAGAATTACCGGGCATCCGGAAATCTCTACGGTGACATCCGTTTCCTGAAAGATTTCAATTTCCGCGCGACTTTTTCTATGGACTATGATTCGCACAACAACCGCGCCTATACGCCGTTCATGCAATTGTACGACGCGGAGGTAGCGGATAAAGTGGTGACCTTAGGAAACGGTGAAACGGGCGTGAGCCAGTACAAACAAAACGAGATCAAAGTACAGAGCGATTATGTACTGACGTATATCAACAGCTTCAACGATCATAACCTCACCGCGACGGCGGGTTTCACAACCTACTACAACTCCCTAGAAAGACTGGACGCGGCACGTACATAGGGCGAAGGACTTTTCATTGCCGATGATCCGGACAAATGGTACGTAAGCATCGGAGATGCCTCCACTTCTACCAACGGCAGCACGCAATGGGAACGGGCTACCGTCTCCGTACTGGGCCGTATCATCTACAACTATCGGAGCAGATACCTACTCAACGCGTCGTTCCGTCGCGACGGATCTTCCGCCTTTTCCTACACAGGCAACCAGTGGCAGAACTTCTACTCGGTAGGTGCCGGCTGGCTGATGACGGAAGAGGACTTTATGCAAGGCCAGAAGGTGTTTGATATACTGAAACTCAAAGGTTCGTGGGGTACACTGGGCAACCAGGTCCTGGATACGGCCTATCCGGCACAGCCTCTGCTGGAAAACAGTTCTTCCGCCGTATTCGGCAACAACATCATTCCGGGGTATCAACTGGCCTACCTGCCCAACCCGAACCTGCGCTGGGAAAAAGTAGAAGCCTGGGAAGCGGGTCTCGAAGCGAACTTCCTGCGCAACCGCCTGCATTTCGAAGGGGTGTATTACAAGAAGAACACCAAAGACCTGCTGGCGAAAGTACCGGGTCTGTCGGGAAGTGTACCCGGTATGGGAAACCTGGGAGAGATCGGGAACAAAGGGGTGGAACTGGCCATTTCCTGGAGAGACCAGGTGGGCGACTGGGGATACAGCATCGCCGGAAACCTGACTACGATCAACAACAAAGTAAAGCACCTGGTGCAGGAAGGGTACTCCCTGATCGACGGTGACAAAAGCATCAGTTACACCATGGGCGGATATCCCATCGGATATTTCTACGGATACAAAGTAGAGGGTATTTATCAGTCGGAAGAGGATATTGCCAACTCTCCGACCAATACCCTGGCCACGGTGAAGCCGGGAGACCTCAAATTCAAAGACCTGGACGGTGACGGAGAGATCACCACGGCAGACCGTACCCTGATCGGCAATCCGACCCCGGAATTCACGTATGGTATCTCACTGGGAGTCTCCTATCAGAATTTCGAACTGAGTGTGGATATGATGGGGCAGTATGGCAACCAGATCTATCGTACGTGGGACAATTACAACTGGTCGCAGTTCAACTTCATGAAACAACGTCTGGGACGCTGGACCGATGAAGGCACCTCCAACACACAGCCGATCCTGGATACGACGCATACGATCAACAACATGAACTCGGAGTATTACATCGAAGACGGCAGCTTCTTCCGCCTGCGTAATATACAGCTGGCCTATAATTTCGACAGGCAGCTGATCAGCAAGATCGGATTGCAGGCCCTGAAGGTGTATGTGAACGGACAGAACCTGAAGACCTGGAAAAACAACACCGGCTACACCCCCGAAATCGGAGGATCGGCTACCGCTTTCGGTATAGATACGGGAAGCTATCCGATGCCAGCCGTGTATACATTCGGTATCAACCTGACTTTCTAACTTAAATACATTCAGAACCATGAAAATGAAGACATATATCCTATCGCTGTTTATCGGTTCGGCCGCTTTGCTGTGCACAGGCTGTAACGATTTCCTCGACCGTAGTCCGCTGGGACAATTCACCGAAGACGATGCTCCGGGCGGAGGTCTGGAAGGACAGGTATTCGGTATCTACAAAGAGATGCGTAGTTACAACATCACTGCGGGAATTCCGGCATTTGCCGTACACCACATGCGGTCGGAAGATTCCGAAAAAGGAAGCGCCGCGGACGACGGGGCGGATATGGCTGCTATGTTCGACGATTTCTATTACGTGACCAACAACGGTAGCCTCAATGCCTACTGGACACATAACTACAGCATCATCTACCAGTGCAACTCGGTGATAGACGCGATCGACACCAACGACCTCACGGATACCGCCTCCCAGCGTAACAAGGGAGAAGCCCTCTTCTTCCGGGCCTACTGCTACTTCAACCTGGTGCGCGCCTACGGAGAAGTACCGCTGGTGGTAGATAAGATAGAAGACGCGGCAGAGGTGAACGTACCCAAAACTACTGTAGATGCCATCTACAAACAGATCGATGAAGACCTGGCTGCCGCGGTAGAGTTGCTGCCCCGCGAATGGACCGCGGAATACACGGGTCGCCTCACCTGGGGGGCTGCCCGCTCGCTGCAGGCACGTACCTTTATGATGCGCAACGACTGGGAAAAGATGTATGAGGCGGCTTCGGAGGTGATGAGTTCCGGACTGTACGACCTCAACACCCCGTACGATAAGATCTGGACCGACGAAGGTGAGAATTGCAGCGAATCGATATTCGAATTGCAATGTGCCTCTACCGCGGCCCTGAAAGCCGACCTGTCTATCGGCAGTCAGTTCTGCGAGGTACAGGGAGTACGTGGCGCGGGCGACTGGAACCTGGGCTGGGGCTGGCACATGGCTACCAAAGAGATGGGTGAGGCCTATGAGCCGGGCGATCCGCGGAAAGATGCTACTCTGCTCTATTTCCGTCGGTCGGAAGACGAGCCCATCACCCCCGAGAATACCAACAAGCCTTACGGCGAATCTCCGGTATCTTCCGGCTCGGGAGCCTACTACAACAAAAAAGCATATACCGATCCGGCCAAACGTCTGGAATTTACCAAAGGAGGTTTCTGGGTAAATATCCGCCTGATCCGCTTTGCGGATGTGGTGTTGATGGTAGCAGAATCTGCTAATGAACTGGGTAAGACGGGAGAGGCATCGAATGCCCTGGAAATGGTGCGCGCCCGTGCCCGCGGAGGAGACGACAACATCCTGCCGAAGGTAACCGCTACCGACCAGGCTACCCTGCGCGATGCCATCCGCCACGAACGTCGTGTGGAACTGGGACTGGAACCCGACCGTTTCTACGACCTCGTACGCTGGGGCAGTGCCCGAGAAGTCCTGCACGCTGCCGGCAAGACCAACTATCAGGATAAACACAAATACCTGCCTATCCCGCAGGATCAGATAGACAAATCGAAAGGGGTATTGGTGCAGAATCCGGACTATTAAAGAGATTTACGATTTGACGATTTACAATTTACGATTTACAATTTACGATTTACGAACCAACGGTCGACGAAGTCAATCGAAGATCGGCGTAGCCAACCAGGCGGTCTGCAAAGGGATTTACGATTTGAAAATACGGGTATTCCCTGGTATCATCCACCTGTAGAGACGCACGGCGTGCGTCTCCGCGAGGCAGATCCAACCCTATGGTGTATCACATATATCAGCAACCACATCGGATAAGGATGCCCATGTCTGGTAGTTCCAGATCGTAAATCCATAGATCGTCATTCTATCCAGCTATTTTTCAGGTAACAAGAGAGATCAGCCGGGAAGTTTTCTTCCCTCTGCGGATATCCTCCGTGCCTGCTTCCGGGCAGGCACGGGTATCCACAGATCTGCGGGAACGGACCACCCGCCTTATGTAATCATCAGTATAGATACAAAAATCAGTTATGAACAGGTTATTTCAAAGAATACAATCAATCGTGTGCCTGCTCCTGTGTACCTTTCCGGGAGTACAGGCACAGAACAAGAGCGGAGATATGGATCGTTTCATCGACGATCTGATGGGCCGGATGACACTGGAAGAAAAGATCGGGCAACTCAACCTGCCCGTTACCGGAGAGATCGTCACCGGACAGGCCCAGAGCAGCGACATTGCCGGAAAGATCACCCGCGGAGAGGTGGGTGGCCTCTTCAACCTGAAGGGGGTAGAACGTATCCGGGATGTACAAAAGCTGGCCGTAGAAAAAAGTCGGCTGGGTATTCCGCTTATCTTTGGTATGGATGTGATACATGGGTATGAAACCATCTTTCCTATTCCTTTGGGACTGTCATGTACCTGGGACATGCAGGCCGTGGAAGAGTCGGCACGTATCTCGGCCATAGAGGCCAGTGCCGACGGCATCAGCTGGACCTTCAGTCCCATGCTGGATATATCGCGTGATCCACGTTGGGGACGGGTATCGGAAGGCAACGGCGAAGATCCGTACCTGGCTGCCGAGATTGCCAGAGCGATGATCCGCGGGTATCAGGGAACCGACATGAGCGGCAACGACGAGATCATGGCCTGCATGAAACATTTCGCTCTCTACGGAGCACCGGATGCCGGACGCGACTACAATACGGTAGACATGAGCCGCAACCGGATGTTCAACGAATATATGCTTCCTTACCAGGCCGCCGTAGAGGCGGGTGTGGGAAGTGTAATGGCCTCTTTCAATGAGATCGACGGCCTTCCCGCCAGTGGCAACAAATGGTTGCTTACCGATGTACTCCGCACCCAATGGGGATTCGACGGATTTGTTGTGAGCGACTTCACCGGTATTTCGGAGATGGTAGATCACGGAATGGGCGACCTGCAAACGGTTTCTGCCCTGGCCCTGAACGCCGGAATGGATATGGATATGGTGAGCAATGGTTTTCTGGGTACCCTGAAAGCATCTATCGAAGCGGGCAAGGTGTCTGTAGAGACGCTGGATCGGGCCTGCCGCCGGATCTTAGAGGCCAAATACAAACTAGGCTTGTTTGAAGATCCGTATAAATACTGCGACCTAAGCCGTCCGGCCCGCCAGCTGTTCACGCCGGAGCACCGCCAGGTAGCGCGTCGTATCGCCTCGGAGAGTTTTGTCTTGCTGAAAAACAGTGACAACCTGCTTCCTTTGCCAAAGAAAGGAACGGTAGCTGTAGTAGGCCCGCTGGCAAATACCCGTTCGAACATGCCGGGAACCTGGAGCGTAGCCGCGCGTCTGGACGACTATCCTTCGCTGATAGAAGGCATGAAAGAGGTGCTCGGCCCTCAGGTGAATGTGGTCTGTGCCAAAGGAAGCAACCTCATCAGCGACGCGGCATACGAAGAGTGTGCCACCATGTTCGGCCGCAGCCTGCACCGCGATAACCGCAGCGATGAAGAGCTTCTCCGTGAAGCCTTAGCCACAGCGGCACAGGCCGATGTGATCGTGGCTGCCTTGGGCGAATCGTCAGAAATGTCAGGAGAGAGCAGTTCGCGTACCAACCTCGACCTGCCGGATGTGCAACGGCACCTGCTGGAAGAGTTGCTGAAAACCGGAAAGCCGGTGGTACTGGTGCTCTTTACCGGGCGTCCGCTTACCCTCACCTGGGAAGAGGAACACGTGCCTGCCATTCTGAATGTATGGTTCGGCGGCAGTGAAGCAGCCTATGCCATCACAGACGTATTGTTCGGCGATGTGAATCCCAGTGGAAAACTGACCGCTACTTTCCCGAAGAACGTAGGCCAGATACCGCTCTACTACAACCACAAGAGTACAGGCCGTCCGCTGGAAGAGGGCAAGTGGTTCGAGAAATTCCGTACCAACTACTTAGATGTGGACAACGACCCGCTCTATCCGTTCGGATATGGACTCAGCTATACATCTTTCAACTACAGTGATATTCGTCTGAGCCGCTCTGTGATGTCGCCCAGTGAGGAGTTGCTTGCTACAGTGACGGTGACCAACTCCGGACAACGGGATGGCGCCGAAGTGGTACAGCTCTACCTGCGCGATCGGGTAGGCAGCATCACCCGCCCGGTCAAGGAACTGAAAGGATTTGAAAAGATCTTCCTGAAAGCGGGTGAATCGCGTGAAGTCACTTTCCGTATCACCACAGACTTGCTGAAGTTCTACAATTACGATATGGAGTTTGTCTACGAACCGGGTGAGTTTGATGTGATGATCGGCGGCAACAGCCGTGACCTGAAGAAAACACGTTTCACCCTGAGCGAATAAGTAGCTTATGAAAAGAATAATCACCCCCCTGATGATCCTCCTGCTGTTTGCGGGAGGATGTCAGGAGAACTCCCGTTCACGAGGCACACAGGTGGAACTGACTGACGAGGCACTACTCGATACGGTGCAGCGACGTACCTTCAACTATTTCTGGGAAGGAGCCGAACCGGTCAGTGGTATGGCCCGGGAACGCTATCATGTGGACGGACATTATCCGGAGAACGATAAAAACGTGATCACCTCCGGGGGAAGCGGGTTTGGTATACTGGCCCTGATCTCCGGTATGGAACGCGGCTATATCACCCGCGCAGAGGGATATGTACGGATGGAACAGATCGTTGGTTTTCTGGAAAAAGCAGATCAGTTTCACGGTGCTTTCCCACACTGGTGGTACGGGGAAACAGGTCGTGCCAAAGCGTTCAGTCCCAGAGACGACGGCGGAGACCTGGTAGAGACCGCTTTTCTGGTCCAGGCACTCCTGGCTCTGCACCAATACTATGTAGACGGCACACAGCCCGAACAGGAGCTGGCCGCGCGTATCGACACCCTCTGGCGGGAGGTGGAATGGAACTGGTACTGCAACGGACAGGAGGTACTTTACTGGCACTGGAGCCCGCGATACGGCTGGGAAATGAACTTTCCCGTGCGGGGCTACAACGAATGCCTGATCATGTATATCTTAGCAGCCCCTTCTCCTACCTATGCCATCACACCGGAGGTATACCACAAGGGATGGGCGCAGAACGGTGCGATCGTAGCGCCACATACGGTAGAGAATATACCGCTTCAACTGCGCTATCAGGGCACGGAAGCCGGGCCTCTCTTCTGGGCACACTACTCTTTCCTGGCACTGGATCCGCGCGGCCTGCAAGACAGATACGCTAACTATTTCGATGAAATGAGAAACCTCACCCGGATCAACCGGGCCTATTGCATCCGCAATCCGAAAGGCTACAAAGGATACGGAGCCGATTGTTGGGGACTGACTGCCAGTTATTCGGTGAACGGCTATGCCGCTCATGCTCCTCTGGAGACGGAAGATCAGGGAGTGATCTCTCCTACCGCGGCTCTCTCTTCACTTGTCTATACACCGGAAGAGTCTATGGCGGTGATGCGCCATCTGTACGCGCGGGAAGACCAACTGTTTGGCCCATACGGTTTATACGATGCTTTCAGCGATACCGACCACTGGTATCCTCAGCGCTACTTAGCCATCGACCAGGGACCTATTGCGGTGATGATAGAGAACTACCGGAGCGGATTGCTCTGGAAACTGTTTATGAGCCACCCGGATGTGCAACGGGGACTGAAGAAGCTGGAATTTCATACACATTCATAAGGTAATCCCAAGGGAATTCTGACCGTAGCAGATCGTTTGTTCTGCGCGGTCATCCCCTGCTTTATATTTTATCCGCTATAAAAACGCCCGAATCTGGTTGTTTTTTCTCTCTTTCCTCCGGCTCCTCCTGTTTCCTATACGTCCAGGAAGCAGAAGATCCCATACGTTTTCAGGAGTATCTTCCCGTCTTCCATACAGATGGAAGAGTATACAAACACCTGTACCGGTCTGTTTTTTCCGGATGTGGCTTCCTGCCTTTTCGTTGAAGCAGGAGAGCTGTGCCCATAATTGTTCACGGAAGACCTCCTGCATCTCAACAGAAAAGGGTATCAGCGACCGATGGAAAGAGCTTATCCACCCGAAGTTAATACAATCTGATATCAAATACACCCATTTTCTATCTTTTTCATCTTTAAAAATGCTTTTCGCTAATTGTGACAAGTTCAAAAATACAGATCGCAGAATCAATTTCGTATATATATTCCCTGAATATACGTAAATATGGCATATTTATGTCTTATACGGAATTAGGTTTACACGTTTTTTGTGCATAAAATTTATATTTTATGGCAAAATCTTTACCCGGTCCTTACAGCGAAACCTTCAAATTAGAAGTTTTGCGTGATCATTATTCAAATTTATCGTCTTTGAAATTTACTGTTCGCAAATGGAATTTGAGTTGTTCTCAGGTTTTACATTATTGGATGAAGTGCTATCCTGTTGATTCAGAATCTTTATCTTTGGATATCCAAACCATATCCCGCTATGAAATGAGTAAACGTCAAAAGAGTAAAGAAGAGATTCTTGAGGAGCAAGTTCTTGGTCTGAAAAAGGCTTTAGAGATGGAGAAACTCCGTTCGCGGGCTTTTGAGAAGTTGATTGAAATTGCTGAGAAAGAAGAAGGGATCTTCATCTTAAAAAAAGATGGTGCCAAACAGTAACAAGCCTGCGCCAAGAGTATCCGGGTATAAACTTAGATACTCTTTGCGGCCTGTTTGGCAAGACTCGCCAGGCTTATTATAAAAAGAAAAAGAGCTTACTTACCAAGTCCCAGTTAAGAACTGTTTTATTGGAAGCCGTCTCTTATTATCGTCTGAGGGCTCCCAGTATGGGTGGAATTAAGTTATATGTGGAGCTTTCCAGTGTGTATGGTCATCAGGTGATAGGAGGACGGGATGCTTTTCTAAATTTCCTGCGTGCAGAAAAACTGATGCTTCCTGGCTGTAAACCTCGTCGTACAACCAAATCCAATCATATGTATATGAAATACCCCAATTTGATTAAAGATCTGGTCCCTGGCTATCCAAATCATATATGGGTGAGTGATATTACTTATATATGGATAGAAGGCGGAGTTTGTTATCTACATTTACTTACCGACGCCTATTCTCATGCTGTTTTAGGATGGGAACTAGCACCGGGTCTTCATGCGGAGTATACGGCAAAGGCCCTTATGCAGGCCATAGAAAAAGCCTCAGCAGGTAACCTGTGTGGAACAATCCATCATTCTGACCGTGGTTCACAATATGCCTGCGATCTATATGTTAACTTACTCAAAGAACATCATATACGTATTAGCATGACGGAGGATTCTAAACCGACCAGTAACGCAGTAGCCGAAAGGATGAATGGGATACTAAAGACAGAGTGGATATATGCCACCTCTCTCTTTTCCTCTGAAGAGCACGCAAGGCAAGAAATTTCCCGGATGATAGAGTTTTATAACTATCATAGGCCACATATGAGTATTGGAATGAAGAAACCAATGGAGGTATATGCAGGGCACCTCCCAGGTGAGAATCTGTGGAAAAAGAAAAGGAAATAAGGGAAAAATGAATTATATTTGTGAAGCTCTCAAATACAGGTAAACTTACTAATTGTATATTCTTTTTGAAAGGTAAACTCTTTTAGGAGAACCGATGCAAAAATGACAACTTTCTTAGTATAGAAGAATATATTATGACAACTTCTTTAGTAACAAGCACCAAAAAGTGACAACCTGTTTCAGTATAAGTCATTTAGACGGTAAATATATAGTTTTAACCCGGTAAGAGTATGGACTTCTCCCGGTAGAACTTCGCATCTTTACCGATAAGACTCCGAATTTCTCTCGGTAAGATTCCGAATCCTTACCGGAAAAGAATTTTATTTACACAAATTATCTCTTCTTTCACTCTGGAAGAGTATTCCGGAAAGAATAATATAAAATATCATTCTAATACAAAAAGAAAATAAATACATCCTTATTTCCAAAGAATATAGAATTAATATTTCGCATACCTATCATTCGCAAGAAATTCTAAAACAAACGAATAGCTTCAAACCTCATATCCCTGGCCTATTTTCTTCTCCAGGCGTTTCAATTCGGAAATAAGAGAATCTACAAGAACAGAAAAAGCATTTTGTCACAAACAGACAAAATGTAAGTTGAGTAATTCCATCGGATAAGCCAAGACTTATCCTTATTTCAGCCAACCCGCCTTTTCGAAAATACGATCCATTTTCTCTACCGTCTCTTCCCTCTCCCAGTCGCATCGATTGGCAAAGACCAGATAGAACAGATCCTGATCGGGATAATAGCCTTCAAACAGGAGAAAAGCACCGTTATCTCCGGTATGATAGATCTTCCGGGGCCGGTCGGGACGCTCCTCTATAAACCAGCCATACCCATATCGGGTGTCCGGAATATCCGTATCGGTATATCCGGTATGGACTGCTTCGCGTGTTCCGGGAGAGAGGATACGACCTTCCCACAAAGCACGGTGCCAGCGGAAGAATTCTTCGGCAGAGGTATACAGTCCGCCATCTGCTTTGGTACCAAAGAAGTTGGCCTCTCCGTAGTCGTGCTCCTCCCAGGATCCGGTATCGGGGTTTTGCAGGTAGGCATGTGCCATGCGGGGAATGTAGCGTTGAGGTTCGAAATAGACAGCATCGGGCATACCTGCCTGATCGAAGATATGAGTACGCATAAAATCGTCGAACTGCTCGCCCGAAGCCTGCTCGATGATCATCAGCATCAACTGATAGGTAGGGTTCTGGTATTCGTACCCAGTACCGGGTTCGAATGCCAGTGAATCCAGATCGATCAGGTAGCGGCACGACTCCTCTTCCTGGCAATAGAACATAAACTCCCGGTTGGTACGGTCGCGGCTATCGGGCAATCCGGAAGTATGGGTGAGCAGGTGATGCAGGGTGATGCGATCGTAGAAATCGGCTTTATAGTCTGGAAAGTACTCCTTTACCGTCTGAGACAGAGAAAGCTTTCCCTGCTCTTCCAACAGACAGAGTGCCACCGCCGAGAATTGTTTGGAGACCGAAGCGATGTTCAGCATCGTATTTCCGGTCATAGGGGACAGGGTATCGAGGCGGGCCAGGCCAAACCCCCGGTTGTACAGGATCGAATCACCACGTGCCACCAGCACGGCCGCACCCGGCTGGTCTGCCGGGAAAAGATCCGTGAAAAGACGGTCCAATTCCTTTTCCACCTGTGTTTCCACACCCGGTTTATGGCCGCAGGAGAAACAGATAATCATACCAAGAAAAACGATCGGGAAATGTAGTAGTTTCTTCATATACTTTGTTTTTGTAAGCATACATCAAAAATAGAGACTGCCCGGATCTTCACAAGGAAAACCCGGACAGTGAGAGAATATATAACTACAAAAATAAAGATTTATTCAGAAACGGCAAATTATTCGCCGCCACCACCTCCGCCGCCATCTTTCACATCATCGTTGCTGATGGTACGGGCAGCCTTTTTCACACTGGCAATGAGTTCACCGATCCGATAACTGATACTAATGCCGAACCGACGCCGGGAGTATTTATCTTCTCTCCACTCTTTATATCCCTGTCCTTCTGAGGTATTACTGCTCTTTGTGTATTTGGTGAAGATATTACCCGCGAACGCACTCAGTGTAAGTCTTTTGTTTACAAACGACCGGTTCACACTGAAGCTATAATCATAGAAACTATATCCGCGTCCTTGTAAAGAGATATACGGAGTAGACCCCATCAGGTTCAGACTGGCACGAATATCCAGGGGGAAGGTATGCTGGATCCCTCCATACGCAAAGAGGTTCCATCCGGAGTTGGACAGATCCAGAGCGGAACTCGACATGTGTCTGTAGCTTCCGTTGAGATTGGTATAGACACGGGTTTTGGAAGAAGCGTTCCAGTTGATGTATCCGCTTAGTCCGGTATTACTGGATTTTCCGATATTTCCGTAAGTGGTATAAAGCACATCCTGGTTGGCAAAAGCCGGGTCTACTTCATAATTTGGAATTTCAGCAGGGTTGACCAACATGCTATAATCTTCGATACTGTTGTTATTAAACGAATGACGCAAGGAAAGATTGACATTGAATTTGTTTGTGAAATTACTGTAGCTTACATCAAACGAATGATTTTTTTCTGTTTCCAGCCTGGGGTTACCACTACGGATGTGGGTAGGATTGGTATCATCCATATAAGGATTCAGGAAATAGATACTGGGACGCCAGATACGCATATTATATCCTGCCCGGATGTTCTGTGTCTGTCCCAGTTTGAAGCCAAAACTCACAGAGGGCACCACATCATCGGTAGTGGTTTTGAAATTCTGATCCGGTTTTTCCCGATATTTTATATGCTGGGCGGTGTGTTCGTAACGCACCCCCACTCTACCGGAGAACTTTTTATATTTAAGAGCATATCCGGCATATACCGCTACAATATCATTCAGATGTTTGTAGTGGCTGCTACCCTCCGGGTCATATACATATTCATTTGACATCCCATCTGCCAGGTAACGCTTATTGTCACTGGTATTGTTACGGGAAATGTATTTCAGTCCTGTCTCTAAAGTATGTATTTCACCCACAGGAGTAGTAAAGTCTCCCTGGAAGGTATGCTCTGTGGTAGTTTGTTTTCCATCGGAATGCTGGTCCCGAAGCAATTCGGCAAGAAATTCTTTATAGTTCTCATCTACTGCCTCCGGATCATAGGTATAATTAAGTTTGTAATCCGAGCTCTGCGGACGGGTATCGATCTTATAAGACAAAGTCAGCATACGATCTTTGACAGTGGGGAAGCTCCGTTGATAGTCTATGTTCCCACGGACAGAATACCAGGAACCGTCGTTTTTGTTGATCTGATCGTACCTGTAATAAGCCGCGCGCGAAGACATAGGATGAAGATCGGTGAGTGAAGCCCAAGCCGTACTCTTGTTCTTATTATCTCCGCCATACATACCAAAGGAAGCGGTAAACAGCCGCAGGGTATCGATTTCATAACTGGCCTCCAGACTACCGTGCTGAAATGTACCTTTACTCTTGTTCCTGTTGTAAGTAGTCAACACTGTCTCTTCTTCCGTCCTTTCCTGACGCCCATTGTAGTAACTATAGGGACGATCATTCAGATTAAATCCATATCTTCCGGAAAGGGTAAACTTTCCTTTCTGTACTGTTCCGTACACGCTACCTCCACCACCGGTATTGCTGCCATTGGCACTGAACGTAACTGTATATCCTTCGAAACCACCTCCTATTGTCACTATATTCAGAATACCTCCTACTCCCTCGGCATCGTATTTGGCACCCGGATTGGTGATCACTTCAATGTGTTTGATGGTATTGGCGGGCATACTTTTCAGTACTTCCGTAGGATTGTCGCTCATCATGGGGTTAGACTTACCGTTGACATGTACTTTGAAGCTGCTGCTCCCGTTGACCTGTATATTGTCTTCGCCATCTACCGTTACCAACGGTACTTTGCGAAGCATTTCCAGAATAGAGTTGCTCTGCGAATCCGGATCGTCCTGAATGTTGTACTCGATCTTATCGATATCCGCTCTTACCAGAGGTTTCTGGGCCACGATCTCTATCGCTCCCAGTTCGTTGGTGGCTTCGGAGGTGTAAAGCGTGCCGAGATCCACTTCACTCTTCCCGGCTTCCAGTATAAAATCTTTCTCTACGGTAGTCTTTCCGATGGAACTGATCGTCACGGTGTATTCTCCTGTTTCTGCACTGAAACGTTCCTGAAATTTACCTTTCATATCCGTAACAGCCATCTTGACAGCCTTGTCCGGAGCCTCTTTTTTCACAATCTTTATGGTCGCGTACGGTTCACCTTCCAGTGACAGAGAGTCGACCAACATACCTTTTACTGTAAATGTAGGAGTAGTTGAGTGTTGAGCAAAAGCCATACCAACAAAGCATAGCATTCCCAACAGCATAGTTAATCTGTTTTTCATGTGGGTGGTTCATTTTTTCTTTCAGTCTATCAGACGGAAAAAAGTGTGGTTTGTTACAAAACAGGGGCAAAAGTATGCGTATAGGACACTACTACGAAATTATCGGAGTTAAGAAAGATGAAAATAGATATAATTTATCCTATTTTAAGAATCATCCCGAAAGCCAGTTAACTTAATATATAAAATAGAAAAGAAGCAACACAAGCAGGTTGGCACCTACCACACAGCCAAATGCTCCGAAGATCCAACGACGCATGGCTTCCCGCCTTCCGGAAAAGAACCAGGCGTAAAACATATTCACGGTGATGCTGCTGATGATAGCCTGCATGCAACAGGCTGCTACTACCTGGACAGACATACCGCCTTGCCCCTGCAACAGATTCAGGACAAACGGAGTGACATCGCTCAGACCTGCCAGGAAAGAGAGGGTATTGAGCCCGGTGGTACCGGCATAGATAATCGTAAAATGAGTAAGTACCGTGAAAAGAATGTACAATCCGGCAAAGATTAGGGCAACTTTAAACTCCAGCGGGTTGCTGCTATCCTCTTCTGCCAGGATATCCGCTTCGTCCAATGCTTTCTGCCGACGGTTGATGTACCAGGACACCCCGGCAGCTACCACAGCCATACACAACAGGAAGGGATAGACAGACCAGAAGATCTGCCGGCTGAAAATAAAGATCAGGATCAGGAAACGGAAAAACATCATGCATACCGCCAGCATCATGGCAGAGACATACTCCGGTACCTGATGATCGGAAACCCGCTTGCTCTTACGGGCCAGTACGGAGATAGTGGCCGTACTGCTGTACAGACCTCCGATGATCCCGGAAACCCGTACTCCGGATTCACGGAATACATAGCGCTTGAGCAGGTAAGAAAGGTAAGAGATACCCGAAACCACCACCGTAGCCAACCAGACGGAATAAGGGGTAATGTCTATATCGGGGATAATATTCTCGTTGGGCAACATGGGAAGAATGATGCCACTGATGGCCAGGAACTTGGCCAATGTGATCATCTCATCGTTCTGCATCCGCTGAGCAATCTCGGTGAATGTATTTTTAAGCTCGGTCAGCAAGAGCACCACCACGATCACCAGCACATAGAACCACGAAGGCTGGGTGGCTACGATCAGGGCTAAGGAATAGGTGATGAGAGCGATCACAATGGAAGTGATCCCGAAGACATGGAACTGAGACATCTTCACGAAATAGTTCAGCGCGAAAAGTACACCCAGGATCAGTCCACCCCCCATAAACAACCTCAACTCCACAGGGTCCATGATATAGAGCAGATATCCCAGAATACCGATAAAAGTAAAGGTACGGTCTGTACCAAAAGATGTAGTCTCTCCCTCCCGATGCAGACTCAGCCTACGCTGGGAAAGTCCGATCAGCAAAGAGAACAACGTCACCAACACAAAAGTGACCAGTTCATGGGGCAGGTGTTCATATAAACCATCCAAAGGATTTACGATTTACAGATGTACGATGTACGATTTTTTCTTTATAATAAGTATGGGCCACTTGCTATCTCCTTTTTACGTTTTACAGGTTTACCAGGTACTGATCCGGAATATACAAAGCATCTTTGCAACAATAAGTATAGAAAACAAATTCCTACTCTATCTATGAAATACGATGTAACTCCAATCGTAATTGACTTCGTCGACCGCTGGTTCTGTAAATCGTAAATAAATCCGGTTACAACCAGTTGCTGAAAGGATTTTTCATCAACTCGGAATTGTAATAGCGGCGATCGCCCGTAACCTCCTCACCCAGAAAATCAGGCTTTACAAACGACTCATCCGCATGCTTGAGTTCGATCTCGGCTACCAGCAGGCCGGCATTCTCTCCGTGAAACTCATCCACCTCGAAGACATGATCTCCTTCCTGCACCAGGTAACGGGTCTTATCGATCTTACCGGGCAGACAGAGTCGCATCAACGCTTCCGCTTCGTGCAGAGGAAGTTCTTTCTCCCATTCAAAGCGGGTGATGCCCGAGTCATCAGACGGACCTTTGATGGTCAGAAAGCCTTTCTGTTCACTGATACGTACCCGCACCGTGCGGCCCCGTTCACTGCAAATATACCCCTGCACCATCCGGTGATGGGCATAGGCACGGGATTTGAACTCCCCTTTCACCAAGAATTTACGTTCTACTTCCTGCAACATAACTTTTTAATCTCATAAAGGCACATACCGAACTACCGGGGGGAACAAAAAAGAAGGGAGCGCACGCTGTCGCTCCCCTGTTTGTCCGTTTCATCCCAGAAAAGAGATCCCGATGAGCAACGCCAGAGACAGGATCAACAGCGATACACCGATCACCTTCATCACTTTTCTGGCTTGTTCTTCTTCTCTTTTACTATGCGCCAGCTTCTTACTTTTTCCCATAGTGATATCCGTATTTATAACATATAACAAAGGATTTTGTTATACCTTTCTTGTATAACTATCCAAATATATAAATAAATACAGTAAGATCAAAACAATGGATGCAAAAATATACCGCTGCCGCCTTTCTCCGGATCACTCTTCTTGTCCGGCAAACTCCATCAGATAGGCTTTGATAAACCCATCGATCTTGCCGTCCATCACTCCGTTGACGTCCGAAGTCTGGAAATTGGTCCGGTGATCTTTCACCCGCCGGTCGTCGAAGACATAACTGCGGATCTGCGATCCCCATTCGATCTTCTTCTTTCCCGCTTCTATCTTGCGTTGCTGGGCCAACCGCTTCTGCAACTCGATATCATAGAGTTGCGAACGCAGCAAACGCATGGCATTCTCCCGGTTGTCCAGCTGCGAACGGGTCTCCGTATTCTCGATCAGGATCTCACGCTCTTCACCCGTATCGGGGTCTTTGTATTTATAGCGCAGACGCACGCCGGTCTCTACCTTATTTACATTCTGTCCTCCGGCTCCTCCCGAACGGAAAAGATCCCAGGAGATAGCTGCCGGATTGATCTGTACTTCAATGGTATCATCTACCAGCGGAGTAACAAATACCGAAGCAAAAGAGGTCATACGCTTGCCCTGAGCATTGAAAGGCGATACACGTACCAGACGATGCACACCGTTCTCTCCTTTGAGATAACCATAGGCATAGTCTCCCTCTACCTGTATGGTACAGGCTTTGATACCGGCCTCATCCCCTTCCTGTAGGTTGGAGATGGTGACTTTGTATCCATTCTCTTCTGCCCAGCGCAGGTAAAGGCGCATCAGCATAGAAGACCAGTCCTGGCTCTCCGTACCACCGGCACCGGAGTTGATCTTGAGCACACAACCCAACTGATCGGCCTCCTCACGGAGCATATTTTTAAGTTCAAGGTTCTCCACAGCTTCCAGTGCTTTGCGATAGGCTTCGTCTACCTCTTCTTCGCTCACCAGATCGTCTTTGTAGAATTCGAACGCCAGCTCCACTTCGTCGCTCAGCGTCTTCACCTCTTCATAGCCCTCGATCCACTTTTGCAGACCTTTAACTAATTTCATTTGTGCCTCGGCCTTCTTCTGATCGTCCCAGAATCCCGGGGCCTGTGTTCTCAATTGTTCTTCTTCGACCTGAATTTTCTTCCCGTCGACGTCAAAGATACCTCCTCAGCGCACCTGTGCGCTCTTTCACGTCTTTAAGTTGTTCGATAGTGATCATGGATTACTTTCGTTTTTTTGTTAATAATAGATTTGTTTGATGTTTTTTGCCCGGATGGGCCTGCAAAGATAACTATTTTTTCCGGGGATTGTTCGGCTTTAAGTTTGAAGTGGTAAGTTTTGAGTTTTAAGTTTTAAGTGGTAAGTTATAAGTAACAAGTGATCCATTTAAATGATAAGTAGTCATTTACAAAGTAGCGTAAAACGACAAAGGACTTATAACTTCAGTTCCATCCCACATCGTGCAATCGTAAAAACTCTCTTTTCACTTACCACTTAAAACTCATAACTTACTACTTAAAACTTAGAACTTACTACTTAAAACTCAAAACTTACCACTTATAACTTCTCACTCCTCATACATCTTTTCGATCTGCTCTTTGTAGTTCTGAGCGATGACCGGACGTCTGAGCTTCAACGTATTGGTAAGTTCAGCCCGCTCCATACTGAAAGGTTCGGGAAGCAATGTGAAGCGTTTGATCTGTTCGTAATGGGCAAACTGCTGCTGCAACGTATCGATGCGGGCACGGAAGAGCGCCTGTACTTTGGGGTTCCGAAGCAATTCTTCTCTGCTTTTATATTCCAGTCCTTTCTCTTTGGCATACTGCTCTACATAGGAATAGACCGGAACGATAAGCGCGGAAGCGAACTTACGCTGGTCGGCAATGATAGCCACCTGATCGATGTATTTGTCTACTACCAGTTTGGTTTCCAATGCCTGCGGAGCGATGTATTTGCCATTGGAAGTCTTGAACAGATCTTTGATCCGTTCGGTGAGATAAAGCTGTCCGTTGGCGAAATATCCGGCATCTCCGGTGTGGAACCAGCCTTCGGCATCAATGGCTTCCGCGGTGGCTTCCGGTTTCTTGTAATATCCTTTGGTAATGGTTTTTCCACGCAGCAGCACTTCGTTCTCATCGCTGATCTTCACTTCCAGTCCATCCATCACCTGCCCTACCGAACCGATATCGTATCCGGTACGCCAGGTACAGGACACCGTAGCGCTGGACTCGGTGAGTCCGTATCCTACGATCATCGGAATATCTACCGAACGGATAAATTCATATATCTCATCCGGAATGGCTGCTCCGGCGGTAGGGAAGAAATTCCCGTTCTCGATACCAATGGTCTTTTTGAGCAACGAATAGACTGTCTTCTGGTAGAACTTGAATTTCAGCTGGAGCCCTAACGGCGGGGTCTTACCCACACGCAGATAATCCAGGTTATGTTTCCGCCCTACCTGGATAGCATCCAGCATCAGTTTCCGGGCAATCCCTTTGGTCTCCGCGATCTTTTCCTGCACACCTGCGTACACCTTTTCCCAGAAACGGGGCACACTGCACATTAGGGTAGGACGCACTTCCTTGATCGCCATCTGTATATCCACAGGTTTCAGATTGATACAGTTTTCCACCCCTTTGTGGATACACACATAGGTCCATGTCTTCTCAAACACATGCGTCAGCGGTAGGAAACACATAGACACATCCTTGTCGGTCATATCCGGCAGACGAAGGTCGTGGATACGAAAGACTTCCAGGAAACAGGAATGGTACAACAGCACTCCCTTCGGCTCTCCGGTAGTACCGGACGTATAGAGGATATTCGACAGATCGTCTTCGCTGCAACGTGCCGTGCGCTCATCCACGACTTGCTGATGGGGATAGGCTTTGCCCAGTTCGAGGAATTCATCGAAATAAAGAGAACTCATATCGCGCGGATCTTTTTCTACTGACCGGTCGAAAATGATCATCTGTTTCAGTGTATCGCAAAAACCGAAAATACGAAATGCCGCGTCGTACTGGTATTGTTCGCCCACAAACAGATAACGGATGGAGGCATCGTTCAGGATATATTGCGCCTGTGCCGAAGAGCAGGTGGCATAGAGAGGAACAGTGACTGCCCGATTGGCAAAAGCCCCGAAATCCACATACAGACATTCGGGTTTGTTCTGGGAAAAGATCCCTATATTCTCCTCTTCTTCAATGCCCAATTCCACCATGGCATTGGCCACGGTACGAACAGTTTCCGCAAACTGGTTCCAGGTAACAGGAATCCAGGTGGCCGTAGTATAATCCCGGTATCTGAGGGCTACTTTTTCGCCGTATTTCTCAGCTTGTCTGGGAACCAGTACGGCTAAATGATGATAAGTCATATGAACTGTATATTTAAAATGTCTGCCGCAAAGGTATGGTTTAATTTGGAATTAACATGGGGGACAGGAAATTTATTTTCACTAATGTAATCAGCGCATTAGATACTTGAACAGAACTAAATAGTTGTCACGCGAACCGATTCATCCAACTATTCTTTATACCTTTATGGCAGAAAAACAGGATTGCTTTATGAAAGATGAACTGATGCTGGCGGAAGCCGTGAACCTATTGAAATCATTGATCGCCATTCCCTCCGTCAGCCGCGAGGAGGAAGCAGTGGCCGACTTTCTGCAAAACTATCTCGAACTCCAGGGAATGTCGGCAGGGCGAAAAGGAAACAATGTCTGGTGTTTAAGTCCTTTCTTCCGGACAGACCGCCCGACGCTGTTGCTCAATTCGCACATCGACAC
Organism: Bacteroides sp.; assembly: GCA_021202275.1. GTDB lineage: Bacteria > Bacteroidota > Bacteroidia > Bacteroidales > Bacteroidaceae > Bacteroides. The sequence goes on from JAJQDI010000031.1 coordinate 48,380, forward strand.
CGTGAAGCCGGTGAGCGGATGGCGCAAAGATCCGTTCACCGCCCGGGAAGAGAACGGAAAGATCTATGGGCTGGGAAGCAACGATGCCGGTGCCAGTGTGGTTTGCCTGTTGCAGGTGTTTCTGCAACTATGCCGCCAACAACAAAACTACAACCTTATTTTTCTGGCTTCCTGCGAAGAAGAAGTTTCGGGTAGCGGAGGCATCGAAAGTGTATTAAAAGAGCTTCCTTCCATCGCATTGGCCATCGTTGGTGAACCCACCGAAATGCAACCGGCCATTGCCGAGAAAGGGCTGATGGTATTGGATGTCACAGCTACCGGACGGTCGGGACACGCGGCCCGTGAAGAGGGAGAAAACGCGATATACAAAGCCTGGAACGATGTGGCCTGGTTCCGCGATTTCCGGTTTCCCCGGGTATCTCCCCTGCTGGGACCTGTGAAAATGAGTGTCACCCAGATACAAGCCGGTACACAGCACAATGTAGTACCCGATACCTGTACATTTGTGGTAGACGTACGCAGCAATGAGTTGTACAGTAATGAGGAACTTTTCGCGGAGATCCGCAAACATATCACCAGCGAAGTCCGCGCGCGTTCTTTCCGCCTCAACTCTTCGCGCATAGAAGAGAGCCATCCAGTGGTACAAAAAGCCATTCGTCTGGGAAGAGTCCCTTTCGGCTCTCCGACGTTGTCGGATCAGGCACTTATGCCATTCCCTTCTCTGAAAATGGGACCGGGGCGTTCGGCCCGTTCGCACACGGCAGACGAATATGTGATGATACGGGAAATCCAAGAGGCGTTGGAGATCTATATGGAATTGCTGGACGGATTGGAATTGTAACTACATGAGGAAGTAGAATTCCCGTTATCTGCCTACCTAATCCATATCCTGCGGAGACGCACGGCGTGCGTCTCCGCATACCGAATGGGAATATACGCCGCATGGGTTGACTATAACTCATACTCATATCCCCTCAACAGAGAAGTACCTTGCAAAGACCTCTGCTGTACCTTTCCTCTACTTGCACCATGAACACGCCTATACTTATAATACAGTACACTGACACCTCTATCATCAATCACCACCCAGGATGGAATTTCTTTCCCTGCTTTATATGCCATCATAAACCGGCAAATCTCTCTGTTTCTTCCCGAACAAATCCCAATACTTGTTATAAAATGTAAGAAATATATTTTATCTCACACCCCTCTTCCTTTCTCTACTGTTCTTTGATTAAATAAATCCGTAAAGATTCGCCACCTTTTGCAGGTAAAAAGTTTTATCTTTGTAACAAGCGGATCATTTTGTGAACAAGATATTTCAAAAACAAAAGATATGAAGAAAAAATGGATACTTCTGTCGGCACTTTTACTGGCATTGCAAAGTCGTGCCCAGCAGACAGACAACTACAGGATCCTCACGAACGAAGGAGGTGCCACATTGGGCTATTCACCCGAATCGGGGATACAGATCCTGACAGTAGACGGATTGCAGTTCAAAGACCTGAACCGCAACGGGCAGCTCGATCCTTACGAAGACTGGCGTTTGCCTGTGGAAGAGCGTGCCCGCGACCTGGCAAGCCGTATGTCTGTGGAACAGATCGCCGGGCTGATGCTCTATAGCATCCATCAGGCCATCCCCGCCGACGAAGAGGGGTTTGCCGCAGGGACGTACTACGGAAAGCCGTTTTCTGAAAGCGGAGCACGGCCCTGGGACCTTTCGGACGCGCAAAAAGAGTTTCTCAAAAACGATAATCTCCGTCATATCCTGATCACCTCCGTAGAAAATCCGGAAACAGCTGCCCGGTGGAACAACCGCATGCAGGCCTGGGCAGAAAGCATCGGGCTTGGGATACCCAGAAATACCAGTTCGGACCCCCGTCACTCGGGACAGGCGGCAGGCAATACGAAGGCTGAGTTCAATGCCGGCGCCGGGGGTACCATCTCCATCTGGCCCGACGGACTGGGACTGGCTGCGACCTTCGATCCGGAAGTGGTAAAACGGTTTGGCGAGATTGCTTCCCGCGAATACCGCGCGCTGGGCATCACTACTGCCCTCTCGCCACAGATCGACCTCGGAACCGAGCCCCGCTGGTACCGCATCTACATGACCTTCGGCGAAAGCCCGGAACTCTCTACAGACATGGCACGCGCGTATATAGACGGTTTTCAGACGTCGGAAGGCAGCTACGAGATCAGCAATGGGTGGGGCTATCACAGCGTCAATGCCATGGCCAAGCACTGGCCGGGCGGAGGCACCGGTGAGGGCGGACGCGATGCACACTGGGCATTCGGTAAGTTCGGCGTCTTTCCGGGCAACAACCTCGCTCAACATCTGCTTCCCTTTACCGAAGGGGCGTTCAAACTGCATGGAAAAACAGGAATAGCCTCTGCCATTATGCCTTATTATACCATCTCCTACAATCAGGCAAAAGACGGTACCAACCTGGGCAACGGTTTCAGCAGATACATGATCACGGACCTGCTGCGTGATACCTATCACTACGACGGTGTGGTATGTACAGACTGGCTCATCACAGGCGACGAAGGACGTACACCGGATGATTTTGCCGGGAAACCCTGGGGAGTAGAACCACTCTCGGTGGCCGAACGGCATTACGTTGCCCTGATGGCGGGCGTAGATCAGTTCGGAGGCAATAACGAGATGGGACCGGTGATCGAAGCTTACCAGATGGGGGTCAGGGAACACGGCGAAGCGTGGATGCGCAACCGGTTCGAACAATCGGCCGTACGTTTGTTGAAGAATATCTTCCGGCTGGGTCTCTTTGAGAATCCTTACCTCGACCCGGCAGAGAGCACGCGCATCGTAGGCAATCCGGAATTTATGCAGGCCGGCTATGAGGCCCAGCTGAAATCGGTAGTGTTATTGAAAAACAGAAACCAGCTCCTGCCTATCCGGGAACGAAAGAAAGTATATATACCGGAGATCCATTTCCCTGCCGTGCGCAGCTGGTGGGGCGACTGGACGGAACCTTCTACCGGACTGCCTGTAGACCCGCAACTGGTAGAGCGCTATTACGATCTCACCCCGGATCCGGCGGAAGCGGACTTTGCTTTAGTTTTTGTATCAAGTCCGTACAGCAACAACGACGGAGGGGGGTATGACATCCGTGACCGGGAATCCGGGGGCAACGGCTATGTACCTATCTCGCTGCAATACGCGCCTTACCTGGCAACTGAGGCACGGGAACAGAGCATCGCGGCAGGTGATCCGGTCATAGACCCGGCAGTGACCAACCGTTCCTATCTGCACAAAACCGCCGGTGTTTCCAACGCGACGGATCTGAAGGTACTGCTCGATACCTACGAGCAGATGGGCGACAAGCCTGTGGTAGTGGTACCTAACATCAACCGCCCCATGGTGTTCCATGAATTTGAAGAGGGGGCCACTGCTATTGTAGCGCGGTTCGGTATCGGCGAGCAGGTAGTGATGGATGTGATCTCCGGCCGCTATAAACCTTCGGGACTACTCCCGCTGCAAATGCCCGCGGATATGTTCACCGTAGAACGTCAGAACGAAGATGTTCCGTTTGATATGATCCCCCATGCCGACACGGAAGGCAACAGTTACGATTTCGGATTTGGCCTCAACTGGTCGGGAGTGATCCGGGACGCGCGAACGGAGAAATACGGAAGATAAAAAGAGATCCTGAACCATTCGTTTATATCACCTTTTGTAGAGACGCCTATTTGCGTCTCTATATTTGCGTCTCTGCGTGCCGCATGGAAATGTCTATGAAAAACAAATAGGTATCACACGCAAACATGTACCGGACAAAGAAGAGTCACAACAGATAAAAGAGACCTGGTTCATGAAATGTATATTACGGAAATGCAAATATGGAGATCCGAATAATGAAGATGCGAATATACGTCTCTACAACGTTATGGCATCTATTTAACAGGAGTTGCCGGCAGCTAAAACAATACCCTGTCAGCGATTGAGCCAGGGTTCGGGATTGAGTTTTTCCTTTTCCTTACGCAACTGGAAATGAAGTACCGTGCGGTTGTTGTCGCTCTTATCGGAGAATATCTTTCCCAACACCTGATTGGTAGTGACGGCATCTCCCTGCTTCACAGATACGGAAGAAAGGTTACAGTAGACAGAGATATAATCTCCATGCCTTACCAATATATTGAACAGACCGTTGAGCTGAAACACTGCTGCCACCGTACCGTTGAAAATGGAACGGGCATCCGCTCCGGGCTGTCCCTGAATATCAATTCCTTTGTTGTCGAGTTTGACATTTTTCAGCCCCTCCACATTGTATTGTCCGTAACGGCTGACAATCATATAAGGTCCTGTAACAGGGACAGGTAGTTTTCCCCGGTTAGAGACAAAACTGCCCGAAAGTTCCCGGTCGGCTTTACTCAGGGTATAGCCAGCCATCGGATCGGCTTTTCTGGCAGGGGCAGAAGTGGTTTTCGACTCTTTTTTGGCTTCTTCCGCTGCCCGCTTACGCGCTTTTTCGATCTCTTCCGCGATCAATTTATCGATACGCGCGTTGAGCTGGTCGGCCTCCTTGCGCTTCTTATTGATCTCCGCCTGTAGTCCCTTCTGTTTCTTCTGCAGATCCGCTACTACGGCTTTCATTTCCTTTTCCTGTTCTTCCAGTTTTTTCTGCTCCTCTTCCCTCTCTTTCAACAGGGCTTCTTTCGCACTCTTTACCTCTTCCAGCTCGGCACGTTTGCGATTCACCTGCTCCTGCTTCTTCAGGATCTCTTCTCCCTGCAAACGCTGGTAGGTGGCATATTCACGCACATAACGCATCCGCCTGTAGGTTTGGGACAGGCTCCGGGCGGAGAAAATAAACATGAGTTTTTCTTCGATGGAACGGTTCTTATAGAGATATTGAACGGAGTGGGCATACTTCTCCCGCTTTTCGTCCAGCTCTTTCTGAAGAACGCGCAACTGCCGTTCGACGGAAGCGAGTTCACCGTCGATCGAATGTATATCGTTGGTGATCGTGAGGATATAGCGTTTACGCTCCTCGATCTGGCCCGTCAGGGAAGCCAGGCTGTTGAGCTGACTACTGACTGTTTTTTGATGGATTTGCAACAAACTCTCCGTTTCGGCAATCTGTTTCTGCAACTCCCCACGCTTCCCTTCCAGTTCTCTGATCAGAGAATTGGTCTGTGCGGAAAGCGGAAAGGAAAAGCAGCAACAAAGGATCAGTACCGAAAAGGTGTGTCTCATAACTTGAGTTTGTTCAGCATGGCAAGTAGTTCGTCTACGGTCATTTCGTCATACTTACCGGAAATCTCCGTAGGTGTCATTGTAAATTCGTTGAACGAGAAATCATAGAATTCTACCTTTGCCTTCTCTAAGGTAGGCAGCCCCAGCTCGGCCGCGGTCAGGGTAACACGGTCTCCTTGTTCCGCCACAGCAAAGATCATCTTCTCCAATTGGGAGAATTCAGCTTTCGGAGGCAGTATACCCCGGAGATCTTCGCGACTGGCACGTATATACCTTCTGTTCATCCGGTCTACCACGATCAACTCATCCGGGGTCAGATCGATGCGTACCGCCTCGGAACGAAGGATGGGCACCAATACAGAGAGTTGGATACGCTCCGGGCTCATCATCTTCATGGTACCGTTCAGCGTCAGCGTACTGCTTCTGTTGGGAACCGTCAGTTGTAACTTCGAAGAGACGTACCTGACGGTGGTATCGGTGGGACGAGTAACCACTTTACTGGTCTTACACGAAGCAAGCAACAGGATGGCTCCCAGCAAAAAGGTCCCTATCTTTATTTCACGTTTCATTGGGCGATGTATTTTTTTCTTCTAATTTTTTCATTCAGATTTTTCGACTCGTTACCCATCTCTCTGGCTTGCTTCCAGTATTCCACTGCTTTCTCCGGCTCCCCTGTCATGAAATAGATATCGCCACAGTGTTCCACCACCACATCGCTTTCCTCGCCACCGTTCTTCATGGCCTGGTCGATATAGATACGGGCTTCGGCATAATTCCCTTTCTCGAACAGGATCCAGGCATAGGTATCCAGGTAAGTCCCGTTGTCCGGCTCCGCTTTGATGGTCTTGTAACTCATCTCCTCCGCCCGGTCCAGATCCTTTCTTTCCAGGGAGAGATAGTAGGCGTAATTATTCAGTGCCCCGATGTTGGAAGAGTTGTATACCAGAGCCGAGTCATATGCTTCATATGCCTCCTGGTTCTTTCCCAGCGTATGGGAAGCGTCTCCCAGGATGGTGTAGAAATCGGAGAGCACTTCACTGTTGGCATCTTCTGTAGCATGCTCCAGCGCACTGCGGCTCACCCGTACGACATCCTCCCAACGTTCGGACTGCAAATAGGCTATCGCCAGATAGAAATAGAACTCCAGTGTAGTGGGCGAAGCCTCGATGCCCGGTTCACACAAAGCGATCACCCGTTCGTAATCGTTCTCCCGGATCGCTGTACCCAGCAACATCATCCGCGCTGCGGTGTTGGTGGGGTCGATCTGCAATACATGCTCCAGAACGGGGTCTACCTTTTCATCCATCCCCTTGGATATCAGGTACTGCGCATATAACATGGCTATCTGATCGTCTTCTTCATCCGCTTGCAGGATGCGATCGAAGAGAGAGAGAATACGGGTGCTATCCTGCTCCTGCTGTTCGTTCTGGACGATCAGTTGCCGCATCACATTCAACTTCGTATCGGAAAGGACTTTGCTATTCAACAGCAACGTATCGAGATATTGCTCGTACAACTCCTGCTGCCCCGTCTCTTCGTAATAGACCACCAGCAAATAAAGCGCCATGGCATTGTCCGGTTCCTCCTTCAATACCTCCTGATAGAGTTCATAAGCCGGTTGTGTCTTTCCATTCTGCAGGTATACATCTCCCAGCAATACTTTATAGCGCATATCCATCGGATACTCTTCTACCAGGTTCTCTATCTCCCGGAAAGCGCGGGATTCGTCTTTCATCAACAGATAGATCCGGAATTTCTCCATGCTCAGCTGCTCGTTCTTACCCATTTGCTCTTCCAGCCGGTCCAATACACGGATCACATTTGGATAGTCTTGTCGCCGATTGTAGGTATCGATCAGTGAAAAGAGTGGGTCTTGTTTGAAAGGGAACCGCACCACCATATCTTCCAGCAAAGCGGTGGCCTCTTCCTGTTTGCCTTGTGACTCGTAGAACCCCACCAACGCCTGGTTGTACCAGAAATTGTCGGGATCCAGGGCCACGGCTTTCTCCAGCGCTTCCTGCGCTTGTGTCACTTGCCTGAGGAACAGATAGAACTGGGCGATCTCATACAGCGCGGCCGACCCGTCGGGGTTGACAGCCAACGCGTGCTGATAGAGATTGAAGGCTGAGGCATACTCCTGTTTGTTTTTCAGGCGGGTAGCTTCCAGGAAAAAATAGTTGTACTTGCGCTGCTCCGGCTCCGTCAGCACGCGTGCCAGGGAACGATCGGGCCCGGACAAAGAGCTGCTATGTACCCGTTGTGTACCGCACGCAGTCAGCAGGCAGATCATGCCCATGCACAGCCCATACCGGAACCAGTGAACGGGGCGTTGCCCCCGTGAACGTTTTATAGGAAGGGAATCTTTTTTCTTCATTCTGTTTATTTTTTACCGGTATGTCCGAAACCACCGGTACCACGCACGGTCTCATCCAATTGATCCGTTTCCTGCCAGCTGGCTTTCTCGTGCCGGGCAATGACCATCTGAGCGATCCGTTCGCCATCTTCTATAACAAACTCTTCCACGGAAAGATTAACCAGGATCACGCAGACCTCACCCCGGTAATCGGCATCTATCGTACCGGGAGAGTTGAGCACGGTGATCCCTTTTTTGATCGCCAGTCCACTCCGCGGCCTTACCTGCGCTTCGTACCCCGCGGGCACTGCTATATAGAGACCGGTGGGCACCAGACAACGCTGCAAAGGTGCCAGCACGATAGGTTCGGAAAGATTGGCGCGGAGATCCATACCGGCGGAATGCTCTGTAGCATACTCCGGAAGGGGATGCCGCGATTTATTGACGATCTGTATATTCATCTTGAAGGTGTTTACTGGATTATCGGGCGAAAATACGCAAATTGAAGTAAAATTTCATACATTTGCAGTTAAATTAGCTGAAACAAAGGATTTAGGATGTACCCTCTTCCGCCGGGAAGTACCTGCTTACTGACCTTTTTCAAACCGGAATTGTTGCAGAAGGACTTTCCCCAAAGGATAGTCTGAATGACACAACATCTTCACAGATCCAGCAGATCCTGAAATCGTACATCGTAAATCCGTAAATCGTAAATCTCATGATGCTTTGGACCCAACTTATATCAGCGAAACGTTTTGGTATGGAGGAGTTCCACGCCGAACGCCAGGAAAACCGCTCGGAGTTCCAGCGCGACTACGACCGCCTGATCTTTTCCGCTCCTTTCCGCCGCCTGCAAAACAAAACCCAGGTATTTCCCCTGCCGGGAAGTATCTTTGTGCACAACCGCCTGACACACAGCTTAGAGGTTTCCTGTGTAGGACGTTCACTGGGAAACGATGTGGCCAAAGCTCTCATCCCCAGACATCCGGAACTGGCAGACAGCTACCTGCCAGAGATCGGTTCTATCGTATCGGCCGCCTGTCTGGCGCATGATCTGGGCAACCCTCCCTTCGGCTATTCGGGCGAGAAAGCGATCGCTACGTATTTTTCGGAGGGCAAAGGGCTGGCTCTGAAAGGACAACTGCCGGAGAACGAATGGCAGGACTGGATACACTTCGAAGGAAATGCCAACGCGTTCCGCCTGCTCACCCATCAGTTCCAGGGCCGCCGGCGCGGAGGCTTCGCGCTTACCTATACCACACTGGCTTCTATCGTGAAATATCCTTTTTCTTCGAGCCTGGCAGGCGAAAAGAACAAATTCGGGTTCTTCACAAGCGAGGAGGAGAGTTTCCGGCGTATCGCAGATGAACTGGGACTGATCCGGCTCAACGACCGCCCGGCGCGTTACGTACGCCATCCGCTGGTCTATCTGGTAGAGGCCGCGGACGACATCTGTTATCAGCTGATGGACATCGAAGATGCCTACAAACTGAAAATAATTACCAAGGAAGAAACGGTGGATCTGTTGCTGCACTATTTTCCGGAGGAGCGACAGCGCCGCATACTGAAAACATTTGATGTAGTAAGTGATCCCAACGAACAGATCGCCTATCTGCGTTCTTCGGTGATCGGCCTGCTGATCCGGGAATGCACACAGGTTTTTCTGGACAACGAAGAGAAGATTCTGAACGGAGAGTTCGACGGCAGCCTCATCAGACAAGTAGCCGATCTGCCCGCGCAAGCCTACACACGCTGCACCCGGATCTCTGTAGATAAGATCTACCGTTCCCGCGATGTACTGGATATCGAACTGGCCGGTTTTCAGATCATCAGTACCCTGCTGGATCTGATGATCGACGCGGTGCGCTATCCGGAGAAAGCCTATTCTCAGTTGCTTATCGACCGAATCTCGGAACAGTACCAACTAAGAGCACCCTCTCTGTATGAAAGGGTGCAGGCTGTATTGGATTATATTTCAGGGATGACCGACATATATGCGCTCGATCTCTACCGCAAGATCAATGGGAACAGTCTTCCCGCGGTGTAAATATCTTATTGGCTCCGGAAGTGATCCGGCAATCTTTGGAATCGTTCTTGATGAATGATTCGATGTGACGTATCCGCTTTTCCGCCAGGATCTCATCCACAGCGATCAGGATACCTGTCTCCTCTACATCTCCGAATCCGTAGTTGATAGCTGTACCGAACATACGCATGGTGGGGCTCAGGCTCATATAGGCATTCACCAACGGCGGAATGTTATAGCCCAGTTTACGCACCTCCTGGTTGAGGATCGGATAATCTTCTTTGAAAGAATCCTTGCAGAACAGGGCTGCCAGTTCTTTCTCGTCGGCCTCCATCCGCAGCGGTCTGACCGGCGTGATCAGCCCCTCCGTATCGCCAAAATGCTTCTTGAGGAAATACAGGATCATATCGCGTCCCTGACGGTGGTAACTCGGGTACATGGTCACCTTGCCGAAGAAATATTTCACATTGGGCATCACTACCGTCAACGCTCCCAGACCGTCCCAGAGATTGTCTAAGGCGAACAGTCCCTTGCTGCCCGCGCGGCTCGACTGATACTCCAGTGTGACGAACGAACGCCCCAACTCTACCGTAGTAGGAAGGTATTCTTTGATAAACTTTTCCGAGAAACGGAACATATGTGAAGTGGCCAGGATGGGCTCCCCTTTTTCGTCGAACTGCACATCGGTACCCAACAGGTAGCGATATCCGCCCAGGATCTCTTCCGCTTCGGGATTCCAGACGATCAGTTGCTTGTACGGATTTTCCATGGTATCGTACTCATCGATATCCAGGGGCAACCCTGTACCCCCTCCGGCAGCCCGGAAAGCGACCTCGCGCAAACGACCGATCTCCCGCATTACATTCGGAGAATCGTGGTGAGTGATGATATATATCTGGTTGTGACTTCTGTTGGTCACTCTCAATCGTTTGTCTTCCGTAAGTTCGGCTTTGATCAGCTCTTTACTTACCGGCTCTATGATCTCTTGCATATATACTTATTAGTAATTTCCTCTTTGTGTTATAGTTTGTAGACAATATCCTTTACATATTCCGCCCATTCGGCGGGCGTGCGCGACTTATCGAAGGTCTGCCAGGGGATCGGCTTTCCAAAAGTTATGGTAAAGGTCTTATGCTTGTTCTTAAACATCTCATCGACCAGATAGAGCATGGCGATATTCACCTTAAGCCCTGTCATCTTACAAAGATTGGCCAGATTATAGAAGAAATTGGAATTACGACCACTGAAATGAACCGGAACGACATCCCGCTGGTGCTGTACACTCTTGACAATAAATGCTTTTTTCCACTCTAGATCCCGGATCACACCGTTGACACGCCGCGAGCAAAGCCCGGCGGGGAACATGATCATCTGATCGTCCGACTGAAAACCGGCTTCCACCATCTTCGGGAAATCTTTTGCCTGCTTACCGGTCTTGTTGATCGGTACACACAACGGAGCAAGGCCATGCAGGTTCATCAGCAGATCATTGACAAGGTATTTCACCTTACCTTTGTAATGAGTCCCCAGGACATATCCCAGAGCCACTCCATCCTGTCCGCCCAACGGATGATTGGACACAAAGGTATACAATCCGTCAGATGGAAGATTCTCTTCGCCTTTCAGAATGAGTTTCATATCCAGGAACTCCACACAGGCTTTCAGAAAATCCACACCCATCTCTTCCCGCGAAGATCGCAGAAATACGTTGAGCTCTTCCTGATGGACAATCTTTTTCAGATATGAAATCAGAAATTTGGGAATACATTTGTAGTGCGCAGGGGCTTTTTCCCGGAGAACTTTATCTATGTCAATTAAAAACAAAGAGTCGTCGCTCATTCCTGTCTGTTAAAAATGATTCCGCAAAATTAACGCATCTTTTTAATTAATTGCAATAAATCGGAAGAAAAACGAGGTTTTAAGTAATTATAAGATTAGTGAAACGGGTAAAAACCAACAAAATATATCCGGGAAAAGAGGAAGAGATTTACGATTGACAGAACCAGCGGTCGACGAAGTCAATTACGATGTATGATTGAAAAGACAAATAGATTAACGCTATTATCCATTTGTAGGAGATGCACGCTGTGCGTCTCTGCGGTATGTGCCCAATATACCTGTGCGTTGCAACAAGGGTATATATTGGCGTTATATATTTTTATCTGATTTGATAAAAGATTATCTATCCTATATAACCCAGCCTGCATCTCTTTTTATGGGATGTACATCACGGAGACGCACGCCTTGCGTCTCTACAAGTGGATGGTAGCGTTAATCTATTTGTCTTTTCAATCGTAAATCTATCAATCGTAAATCTCTTTGCGTCTCTACGGGTAGATGATTACGTCAAACTATTTGTAATTCCCAATTGCAAATAGTTAGTTCGTGCCTTCTTCCTGTTTCATTAACGTGACAAAACTGATGGCCGGAAGTTCAAACTCCACCTTTCCTTCCCTGACTTCTAACGTACCGTAGTGGGCCATTCCTTCCTGTTTGTTGGTGACATATACGTGTAGTTCACTAACGTTCGCTGGCAATCCAGTGAGTGTAGCCCGGCGGGAAGCTCCGTTGTTGACCAGATGCACAGCGTACTCTCCCCGCACCGGGTTACCAAAGGCGGCCGCGTTGACCTCTTCCTGGTCGGAAGTTACCGGCAGAGCAAAAGAACGGGGCGGTGTAGAGGCCAGTTGTTTCAGGTTCCAGAACCGTTGCGTAGGCCGTAGAGGACCTTCCGAGCCATACACACCTCCACCCCAGAGAATGGAATAGTCGGAAGTGAGTTGCCATTGCAGAATGGAAAGCGGTTGGCAAATGGCACACAGCCGGATGTACAGATTGATCTCATAAAAGGCAAAAGTGGATTCCGCAAAGATTTGCGGATAGACATGCGCTGCTGCGTCTGTACTTCCTTCTCCAATGATCAGAGGGACATTGAGCTTACGAGAGGCCCCGGCCCAGCGATGCAGCGTCGCGTCGTCACATCCCCGCCAGGAGTGGAACGAAACCGCAGCTATGTAGGGATAGGTATCCGGATCTTCCAGGGCGGGTATAATGAAGTCAAACGTAGTAGCATCGGAATTGTCTCCCAGCAACATACGGGTAGCTAATCCCCGCGCTGCCAGATACCTGCCGAACCCTTTGATAAAAGCAGCATGTTCTTCCGCGGTATGCAATACATCAATTCCCAGATCGGATTCGTTGAAGGAAAACATCACCGCTTCTACCCCATACCCCTCCTTCAGATAGACCAGATAATCGGCCATAGAACGGTAGATCTGCTCTTCTTTAGCAGGATCCAGCCGATAGGCCTGTACACCGCCCTGTCGGACATACGACGCGGGATCCCCGTCGATGGCCCATTCGGGCGGAAACCAGCAACTCACGATCACCGGCATTCCCATAGCCGACAGGCGCCTGGCCATCTCCATCGCATCGGCTGCCCGTGTACCTATTCTGCCCGCACGGGCTTCGGCCAGCGGATCTACAGACTCAGTAGGGTGCCAATCCCGCCAGGGCATTTCTACCCGCCCCCAGGCTACCCGCAGGCTATCTAAGCAATAATCGATCACCTGGGGATCTACACGAGGATTCTGCAAGCGGAAATTCCCACCCAGACCGTCGAATAACCGTCCCGGCCGATCGCTTCGCAGGGAAAGCTGCACAGGAGAAGCAAGACCGCCTCCGGCAGTACGGATAGCGAGTTCCAACTTTCCGTGGGTACCTCTGGTAAAATTTTCCGGAAGTAAGGGTATAGAGATCAGTAGTGTATCCAGGGAAAGTTTTTTAGCTGCCATTCGACAGGGCGATCCGTTTCGAAACTGACCTCTGCCGTATGCCCTTGCACCGCCAGCCGGGAACCGGTAAACGTATTCTCCTGTATGTTACGGGTAGCAGTCTCTACTTCGTCTATCGCAATAAAGCCTTTCTCGGCATACATAGGGAAAATAGGTACTGCTATACAAAAGAAAGCGCCTTTGCTTTCCAGCGTCGTATCCGCCTGACAGGAAACAGACACACATGCCTCACCACGTCCCGTATCCGTTACCTGCTGTTCGTACCTCACCCCGTGTACCAGGGTCTTTATATATTGCCTATCTCCTTCTCTGGTATAAGAGGGACGAGGCTGACGTTCTTTTCCGGTATCTTCCCGGGAGGCTCCGCTGGCATCTGTCACCCGGAAAAAGGTTTCGAAAGGGAACAGATATCCATCTACACGAATACCGGTAAGATTGCCCCAGGCCATCACTTCGGTCTGCGCCTGTATACCTGCGACTAAGAAAAAGCCTATACTTAAGAAAAGGAGTGTTCGTTTCATACGATCTGCGATTGGTTGCAGACAAAGATCGCCTATCCCGAACAAATAAACTTCTGTTTTGTTATCTATTATTGATACAATACGGATAAAGAACCGGAATGGGTTTTCAGTTTAATCAGCGAAACCCCTCCGGAAACCCATATTCGCCTCCTCACTCGTTTCCGAAAGATAAAGTGAGCTGACTGTCACCAAGTAAATTATAAGAGCGGCGATGATAGGGCGAAGTCCCATATTCTGCTATCGAATTGCGATGCTTCTTGGTTGGATACCCCTTATTTTTGTTCCAATCGTATACCGGATATTCCGCGTGAAGCTGTTGCATATAGTCGTCGCGCCAGGTCTTCGCCAGGATAGAAGCTGCTGCGATAGACAGGTATTTTCCATCTCCTTTGATGACGGTGGTATGAGGGATGTCCCGATAAGCGCGAAACCGGTTGCCGTCGATCAGCAGGTGCTGGGGCCTGACGGTAAGTTGATCCAGTGCCCGGTGCATGGCCAGGAAAGAGGCATTCAGGATATTGATCTCATCGATCTCTTGCGGAGAAACCACTCCGACGGCCCATGCAACCGCTTCTTTTTCGATCTCTTCGCGCAGAATATATCTCTGTTTTTCAGAAATTTGCTTCGAATCGTTCAACCGTTCGTTCCGATAGTCGGCAGGAAGGATCACAGCGGCCGCGTATACGGCTCCGGCCAGGCATCCGCGGCCGGCTTCATCGCAACCGGCTTCTATCAAGTCAGGATTCAACCAGGGTAATAACATGTGTTTTGTATTTGTTCCGGGCAAATATACGGGAAATCGGAAAAAGAAAAAGAGAAAGCCAGCATAGTTTCTTTCCCGTGGAAAAGGAAACAGACACTATTTACACATACAAACAGAGGTGTCCTCAACCCGCTGTAACGATTTTAAGGACACCTCACACTAACTTCCGGAAATATTCGGTCAGAATAGACTCCACACCACTGTGAGCCCGGCCATTACAATGGCTACCATGCTCATCAGCTTGATCAGGATATTCAGACTTGGTCCGGAGGTGTCTTTGAAAGGATCTCCTACTGTATCTCCCACCACATTGGCTTTGTGTACCTCACCTCCTTTGCCTCCGAAATGTCCCTCTTCTACATACTTCTTCGCATTGTCCCAGGCTCCTCCGGCATTCGCCATAAATATGGCCAGGACAAATCCGCTGCTCAGTCCGCCGATCAGTAAGCCCAACACACCGGGTACTCCGAAGACCAGTCCGGTGAGGATCGGTGCAATGATAGCGATCAGAGAGGGAACTACCATCTCCCGTTGTGCTCCTTTGGTAGAGATCTCCACACAGCGCTCATAGTCGGGCTCGGTCTCTCCGGTGAGGATACCTTTGATATCCCGGAACTGCCTGCGTACCTCATCCACCATATGTCCGGCCGCGCGTCCTACCGCATTCATGGTCAGTCCACAGAAAAAGAAAGCCATCATCGAGCCAATAAATATCCCGGATAATACTTTGGGGTTCATCAGGTTTACCTCGTAGTAGTTCATAAAATCGAAAAAGCTGGCTTCAGAAGTTGGTACCATACTCCCATTGGGCAGGGTGAGTTCCAGACTGCCTATGCGGTTGAGCCCGATCCGTATCTCTTCGATATAGGAAGCCAGGAGGGCCAGTCCGGTGAGCGCCGCGGAACCGATGGCAAATCCCTTTCCGGTAGCTGCCGTTGTATTTCCCAGAGAATCCAGTGCATCGGTACGGCGGCGTACCTCTTCACCCAGCCCACTCATTTCGGCATTTCCGCCAGCGTTGTCGGCAATAGGCCCATAAGCATCCGTAGCCAGCGTGATACCCAGGGTAGAAAGCATTCCTACGGCAGCAATACCTATTCCATATAGTCCCATTCCCACATTGTTGAAGTTAAATCCGGAAGCAAAAAGATAGGCAGATATAATACCGACCACTACAGCAAGCACAGGAATAACGGTAGAGATCATGCCCAGCCCCACCCCGGAAATGATGACAGTAGCAGGCCCTGTCTTTCCACTCTCACTCAGCCGCTGCGTAGGGCGATACGATTGAGAGGTATAATATTCCGTAGCACGTCCGATCACAATTCCAACAATGAGTCCTACCACCACGGAACAAGAGATCCACATCCAATTCTCCAACCGGAGCAACCAGAGGATAAAGAAAGTAGCCAATACAATAAGTAAGGAGCTGAGATTGGTACCGAAAGCCAGCGAATTGAGCAGATCTTTCATGGTGGCATTCTCCTTCGTGCGAACTGAGAAAATACCGATAATAGACAAAAGGATACCTACGGCGGCTATCAGCATAGGTGCGATCACTGCTTTGAATTGCATCGCGACATCTCCGGTATGAATGTAAGCCGCTGCTCCCAACGCAGCAGTTGCCAGGATAGATCCACAATAAGATTCGTAGAGATCGGCTCCCATACCGGCTACATCACCTACATTATCGCCTACGTTATCGGCTATGGTAGCCGGATTGCGCGGGTCATCTTCGGGAATGCCTGCCTCTACTTTCCCGACCAGGTCGGCCCCCACGTCCGCGGCTTTGGTATAAATACCTCCGCCCACACGGGCAAAGAGTGCCTGTGTACTTGCTCCCATACCGAATGTGAGCATGGTAGTAGTGATGATACAAAGTTTATGGGTAGGGTCTAATGCATCTTCCGGGACCACAGCGTTGAGAAGCAGATACCAGAAGGAGATATCCAACAGTCCCAACCCTACCACCACCAGCCCCATAACGGCCCCACTGCGAAAAGCGATCCGCAATCCGCCATTGAGCGACTCACGGGCTGCATTGGCCGTACGGGCCGATGCGTAGGTGGCTGTTTTCATTCCCAGGAATCCGGCCAGTCCGGAGAAAAATCCTCCTGTCAGGAAAGCAATGGGTACCCAGGGATTCTGCACCCCGAACCCATAGGCCATTACCGAGAACAGGATCACCAGACCGAAAAAGACCCAGCCTACCACTTTGTATTGTTGTCTGAGGTAGGACATGGCTCCTTTACGGACCGCTACAGCGATCCTGATCATTTGGGGAGTACCTTCACTGTGTGTCATCATCTGCCTGTAGAAATACCAGGCGAAACCCAGAGCCAGCAGGGAAGCCAGCGGAATAAGCCAGAAAATCATATTGTCCATAGAAAACCGATTTATAAGGTTAATAAAATCTAAAAATAGAAATTATAAACGAGAAAATCAAGGATTTGACAGACATTTTATAAACCATGGAGCGGTTTTTTGATACGGGACATTCTCTCTTTCCGGGACTCAACAACAAGGTTCCATAGAGTGAACCGGATATCTCCACAACCACAAAGATATAAGTATACGCATTTACATAGGAGAAGGAACAGGAGGACGAGACAACCCCTGGCAGGATGATCCGGTTGAACCAATCAACTAAAACCAGGACAATACATGGGAAGACGCGAAAGCGGGTGAACGTAGAAAAACACAGGCAAACTTCACACTTAATGAAAAGAATATCAGATCTATATAAGAACAAGTGAAGGCGTGAAGGCTAAAACGCGAAAAAATCTGAGTAAAAGAGTTCCGGCAAACAGAATGGACTCTTTTTTCCCTCCTTCTTACACATAGGAGCCTACATCTCCTTTTCCACTCTCCCAAATCCCTGAAAGTCTTTTTTCGCCTTCTACTTCCTATCAGCCAAAAGGGAAGAGCGTTTCCGATCTTCCCTTTTCCACTTATTATATAGAATGTACTTTATACTTAACCAAACATGTGGGCCACACGTTCTATACCCGCTGCCAGCACCTCTATCTCTTCTTTGGTGTTGTACATGGCAAACGACGCTCTTACTGTACCGGGAATACCGAAACGATCCATCAGCGGCTGTGCGCAATGGTGTCCGGTACGTACGGCAATACCCAGTTTATCGAGAATGGTACCCATATCCGCCGGGTGAATGTCTCCTACCAGAAAAGAGATCACACCACTTTTGTGTGCACCCTCTCCGTAGATTCGGAGTCCATCAATAGCCAGCAACCGTTCGGTAGCATAGCGCGTCAATTCGTGTTCCCAGGCGGCGACAGTGTCTATTCCCACCGATTCTACATACTCCAACGCTGTGGCCAGCGCGGTAGTTCCGATATAGTCGGGCGTACCTGCTTCGAATTTATAGGGAAGTTCATTGAAGGTGGTCTTTTCGAAACTCACGGTCTGGATCATTTCTCCCCCTCCCTGGTAGGGCGGCAGACGATCGAGCCACTCTTCTTTGCCATACAATACCCCTACCCCTGTGGGGCCATAGACCTTGTGACCGGAAAAAGCATAGAAATCGACATCCAGATCCTGTACATCGATCCGCAGGTGAGGGGCAGATTGTGCTCCGTCGAGCATGACGGGTACACCGTGTGCATGGGCTGTAGCGATGATTTCTTTTACCGGATTGATGGTTCCCAGTACATTGGAAACATGCGCCAGACTGACTAAGCGGGTGCGGTCGGAAAAGAGTTTTTCATACTCCTCCAGGATCAGTTCGCCACGGTCGTTGATCGGTACCACTTTGATCGCGATCCCTTTGCGGGCAGCCATCAGTTGCCACGGTACAATGTTGCTGTGATGTTCCATCACAGAGATGATCACCTCATCGCCGGGTTCCATGCAGGCATCGGTATAGCTCGATGCCACCAGGTTGATGGCTTCGGTAGTGCCCCGGGTGAAGATCACCTCGCGGGCATCCCGGGCATTCAGAAAACGGCGCGCCGTCTCCCGGGAGTTCTCGTGCAACTTAGTAGCTTCCTGCGACAGGAAATGTACCCCCCGGTGCACATTGGCATTTACGGAATAATAGGCTTCGGTAACGGTCTCAATCACCTGACGGGGCTTTTGCGTGGTGGCTGCGTTGTCTAAGTAGACCAAAGGTTTGCCATATACCTCGCGGCTCAATATCGGAAAGTTTTCTCTGATCTGATGTATATCCATAGTTTTCTGTTCTGTATAGATACTCTCTTATTCTGTACACATCGCACATCCCTGACAACGGGCCAGTTCGCCCCGGAAACGTTTCTCCACCAGCAGATGCAGGCGATCTTTCAACGCATCGATACGGATGGTGTCGACAACCTCGTTGACAAACGCGAACATAAGCAACAGGCGGGCCTCTTTTTCCGCAATGCCCCGCGACCGCATATAGAACAGGGCATTCTCGTCCAACTGTCCGGTGGTAGCTCCGTGACTACATCTCACATCGTCGGCATAGATCTCCAGCTGAGGCTGTGAGTACATCCTGGCCCCACGGTTGACGCAGAGGTTGCGGTTGGTCTGCTGAGACTGCGTATGCTGCGCGCCGGGTTGCACACATATCATGCCGGTAAACGCACCAGTTGCTTCATCGTCCAGTACGTATTTATAAAGTTCATGGCTCTCGCAATGGGGTACTGCATGGTCGATGCGCGTATGATTGTCTACATGCTGCTGTTTGTCGGCGATCACCATACCGCAGAGACTAACAGAGGCCCGCTCTCCGGCCAGCTTCACATCCACCGTATTGCGGGATTGTCCGTTGTGCAGGGTCATCCCATTGAGCACTACCTGGCTGCCAGCTTCCTGATGTACATACTGATTGTTGAGCCGCACAGTACGTACGTTGGTCTCTTCCAGTTCATACATATCAAATACCGCGTTCTCTCCTATATAAGCCTCTGTGACCTGTGTAGCCAGGAAGCGTACATCGTCCATCGCGTGGTCGCACACCAGCAACCGGGCCTGTGCGCCCTCTTCGAGTACGATCAGGACGCGACAGTTGACGAGGAAATCCACATCGCCACGCAGCACATTGATCAGCTGTATGGGGTGTTCTATCACGACATTCCGGGGCACATAGAAGAAAACTCCGTCTTGTGCGAAGGTAGTATTGAAAGCGGCAATGCCATTGTCTGACGTACGCGCCAGTTTGTTGTAGTACTTTCCTACCAGTTCGGGATGGAGCTCTGCCATCTCCCGCAGGCTTCCCAGAATCACTCCTTCCGGTAACTGGGTTTTGGGCTGTACCTGCTTGTAGAAGGTGTCATTGACTACGAAATAGAGAGAGGTGCTCAGGTTGGGAACGTCGCAGCGAAAGACTTCGTAGGGATTGACCGGTATGTGAAGCTGTTTGAGATTGAGCCCGTAATCGGGTTCGAAATAGCGGCTCACGTCTGTATATTTATATGCTTCTGTCTCTTTCGTCGGAAATCCGATCCGCTGAAAATCGGCATACGCCTCCGCACGCGCCGTGTTCAACACGGGGGCGCTGTGCTGGTTGATCAGTTCTTCCGCCTGGGAAAAAAGATCGATATAGGGTTGTTCTGTCTTCATGACTGTAAGGATGGGTTAAGTTCCTGACAAGCGTTAGGCTTCCAGCTCTTTCTTGATCCAGTCGTATCCTTTTTCTTCCAGTTCCAGTGCCAGTTCCGGGCCGGCAGTCTTCACGATACGTCCTTTGTACAATACATGTACCACATCCGGTTTGATGTAATCGAGCAGACGTTGGTAGTGTGTAATGACAATGCAACTGTTTTCCGGGGTTTTGAGTTTGTTCACTCCTTCGGCCACGATACGGAGCGCGTCGATATCCAATCCCGAGTCGGTCTCATCCAGGATACTCAGTTTGGGCTCCAGCATGGCCATCTGGAAGATCTCATTCCGTTTTTTCTCTCCTCCGGAGAATCCTTCGTTCACCGAACGGTTGGCCAGCTTGTTGTCCAGCTCCACCACAGCGCGCTTTTCGCGCATCAGTTTCAGGAATTCACTGGCGGAGAGCGGAGGCAGTTCCCGGTACTTACGTTGCTCATTCACCGCCGCACGCATGAAGTTCACCATGCTCACACCGGGAATCTCTACGGGGTACTGGAAGCTCAGGAAGATCCCTTCGTGGCTGCGATCTTCGGGACTCATTTCGAGCAGGTCTTTTCCTTCGAAAGTGATGCTTCCTTTGGTTACCTCAAAAGCCGGATTCCCCACCAGTACACTGCTGAGGGTACTCTTTCCGGAACCATTGGGACCCATGATGGCATGCACCTCACCCGCGTTCACCGTCAGGTTGATCCCTTTCAATATCTCTTTACCGTTGATAGCGGCATGTAAATCTTTTATTTTCAACATTTCTATAAGGTCTTACTATGTTTTCTTACGATCGGTCTATCCTACGCTCCCTTCGAGAGAGATGGAAAGCAGTTTCTGCGCTTCCACAGCAAATTCCATGGGGAGCTTGTTGAGTACTTCTTTGGCATATCCGTTGACGATCAGCCCGATGGCATCTTCGGTAGGTATGCCGCGCTGGTTGCAATAGAAGATCTGGTCTTCACTGATCTTGCTGGTAGTGGCTTCGTGCTCTACCACAGCGGTCTCGTTGCGGACATCTATGTAGGGGAATGTATGGGCTCCGCACTGGTCGCCCAGCAACAAGGAATCGCACTGACTGTAGTTGCGCGCGCCGGTCGCCTTTTCGGCCACTCTTACCAATCCGCGGTAGGAGTTCTCGCTCTTGCCGGCAGAGATGCCTTTGCTCACAATGGTGCTGCGGGTATTGCGTCCGATATGGATCATCTTGGTACCGGTATCGGCCTGCTGGTAATTGTTGGTTACCGCTACGCTATAAAACTCGGCCGTAGAGTTGTCTCCGGTGAGCAGGCACGAGGGATATTTCCAGGTGATGGCCGATCCGGTCTCTACCTGCGTCCAGGAGAGTTTACTGTCTGTTCCCTTGCAATGGCCGCGCTTGGTCACGAAGTTATAGACACCGCCTTTGCCCTGGGCATCTCCCGGATACCAGTTCTGTACGGTGCTGTATTTCACTTCCGCACGGTCGTGTACCACGATCTCCACAATGGCGGCGTGCAGTTGATTCTCGTCGCGCATGGGGGCGGTACACCCTTCCAGGTAGGAGACATACGAATCGTCGTCCGCTACGATCAGGGTACGTTCGAACTGACCGGTATTGGCTGCGTTGATACGGAAATAGGTAGAGAGTTCCATCGGGCAACGTACTCCTTTGGGAATATAGACAAAGGAACCGTCGGAGAAGACGGCCGAGTTGAGTGCCGCGAAATAGTTGTCCCGATAAGGTACCACACTGCCCATGTAGGTCCGCACCAGATCGGGATGTTCCCGGACGGCCTCACTGAACGAGCAGAAAATGATACCCTTCTCCATCAGGGTCTCTTTGAAGGTGGTCTTTACAGACACCGAGTCCATCACGGCATCCACGGCCATCCCACTGAGAGCCATCTGCTCTTCCAGGGGAATTCCCAGCTTATTGAATGTCTTGATCAGTTCGGGATCTACTTCATCGAGACTTTTGGGACCTTCTTTCTTTTTCGTCGGATCGGCGTAATAGGATATGGCCTGATAGTCGATCTCCGGTATCCGCAGGTGTGCCCAAGTGGGCATCTCCATGGTGAGCCAGTGACGATAGGCTTTGAGACGGAATTCGAGCAACCACTCGGGCTCCTCTTTCTTTGCGGAGATCAGCCGGACCACCTCTTCATTCAGTCCTTTCTCTATCACTTCGGTATCTACCTCGGTGGTGAATCCGTATTTATATTTTTCACGGGTAAACTCTTTTACATATTTATTAGGTTCTTCCATGTCTGTTTACATCTATCTGTTTTGCCCTTTTCAGGACGTATATCGTTTCTTTTTCCCTTGCGGGTTGCCGCACCCTCAGGCCGGATGTATCTTTCGCATCCCGTTCGAGCCTTTCAGCTCGTCTTCCTGGGATACCCGGGCATCACATGCCTGCCTGGCTGCTATACGGCTGTTTCCTGACTACTTGCGGCAGGAATTTCTTCCTCCTCCATCAGAGAATTGTATATGTTCTTCGCCATCGGGAAGAGGTAAGTGGCTTTTCCTTTCAACTCGTAATAAAACGTTGACTCTTCCTTGGATGTTCGGCTGATCACTTTGTCTTCTTCATCCAGGTAATCCAGGATATGGATCGCCAGCATGATGAACAATGCATATTTCACCGCGCCCAATACCATGCCCAGCAAACGGTTGATCCACCCTAAAGCGATCAGATCCAGTGCGTGAGACACCAGGAAAGCGACTAAGGTAAAGACAATCGGGACAATGGCCCAGATAGCCAGAAAAGAGAGGATCTGTGCCGTAGTTATCGAATCGGTCAGTGACGGGCTTAGCTTCTCTGCCAGAGGCATATATAGCATCCGCGCAGCCAGAAGTCCGACCACCAGGCCCAATATAGAAGCCAGCTGCCGGAGAAAACCTTTCATAAGTCCCATCAACGCGCCAATCGCGATCACGATGAGGATTACTATATCCAATCCGTTCATAAAGTTATTTACGATTTACTGATTTACGATTGAAAATCCTTATACCTCTTCCCCGAAGGTATGTATCCGGTTGATTTACGATGGTTCTGACAGGCCCGACGGACCTCTCACTCTCCCTATGGTTATGAATAGAAAGAAAAAACCGTAAATCCGTACCTAACAAAACGTGCCAATCACACCAAAGAACACAAGTCTCTTCCGGGCAATTGGCACAAAGGTATTTACGATTTACTGAACCAACGGTCGACGAAGTCAACCAACGGTCAGCGAAGCTAATTACGATTTACGAATTAAATTACTTCCTGTGATCACATAGAGTACTATCAATTGTAAATCGTAATTGACTTCGTCGACCGTTGGTTCAGTAAATCGTAAATCTTACAGTGTTTGCTTCACTTCTACTTCTTCAAAAGTCTCGATGATATCTCCGACACGGATGTCGTTGCAGTTGGTCAGACTGATACCACATTCGAAGTTGGTACCTACCTCCTTGACATCATCTTTAAAGCGTTTCAGGGCATTGATATTCCCTGTGAAGATCACAATACCATCCCGGATGAGACGTGCCTTATCGCTGCGTTTCACCTTACCGCTTTTGACAATGGAACCTGCTACGATACCTACCTTGGTAATGTTGAAGACTTCGCGTACTTCAATCGTAGAAGTTATGGTCTCTTTCAGAATCGGCGCGAGCATTCCTTCCATAGCTGCTTTCACTTCTTCGATCGCGTCGTAGATGATGGAGTACTTGCGGATATCCACTCCTTCTTTCTCGGCCAGTCTGTCGGCCGATCCGGAAGGACGTACCTGAAACCCGATGATGATCGCATCCGAAGCGGCTGCCAGGGATACGTCTGATTCGGAGATCTGTCCTACCCCTTTGTGTATCACATTCACCTGGATCTGCTCTGTAGAGAGTTTGATCAGTGAGTCGCTCAACGCTTCTACCGAACCGTCTACGTCGCCCTTTACAATGACGTTCAGTTCCTGGAAGTTACCCAATGCGATACGACGGCCCACTTCGTCCAGCGTCAGGAGTTTCTGTGTACGGAGTCCCTGTTCGCGCTGCAACTGTTCGCGTTTGTTGGCGATCTCACGCGCTTCCTGTTCCGTCTCCAACACATGGAACGTATCTCCTGCCGCAGGCGCGCCGTTCAATCCCAGGATCAGTACCGGCTCCGAAGGTCCGGCTTCTTTGATACGCTGGTTACGTTCGTTGAACATGGCTTTCACCTTACCGAAACTGGTTCCGGCCAACACAATATCTCCCATTTTCAATGTACCGTTGGAAACGAGCACAGTAGCTACATATCCACGGCCTTTGTCTAACGTTGATTCTATGATCGATCCCATCGCGCGGCGATTGGGGTTGGCTTTCAGTTCCAGCAGTTCGGCTTCCAGCAACACTTTTTCCATGAGTTCCGGCACTCCGATCCCCTGCTTGGCAGAGATGTCCTGGGACTGGTATTTCCCTCCCCATTCTTCCACTAAATAGTTCATCTGTGCCAGTTCTTCCTTGATCTTATCGGGGTTGGCCCCGTTCTTATCAATCTTGTTAATGGCAAAGACAATAGGCACCCCTGCTGCCATGGCATGATTAATGGCTTCCTTGGTCTGCGGCATCACATTGTCGTCCGCGGCCACTATAATGATAGCAATGTCGGTGACTTTGGCTCCGCGCGCACGCATCGCCGTAAAGGCTTCATGCCCCGGTGTATCTAAGAAAGTGATCTTCCGACCGTCTTCCATCTTTACATTGTAGGCACCGATGTGCTGCGTGATACCTCCGGCTTCACCGGCGATCACATTGGCTTTACGTATGTAGTCGAGCAACGACGTCTTACCGTGGTCTACATGTCCCATCACTGTGACGATCGGCGCGCGGTGTACCAGATCTTCCGGCGCGTCTTCCTCTTCTTCGATAGCCTGAGAAACTTCCGCGCTGACATATTCGGTTTTGTATCCGAACTCCTCGGCCACCAGGTTGATGGTCTCGGCATCCAGACGCTGGTTGATAGATACCATCATACCGATACTCATACAGGTAGCGATTACCTGGTTTACGGAAATATCCATCATGTTGGCCAACTCGTTCGCAGTAACGAACTCTGTGAGTTTCAACACCTTGCTTTCTGCCATTTCCTGATCTTCCATCTCCTGCATACGGCTGGAAACGAGATCACGTTTTTCTTTACGATACTTCGAGGCTTTGTTTTTTCCTTTGGAGGTCAGACGCGCCAGGGTCTCTTTCACCTGCTTTGCTACATCCTCTTCACTTACTTCCTGTTTCACCACCGGTTTCTTGAAGCGGTCTTTCCCGGTATTGTTGTTGCGGTTCCTTCCGCCACCTTGTTGCTGACCACCTCCCGGTCGTTGTTGGTTTCCTCCGCCACGGTTGCCCTTTTCGCTGTTAGGTACCGGAGGAGCGAAGTTAGATGCCACATTATTGATATCCACCTTCTCTTTGTTGATCCGCGTTCTTTTCTTCTTCTCGTTCGAAAGCGCAGTCTTCGGCTTATTGGGATCGTCTTTACGGATCTCCCGGATAATAGCCTCTTTCATCTGTTTCTTCTGATCCAGACGGACTTTTTCCTTTTCTTCGCGCTCTTTGCGTCTTTCCTCTTTCGATTTTTTCTTCGGACGGGTAGACTGGTTCAGCGCGGCCAGGTCGATCTGTCTGATCACATTGATCTTCGACACAAATTCAGGTTTGCGCAGGGTAAAGACCCCGTCTCCTTCCGGTGTCTCTTCCCGGGTAGTTTCCGCGGACTCCCCTTTTTCAGCTGCCACCGGTACTTCCGCAGCCGGAGATGCCACAGGAGAAGAGACTTCTTCCATGGATTGCGCTTCCGGTTTTTCTGCTACAACCGGTTCGGAAGTTTCTACCACTTCCACCACAGGAGACTGCGCTTCTTCTTTCACGGACTCCACAACGGCTTCCGCCACCGGTGCCGCTACGGGCGCTTCCACGGGTTTCTCCTGCATAGGTTTCTGTTCTGTCACAGGTTGGGGAGCAGGTCCCGGTTTCTTATGCAGATTGTCCAGATCTATCTTGCCGACAGGTTTAAACTTGGGACGCGCGTCTTCGGGCACTACTGTCTTGATGAGGTCTTCGCTTTTGGTTTTGGCTTCCTCTTTCTCAAACCCATCAATAGCCACAGAGGCTTTGTTGCGATCCTTGTTCTGTCTTTCCTGGATAAAGCGCTCCGATTCGAGTCTGAGATTCTTGTCGGTACTGAATTCTTTGACAAGGATCGCATACTGCTCTTCGGTAATCTTTGTATTGGGGTTCGCCTCAACGGTATACCCTTTTTTGTGCAGGAACTCAACAACCGTCGATATTCCTACATTTAAATCTCTTGTTACTTTGTTTAACCTTATCGTCATATATAATTTACGATTTACGATTTACGATTTACGATCTGCGAGTAAAACTACTCTTCTTCTCCTGAGACAACTTGTTGTCTCACGCGGTCTTTTTACAGTTCCTCATTATTCCCGCTCCTTCTACATGTATGATGGGAACTGGTTTTCTGCCCCGCCTCTCTCTCACATATATGCTTCCTTTTTAGTTCTCACTCTTCTTTGCGTAAGCTGTAAACCCCTTTATATGTACGATTTACGATTTACGATTTACGATTGATTGTATCTTACTATATAGTAACATGTCATTTAAATCGTAAATCGTAAATCAGTAAATCGTACATCTCTTTATTCTTCAAATTCCGCACTCAAAATACGCAGTACTTCGTCTACGGTTTCCTCTTCAAGGTCTGTCTTTTCGATCAGCATTTCACGTGAACTTTTGAGTACTGCCTTGGCTGTATCGAGTCCGATACTCTTGATGGCATCGATCACCCAAGAGTCGATCTCATCACTGAATTCGTCCAGATAGATGTCCTCATCCTGTCCTTCCTCATCCAATTCGCGGAATACATCAATTGTATATTCGGTGAGCATACTGGCCAGTTTGATATTCAGACCGCCTTTACCGATGGCCAGAGATACCTCTTCGGGTTTGAGGAATACCTCTGCTTTCCGCTCTTCTTCGTTGAGACGGATGGAAGAGATCTTCGCCGGACTGAGCGCGCGCTGAATAAACAGCTGTATATTGGATGTATAGTTGATCACATCGATATTCTCGTTGCGTAGTTCACGTACGATCCCATGGATACGACTTCCTTTCACCCCTACGCATGCACCTACCGGATCGATACGATCGTCGTAAGACTCTACCGCGATCTTGGCACGCTCTCCCGGAATGCGGGCAATGCGTTTGATGGTGATAAGGCCGTCATTGATCTCCGGCACTTCCATCTCAAAAAGTCTTTGCAGGAACACCGGAGAGGTACGCGACAGGATGATCTTGGGGTTGTTGTTCTTGTTGTCTACCCGGGCCACTACCCCGCGGGCGGTCTCTCCTTTGCGGTAGAAATCGCTGGGGATCTGTTCGGTCTTGGGCAGCAACAACTCATTGCCTTCATCGTCCAGAAGCAGCATCTCTTTTTTCCAGATCTGATATACTTCGGCATTGATGATGGTTCCTACTTTGTCTATATACTTATTATATATACTGTCTTTTTCCAGTTCCAGGATCTTGGAAGCCAGTGTCTGACGCAGATTGAGGATAGCCCGGCGACCGAACTTGGCAAAGATCACTTCATCTGTCACCTCTTCTCCGATCTCATACGAAGCATCTATCTTCTGTGCTTCACTCAGAGAGATCTGCATATTCGGATTGGTGAGCTCGTCATCCGCCACTACCTCGCGGTTGCGCCAGATCTCGAAGTCCCCTTTATCGGGATTGACGATCACGTCGTAATTCTCATCGGTGCCAAACATTTTCGCGATCACGCTGCGGAACGACTCTTCCAGTACGCTCACCATCGTGGTCCTATCTATATTTTTCAGTTCTTTGAATTCCGAAAATGTATCAATCAGGCTGATTGTTTCCTCTTTCTTGGCCATAATTTATTTAAAACTTATTAAGTACTTCGTATATTTTATCTCATCGTACGCGAAGGTCTCCTCCACCTCCACCAGCTGGGGACGTTTGGCACCTTCGGGCTTGATCTTTTTCTCTACGGTGAGGGTGATCTGCTGCTCATCTGCCTGGCTGAGCACTCCGGCGAGTTTCTGCCCGTTTTTGAGCAATACTTCCACCTCACATCCGATGTGGTTGTAGTATTGCTGCAATACTTTAAAGGGCTGACCGATACCGGCCGACCCGACTTCCAGTTCGAAATCCTCTTCCTCCCGGTTGAGTTTCGATTCGATGTAACGGCTCAGACCGACACAATCTTCGATCCAAACCCCTTCGGCATGATCTATTTCCACAACGATCCGGTTGTCCGGATGCACAATGGTTTCTACCAGGAAATAGTCTTTATCTGCCAACCATTCTTCTACGATCTGGTTTACGGTTGCTTTCTCTATCATTGATTTACTAACTAAGAACAAAAAAAGGAGCTACTGCCCCTCCCACCTTTCATCCGTTTCGGCTGCAAAGATACAAATAATCTGTTCGACTACAAAATATTAGAATAAAAAAGATTTTTATGATTTTTACAGGACCAAAAAGTAATTTTCCTTTGTGGTACGGAATAACGGGATTCACAGTCTACAGGAATAATGGATCATCGGGATTTACATTTTGCACCGAAGATGGGCATTTTCCAAAGCAGATATCCGGAAAATCAGTCTTTTTACTAATTTTTACAAGAGATTTATACAGGCTTCCAGCGGAGGCAGAATATAAAAAATTGTATACTTATCCGGAAAAACATTATTTTCTTGCAAAAAAAGGATAAAAAAGAATATTCATGCAGATAAAAGGTGCACCATGTGTGTATCGTTTGTGCACAGAATATCGGTAGTTTATGCACAGAGTATATGCAGACGATGCACAAACTACAGGCACGCTACAGATCCAAAGCGAGTTTTTGTAATAAAAAAAGAGAAATTCTTCCGGATGAGATCCGTCTCCAATAAATTATAAAATTACAAAAAGACTCTTTGTGTAACAAAAACAGATCTATCTGACAGAGAATGATCCTTCTGAACGACATCAAGCAATCTATTATTATCTTTCACAAACATATAATTAATCTCAGACACGTATTCCATGCGTTATTTTCCACTCATGCAACAGCGGAGCGGAATACGCCAGTCCTGGCAATTGTTTTTATCATTCTGACATTTTGTAAATAGATGTTTTACCTGGGAATAAAGTTGTGTCAAAAATCTGCTTGTTGACGGAAGAAGTAGCAAAGAGTAAATCACACGTATGAAAGTTCTTCCGGGCTTTTATGGGCACTCACCTAACATACGCCCACCAGACCAGGCCTACAGAGTCGACCCTTCCTTATGCGGCAAACCTGGTACAAGCGCTGGTTACCTGACCCTATGTACCTTCAGATCCAACTCCGAAGGTAGCTGATCTTATTCAACACCCCTTCAGTCCACAGCCGTCAGGCTAAGAGATTATTTACTTTTTATGTAGGGTACATACCCCCATCCCATTCTCCTAATCTGCCACTCTCTTATCCTGACGGCTGTGCCTTTCCGGTCATAGTCGTCAGGATATGTTTTCTTCATAGGGAACGCTGTATGAACTACCAACTGAAGGTAGGTGTATATCCCGGACCTCCTACGTCTGTGGCCGGGTTCCACTGCCGCACGCAACGGGTATTAACATACTGTACCTCAGTCGTCTGGAAACTGCCGTTCTTCCGGTACCAATACATAAAATAACCATTCGTATTGAGCCCTGCCGTCGGCCCGTTATTGACAAGAACTACCATGGTAGTTGTCTTATGTAAGTCCACCGTGTATTGCGGAAAGCCACTGGGTCGGTAGGTATATCGCGGATAAATATCGGACCATACATTCGGATAGAGGCTGCCAATCATTCCGGAAGAGAGTCCGATATCATCGAAGAAATAGTATTCTGACAGTTCGGTTGAGACATAGATGGCAGAGTATTCGGCACCGGGTTGATTCACATCGGCGAATCCGGCCGGGCGTTGGATACTGGCATGCATATATTTTATCTGGTTGGCCTCCAGTACAGTCGGAAGCATCCAGTCCGTTACCTTATTATAATCACGTTCGTAATAGGCACCGCATCCGGTCGCTACTTTCGGGGTGTAATTGGATACGAGGTACTGATCGTCTGCGGTACCGATCCCGTAGGCCGGAGTAGTGCCCATCCCGCCGAGAAGCGTCGAAGTGGTTCCATCCGGGTAGGCGTATTGGCTTTACTATCCGATACCATACCCGGAGGCAGTTCGAGCCCCATGGCT
This sequence comes from Bacteroides sp., assembly GCA_021202275.1. Taxonomy (GTDB): domain Bacteria; phylum Bacteroidota; class Bacteroidia; order Bacteroidales; family Bacteroidaceae; genus Bacteroides. Next base: position 78,899 of record JAJQDI010000031.1, read on the forward strand.
TCGTACCAGTTGTCGATAAGCGCGAACCCGCCCATAAGATGATCGTAATCCTGATGGGCAAGTACCCGGTTACGGGCCGGAGATTTGCCGAGCGACCAGCCGGTGAGTGTGCCATCGAACGGATTACCGTTATATTCCAGCCAGTCGTATTCCGGCAATACAATATTTCCCTGCCTTTGGGTAATGTTGAATACGGGAGTCCAAACCTGCTGACTGCTCTGGTTATAGGTTCCGTCCCAATACTGGAAAATGATCTGGCGGTAAGACGGATTGCCGTCGTCGTTATACGGAACATAGACGCGGTAGGTCTTGCCCGCCTGATCGTTATCGGTGGCCGGAAGATCGGGCAGTACGGAGCCGTTGACCGCCGTTGTTCCCGCGGTATTGGAAAAACGGATAGGCAGGGACGGGAAATTGCCTTTCACCGTGATATCCATATAGGAGCCCCAACCGGTAAAATCTCCCAGATCGGGATCGGAAGTAGATATGTCGATCCAGTAGGCGACCTGCTGCGGGGCAAGGATCTGTATCCACTGACCGTCTATCGGATTCTCATATTCAAATACCAGCTGGCGGCTACCCGCCGCCGATAGCCAGTAAGAAGGAAGATCCAGCGTACCTGAGCCTGTGGTCAGATCGCCCACTGTAGTACCGGAAACCACTCCAAGATCGATCTCCGTACCGTCGGCAGTCCGCACCCGGATCGGTATGGGCGTCAGGTCGTCGTAGAATCCTTCTATGGTGACGGTATATTGGGTGCCCCCGGAAGGGGCCGTTATATCGTCCGGAGTGATGGCCACACGGCCGATGTACCAGGGATTCTGCCGGATCGTGACGGTGATCACGAATCGTCCGGCCCGGAAATGCATATAGGCTTCGCGAGCCACGCCCGTCGTATTGCGTTCCAGGGCAAACGTGATGTCTGCCGCGCTGGTGGTATATTCCGTATCCGGAACATGGCCGGAGGTAACAGTGATCCATCCCGGCGCCGTCACCGTGGCATCGGGGTCGGAATTGGCAGAAAGCACATACTTCCAGTCCGGACAATCGGTCATGACTTTTAACGTTGCTGCTCCGGCCATACCCTGCAGTTGCAGGGGGTTGGCACTGGTACTGAAGAAATACTGCCCGTCGTCGTAGAGATCGGTCATATCGGCTTCGTTCCAGGGCACGACTTCGGATTCGATATTGACGGGAGCCGATTTGAAGGCAGTCTCCGAATCGTCGTAACCGTATCCGGATATCTTAGTGACACGGAATCCGTAGTGGTGGTTACGGACAACATCGAGGTAGCTCTTTACATCGTTCCCGGTATGTACATAGTCGATCCGGTAATAGGTCGGCGCCCCGTCATTGGTGAAATCGCCATCGCCGTTGGCATCCCAGATCCCTCCGATCACCAGGCAGGAGCGTTGGAGCAACCCTTTATGAACTTCATGATCGCTGTCGCTGTGGTTCTCTACCTCAAAAAGATAGATCTCTCTGACGCAAGCGTTGTTTGCAATGGCGGTACCATCGTAGACCAGCGGTCCCTGTACGGTAGTAGCGGACGAGGGAACATTCGGGGCGGAAGCCTTGTAAGCGGTCGCGTCCCAGTCTGCAGTAGCCGGGACTAAGGTACCTGCCGTATTGTAATTATACACGTCTACACTGGTGAGCCGGAAATTGGTAGCAGCATCGTCTACGATCCGTACATCTACACGGGATACCATGCGTACCAGTCTGACCCGATCGTTTCCCGTCAGGTAAGTATCGTCGCTGATAGCCACCTCTCCCACATCGCCCCACATCGGAAAGGGGGCGAAAGGGTCGGTAGGCCACTTGTGACCTGCACTCTGCGAGGCTTCCAACTGCGCCAATACCTGGCTCTTGGTCAGACCGTCCGGAGTGATGCCCGAAAGGATGTCTCTGGCATTGGCCAGGATCACAAGGTCCCAGTCGCCCTGTTTGAGTTTGATGGTAAAGGTCTTGAGCCGGGAATCGCTCTGATGAGTTTCGATCTCGTCGCTCATCACGGTAGAGTCGTATTTCCCTCTGTCAGCAGTTGTTTCGAACACCAGTACGTCGATCTGTTGTACGTCGGTCTCGTTTGCTTCCGTAATAGCCCGGGTGGCGGACCCGCCCGTACCGGAAGACTGGATCACGATGGTCACCATGGACTCTTGCGAACCGGCAGGTCCGATCGGAATGTCTGTCCAGGAGTCTGTGACGCATGAGAACAGTATCGGGAGAAACAAAGCGCAGATCAGCCCTATGTATATGTTCCGGTATATTCCTGTATGCATACTCTATGTTTTCGTTTGATTCATTTGTATTCAAATGGTTACCGTGAAGATTCAGAATCCCGTCTCCACCTCGTTGCTCATCCATCCGGGAAAACTCACCTGTACGAAGGTGCCGTCGCGGTACTCGAACAGGATGGGTATCACCTGTGGATCGCCGTCGTTCACGGGAATGTCGTTGCGGCGGATGTAGTCCTGAAGAACGACCGACTCCCTGCCTTCTGCGTCTCCGTAGCTCACGCAGACCGTTACCGGGTGGTCGTCGTCGAAATGCGGGATATGGAACGAAGCGAACAACAGGGTTCCTTCGTTTTTCACCTCTTTGGGCTCCATCCCACGGGTGAAGCCGATCGTTTCGTCAGTAAGTGTATTCAGGTAGAAGTCGTAGCCTCTGTAGAGCTCTTCGACAGAGGCTGCAACCAGCCCGTTGTCTTCGAGACCGCTGATATAGACTTCCACGGTATGATAGGCGCCCATAAACGGAAGTATATGGACGTTATTTTCGTTTTCGGCAACCGTGATCCGGTATCCGGAAAAGTCGGTTGATGGTTCCGCGCCGCTTTGTGTGCTGCGCAGGTCGGGAGCGTAGAACAACTCTCCGGTTGTCGCGGCTTCCGGGTTGTGTACCAAAAAGTAGTTGCTTCGGATCGTTTCTCCGTCACATTCCACACGGCCCCTTGTGGCATTGGCCCATGCCGTGAGGTAATAGGCTCCGGGATCGACCTGCAGGGTGACTCCATGCCGCGTGGCCAACGATTGCGCGTCGGTCACATAGGTTGCATAATGGTTCTGGTTTTCGTCGTAGAGATAAAGCTCTACATATTCTATGTAGTCCGCGAACAAATCGGTCTCCGATCCCGCGGGGTAATATTCAAAAAGAACGGTAAGCGTTGTCTCCTCATCGGGACAATCGCTGTTGTCATCTGTCAGACACGAACAGAGACACGATACAAAAAGAGAAAGAACAAGAAAGCGGGAGAATAACGAACGCACCGATCGCAAGCATCCGGATGGTCCGGAGCCGGGAACATACTTACTGCCGTTCGTGCCGGCATCACCTTTCCTATCGGATATATGTTTCATCATTCTCCCGCTGTTTGAATGGATCAATTGTTTCAGGATTTCACCGGATCAGAACCCTACGCCGTCGAGGTCTACCGCAGTCCAGTCAACGAACTCAACTTCTACGTATACGGTAAATCCATCTTCGTCCTGGTTCTTTTCTTCCGGAACATCGTCGAGGTCGTTTTTGTCAAAGGCAACACTGGCGATCTTGTAGATCTTGGATGCTTCGATAGGCTGTTCCACACTGCTAAGGAAATAACGGCTGATCGTCAGATAGGCATCCTGGCCCCCTGTAACTCCATTTACATAGTTCCCATCTTCGGTCACCATTTTTCCGAAGTGGATCACGATGTGAGGAACAGCATTTACGGTATTGCCTTGTCCTGCGGGAGCCAGTACGTTATACGACCATACGTTGCCGGCGGCAGGCGCTACCGCAGCCGAAGTCGATGCAATAGGAGTAGTAAATTCGTCAAAAAGTGTCAGGTAACTGCTGTAACCTGTTGCCGCGGTATACTGAGACGCATCTGTTCCGTAGTTGAGCAGGTCTCCGCCGGCAGTAGTGAGATTGGCATTCAACGCCGAACCGTTCAATCCTAATTTCACATACGTATTGTTGACGTAGATCCCGGCCAGTTCGAAACTGGCGATCGTAGCGTCACCGGCAATCTTGCTGATCTCGAAACGCGCGGCATGAGGTTTCACTGAGAAGATAGCCTCTTTCTCTGCTCCGGCCACCTGCCCGTTGCTACCGGGTGTTACGTCTACTATCTGTCCTTCCCCGTAAAGGGTAGCGGTAGTCAGACCTCCGGTAGTGTCGGTCTGGTCATCTACCTCCACGGTGGTAGCCAGCAGTGCACTCACGCTTCCTCCCACCACGGGAGATACAGCAGTCACATTTCCGATCACATACACGTAATCGGCTTCAATTCCCGAAAAAAAGCACCCCGTTTTCCAACGCGTTCACCGTAACGGTGTTGGCCGAAGCGGTATTGTTGGTGATAGTCACTACATGGGTGATCTCATCTGCCCCGAAGTCACCGAACACAAGGTATCCGTCGGTGAATGTAACAGGGGTCTGATCTGCCACAGGAGCACTTTCTGCTCTGGTTTCCCCGGAAAGTCCGGCAAAACGGATGTACACACCGTCCGCCTCTTCGGCCGGAACTACCGGATTGTCGCTGTCGTTGGAGCAAGCGGCAAAGGTCACGGCTGCCAAGGCAGCACACATCATTGTTTTAATTTTCATGTCGTTTAAAAATTAGTGTTAAACTTCTTGTAAATAAAATTCTCTTTTTGTTTTTCTTGCGTATGATGTCTGATCTGTATAGAGATTGTGTTGTATGTTGTATATATCGTTCGTTCTATCGGTTGGCGTACCGCTGCATCTTCCTGTTGTCTTCGCGTTTGATGCGGAGTTGTTCGAGGTTGTGACTGGCACCGGGAATGTCCGATTCCTGAGCCTGCTGCAGGTAATTCTCCGCTGTGTCCGGATCGTTCATCAACAGATAGTATACCCCGATGTTGTTGGTCGCCTGGGGCGCGTCTGCTACCCGATCTAAATATCGTTTTGCCGCCGAGAGCTCACCCCGGGCCAGCAGGAGCGAAGAGTAGTTGATGATGGCTGTCGGATGGTCGGGGTAGAGCCGGATGATGGTCTCAAAGATCTGCTCCCATTCGGCAGAGCCTGTTTCGAGGGATTGCGCCAGCAGGAAGAGCTCTCTCTGCGAGAGCAGTTCCGGATTGCGGGCAGCCAGCTCCTGCGACTCTTCGAGGGAGTAGTCCTTGACGGTAAAGTCTACCTGGTATTCTACGCGGCGAAGCTAGGGGAACATTCCGTTGAGCATGGCAGTCCAGGGCCAGCCCATCGCGCGCAGAAGTTGTTCCTTGCGGTCGGGTTCTTGATCGGAGTCGATGACAGCGAGCACTTCGTCGCGTCGCACCAGATCGCTCTCTTCCACCAGCAACCGCAGCCCTTCCCAGTCTTCGGCTACAGACGATACACGGATCTTATCGGCCGGGATGCCGTAATGTTGGGTGATGTGATTGGCCAATGCCTGCGACCGTTCGCGGGCCAGCCGTTCGTTGGAGGCATAGCTGCCCTCCGGAGAGGCATATCCTTCGATAAACAGGCCGTTGAGCTCTACATCTTTGTCGTCCCTGACCTGTCGGATAGCGGCTTCGATCCTGGCCAACTCCTCGGGATTGCGACAGAAGCCGGGGACAATGGTTGAACGGCCTACCTGGAAATCCAGAAAGGCTTGTCCCTGCATACGTCGTACCTTCTGCTCGGGTTCGGGAGTAAGGAAGGTGAACAAGGGCTGTACAACATACGGTTCGCGCGGTTGCAGCTTCACCTGAGCAGCACCGGAGAGTGTATACAGCTGTTCTTTGCCGGCCGGAGAGCCCAAGACCTGGTGTATGTCGAGCCGGGCATCGTCCATCCAATCCGCATAGGGCATACGCAGTGTGTAGCGCATCAGTGTATCGGTGAAGGTAGTAACGGCTATTTTCAGATCGGGTAGATCACGGAGCAGGGTATAGTTGCCAAAGGAGAGCTTGCGGCGGTAGAGACGATCCCGGATACGTCCGTTGACCAGCACTCCGGCACCGGTGGCGGTGCTATCGCCGGAGATCAATTCCGGGATCAACAGGTAACTCAACCGACGGTTCATGACGTCACGGTCCATACGCACCTCGATGTCCATCCACAGTTCGTCTTCCTGCTCCGAGAGCTCTGTTACAGTTACTTTCAACTGACCGGCATATTCACCGGGATCTACCCGGCGACGGGAACGGTAGGTCTTCACCGGCAAGGCAAACACCGCGGGAACGGAAAAACGATACATCGTGGGGCTGCCATTGTCTACCAGACGCAGGTCACCCATCTCTACATACAGCGAATCGCCGACTTTATGGGCAGTGAAGGATTCGATCACGAACCGACCGTCGTTCAGCTCAATACGGCCTGTGATTGTTTCGGAAGACTGCCCGCACAGAGCACAGGCAAACAGGGACAGGATAAAAGGGTAGATATATTTCATGGTCAGTTCCTTTTGGATTTGAACAAATAGATCACGGAGACGCCTACGTGGGTAGGGCCTACCCAGTGCTTGTGCGATTTGCCCAACCGTTCACCGCACCTGCGACACTCGTATCTCTCGTAGTTGAGATAGGTATACCCCAGGCCGGCAGTAACTTCCAGATTCCAGTGAGTGCCCAGGAACCACTGGTATCCGTAGCTGAAACCACCGCCTGCGGCATAACCTTCATACCTGTTTTCCCGGAGATGGTTCAGGGGAGGGAAAGGCAGATCTACCCCACCAGCATTGTAACTGCCCAACAGACCGTATATTCCCAGAAAGTGACCGTCCCACTTCTCATAAGGCCAGAAACGCACTTCAGGACGAACGAGCCAGTGCTGGAGCTTTTTGTTGTCTTCCCTGTTACCAAACTGCCACGGATTGTAAGAACCGGTTACATCTACCGTCAGTTTCCTGCCCAGAGCGAGTTCTATCCCCAGGTTGGGAGTCGTTGTAGCCCAGTAGAGCGCGTTGGTCTTTATACCCACTTGCTGGGCACGTGCCGGCATAGCGCAAACAAAAAGCAGGGCGGAGATAAAGAGAAAAAGGGGTTTGTTCATGTGGATCGGTGTATGTTGGAGTAACCATGCAGTGGTCAATGGTAGGTGTGGATATAAAATTCGCTCAGGTTCTGTGAGCAGGCAAACGCCCTGATAGCAGAGACATCAGGTATATCGGGCAGCGGACAGTTATCGCAAAAGCGCGGAGTTTCCTGCAACAACCAGGGCTCTGCCAGGATCAATAGCTGCCACAGGGAGAGGGAGAAAAAAAGATCGCAGTTCAGATGCAGCAGACCTTGCCGGTCTTCCAGAAGAAGATGATCTTCCAGGAAAGAGAGGATGTCTGACGAATGCATAGTATGTCCCTTGGCCAGTGCCATACATTGCTGCCGTTCCAGACCGCTGCCACCTCCCTGAACATACATATAACTCAGCAGGCCGAGGCTACGGATAATCCCGTCAAACCGGGGAGTGAAGAAAGGCTCTGAATAAGTTTCTTTCATCTTAGGCTAAATAATAAGGTAGTGTCGTGATTTAAACTTGCTGTCACTTGATAAGTGACAATACACAACGCCCAAATCAGATATAACCTATTGAATTATAACCAAATAAAATCAACACACATTCAGAGAGAGTAAAACAGATGTTTTGCTCATTTGAACAGATATTACACTGAATCTGAGCCAATGTTTCTTTCATAGAGTCATGTTTAAAAAAGAATGCATGGAAACAAATGAATAACACGACGATATGAACAGGACAGATCGGACACCATTTGATAAGAAAAACCAACGGATACCCGGAGAAAATGTACACTGTCAGTCAACTACTGATCTGATTGGTATAAATACTTTGCCTGTCGGGTCGGGAAAAGCAAGTAAACTGATTGTCCGGCAAACCTGGACAGCTGAGATCCTATTCGTCTGTCGGGGAGACATCACTCTGCACAGGAGCAAAGGAGAGACTCATCGCATGAATGAAGGAAAGATCGTATTCATACCACCTGGAGACACAACCCGTCTGACGCTGTGGGAGGATACGCTGACAGTAACCCTGCGGGTAGAGCCGTCCCGGCAACAGTATCTGCTATCGGGCTTGTCTGCCCTTTCCAGAGAAACCACCGGAATGTATTCCGGCTTTCATCCTTTACCGATCAACGACCGGGCGCAGTTGTATATAGATTCTCTTCTTCCCTTCCTGGAAGACGGAATTCTCCCTATTGACTGTCAGAAGATTAAGATAGACGAATTTATTTATATTCTTTTTGGCTATTACACCCCCAGCGAACTGATCCCTTTTTTCCATACGATACTCGGAGAGAATACCTCTTTCAGGCTCTGGATACTCAGAAACATCATAGAGGTGAGTTCGGTGGAGCAACTGGCAGCCCGGGCCCACATGAGCCGGTCTGGATTCGTACATAAGTTTACACGTATCTTTAAGCAGAGTCCGGTCACGTATTTGAAGCAATGCAAGGCCGACATGATACGTAACGACCTGGAACATACGGACCTGGATCTTCAGACACTCTCTGCCATGTATGGATTCAACTCTTATGAAGTCTTTTCCAAGTTCGTAAAAAGTATGTGGGGACTACCTCCGAAAGAGATCCGGAAAAGAGCACGTTAGACAAAAGTCTATCCTCTCGCACATATAGACAAGAAAAAGAATATTACGAACAATTTTGTGCCGATTGTTTGCCCTATATTTGCCAATAAATTCTCAGGAAATGTTTAAAATAGGTCACTTATCAAGTGATCCTCCTTTACATATATGTTCTTTAGTAGGTTGCAAAGGTACAAAAAAATCTTTCAGGCAATTTTCCCGGGTATGTTTACGATAGCCGATACTTTGTCACTGACCGTATCCAGGGTAGATCTTTCGAAAGATGCCAGGTATTTATACGTAGTACGTATGTCACTATGTCCTAAACCTTCACTGATCACCTCGGTCTGGATACCTGCCCTTTTGGCAAGGGTGGCCCAGGTATGGCGGCTGCAATGGGTGGTGAGCCTGCCCGGGATACCTGCTCTCTGCTGAAGTACCCCCAGCAGTTTATTCTGTTCCATAAGCCTTCTTTCATATTGAAGTCTCAGGTTTGCTTCCCGGAGGTCCAGCAGAGGAAATAACAGTTTGCCATCTGTATGTTGGAAATACCGGAGGATCTGTTTCATCTGCCGGGTGAGTTTTACCTCCAGCCAACGACCCGTTTTCCGTCGCTTATACAGGATATTTTCCCCTTTGAGATCGCTTTTTTTCAGATGGGCCATATCTACGAAAGACATCCCTCGGGCATGGAAGCAGAACAGAAAGATATAGAGAGCCTGCCTGAGTTTCTTATCCCTGATAGGATCGAGTTTCCCGTCGAGCCGGGCCAGTTGGTTGAGTTCCTGCTGGTTCAAGGCTCTGCGACGGGTCTCGTAGACCCCCGTATAGACTTGTTCAAAAGGATTGTCTTCCCGGGGTTTGATTTTCTTGTCTTTGATGGCACGATAGTAAATGGCTCGCAGGTTGCGCATGTAGAAGGAGATGGTATTCATCTGAAGTTGCTTTTCCCGAAGATATCTCTCATAAGAGATCATAAAAGAAGTAGTGATATCGCACAGATAGAGAGAACGTCCGGCGAACTTCTCCAGGCTACTGACAGCGGAACGGTAGGCCCGTGCCGTACGGTGTTGATCTTGCTGTTCGAGACGACAGGAGAGCTGGTAACAGTAACTCCGTAATCCCGCTACAGGCTCTCCTGGACACATCCGTCGCAGGATCTCTTCGATGGAGTATTCACTTCCGGAAGAGAGTTCAGAGAGCAACGTGGCATACCGCAACTGGTCTTTTTCTAGCCGTCTGGCTATATCCAACAGAAGATATACTCTGTCGGGGGTGCGGGTGGCAAAATTTACACATTGTTCCTTGTCGTTCCATTCGTCCGGAAAAAGCCGATAGGGGGTAGATAAGGTTTTTATACGCCGACGGTGTATGATACGGATAAAGAGTTTTCCTTCCTGAATCTCCCCCCGGGCGGAGGGTCGGAAATGAAATTTAATACTTGCCATATAGTCGTTTAATTAATAGTTAGCCAACATTCAAAAGAGATATATACATTCTATGGATAGACTTTGTATATAGGCTCTGTGATCGGAACATGCAGGAGGAATTGTATACGAAAGCAGTCTGCATCCCCGAAATATCCCTGGGTAACGAAACAGAAATCATATGCGGAAAATAACCCCATGATATAGTTTAGTTCTTTCCTGAAACACGTTTATTTAAGTCTGCTTACTCCTGGTGTTTACGACTTCTCTCCGGATATATATCCTTCCCTTAGATACGGTTTGAAGGTAAAACCAGAATGTATTTACGATTGACAGATTTACGATTGGAAATACAGAAGTAAACTTCAATAAACAATTCTCATATGCAAACATAGGAGACGTATGGCCTATTTCTATATATACAAATAAGTATGTTGAGTGTTGTATTTTTCCAATCGTAAATCGTAAATCCGTCAATCGTAAATCTCTTTATATTTCCTTATTCGGTTCCTGCCATTTACGGGTCTCCGTACAGTGGATCAATAAGGTCTGGTCGCCTGTCTGTACCCGGAATTCACCGGCTTCCAGGATCCATTTGCCATCGTATCCGACAAAGGCCAGGTCGCTGCCTTTCAGACGAATGGTGACGCTCTTTGTTTCTCCCGGCTGCAACTCTATTTTCTCAAACCCACGCAGGCGGCGGATATCCGGAGTGAGGGAAGCGATCAGGTCACTTGTAAAGAGCAATACACTCTCTTTTCCGGCGCGGCTTCCGGTATTGGTTACGTCTACGGTAAATTCCAGCGTATCTTCCGCTGTGAATTCACTCTTCGAAGCCCTGAGGTTGCTGTACTGATAGGTAGTATAGCTCAATCCGTATCCGAATGCCCATTGGACAGACATTACCGCGTCATAGTCATACGCGCCTTCCATCTTTTCCAGATCTTCGCAGGGTTTGTAGTCGTAGGTCACCAGGGAATTGATCTCTTTCGGATAGGTAAAAGGAAGTTTTCCACTGAAGTTGGCATCCCCGGCGATCAGATTGGCCAGCGCATCTCCTCCGTAGTTACCGGGTAGCATGACATGGACAACCGCCTGTACCAGAGGTTCCAGTTCATTGATAATGCGCGGACGCCCTTCGTTCAGTACCAGGATCACCGGTTTGCCGGTGGCTGCTAATGCCTTTACAAGCTCACGCTGATTGGCAGACAGATACAGATCGGTGAGGTTACCCGGAGTTTCACAATACGAATTCTCTCCGATACAGGCCACAATGTAATCTACATCTGCTGCGGCAGCTACGGCTTTGCTGATCTCCGGTTCGTTCTCTTCCCAATACAATCCGCCTTTCTTATACGTGACACCCGGTTCATACACTACCTGGCCGGCACCGAATTTCTGTTGCAATGCTTTCAGGATGGTATGATAGGCAGCCGTAAATTCATCCGCTTTATCTCCCTGCCACGAATAAGACCATCCTCCGTTGAGGGTACGCATGGAGTTGGCATTAGGTCCTGTTACCAATAGCTTTTTGCCTGTAGCCAGAGGGAGGATATTGTCTGTATTTTTCAACAGTACCAACGATTCTTCCGCAGCAGCCAGTGCCTGGGCAGCATGTGCCGCGCCGCCAAATTCGGGATAGTCGGCAAGATCGGTCCACGGGGTTTCGAACAGTCCCAGGCGGAATTTCATCCGCAATACCCGGCGGGTGGCGTCGTCGATCCGCTCCATAGATACCTCTCCTTCTTCAACCAGCTCTTTCAGATAGGTACAGAAACTCCATTCGTAAGGCACCATAGACATATCAATACCGGCATTGATCGCCATCCGGATGGCGTCTTTCTTGGAAGTGGCCACCTTGTCACGGGTGTAGAGGTTATTGATATCGGCCCAGTCGGTCACGATCAGTCCGTCCCAGTTGAGATCTTCTTTCAGCCATTGGGTCAACAGTTCGTAGTTGGCATGGAAAGGTAGACCGTTATTCATGGCAGAGTTTACCATCACAGATAAGGCCCCCGCACGGACAGCCGCACGGAAAGGTTCGAAATGTTTTTCCCGCATATCCTGCAGCGTAATGGAAGAGGGTGTACGGTCTTTTCCGGAGACAGGCACACCGTATCCCATGTAGTGTTTCATACAGGCAGCTACCGAGTTGCCTCCGATCCGGTTCGGGTCATCGCCCTGGAAACCCAGTACAGACTCGCGTCCGAGTACGGTATTGACATATACATCTTCACCGAAGGTCTCCCACATACGTGGCCAACGCGGATCACGGCCCAGGTCTACCACAGGCGCGAAGGTCCACGGGATACTTCCCGCTTTGGTCTCATAAGCGGAGATACGCGACCCTTCCCGTACCAGCTGACGGTTGAAGGTAGCACCCATATTCACTCCCTGCGGGAACATGGTACCACCCAACGTATAGGTAGTACCGTGCATCTGGTCTACACCGTATACACAAGGGATACCCATTACTTCGAGGGATTTTTCCTGGATACGTTGGATGATCTCATGCCATTTTTCGGGAGTTTGCCCCGTAGTACCCGGAGCGTTCAGGATAGAACCTATTTTATATGTGCCGAACACTGTATCCAGGATGGCTTCATTGAATTGAAAGTTGGTGCCCGGATCGCTGTTCCAGTCGGCCAGCACGTCGAGAGTAAGCTGGGTCATCTGTCCGATCTTCTCTTCCAGGGTCATTCTGCCCAGAAGATCTTCTACCTTACGTTCAATTTCCGGATCCGAAGGGATAGCCGGAGAGACGGCCTGCTGCGCGGATAAAGGAAGCAACAGCCCTGCCAGCGCCACAGATAAAAAAAGTTTTCTTCTCATCGTTTTCATACTATTAGTTTTATGTTTTCAAGTTTCTATAAGGGACAAGGGTAAAAAGGATTCCGCAAATTAAACCGATACTTCGGGCTACTTTTGGTGTCTCAAAAAGCAATAATATAGGTAAGATTTGTTTCCTCTGGTATGTTTTTTACAGCATATAATAAGATAGATTTTCCATCCTAAGAATATAAAAAATCTATCTTATAACAGGGGATATACTGTTTTCCGGAAATTCACCATCGCCGGGGAAATATCGGATCTAACCCACACGCTTTTATCAGCGGAAAAGCAGCGGCACAAACTCCGTGAGGTAGATGCGCCAGTTTTTCCAGATATGTCCCTCTTCGGATTCATAATACGTATAAGGATAACCCTTTTCATCAAGGATCTTCCGATAGTCTACATTGGCCTGATAGAGGAAATCGGTCTTACCGATAGCGATCCAGTAGAGTTGGGGGTCCTGACCGAACTGCGTCTGCAACTTCTGTTCGAAATCATCATATATAGGTGAAGTCATATCTTTACCAGGGAAAATAGCGGCGGAGAACAGTCCGACGTAGTCAAACATCTCCGGATACTCTTTGGAGATATGCAGCGAGTGATAGCCGCCCATAGACAGACCTGCAATGGCACGTCCTTTTTTCTCCGCAACAGTACGGTAGTTACTGTCTATAAAACGCACCACATCGGGGAAACTCTTTTCCATACTTCCCTCCATGGTCTGAGGCAGCTGTATGGTTGGTTTATAGAATCCCAGAGCAGATTCACCGGGAGCGGCCTCCTGATAGACATTGCCATTGGTCATGACAACGATCATGGGTTGGGCTTCCCCGCGTGCGATCAGGTTGTCCAGGATCTGTGCCGTACGCCCCAGGGCGATCCATGCTTCTTCGTCTCCACCCATACCGTGTAGCAGATAGAATACGGGATAGTGGTCACTATTTTGCTCGTAACCGGGAGGGGTATAAATAGTCAACCGACGTTCTTTGTTCAGTGTAGGACTGAAATACCACCGACGAGCTACGGTTCCGTGAGGCACAGAATTTACTTTATAGAGATCTGCGCGCCCGCCATCGATCAGGAAGACGTTCGTCAGTGAAGCCACATCCCGGATCAGGTAGACATTATTGGGATCGGTCACTTTCAGTTCATCTACCAGGAAAGAGTAGCTGTAAAGTTCCGGTGTCAGCGGCGCGGGAGTGGTATAGGTCCAGAGTCCGTCCGCTCCTTTGGAAAGGTCTGCCACACCGGGTGCGTCAAATGTACCCTGGGGAGTATCGACTTCCTGTGTCGGCAGAAAGTCTCCGGTGATCTGTACGCATGTGGCCTTCGGTGCATGGAACCGGAAAGTAACCGTGTGGTCGGGATGTATGTCAGGAGATACGATGTCCTGCCCTCCCCACAATGCTTGTTGTGCGGAAATGGTTGTCACACACAACAGCAACCATACGAAGCTAACTATTTTTCTCATGTTCATTTTTATATTATTGATTCTGTTTTTCCGGAGTAGTTCTGCAGGGGTCAACCGGAGTTTATTCCACTTTTCCCCGCCCAACATCTATTTTTTCAGTACCTGGAAGGGAATGTTGGTGGTAGAAACAAATCCTGTATGGTCCAGCACATATACATACAACCGATAATTCCCTGGCTCAGAAAGTGAATGTGAGAAGACAGGGTCCCGGCTCTGTACCACCTCTCCGATCCTCCCGGGGCGTGGTTCGTACGAACCGCCGAATCCCAGGATGGTAGCCTCTTCGAGTATCTCCCACACGTAACTCAGCGGGTCTTCTTCCCGGTCGTAGACAGAGACAACTGCTTCAAACGATTCGCCGGCTTTCACTTGTACACTTTCTATGGCCTCTTTGCCGTTCATTTTAAAGTCCAATATGACAGGAGCCGTCTGTGTAGGTTCTTCCCGGGTCCAAACACGCTGCATAGCCTCTACCATCGGGGTCTTTTCGCCCTGCAAGGGCAATCCTTCCACCTGATTCTCTACAAACATACTGAACCAGGTAGGGGTACGTTCTTCCTTCTGTCCCCAGAGAAAGACAAAGGATCCGAGGCAACGCGGGTTGGAAAAGATGTAATTGTTGTAACGCTCTTCATAAACTACCCGTTTTTCTTCACTGGTCTGTTCAATGGGTGCTCCCCAGGATGTAGAGGGCATCTCCCAGAAGCCACTCGGGCCCCACTCGGTCACCATGAAAGGACCTGTATAGGAAGAACTGTTTACCATCTCCTCCAATACAACAATGGACCCGTAGCTATTGATACCTACAAAATCCAGTGTAGGGGCAAACCGGGCGATAGAATCCAGGGCTGCCCCATTGTGAGCGATCACGCTGGAAACCAGGTGACGTTGATCTATGGAACGGATAAGCTGAGCCAACTCTTCCACAAAGCTCCAGGCAGCACCGATATTGGCATTTCCCAGATCAATCTCATTCCCAATGCCCCAGGCAAGTATCTGCTTCTCGTCCTTGAAAGTCTCTGCCAGCAACCGCACCTCCTGACGTACTTTTTCTTTATAGCTTTCGTCAAAATAAAGGGCGGAATCTTTGGTCAGACCGATCCCTTGCATGATATACATCCCATACGTACGGGCCTGCTCCACATCCCGCCGGATCGACTCTACCGACCCACCCCAGGTACGGAAAGCATTGGCTCCGTTTGCTGCGGCTATATCGAGGCGGTTGGTACCTCCTACTCCCTTTATATAGGTAGGAACACCGTCTATATACAGTTGGAACCGGTCGTTTTCCTGTACAATACGGATGCCGGAGGGGTCCAGATGACAACCGGACACAACGAAAAGGGCCATTACCAACCCCAACAAAGAATTCTGAATTCGTTTCATAAATTTCTATTTTTAATGTGTATGGATCTACCAGTCCGAGCCATCTGGCGTCAGATCATACGATTCCCCGTACAGGAAGATGTATACCTGCGGGATAGATTGTTCCGGAAAGAAAGGGACGGCCGGGCCGCTAACATAGATATGGTAAGTGGAGATGACTTTTCCTGTTCGGAGAAAAGCACAATTCGCACAAATATACTATTTTTTCATTTCTCCTGATATATGTATGCCTTTTTATTTTTCAACAGAGGTCTGAGGATCGTAGGATTTTCCCGGAGAAGAACAGGTACCCCCTTGCAGACAGAAGGATTTATTCTTATCTTTACCTCATCAATCTGATATGTTATGGCCCATCGTCTCAATACAAATAAACAGTTTATGGTTGGCAACGGTATCCTGGCCTTTGCCGTACTTTTCGTAGTAGTGATCTTTGTCTACATGAGCCTGCGCCTCAGCCGCCAGCAGGACGCGGAACGTACTTTTATTGAAAATTATATCTTCCGGTTGGAGAAAGGGTTCACTGGAGAGTTTATCTCTGTTTATGCCAATGACAGCCTGTTGTTCGACGAACTGATCCTGGAAGAGCCGGTTGTATTGTCTGTCCGTCGTTTTGATGAGCATACCGCTCTGCTGATCGTGGATAAGGAGACCGAACAGGTAGCTACTTTCGGCCTGAGTGAACTGGGAGGTACCTACCACTTCGAAAAAGACGAAAACGGCATACGGCTGTTGCCGCAGTGAGCCAACGTTTTGCCTCTTTCCCGTATATACACATCCTTCATTCACCATATCTGATCAGCAGCCTATTGCTGTAGACACTTACGTCCGTGGGGTGCCTCATAATTCCCGGAATGTTGATACGTTTCACAGCTCTTTTTTGTACCTTTGCACCGGATTTTTCCGCGCGACACGAAGTTATATCATTAAAACAAATATCATATGAGCAAAAAAGCCCTCTTAATGATCCTCGACGGCTGGGGGATCGGTAATCACGGAAAAGCTGATGTCATTTTCAATACTCCGACTCCCTATTGGGACTATTTGGTAAGTACCTATCCACACGCTCAATTACACGCCAGCGGAGAGAACGTAGGTCTGCCCGACGGACAGATGGGCAACTCGGAAGTTGGTCACCTCAATATCGGTGCCGGCCGCGTGGTCTATCAGGACTTGGTAAAGATCAACCTGGCTTGCCGCGACAACAGCATCCTGAAAAACCCGGCTGTGATTTCGGCTTTTTCTTACGCAAAGGAGAACAACAAAAATATCCACTTCATGGGACTGACTTCGGACGGTGGGGTACATAGTTCACTGGACCACCTGTACAAATTGTGTGATATTGCGAAGGAATACGGATTGGAGAATGCCTATATTCACTGTTTTATGGACGGTCGGGATACCGACCCCAAAAGCGGAAAAGGATTTATTGAACAACTGGAAAAACATACGCAGGCTTCTGCCGGAAAGATCGCTTCGATCATCGGACGCTACTATGCCATGGATCGTGACAAACGCTGGGAACGGGTGAAAGAGGCATATGATCTGCTGGTAAACGGTACAGGTAAGAAGGCTACGGATATGGTAGCTGCTGTACAGGAGTCTTACAACGAAGGGGTGACGGATGAGTTTATCAAACCGATCTCGAACGCGAACTTCGACGGGACTATTCAAGAAGGGGATGTAGTGATCTTCTTCAACTACCGCAACGACCGCGCCAAAGAACTGACCGTGGTGCTCACTCAACATGATATGCCGGAAGTAGGTATGCACACCATTCCGGGACTGCAATTCTACTGCATGACCCCGTACGATGCTTCTTTTGAGGGAGTACATATCCTTTTTGACAAAGAGAATGTACAGAATACCCTGGGAGAATACCTGGCCAACAAGGGTAAAACCCAGCTACATATCGCGGAAACGGAGAAATACGCGCACGTGACTTTCTTCTTCAACGGCAGCAGAGAGACTCCCTATGAAGGCGAAGAACGTATCCTGGTAGATTCTCCCAAAGTGGCTACATACGATCTGAAACCGGAAATGAGTGCCTACGAGGTAAAAGACAAACTGGTAGAAGCAATCAACAGCAATCAGTTCGATTTCATCGTGGTAAACTATGCCAATGGAGATATGGTAGGACACACAGGCATATATGAGGCCATTGAAAAAGCGGTGAAAGCGGTAGATGAATGTGTGAAAGATACCATCGAAGCGGCCAAAGCAAATGGCTACGAAGCTATCATCATCGCGGATCATGGAAACGCGGACAACGCGGTGAATGAAGACGGTAGTCCCAATACGGCTCACTCACTGAATCCGGTGCCTTGCATCTACGTAACCGAGAACAAAAATGCCTCGGTAGAAGAAGGACGTCTTGCCGATGTAGCTCCTACCATTCTTAAAATTATGGGCATAGAAGTTCCGGCAGAGATGACAGGGAAAGTGCTTATCAAATAAGTAACACCTGCTTCCTGTAAAAATAAGCCTTCTATACTTTTATGATGTATAGAAGGCTATTTTTATACTTTTAATCGAATGAATCGACATCGTTATCAAATACCTGAATCTTAAACTCTTTATTTCTAAATACAATTACACATTCTCCTGCTTCTTTTGCTTCGAAATGCCAGGATCTCGTTGTTTCAGGCTTTCTCTGCCTTACTTCCTCCTTGCTTCCCAGCTTTCTTCCCTCATCGTCGTAGATCACTGTCCAAACTTTTATCATAGGTCCTATGATGGGTGTAAAGGTCTTCTCATCAATCAATTCCACAACATTATCCGGTGTAAATGTAATATCACCTTCTACATCAAGGCTTTCAAACCCGATATAAAATGATAATCCAACCTTTGTGTAAAGAATACATGATTCAGTCAATGTAATACTTCCTAAATCAAAGACTTCTGGATTATGTATGCTATGCATGTCAAAACCGGCTGCTACCATATGGTGAGCCAAATCCATACTTACAGGCATATTTATAACTTTCGGAACAAAGTCCGCCGGAACAAAAATCTTATTATTTATGGTATCAGGTGCTTCTGTTAACCAAAATCTCTTATTATAAGTCGTTACTTCATTGTGATTGATCTCAATCTGTGTCGGGAACCCAAAAGAGATTGCTTCAACAGGTATCATAGGAATATCATTTTTCAAATACACAGGAGCAATTACTTCCTCTCCAAACATATGTATGCGGCATGTTCTTTGCCCCACCATAGAATCGTTTATTGCGGTTTGTGCAAAAACGATCAGAGGCAATGCCAACACTAAGTTTGCTATGATTCCTGTTTTTCTCATCTCACATCTCCATAAAAACCTGACAATTAATCAGAAAGGCATCTTGAATTCCTTTAATTCCTTTCGCAGCTCCTGTGCTTTGTTATCAGTCACTTCATCCATGATCTTCCAGAACCCCGGACCGTGATTCATTTCTCGGGTATGACACAGTTCGTGCAGCAGCACATAGTCTATCAGGTGTCCGGGAAGCAATACCAGATAGGAAGAGAGGTTGATGTTTCCCTGTGCCGAACAACTCCCCCACCTGCTACGGCTGGTGTTGATCTTCAACTTCTCGTAAGAAAAGCCATATTTCCCGGCCAACATATACAAACGGGGAGGCAAAATGATCTGGGCATTGCGTCGCAAAGCCTCTACGATCACCTTACGGAGCCACTTTTGCAGTTCTTCGTCCTGGAAATTGGCATCCGGCGGACAAATGATCCGCATTTCTCCCAACTCCGAATGAGACAGGAATTTCTTCCGGTCGCCCAGGGTCAGAGAGAGTTTGAAATATTCGGTATCGATCCGGTAATCCAGATCGATCAGCGGCGTATCGTGCTTCTCCCGGGAAAGCTGTAGTTTGTAGCGCAGCTTCTCTATAGCCCCCCGTATTTCCCGTTCACTGGTACCGGGAGGGATACTGACATGAATGGCATCTGACTTCGTACGAAAGATCAAACGTCGTGCCCGCGGATGTGTCTTCACTATAAATCGTCCCAGTTGGGTATCTTCAATAATCATCTGTTTTGTCTGAAAGTGTCTATGTAAAGTAACTGAAATCGGACAGTTACTTTATGCAAAGGTAAGCAAAACCGCACAGATTGTTCATTTTCGGACACTTTATTTTTTAATTAATTCACTAATTATCATCTAATTAAACGTATGGCACAGAAATTGGTCTTAAGTGGGTAACGAAAAAAAGTTCAGGAAGGCTGCAACATTTTCGGAATAACTGTCGTCTAATTACATATAGGAGACCCTGGTTATTTATAAAATTTAAATACATCAAGCTATGAAACAGATTTCATCTACAGCCATTCTAACAGCTATATTCTGTATGGTTTTCTCTGTGAACGCAATGGCACAACAAAAAAGAGTGACCGCCAGTAAGAATTACATTACCGAAAAACGTACCGTCGGTTCGTTCAATGCCATTCAGGTAACCGGAAGTCCGGACGTACAATATACACAAACCAGTGGCAGCCCCTCGCTGGAAGTATATGGCTCAGACAACATTCTGGAAGTGCTGGAAACCAAAGTAGAAGGAAATACCCTGAAAATCGGTTTCAAAAAGAACACCAGCATACAAAAAACAGGTCCATTGAAGATAAAAGTATCCGGACCTGCGCTGGAGAAAGTGAGCATCACCGGATCGGGAGACGTTACATTTGTGAACGGAATGAACAGCAACGGTAGCTTGAGCCTCTCTGTCACCGGATCAGGAGACATTGAAGGAAAAGGTGTATCTGTAAATGAACTGAAAATATCCGTAACAGGTTCGGGAGATATCAAAATACGCGATATACAAAGCAATAGTGTATCCGCAACCGTAACCGGTTCGGGTGATATTGACTTGTCCGGAAATGCTTCAGAGGCCACTTACCGTGTCTCGGGATCGGGAGACATCACAGCTTCCAACTTAGTGACCCGAAGAGTAGACGCACAGATCAGTGGTTCGGGCGATATCAAATGCCACGCTACTGAATTCCTCAAAGGAAGAGTGAGCGGTAGCGGTGATATCGGCTACAAAGGCAACCCGGAAATTGATTTCCCCAAAAAAGGTTTATATAAATTATAATTTCTCTCTTAATCTATACTTAACTAAACGAAATGGCTATCCTGTGAAGGATAGCCTTTTTCATGTATATTTCTCACCGGAATAGTTCAAACACTTATATAGTAATGTAGAAATACGAATGTCTTGAAACGAATAGTTAATCCACTTAGATAAGAAACCGAAACCACTTTCTCTTATGCGTTATTATTTCCCACTATCAAAACCGGTTGACCTCCTCAGTATTAGGATTACCTTTATACTTACTTTTGACGGCATTGAAATTATAAATTACAGAGATAGAAATGCCCCGACTGTTGAGGTCATTATTTTGATAGAGTACTATATTATCAACCAGGATCTCCCGTTTTGAACGACTTGTATTGAAAATATCACTCCCTCTTAGATTTATACGTAGTTTATCTCTCAAAAAGAGCTTATATATATAAAGATCGGTCTTGAAAGACTCGTATGTTCTTGAGAGTCCTGAATGTCCTTTGGTTACATATACAATATCTATTCCTGCTTGTAATTTATGGGGAAAAGAGAAATTATTTCTTGTTCTAAAAGTATATACAGGATCATTATAGTGCTGAAAATCGTATTTTAGATAATTTTTCGATAAACCAGCCTCTAAAGAAGTATTCCAGATCCCGGCTTTTAAAGAATATGACATCATGAAAGAAAGATTGGCACTATTGTTAATATTTACAGGTTGGAAAAGTATAATATCATCCTTATATAGTTTGGGGGCAAATAAAATTTTATCTTTATATATGGTATATACAGTTGAAACTCTAAGGTTTTTCCACATCAGTAAATTTGAGAAATGGTTATTCTGCGTAGGTTTCAGGTAAGGATTACCACTTTCATATGTATAAGGTCCATCGTACTGAATACTGTTGCGTAATTGATAATAACCTGGACGATAGATGGTATTTTTATATGAAAACATGGTCTGTATCACTTCTCCGGAATAGGTTATACCTACATTTGGGAAAAAATTAGTATACTTCCTGCTCTCATCATGCTGTTTTTTCCTCCGGAAAAATAATTGAATTGGACCTCTTCTAATCTTACTCCCATATCTATTGAGAATTTCCCAAAAGACTTATTGAACGCGGCAAATACCGCCAAAAGATTTTGCTTAGATATATTACCAGATGATTTTAAGTTCTCATTTCCTGTCGATTGATCTACATAAAAAGATTGTTTATTATACGTATGGGAATATTCGCCTCCATAACTCAACCGACCACTCCACAAAGGAGACGTAAAGATCGCTTTACCCGCGTAAAGATTGTAATTTTGTGCACTTTGCGTCATAATGTTTTCCCATATTCCTTCCCTGTCATTTATTACATTTTGTTGATTAGAACTATTACCTGTATAGTAATCTCCATCTATTTGAAACGACAGCCATGGAAAGAGCTGTCTGGAATAATAAGCATTTAGCGAATGTACCTCTTTTTGTGTAGGAGAATCCCATACAGAGCTATAGGCCTCATAGAATTGTGTATTTTTATTCACCTCTGCTTCTATAAAGATATCTATATTTTCTCTTGGAATACGGCTAAACTCATAACGTACCCCTCCACTTTGTTTTTCCGAACTGTAATTAATTCCCCCGTTTACCCTAAGGCTTTTATAGTGACTATATTCCTCCGCTATCTGATCCAACTCGGTTTTCATCTCCTTATCCTCAACAGATTGATGCGAATCTTTGTATAACAGATCTTTCATTTGGGAAAAACGTAACAGACCAAAAATATCCCAATTCTTTATCCGGTAATTCAGGGTCTGCATTTCACTATGAGAGAATTTACGGTCCAGATATATATTGGCATAGGAACTACCACTTAACCCTTCTCCAACTTGTCTTATGGTTTCAATCTTAATCACTGCTTTTACTTCACCCGGATATTCCGGACCAGGGTCGGTGATAAGAGTGACTTTCTTTATATTTGAAGAGTTTATCTCAGCCAATTCAGAATTATTTCTCATCAGCCTGTTATTTATATATATCAGAGGAGTTCCTCTGCCAAATATTTCAAATGACTCTCCCTCCTTAAAGACAAAAGGAAGCTGCCCCAATACATCCGAAGCAGTTCCTATATGTTTCAAAATACTATTTTGTACATCTGTAGATATTCCATTATTCTCAAGCTTATGTACCTTCGCATTTCCTTTTATCACCACTTCCCCCAATAGGGTTGTCTCCGGAGAAAGCGTAAGGGTATCATTTGTGAGATATTCCATATCCAGGAACTCAGTTGAATAACCAATACAACTGAGTCGTAATATTTTTTCTTTTACGGAAAGTATATTCAGAGAAAAGCTGCCATCCAATTGACTAACAGTCCCACTAATAAAACTTGAATCGGATCTTTCCAGCACAGCCAGATTTACATATTCAATAGGGTGAAATGTATTTTTATCAAGAACCACTCCCTGAAAATTCTGTCCGACGATTGAAACAGAAAAACCTATACTCAGAATAAAAAGTAACTTTTTCATATGTTTTTTCCTATCTGAGATTTATAATAATACTCTAAAGATCTATGCAACATATCCGGAGCTTTCTGCATGCAATCACACACTATATAATCTGCATTCTGATGGGAATTTCTCAAAACATACCAGGCACAAGTACCATTACAGATCGGTAAGAAAAAGCACTCTTTACATTTTTTCTCATTATACCATTTAGAACCGATCAGATATCTATACAATAAAGAGGGATTAGACAATCTGTCCTGATTTATATAACCTACTATTTTACTTGCGTCACTTACATCATTCCAACATTTATAAATTTCACCCCTAGGACCGATAATATGAGAATTTACTCTGGTAGCACCGCAATTTTTACTATAACTTAATCTGGGGAAAATATCAGTCTTAAATATATTCTTCTCATTCAACTCATACATAAATTCAGCCGTTTCCCATTTGTTCATACATGTGCAAGCCAAAGCTGTTCCCTGTTCATTATCCATTCGAAGAATTCCGGGATATATGATCACATTTTTATTTTTCCATCTTTTTCCTAATATTTCCTGTGCTTCGAGATAATCATTTACATTAGTTTTATCAATATTTATTCTGATATGAACTTGTGTATCCGGTAATTCATTTAATATATTATCTATGTTTTGAATCAGTCTGTCATAGGTCGGTTCACTAGTTACTTTCTGCTTACGGATACTATCATGCCTTTCTTTATTACCGTCTAAGGTTATCTGAATAAGATCCAAAGGGAATTCTTTAAAGAACTCTATCGCTTCAGAAGTAAAATAATAACCATTGGTAATAATTACATGTTTCCTCAATTTCAAAGTGATTTCATTACGAACCTTATGGAGTATTTTTTTAATTATTCCAAAGGCAAGAAGAGGTTCTCCACCGTACCAAGTGATGTCTACCGATTCCGCTTCCTTATGAGTATTTATAAATGAAATCAGATCCTCAATGATCTGTGGCGTCATTGTTTGCGCCTTTTTTCCATTCTCAAAACAATAGAAACAATCAAAATTACATCCCAGGGTCGGAACCAGGATCAGCCCCAGCCGCTTTTTAGAATACGTAACTGCATCTGTACGGAACTGATGCTCCAATAAATAATCCTCATCTTCTCCTGGCTGAACTATTATCTTTTGACCTATCAGTTTTTCTATCAATGTATCCTCCATCTCATGGATCAATAAAGGATCAGAATTACACCTCAATAAATGTTCATAAAGAGTAGGACTAACTTTCAGAAATGAGTTGGAATGGGAGCAATACACTAAATATTCCTCATCTGAAGAGATAAATTGATAAACATATTTCGAAATAACATACGCCATAAATAATATATATAGTGGAATGTCTCTCTAAAACGGAGACATTCCAGTAAAACAATCTTAATGCACTGAAAGAGTGATTCTCTTTTAATCAGTTAACATCATGCCTGAGCTTCAGTTGCTTCATCGTTCTTCTCTTTTTCTTTTTTATCTGAATCATTGCTATTTGTATTTCCAATCCAGCAATCACAAGTACATGCCACAGCCTCTGCACCGCCCCCTACAATTTCTGATAAGGTGTTTTCTTCCAATACTTCATTATCATGTATGGTTTCAATATTCTCATCTTTAATTTTTTTATCCATAATAGTTATCTGTTTTACATTTTACTATCTACTCTATTATTCGGCTTTTCGATCTCCGCCTATTTGTTGCAACAAATGATTTCAAGAATATATATCTTCTATTTAAGAAATAGTCTATGTGTATAGTATAGTTATTAAAATTATCAGATTATTTATAACTTTTATTGATTACTTGAGGATAGACTTCTATATACAATCTCTGTATATTCCTATTCTATTGCAAAGAAACGAACTGTCAGTCCGGATTTACAGGATTCAATTATTTTTTATATATAATAAATCCTGTTTTATTATGGAAAGACGGTAAAAAATAATCGGGTTACTGCATCTCGCGGTAACCCGATCACTTAGTTAGTTTTTTCAAATTTGAGAGAATAGAAACTTCACAGTCTCATGTTTTCGTTTTAATTAAGCACACTAACTATATTATGTTTAAAGCAAATGAAAATGTTCTTTTCAAGGTGCCTGCATCGCTCCTGCGATACGGGCAATAAAATCCGGATCCATATTACCAGTAAAATTGATTACCGAGAATCGTTCGTCCGTATGCGTCAGCATGACCAGTTCGATAATGGTATCCTCTCTTTTACGGATCAGGATGCGGCTATCTTCAGTAGGTTCTGTGATCAGAGCCAAGGGCTCAAACAGGTCTCCATTCTGTTCCAGGACCTCCAACGCGTGTGCATAATAGAAGGCTCCGTCTGACTCTGAAGAAAGCAGCTGCATACTCTTCAGATTGGAGATGATCTCTATCATGGCATCATCTTTCTCCGTTTCGCTCCGGAGTATCTCTTCCATCATTTTGGGGCTGATCGTCACACATACCAATGCTGAATCCGCCGGATAATGAGCTATAAAACGTGAGATGAAATCCTGCGCCTGCATACACAGACAGACATACACACTCATCAGTGTCAATAGCGTTTTCTTCATTCTTCTCTCAGCTTATGATCCCGGATCACAGAAAGCGTATCTTCAAATTCTGTGTCCAGACTTATGGAAAGTTTTTCCGAAAGCACCCACAGCGCATTGGTTACCTCTTCATAGGCCATCGCAGGATCATCGTACGTATCTATATACGCGTCGTAATCGTAATCAACAGATTCATCGCTCCAGAAGGTATAACGTACGGCCGTTCCCAGCGTCCAGACAAAACCAACGATCATCGCGGCCCGGAAAAGGGGCATGTAAAGCTGCCTCCAGGAGATACGCCGCGCCTTCACCACGATCGGCTCACCGATCTGTTGCAGAATACGGGCATCAAACTCCTGACTGAGACCTTCCTGTTGTTGGGTATACTGATATACAAACAGTTCCCTGTACTTCCTCAGGTGAACAGGAACATCTGTTTTCAGAAAGAAATCGCGCAGACAACCTTCCTCCTCCAATGTGGTATCGCATTGCCAATACCGTTCCAACAACTGTTCTATATCTTTATAATCCATATTCTTCTATTTCGGTGAAACGCTGTTTCACTTTCTGTCGGGCACGGAAAAGATTGACTTTTACCTGCGCCTCTGTGAGCTGCAGGCTACGGGCGATCTCTTTATATCCTTCTCCTTCTATATCCCTGAGCTGCATCACCATTTTCTGTTTTTCCGGGAGCTCACTGATCAGTTGATGGATCAACTCCAACTGTTCTTTCCTGACAAGTCCGTCCAACGGACCGGGAACCCATTGCAGATTTTCCACTTCAGGCGTCAGGGACTGGTTGCCGGATTCTTTCAATTGCACCCGGTCGATGGCCAGATTTCTGACGATAGTGATACAATAGGCTTCTATTGACTCCAATCGCGGCCACTCCTCTCTCATGTTCCAGACACGGATCATGGCTTCCTGTACTATATCCTCCGCCTCTGAACGATGCAGGGTGATCCGCAAGGCCAACCGAAAGAGTTTATCTTTCAGGGGTAGAATGTTGTTGTGAAAGCTGATCTCTTGCATCACTATAAGAATGACGGGTGAGTAGACAAAAAGTTACAGGGAATATGTGTGTTTTTTTAAAATCAATAGAAGGCTACCGGAGGCAGGCTCTCTCAGGCAATGACATGTGTACCCTCTTCCATGCGATGTATAGCAGACGCCTGTGTAATGACTACTTCAGATACACCTGCATTGATCGCCCGGAAAGCATTTTCCAATTTAGGTATCATCCCCCCCTGGATCACACCTTCGGCTACATAATAGGCAAACAGCTCGCGATCTATGCGGGAAATCACACTGTTTTCATCGTTCTCGTCGGAAAGTACTCCTTTCTTCTCGAAACAATAGACCAAGGTGACATCGAAAAACTCCGAAAGGGATGTAGAGACTTCACCGGCAATGGTATCGGCATTGGTATTGAGCATATTCCCCTCTCCATCGTGGGTCAGCGGAGCCATAACGGGTACTATACCCTGATGGATGAGACCGGCCAGCCTTTCCCCGTCTACCTTCTTTACGTCTCCTACAAATCCATAGTCTATTTCACCGACCGGACGCTTCACGGAACGTATCAGATTCATATCGGCTCCGGTAAGCCCCAGCGCGTTGATATCTAACGCCTGCAAACCCGCTACAATATTTTTATTGACTAATCCTCCGTATACCATGGTCACCACACGAAGCGTATCGGCATCGGTGATCCGGCGGCCATTGATCATCTGACTTTCAATGCCCAGCTGAGAAGCGATACGGGTGGCCGAACGCCCTCCTCCATGTACCAATACTTTATAACCGGATACCTCTTTAAAATCTTCCAGAAGCCGATGGAGGGTTTGTTCTTCTTCTACGATCTTACCCCCCACTTTAATTACTGACAATTTCTTTTTCATAATGGTTTATGCTATTTATTATATAGGAAAAGAGAATGATTTCTATGTACGATCTACTCATTTACGGACCCACGATCGACGAAGTCAATCGAAGATCGGTGTAGCCAACACAGCGGTCAGCCAGGCTAATTACAATTCAAAAGAAAAATATGCCAAAGACTGGTAACATCCATTTGTAGAGACGCACGGCTTGTGGCTCTACAAATGGATATTACCCATCATGGGGAATAGTTATATCTTGAATCTTAAATCATCCAACGTTTTTTAGTATAAATGATCATGACCGAAAGCAGTAACCGTAAATATCTTTGTTATTTCCTACTTCAAATAAGTATACCCATACAACCCGGAACGGTAATTGGAGAGGAATTCTTTCCCCTCTTCCACCGAGATCTTTCCTTCCTTCACCGACTTGGTTACCCAGGTCTCCAGGGTACGTACTAACTTCTTCGGATTGTATTGCACATAATCCAGGACTTCAGCTACCGTCTCTCCATCTATGATCTGCTCAATGGTGTAGTTCTTTTCATTTACAGTTACATGCACTGCATTGGTATCGCCAAACAGGTTATGCATATCTCCCAGGATCTCCTGATAAGCACCCACCAAGAATACAGCTAAGAAATAAGATTCTTTACTCTTCAGACTATGTACCGGCAAATAGCGGGCCACATTCTTGGTAGAGATAAAGTTAGCGATCTTCCCATCGGAATCACAGGTGATATCCTGCAAAGTCGCGGAGCGGTCGGGACGTTCGTCCAGCCGCTGGATAGGCATGATCGGAAAGATCTGGTCGATGGCCCAGGAATCGGGCAAAGACTGGAAGAGAGAGAAATTACAGAAATATTTGTCTGCCAGCAGCTTGGAAAGTCCTCTGAAATCCTCAGGCACATGTTTCAGTCCGGAAGCGATCTCATCAATTTCCCGCGTGATCGACCAGTAGAGCCGCTCGATCTGCGCCCGGGTTTTCAGATCTACAATACCGTGACTGAAAAGGTCAAGTGCCTCTTCACGGATCTGCTGTGCGTCGTGCCATCCCTCCAGCATACGATTCTGATTGAGTTTGTCCCAGATCCCGTACAGTTCACGAACCAGTTCATGGGCATCTTCCCCGATCTCCTCGTCGTCTCCCCAGGAAGGTACACTGGCAGTGCCCAATACCTCAAAGATGAGTACGGAATGGTGAGCGGTCAGTGCCCGTCCGCTCTCTGTAATGATATTGGGATGAGGTATGCCGTTCTTATCACTGGCATCTACCAGCGTAGAGATAGAGTCATTGACATATTCCTGTATGGAGTAATTGACACTGCTCGCGCTATTAGGCGAACGCGTCCCGTCATAATCTACACCCAGTCCGCCGCCGATATCCACAAATTCTACATTGAATCCCATGGCGTGAAGCTGCACATAGAATTGGGAAGCTTCACGAAGCGCTGTCTTGATCCGGCGTATCTTGGTCACCTGGCTTCCTATATGGAAATGGATCAGTTTCAGACAATCGCGCATCTCTTTCTTTTCCAGAAAATCCAATGCTTCCAGCAATTCGCTGGAAGTGAGACCGAATTTACTGGCATCTCCCCCCGATTCTTCCCATTTTCCACTGCCCGAGGAGGCCAGTTTGATACGGATGCCCAGGTTGGGGCGTACATTCAGCTGCCTGGCCATCCTGGCTATCAGCTTGAGTTCATTCATTTTTTCTACCACCAGAAAGATGCGTTTTCCCATCTTCTGAGCCAGCAAAGCCAGTTCTATATAACTTTCGTCTTTGTAACCGTTGCAGATGATGAGAGAATCCGAATCAGGATAAATAGCGATCACCGCGTGCAACTCAGGCTTTGATCCGGCTTCCAGGCCGAGATTGAATTTCTTTCCGTGACTGATGATCTCTTCCACCACAGGACGCATCTGATTGACCTTGATGGGATAGATAATAAAATTCTGAGCTTTGTAGCCATACTCCTCCGCGGCTTGTTGAAAACACAAGGCTGTTTTCTCAATACGGTTGTCCAGAATATCCGGAAACCGCAATAGCATGGGGGTAGCGACATCACGAAGCTGTAATTCATCTACCAGTTCTTTCAGATCAACAGACACTCCATCCTTGCGGGGAGTTACATACACCCGCCCCTTTTCATTGATACCAAAGTACGAAGTACCCCAACCGGTTATGTTGTAGAGCTCCTCGGAGTCTTCAATACGCCATTTTCTCATTTTTCTGTAATTCAGTAGTTTTTAAAATTGTCAGCCAGCAAAAATACGTATTAATCCGATACGATAACACAAAAACAAAGAACTTGTTGATGTACAATGTGAGGAATGGTTCATTTAGGAGGTATGATGCACGATATACGATGGAAGAAGTATATACTATTGCATTCATGAAGGGATATTCCACGTTCGTATATATAAAGTATAGAAAAGCTGAATCAACCCCTGCCCAATGCAGTCAAAAGAGAGATCAAACGGTTCTTTAGCAGATTACATACCAGGTGATTTCAATCGTAAATTGTAAATCAGTAAATCGTAAATCCACACGTTTCTTTATATTTTCAGAAGCTCTCTCAACCGCCGGATCGATTCCCGGATCTGCGAGCGGTCTTCCAATTCATGCGCGTCGAACCGATAAGCTGCCTGGGTATAGAAACAGGCACGCTTCTCCAGAGTCTCTACTATAAACCCCTTCAGTTCCTCTTCGTTCTTATCACGCAGGATAGGACGTTGATGCTGCGCTACCCGCAGCCGACGGAACAAAATATCCGGATGTACAGCCAGATACACCGTTTTGCCCCGACTGTTCATGTACTCCATGTTATCAAAAAAGCAGGGAGTACCTCCACCAGTAGAGATGATCACATTTTCATATTCCCCCACTTCATGCAACATCTTGCGTTCCAGCTGCCGGAATCCCTCTTCACCTTTCTCTGCAAAAAGTTCGCCCACGCTCTTGTGATAGCGCTCTTCAATGCACCAGTCGAGATCGACAAAAGAGAGGTTCAGCTCCTTTGCCAATGTTTTTCCCAGGGTGGTTTTACCGGCACCCATGTAACCGGTAAGAAAAATACGGATCATACACTACAATTTATCAGGCACAAAGGTAGCGAATTCACATGAAAAAATCTCTCCGGTATTCCGAAGAATTACCGGAGAGATCGCCCCATAACTTTTTATTTTATTCATCAGAACATATACGTATGGAGGCTGACCCTTTTCAACAGATCAGCCAACCCACACACTCACCCCTTTAACGAAATATTTTCAATCTTTTTTCCAGCGATTGGAATTCCTTCTGTCCCGGCCCTTCAAGCGGCAGTCCGAATGGCATTTGGGCATTCAGTTCCCATTGTTCGGGAAATTCCCACTCCTTCCGCACCTCTTCATCAATGAGCGGATTGTAGTGTTGGAGCGAAGCCCCGAATCCGATATCTTCCAACATAGTCCAGATAGCGAACTGATGCATAGCACACGTCTGTAGCGACCAGCCAGGAAATTTCTCCGCATAGGTGGGGAAATCTTCCTGCAACTTCCGGACAACGGTTGTATCCTCGTAGTAAAGAATCGTACCGTAGCCGCCGGCAAACCCACGATCTATTTTCTCCCGGGTCTTCACAAACGAGTCTTCATTCATCAACTTACGTAATGTCTCCTTAACCATATGCCACAGTCTGTGGTGATGCTCTCCCAGGAGGAGTACCACACGGGTAGACTGGGAATTGAAAGGAGAAGGCACGTGCTTCACCGCCAGACGAAGTATCTCTTCGATGCGTTCGTCAGGAACCGGTGATTCCGCAGTCAGTGCATAATAGGAGCGCCTGTGTTCCAGTGCTTCTGTGAAGGTTCTTTCCATATGTCAGAATTTACGATTAATAAATTGACTCTCTGTAAATTATAACAACTAAGAACCCGAAATTGTTCATTCAGAAAATATATTTGTACCTTTACTCCGGAAAACTCTATTTTTCATTGTATGTCCAAACAAAAATTCTATGTAGTCTGGGAAGGGAATATCCCCGGTATATATACCTCCTGGGCCGATTGTCAGAAACAGACACAAGGTATAGAGGGGGCTAAGTACAAGGATTTTCCCACCCGGGAAGAGGCAGAAAGGGCATATGCTTCGAACCCTTATGAATACATCGGACAAAACGCTCCTAAAAAGAAGGCTGCGGCCCGCCCCACCTCTCTGGAATTGCCCGCAGAGGTATCTCCGTGTAGCCTGGCTGTAGACGCTGCCTGTAGTGGCAATCCGGGACCAATGGAATACAGAGGGGTATACTTAGTGACGGGAGAGGAGATCTTTCGCTTCGGCCCCATCAAAGGCACCAACAATATCGGGGAATTCCTGGCCATTGTACACGGTCTGGCACTGATCCAACAACGCGGACTGGACATACCGATCTATTCAGACAGTGTGAATGCCATACAATGGGTCAAACAGAAAAAATGCAAGACTAAACTGGAACAGACACCTGAGACCGGAAAGGTATTCGAAATGATTCGACGGGCAGAAAAATGGCTGAAGGTAAACAGTTTCCGCGTCCCGATCCTCAAATGGGATACAAAGAAGTGGGGAGAGATCCCTGCGGATTTCGGAAGAAAATAAAGAGATTTACGATTGAAATTACAAATACCTTACTGACTAGTAGTATCCACGCACGGCGTGCGTCTTCGCGTTGCAAGCCCAACATACATGGAAATAATGAGATGCAAACCCTGTTCAATCAATGATCTAAAATACGGATTGAATTACTATCCGATCTGGAATAAGAAAAATAAGAACCCGAGAACAGTCTTAGCTTTTGTATTGGATGTACATCGCAGAGACGCACGCTGTGCGTCTCTACATATAGATGTTACCAATCGTTAGTTTATTTGATTTTTCAATCGTAAATCGTAAATATGTCAATCGTAAATCTAAAGGCTTTGCATATCATTCAACCGCTTATAATATCCGTCCTTTTCCAGCAGTTCTTCATGTCTTCCCCGCTCTACGATACGTCCTTCGTGCATCACACAAATCTCATCCGCATTCTTGATGGTAGACAGACGGTGAGCAATGGCTATCGTGGTACGTGTCTTCATCAGACGTTCCAGGGCTTCTTGCACCAGACGTTCGGATTCGGTATCCAGCGCTGAAGTGGCCTCATCCAGGATAAGGATCGGAGGATTTTTCAGAATTGCGCGGGCAATGCTGATACGCTG
This sequence comes from Bacteroides sp., assembly GCA_021202275.1. Classification (GTDB taxonomy): domain Bacteria; phylum Bacteroidota; class Bacteroidia; order Bacteroidales; family Bacteroidaceae; genus Bacteroides. The sequence goes on from JAJQDI010000031.1 coordinate 111,763, forward strand.
ACGTTGTCCTCCCGAAAGTTTACTTCCCCGATCTCCGATAAACGTATCATATCCCTGTTTGGTAGAGAGTATAAAATCATGCGCGTTGGCGATCTTCGCCGCTTCCATCACCTGCTCCAGGGTAGCCCCCTCTACTCCGAACGCGATATTATTGAAGAAACTATCATTGAACAGGATAGCCTCCTGATTGACATTCCCGATCAGGCCACGCAGACTGGCAATACGGAGGTCTTTGATATTTACACCGTCGATACAGATATCGCCCTGCTGTATATCGTGATAACGGGGTAGCAGATCGACCAGTGTGGACTTCCCGGAGCCCGACTGCCCTACCAACGCAATAGTCTTTCCGCGGGGAACCGTCAAGTTTACATCGCACAATACCTCTTTGGTATCGTAGCTGAAAGTAACGTGTTTAAATTCGATCTTATCTTTGAACGTATCGATAGAGACAGCCGAAGGGCTCTCCGTTATCTTATTCTCCGCCAGCAGGATACGGTCGATACGTTCCATGGAGGCCAGACCTTTAGGAATGTTGTAACTGGCCTTCGAAAAGTCTTTCAATGGATTAATGATACTGTAAAGGATCACCAGATAGTAGATAAAAGCAGGGGCATCGATCGTGGAGCTATAGCTCAGGATCAGTGTGCCTCCAAACCACAATACGATCACAATGATCAGTGTACCCAGAAATTCACTCATCGGATGCGCCAGACTCTGACGGATAGCTACCCGGCTCACTGCCTGACGGTATTCATTACATACTTTCACGAAACGGTTCACCATCTTATCCTCAGCAATAAAAGCTTTGATGATACGCAGTCCACCCAGGGTTTCGTCCAGCTGCGACATCGTATCGCTCCATTTTTCCTGTGCATCCAGCGATTTCCTTTTCAGTTTCTTCCCTACCGTCCCCATGATCCATCCAAGCCCCGGAAGCACCAACAGCGTAAACAGGGTGAGTTTCCAGCTGATCACGATCAGCGTGATCAGATAAACAAAGATCAGGATGGGATTCTTGATCAGCATGTCCAACGAGCTGGTAATAGAGGTTTCAATCTCATTCACATCGCCGCTCATACGGGCTATGATATCTCCCCGGCGCTCTTCCGAAAAAAAGCCCAGAGGCAGTCCTATGATCTTTTTATAGACCTGTACACGGATGTCACGTACCACCCCCGTGCGCACAGGCACCATAATGGCTGTAGAACCGAAATAGGCCAATGTCTTCAACAAGGTAGCTACAGCCAGAAACAATCCCAGCACCAACAAGGTGAAAGACGCCCCTTTGAGGTCGATCATCTGTGTCATGTAATAATAGAGATTGTTTTTCAGGATCTCTACCACACCCGCATCGGGAGAATTCCAGGGAATAAACAGATATACACTCTCTTCGAGCCGGAACAGGATCGAGAGTATGGGCATGATAAAGAAGAACGAGAATATATTCAATACGGCAGAGAGCATGTTCAACACCAGCGCCCATATCAAATAGTATTTATAAGGAGGGATGAACCTCCGCAATAGTTGCAGGAAACCTTTCATGGTTTGTGTTTAAAAATTTAGCTACAAAGATATATAAATTTTATACAGTTCGGGATGTATACGGATATCTTTCTGTAAATTAGGGGAATTATCTACCTGCTCTGACAACTTGCTGAAGACCGGAGCAGACTGGTCTGCCGGAAGAGTTTTGCATCTTTCGGTAAAGACTTATTGTATCTGTACGTTCGTTCATACTTCTGCACGCGAAGTCTGTCAATGACCGGAAAACATCTATTTATCAGACAAAAGTTACTGTTTGTGTCTGATACGGTTTTCCATCTCCCGCACCTGTTCGCGCGTACGTTTCCAGCGGTTGTGCGACCACAGCCACGAAGAGGGATACTGATGTAGAGTTTCCGAAAGACGTTCGAAGTAAAGATCGGTCAGTTCGAAATCCGGCATCCCAGAAGGATCTTTCACCAGAGACTGCACTTTACACAGATAGTATCCTCTTTTTTCCTGCACCATGGTCAGGTAATAGGTAGTACACTTCATCTTCTTCGCGATCTTTTCCGTACCCGTAAAGACGGCCGTATCCTGATGCAGGAAATCGACCCAGTGATGAGTAGACTGCCATTTGGGAATCTGGTCCGCGATAAAACCGATTACAAACAGGCGGCTCTGACTCTTATACTCCATCACTCTGCGCAGGGTATTCTCTTTCGAAATGCTGGTAGCTCCGAACCTTCCGCGTAGCTTCAGGAAAAGTCTGTCAAACGTCTTGTTACGCAAAGCGTGATAGATCTGGCCAAAAACCACACTTTTGTCCGACATATGCAGCGGGATGGAACTCACCCACTCCCAGTTAAAGGTATGTGCCAGGTAGAGAGCTACCGAACGACCCTGTTCCGTATCGGCCTGTACCTGCTCGAGCCCTTCAAACCTCATCCGGCGTTTGATCTGTTTCTCACTCATGCTGGCCATTTTCAGGGTCTCGAAAAAATAATCGCACAAGTTGGAATAGAATTTCTTCTCTATCCGGACAATCTCATCCAGGCTCTTCTCCGGAAAAGAAGTAACCAGGTTCTTACGAACCACTTTTTTGCGGTAACCGATCAGATGATACAACGGATAATACAACAGGTCGGACAACCTGTAAAGCACCCAGAAAGGAAGTAAAGACAAGAGGTAAAACACTCCCCAGACTATATAATAAAGTAAATTCTTCATCTGTATTTTAAATTATCCTTTTCCGGAAGGAGATGAAACAGGTTCAGAAATCCCATATCGCACTCACGCACTTTACGATCTCACCACATCTACCTGAACAAAGAGAGAGTATATCCTGACACCATGTCAGCAATCAACCATTCATCCTAATAGTATGGAAAAGGAACGGACGGCAAAACTATGTATTATTTCTTATTCAGACAACCCTTTCGTCCCGAAATGTCAGTCTCCCTTCCGAAATGAAAATTATTTTTCCGACCCTACACATAGACTTGCTTTCAGACAGAACGAATCTGCCCGAAAAACGTTATTTTTGTAACAGTTTAAACCAGAGCAGTCATGAAAGTAGTTGTAGATGATAAAATACCTTATATAAAAGAAGCGATCTCCCGTATTGCCGACGAAGTGGTATATGCTCCGGGCGGAGAATTCACTCACGCGTTGATCAAAGATGCAGATGCCCTGATCGTACGTACCCGCACCCTATGCAACCGCTCTCTGCTGCAAGGCAGCCAGGTACAGTTTATCGCTACCGCTACCATTGGCTACGACCATATAGATACGAAGTACTGCCAGGAAGCAGGGATCACCTGGACCAACACTCCGGGATGCAATGCCGACTCTGTAGCTCAATACATACAATCGTCTTTATTCCTGTTGCAACAGAAAGGATGTATACCCCGGAACACGTGCATCGGCATTGTGGGAGTAGGAAATGTAGGAAGCCGTGTTGAAACTGTTGCACGGGACATGGGAATGAAGGTGTTGATCAATGACCCTCCCCGCGAAGCACATGAAGGAAACTTCGGGTTTGTTTCTCTGAAAGAGATTTCGGCAGCATGTGACATCATCACGTTTCATACTCCTCTTACTCTCACAGGAAAATACCAGACTTTTCATCTGGCAGACGCAGGATTCTTTGATTCATTGCATCGTCAACCTGTTATCATCAATACTTCCCGCGGCGAGGTCGTATCTACTACAGCTATTCTGGAAGCACTGAAAAGCGGTAAGGTTTCGGAAGCTATTCTGGATGTATGGGAAGGAGAACCGGAAGTGAACCTGGAGTTGTTGAAGTTTTCTTTTCTGGGTACACCGCACATCGCGGGCTATTCGGCCGATGGAAAAGCAAACGCTACACGGATGTCACTGGATGCCTTGTGCCGGTACTTTAACATCCATGCGGAATATACCATATCTCCTCCCGAACCGCAGCAACTTCTGATCTGCGCACCGACCTGGCAAGAAGCACTCCTGCATATATACAACCCGCAGACCGATAGCCAACGGCTGAAACAACATCCGGAAGATTTTGAGTATCTGCGCGGCCATTATCCTCTACGCAGGGAACCAAAAGCATATACTATTCGGATAGAATGATCCGCCTTATCACTTCGGGATAGTGTTCATACTCCAACGCATGCACCTTGCAGGCTACTTCAGCCGGTGTATCTTCCGGAAGCACCGGACAAGTAGTCTGAAAGATCACCTGCCCCTCGTCGTAATTTTCATTAATATAATGTATCGTGATACCGCTCTTCTGCTCCCCGGCAGCTACCACTGCTTCGTGTACCCGATCGCCGTACATGCCTTTACCACCGTATCTGGGAAGCAACGAAGGATGAATATTTATAATTTTATTGGGATAAGCATGCAAAATGACCTCTGGAATACGTAGCAGAAAGCCAGCCAGCACCACAAAATGGATCTGATAAGCCTCCAGAAGGGACAAAATAGCCTCTCCCTGTTTCCATTCCTCTCTGGCAAAGACCCTACAGGGAATATCCAGGGTACGAGCCCGTTCCAACACATATGCGTCTGTTCGGTTAGAAACCAACAAACTCACATTCAGACGATTATCCTCCCGGAAAGAGCGTATGATATTCTCGGCATTCGTACCCGAACCGGAAGCGAAAACAGCAATATTCTTTTTCATACCTCCTTTTTCAATGCACAATTCTCTAAAAAATGTGCAAAAAACTACATTTATTTATTCAAATATTTGCTCAGAACAATAAATATTTATTCCTTTGCACCGCAAATTTAAAGAAATAAAACTATTTACTAATTAAAAACTTAAAGTTATGTCTGAAATTGCATCAAGAGTGAAAGCGATCATCGTCGATAAATTGGGCGTAGAAGAATCAGAAGTTACGAATGAAGCAAGCTTCACTAATGACCTGGGAGCAGATTCTCTTGACACTGTAGAACTTATCATGGAATTCGAAAAAGAGTTCGGTATTTCTATTCCAGATGATCAGGCTGAAAAGATCGGTACTGTAGGAGATGCTGTATCTTACATCGAAGAACACGCTAAGTAATCCGGATTTCATAAATATGGAATTGAAAAGAGTTGTAGTAACAGGCCTTGGCGCCATTACTCCCGTAGGTAACACCATCCCGGAATTCTGGGAGAACCTGGTAAACGGGGTTAGTGGAGCGGGGCCTATTACTCATTTCGACGCATCAAAATTCAAGACCCATTTCGCCTGTGAAGTGAAAGGCTTCGATTCCTCTCTATATATAGACAGGAAAGAGGCACGTAAAATGGATCTCTATACCCAATATGCCATTGCCGTAGCAAAACAGGCGGTTGAAGATTCGGGAATGGATGTAGAGAAAGAAGATCGTACCCGTATCGGAGTAATCTTCGGAGCTGGCATCGGAGGCATCAAAACCTTTGAAGACGAGGTCGGCAACTATGCTATCCACCAAGAGAACGGTCCTAAATTCAATCCGTTCTTTATTCCCAAAATGATCTCCGACATAGCCGCCGGCCAGATTTCCATCTTGTATGGTTTTCATGGCCCCAACTACGCGACCTGTTCGGCTTGTGCCACCTCTACCAACGCGATCGCAGACGCCTTCAACCTGATCCGTCTGGGAAAGGCAAACGCCATCGTGACGGGAGGATCAGAAGCAGCTATAGCTGTGGCAGGTGTAGGTGGATTCAACGCTATGCATGCACTTTCTACCCGCAACGATGAACCGGAAAAGGCTTCACGTCCCTTCAGCGCCAGTCGCGACGGATTCGTTATGGGAGAAGGAGGAGGCTGTCTGGTTCTCGAAGAGCTGGAACATGCCAAAGCACGCGGTGCCCGGATCTATGCCGAAGTAGCAGGAGTGGGAATGTCCAGTGATGCTTATCACCTGACCGCTTCACACCCGGATGGACTGGGTGCCCGACTGGTGATGCTCAACGCATTGGAAGATGCGGAAATGAGACCGGAAGACGTAGATTATATCAACGTACACGGAACTTCTACTCCGGTAGGAGATCTTTCGGAAGTAAAAGCCATCAAAGAAGTTTTTGGAGATCATGCCTATAAGTTGAACATCAGTTCTACCAAATCCATGACAGGCCATCTTCTGGGAGCAGCGGGAGCCGTAGAAGCGATCGCGAGTATCCTGGCTATCGCAAACGGTATCGTACCTCCTACCATCAACCACGAGGAAGAAGACCGCGACGAGAATATTGACTACGACCTGAATTTCACATTCAACAAAGCTCAGAAACGCGAAGTGAATGTAGCTCTTTCAAACACATTCGGGTTTGGTGGTCATAACGCTTGCGCTATTTTCAAGAAATATACAGACTAAACGTCATCGTGTTACGTGATCAGATAGAGAAGATAAGGCTTCTGTTCCGAAAAGACAGGAAGCCTTATCTTCGTTTATACAAAATACTCGGCTTTCTTCCACGCAACATACAGGTGTATGAAGAGGCCCTTTTGCACAAGTCTTCGAACATCCGCTCCGAACAGGGACGTCCGTTGAATAACGAACGGCTGGAGTTTCTGGGAGATGCGATATTAGATGCTATCATCGGAGATATTGTGTACAGGAATTTCGCAGGCAAACGCGAAGGATTCCTGACCAACACCCGCTCCAAGATCGTACAGCGCGAAACACTCAACAAACTTGCCGTAAATATCGGTCTGGACAAACTGATCGTCTACTCCACACGCTCTTCCTCCCACAACAACTACATGTACGGAAACGCCTTCGAAGCTTTTATCGGTGCCATCTATCTCGATCAGGGATACGATCGCTGTAAAGAGTTCCTGGAAAAGAAGATCATTGGGGTACACATCGACCTCGAACGTCTCTCCCGCAAAGAGATGAACTTCAAATCCAAATTAATCGAATGGAGTCAGAAAAACCGCGTGCAGGTCTCTTTTGAGCTGATCGAACAATTCCTGGATTGTGAAAGTAATCCCATGTTCCAGACAGAGATCCTGCTGGAAGGTCAATCGGCCGGCACGGGCGTAGGCTACTCCAAAAAAGAATCGCAGCAACAGGCCGCACAGATGGCTCTCAAGAAAATCCGTAACGATCAGGGCTTTACGGAAGAACTTCTCAGCAGGAAATCACATTGTGAGACTGTATCTGTAGAGGAATGTACAGAAGAACTGGCAGCGGATCTTTTGTTGGCTGATGAACCGCAAGGAACACTTCCTCTCCCTGAAAATCCGGAAACCATAGTTCCCGCACCGGAACCCGTGGAGAGACCTTCCCATGCGGCAGAGGACGAACCAGATCTGTAGAAAATCAGGCTCTATATAGGTACTCTCCGCCCTATCTACAGGCTGAAATGCACGCCGGGCATCACTACAGCGTACAGATCAAACGCTGGTTTTCAGAATCTATTCACCCATTTCCCTTTTCGTGACTCCACTGATCACCCGGAGAGATTTTGTATGTACGGATCAGCTACTGCCCAATCTTCTCTGTGGGCCCGGGACTGTTCGACTACCCGAATCTCTCTATGAATAAAGCAAGATCATCAAAGCCACTGATACTTACATTCGATATAAAAACCGTCTTCAATCTCCTTCCACCGGTAACTCCAGATGAAGCAGCGGATAAGGCTTTCCCATACCATCCTGCTCAGAACGACTCTGTTGTTTAAACCCATAATGTAGATAAAATCCTACCGCCTGACGATTTTGTTCGTTTACATCTACTTTACGTATCCCTTCTTTCTGTACGGCATCCTCCAGCAAACGTTTGCCATATCCCCGTCCACGCGCCGAAGGGTGCAGAAAGAGCACTTCCAGTTTGTCTCCATCCGTACCGGTAAACCCCACGATATTCCCCTCGTGTCGCATCACCCGGATGTGCATCCCTTGCCAGAAATTTTCCTGACGGATACATTCCTTGTAGTACAACAGGTCATCTTCTCTGAGAAAATCATGCGTTGCCCGAACAGAGGCCTCCCAGATGGGAAGCAGCAAAGGATATTCTTCTTTCGCTATTTCTGTGATCTCTGAAAGATCAGTCACTTCTTTGTTCATTTTCATTCCAAAAAATTCATTTACACGATCAGCCGAAGCTGATACCCATACGACGTCCCTGCACCACCAGGTCATGATCTTCCGTTACTAACTTCAGTTTTCCCGCCACCTCCTCCAACGGCAACGAAGAGACCTCATCCCCTTGCAGGGTCACCATCCGGCCAAACTGCCCGGTAGCGATCAGCTCCGTAGCATGGCCCCCCATACGTGTAGATAGGTTGCGGTCGAACGCTGTCGGCGAGCCGCCCCGCTGGATGTATCCCAGCACCGTCTCACGGGTCTCTATACCGGTCTCATACTCTATCTCCTGGGCAATGTACTCAGCAGCCCGTTTTTTCCCATCGGTCTGTATCCCTTCGGCAACCACCACAATGGAGTAATTCTTTCCCTTCTTCAGACGTTGCAACAACACATCACCGATATTCTTTATGCTATAAGGTATTTCGGGTAGCAGGATCACGTCGCCACCTCCGGCCATTCCGGAATAGAGCGCGATCCACCCGGCCTTATGTCCCATCACCTCGATCACCATCACCCGCTTGTGCGAACTGGCAGTAGAGTGCAGACGGTCTATCGCCTCCGTGGCAATGGTCACTGCCGAATCGAATCCAAAAGAAACATCCGTACCCCAGATATCGTTATCTATGGTTTTGGGAACAGAGATCACATTTACTCCTATCCCTGCCAACCTGGCCGCTGTCTTCTGCGTGCCGTTGCCCCCGATACATACCACACAATCGAGTCCCAGCCTCTCTATATTCTGCCTGATGAGTGTAGGCTTGTCTACCTCCGTAGCAACCGCGCGTTGTTTCTTAAAAGGTTTTTCACGGGAAGTTCCCAGAATGGTGCCTCCCAGATTGAGCAGTCCCGTAAGGGAGTCGTCCGTGATTTGCTCCACATCTCTGGTAAGCAATCCCTGAAAGCCACTGTGGATACCTATCACCTCCATCCCATAATGCCGGATGGCGGTTTTACAAACCCCTCGTATGGTTGCGTTGATACCGGGACAATCTCCCCCGGAAGTCAGAATACCGATTCTCATAATACCTCTCTCCTTTCCACACAAAGATTCAACAAAAAAATTAAAAGTTCTATAGAAGATCTCCCACATTTCAACATTAGTCATTTAACAAACGTTTCAATTTAGGGGAATATTTCTCTCGTAAAGATAGAAAAAAAAAGATTATTAAGGTTACTTTTGCACTCTGAAACGTTTTTTTGTAGACGATTAATGAATACCACAAAAATCATCAGTAAAATTTTCAATTCCCGGCTGAAGGAGATCGATCGGTATGCTACTCACACCGCTGAACTCCAGCAGGCTGCATTGGCACGACTGATCCGTACGGCAAAAGACACGGAATGGGGAAAGAAATTTGACTACCAATCGATACGAAACTACGAAAACTTCAGCAACCGGGTACCGATCCAGAGTTACGAAGAGATAAAACCCTATGTAGAACGATTGGGGGCCGGAGAGCAGAATCTTCTGTGGCCCTCCCGCATCCGGTGGTTTGCCAAATCATCCGGTACCACCAACGACAAGAGTAAATTCCTTCCTGTCAGTAACGACGCTCTGAAAGACATTCATTACAAGGGTGGAACAGATGCCGTAGCCATTTATCTGCGCAACAACCCTGACAGTCGCTTCTTCTCCGGCAAAGGACTTATCATGGGGGGTAGTCTGGCTCCTCATCTCAATTCTTCGCATACGCAGGTGGGCGATCTCTCCGCTATACTTATCAAAAATGTAAGTCCGCTGGTCAATATGATCCGCGTACCCAGCAAAGAGATCGCGCTGATGAGCGAATGGGAAAGCAAGATAGAAGCCATTGCTAACAGCACCATCAAATCCGATATCACCAGTATATCCGGCGTACCCTCCTGGATGCTGGTACTCATCAAACGCATCTTAGAAAAAACCGGAAAGAATTCCCTGGAAGAGATCTGGCCCAACCTGGAAGTGTTCTTCCACGGTGGAGTTAGTTTCACTCCGTACAGGGAACAATTCAAACAGGTGATCCGCAGATCCGAAATGCGTTACGTAGAGACTTACAACGCCTCGGAAGGTTATTTTGGTACGCAGGACGATCCGTCCGATCCGTCTATGCTGCTGATGATAGACTACGGCATTTTCTACGAATTCATTCCACTTGAAGAGGTCGAAAAAGAACATCCGCGCATCTATCCGCTCGAAGACATTGAACTTCATAAAAACTACGCCATTGTTATCTCTACCTCTTGCGGGCTGTGGAGATACATGATCGGCGATACCGTACGTTTTACCTCCCGCGATCCCTACAAGTTTGTGATCACCGGACGTACCAAACATTTTATCAACGCTTTTGGCGAGGAACTCATTGTGGACAATGCGGAGAAAGGACTGGCCAGAGCGTGTCTGGAAACCGGGGCACAGGTGAGCGAATATTCGGCAGCTCCGGTATTTATGGATCAGCAGGCTAAATGCCGCCATCAGTGGCTGATCGAATTTGCCCGTATGCCGGACTCTATAGATAAATTCGCAGCTATCTTAGATTCCACATTGAAAGAGGTCAACTCGGACTATGAAGCCAAACGGTGGAAAGACATCGCCTTGCAACCTTTGGAGGTGATCGTAGCCCGTAAAAATCTCTTCCACGACTGGCTCAAGCAGAAGGGCAAACTGGGCGGTCAGCACAAGATCCCACGCCTATCCAATACACGGGAGTATATCGAAGATATGCTTATACTCAACAAATGATCCCTCCCCCTACCAGCAGACCTTCTTTATAGAAAGCAGCCGCTTGCCCCGAGGCTACGGCAGCGAGTGGTTCTGTCAGCCGTATATGCAGTCTTCCCTCTGCCGTACGGATCAGGGTACACTGGTTGTGCTGTTTGCGATAACGGACTTTCACCACCAATTGCTCCTTTCCATCAGCCCATGCCTCCTCTGTCAGTCGCCAGTCTTTCAGAAAAAACTCTGTTTTCTCCAGCGAATGCAAAGGAGCCAGTACCACCTCGTTCTTTTCTACACCGATCTCTTTGACAAAAACCGCCCGGTTGAGATAGATCAGTCCGCGACGCTGACCAATGGTATAAAACGGATACCCTTCATGTTGCCCCAGCACATTTCCCGCTTCGTCTACAAAATTTCCTTTCCCCGGCAATTCCCATTTCCCGTTGTTCTCTTTCCCTGCGGACAGTTCAGCACGGAGAAATCCCCGGTAGTCCATCGGACAGAAGCAGACTCCCAGGCTATCTTTTTTATCGGCTACCTTCAGAAATCCCCGCTCCCGGGCAAACTCTCGGGCCCATGTCTTGGTTACATCCCCCATAGGCAGAAGCATCCGCCGGAGTATCTCCTGCGACAATCCCCACAGGAAAAAAGTCTGATCTTTGTCCGTATCCTCTGCCGGTGCGATGTAGTATTTCCCTTCCTGAAAAGTTTTACGGATATAGTGTCCGGTAGAAATATAAAATATATCCTTTTCATCGGCAATATGGGCAAGCAACGGCCATTTGAGCAGGTTGTTGCATACTGTACAGGGCACCGGAGTACGGCCACACATGTATTCCCGCACAAAATAATCGACCACCTCTCTGCGAAATACATCCCGCGCGTCGTATACCAGATGAGGTATACCCAATCCGGCAGCCAGTTCCCGCGCATCTTCAATAGCCTGCTCCGAACCAGGGCCGTCGTGAAAGCGAAAAGTCACCCCGGATACCTCATATCCGGCATCTGACAGCAACATAGCCGCCACCGAACTATCGGTACCACCACTCATGCCCAACAATACACCTTTGTTTTCCTTGATCATGACGCGAAATTACACAAAAATCTCCTATATTTGTTTCAGTTTACATAAGTCTGTCCCTATCCGGCCGGGAGTTTAATCCCGTATACTTGAGAAGGTCATCTGTATGATCCGGAGAAAAACCGGACCAAAAACAGAACTATAAAAAGATTTTTTTGATATACAACCGGAAAACAGTTTATTCAAAAAGTTATAATTTTTAAGTGGTGAGTTATGAGTTCTAACTTAAAACTCACCACTTAGAACTTAAAACTTGGTCTCAGTCATTCAAATCGTAAACCATACATCAGCAAATCGTACATCCGGATCTCCATATTATCTTTGTCGTAGTCGATCATCCTGTCTGGGGTGTATTGATCCTACCCTATACAGCCGAGCCGCAGCCGCAAGGAGGATATCAGTTGCTGGAGCAGGCTTTTCATTCGACAAAAGAAGAGTTGAACCGGTTCGATACTGCCGTGCAACAGATCGTACGGATGGCAAGCCAGTATACCGACCGCAACCTGATGAAACTCTTCTCCCGTGAAAAGACTCACAGCAATTTTCTCCGAAAGCTCACCGAAAAGAACTGGAAAGAGAATATCCGCCCATTCATCGAAGAAAAGCTGGCTTCCATCATGGAAGTGATCCGCACCCACCAACTTCCACTCTACCAGAAGCAACCCGGAAGTAAACTGCTGTTGCCGCACCATGCCTATCAGGTAAATACACAGCCGATACAAGTCCGGTTCCACTTCCAGACAGAGGAAGACTGTTTCTGTTACCGCTTGTATGCGACCCGGGAAGGAGAAGAAATAGATCTGACCGAAAAGAAACCGGTGATCGTACTCTCCTCCGACCCGGCTATCCTGCTGGCAGGGATGGATGTATGGATATTCCACAACCTCGAAGCCCGGCGGATACTTCCGTTCACCCATAAAGATACAGTCCGCGTAGAGACTACGCAGATCTGCAAATACCTCCGCAACATCCTGCTACCTGTGGCACGTTTTCATCCGATCGAGGTGGAAGGGATAGAGGTGCATACTTCCTGGGAGACATGCCATCCGGTACTTTCGATAGAAGATTCGATCTATACAGACAGTTTGCTCCATCTGCGTTACCGATACGGGAACGATTGGTTCGACCGTCACGCGACCCAACCGGGAGAAAGGCAAGTGTGGCTGGAAGAGAAAGAAGGAAAGCCATGGATACGTATCCTGAAACGCAGCTATACCGCCGAACAGAAAGCCATCTCCTGGCTCACGCGGCATCACCTCCAACAGGTGAGTGACACACTCTTCCGCCTTTCCCCCGCATCCGGTCAGCCGGGACTATCGGCCTGGATGTTACATCATCGTCGGGAGTTGATACAGCACTTTGAATTAGTCAGTCTGCAACAGAGATCTTCCTACTACCTGGAGGAGATGCGACTTGAACAAGACCTTACCGAAGAGAGAGACTGGTTTGAATTGCGCATCACCGTATGTATCGGTGATCTGCGCATCCCTTTCGTACGCTTCCGGCGGCATATTCTCAATGGACAACGGGAATATACCCTTCCCGACGACCGAATCGTGCTGCTCCCGGAAGAGTGGTTTACCACCTATCCACCGTTGTTACAGGAGGCACAGGAGAAGGACACCGCTCTGCGTATCCGCCCTTCCTTCGTAGGATGGATAGAACCGCTACTCGAAACTTCTCAACGCCAGAAGTTACACACCTATACCCAGAAAGAAAACCTACCCATGCCGGAAGGACTGAAAGCGCGGTTGCGACCCTATCAGCAAACGGGCTTCTCCTGGTTGGTACACCTCAGTAAAAACGGTTTCGGAGGTTGTCTGGCGGATGATATGGGACTCGGAAAAACGTTACAAACCCTGGCCTTGCTTCAATATATATACGGATATACTCCACCGACAGAGCTACCGGCAGTAACCGTATTACCTCCGCCCAAAGCCGATGATAAGGGTCAGTTCTTCCTCTTCGGAGAAGAGATCATCGCCCCTCTGCCGGAATCTCCGGCCTGCACCGTAAAAACACAACCCGCATCTACAGACCAACCGCTGCCCCTTGAAGATACTCCCCGCCTGGCTGCCTCCCTGATCGTGGTACCGACCTCTTTGCTGCACAACTGGCGGCAGGAGATCCGACGTTTTACCCACCTGCGTGCCGTCTGCCTGAGCAATAACGATCAGTTCCGCCTGCGAAATCTCAAGGGCTATCTGGACCGGCAGCAACTCATTGTTACCACCTACGGTATGCTTCGCCAAAACGTGGGATCCCTTTCAGCATACCGGTTCGAATATGTGATCCTCGACGAAAGCCAGCATATCAAAAACAGCGATTCGGTCACCTTCCGTTCGGCCGTTAGTCTGCAAAGCAATCACCGGTTGGTGCTCACCGGTACGCCCATCGAAAATTCGCTGAAAGACCTCTGGGCACAGTTCCGTTTTATCCAGCCCGACCTGCTGGGAAGTGAAAGGAACTTCCAGACAGCATATATACAACCCATCCGCCAGGGAAATGCCTTGCAGGCACAACGTCTCAAACAACTGATCTCTCCTTTTATCCTGCGACGGGGCAAGAAAGAGGTAGCACCGGAACTCCCCGCCCTCACCGAAGAAGTGATCCTCTGCGATATGTCGGCCGCCCAGGAGGAGATATACAAAGAAGAGAAAAACAGCCTTCACAATCTGCTGTTGCAACAGAAAGAGCACCACCAGCCCTCCCACTCGCTCACGGTACTCAACGGCATCACCCGCCTGCGGCAACTGGCCTGCCATCCGCAACTGGTATTGCCCGATTACAACCAACGTTCGGGCAAGCTGGAGCAGATACTCACTGCCGTGGAAACACTCCGGAGCGAAGGGCACAAAGTGCTTATTTTCTCCTCGTTTGTAAAACATCTGGAGATCGTGGCACACGCTTTCCGCCAACAGGAATGGAAGTATGCCATGCTCACCGGTGCTACCACGCTCCGGCAGCAGGAGATAGAACGGTTTGCCAACTCCCCGGAGATTGTTGCTTTCCTGATCTCCCTGAAAGCAGGGGGTGTGGGACTCAATCTCACAGAGGCGGATTACGTTTTTATCATAGATCCCTGGTGGAATCCGGCGGCAGAGAATCAGGCCATCGCCCGGGCACACCGCATCGGACAAGACAAGCAGGTATTTGTATACCGCTTTATCACCGCGCATACCATCGAAGAGAAGATACTGGATCTACAGCAGGAAAAACAAAAACTGGCCGATACGTTTGTTACAGACAATGATCCCTTCGGTACCCTTTCGGACGAAGAATGGGCACGATTGCTGGAAATGTAATCCTTTACAGATATTCTCCCCAATAAGGTATCAATCAATAGGTTCTTCGTTATTCCGCAACAGGTGTATAAGTTTCAACCTTCAGAATAGAACGAAACTCACCTTTGACTTCAATGTGTTGCTGTTTGCCGGCTTTTTCCGGAGGAGAAACAAACTCAAATTCAACGGTGCCATATATCCATTCTCCATCCTCCCCTATTTCGTCCAGATACATATAACCGGAACCCATACTAAAACCCTCAAACGCACTGGAACTCAGAAGAACATAAGAAATGCTATTTTCCTGAAAAAAGGGAAGTTCACTGTAAGAAACAGAATGTCCTTTTCCTGGCTGCGGAGAGAAAGCATATTTTTTGCCTGTAACCAATGGCGCATCTGAATAAAAATAGAACTTCAGTGCATATTCGGGCAAGTCTTGAGATTCTTTTTTCGCCCTGAAAAAGGTAGAAAAATTAAAACACATATTTCCCTCTGTCTGTGAATAATAAGTATGGGGATACCGGGTACCATTGGGAAAGGTGATCACAGGATTATAGGTTTTGTAAGGTATTCCATTCACTTCACACCGGAAATAAGGAGTGATAACAACCTCATCTTTACAACAACTGCCCATGAATACCCATACAGCCAGCGGTAAAACATACATAAATACTGCACAAAAATTCAAATTCTGTTTCATACGTTTGTTCTTTTCAGTGATTCTATATCGTTTATTTCTAACCACCGTAACTGGTTTACTCTCTTTTCATGCGGATAGCAACAATCAGGATAACGGACGGATGGTTATTTTTTACAAGTAATTCTACGTCATATAATATAAAAATAAACATCTGTTAAAATACGGCATATGAATGCCGGTTTTTTCCTCTGATAAGGAGATACACTTATAGTTCTATTACCTCTTCTCTATAGTTACTTTTTCTTTCCTTGCCTCTATTTCCTTACACAGACTTGCCTTTCCCTGAAAATTACCCGCTGGGCCGACAGCCTGTTAAATAATTTATTGTAACTTTGCATTCCACTTATTTACAGTTACAAACCGATCAAAATCAATTGTTATGGAACATCCATTGACCATTTACAACACTTTACATAGACAGAAGGAACAGTTTGTTCCTCTGCACGAACCCCACGTAGGCATGTATGTCTGCGGACCTACGGTCTATGGCGACGGCCATCTGGGTCATGCCCGTCCGGCCATCACCTTCGACCTGCTTTTCCGCTACCTCACCCACCTGGGGTATAAAGTACGGTATGTGCGCAACATCACCGATGTGGGTCACCTTGAACATGATGCCGACGAAGGGGAAGACAAGATCGCCAAGAAGGCCCGTGTGGAGCAGCTGGAACCGATGGAGGTGGTGCAGTACTACCTGAACCGTTACCGCCATGCCATGGAGGCACTCAATGTATTGCCTCCCAGCATCGAACCGCATGCTTCAGGACATATCATCGACCAGATCGAACTGGTACAGGAGATCATGGACAACGGCTATGCCTATGAAAGCGAAGGATCAGTCTACTTTGATGTAGAGAGCTACAACAAGCAACACCATTACGGCAAACTCTCGGGACGCAACTTAGAGGATGTTCTGCATACCACCCGCGAACTGGACGGACAGCAGGAGAAACGCAATCCGGCCGACTTTGCGCTGTGGAAACGCGCGCAACCGGAACATATCATGCGCTGGCCTTCTCCCTGGAGCCTCGGCTTCCCGGGATGGCACTGCGAATGTACGGCTATGGGACGCAAATACTTAGGTCGACATTTCGACATCCACGGCGGAGGTATGGATCTGATATTCCCGCACCACGAATGTGAGATCGCCCAGTCGGTAGCCTCACAGGGAGACGATATGGTACACTACTGGACGCACAACAACATGGTTACGATCAACGGTACCAAGATGGGTAAATCACTGGGCAACTTCATCACACTGGATGAGTTCTTCAACGGTACGCACCCGCTATTGACCCAGGCCTATAGCCCCATGACTATCCGCTTCTTTATCCTGCAGGCACACTACCGCAGTACGGTAGACTTCAGCAACGAAGCCCTGCAGGCCTCGGAAAAGGGTATGCAACGACTGATGGAAGCCGTGTCCCAGCTGGAAAAGATCCTGCCCGCCGATCAGTCTACCGTAGATGTAGCAGCCCTGCGCCAGAAATGTTACGACGCGCTGAACGACGATCTCAATTCGCCCATCCTGATCTCCCACCTGTTCGAAGGTGCAAAGATCGTAAACAACCTCATAGCGGGCAACGACACCGTCACACCGGAAGATCTGGAAATCCTTCAAGGTATCTTCTCTATTTTCCTGTTCGATATTCTTGGGATGAAGGCAGAGAAAAACTCTTCGGGCGACCGCGAAGAGGCTTACGGAAAGGTAGTGGATATGCTGCTGCAACAACGTATGGAGGCCAAAGCACGCAAGGACTGGGCTACCTCAGACAAGATCCGTGACGAACTGGCTGCTCTTGGATTTGAGGTGAAAGATACCAAAGAAGGGTTTGAGTGGAAGCTGAATAAATAAAACTTTCCCAACCATAGAACAAACGGAAAAGTTCGGCTGTCCCGATAGAGTATGTGCCTCAGGCAAGTAACTCTTTTAAAGGGACATCCGAACTTTTTTTGCTAGTACATTCTCTGCGGTTTACATAAGCTGTTCCCCAATAGATTTTACTTTCTTACTATCTAACCTTTTTCAACCTACTTCCATCATCACCGTCAGGTTAAAAGATTATTTCCACTTTATACTTTATTGACAGAATATACCCTCTTCGGGATGCAATTGTCTACTTCTCTATATTCCCCGAAGGGGATAGATAGGTAGCTCAGCGGATGAGTAAAAGGTTGTGCAACGTCAGTGAAACAACGTGCAATGAATCCCTGAGGAGCGAAGCATACTCCAGAAACAACCTTGAAAAGATTGCAACTATCAGATCAGGAAATATCCTGAATGCAACCTTTGAAAGGTTGAGTCTGAAGCAGCTCTTTACCCGGGGTAGTTTGGGTTCGCTTTATTGGGGTTCCGCTCTCCTACAGGCAACCTCGGACTACTGCTCTATCTCCTTCGGGGAACATAAGGAGAGCAGACTGAGAGAGAATTACGGCTCATGCTACTGTATATCCCGGAAT
Source organism: Bacteroides sp. (assembly GCA_021202275.1). Taxonomy (GTDB): domain Bacteria; phylum Bacteroidota; class Bacteroidia; order Bacteroidales; family Bacteroidaceae; genus Bacteroides. The sequence continues at coordinate 130,016 of JAJQDI010000031.1, forward strand.
CGAAAAACAGGAACTATAACAACTGCTGATCTCTTCGTCTGGCACACATACTTTCATTTTGCAATGTTAAGAACACTTCATCTACTCAGCAAAAAGCAGGTTTTATCTCATTGAAAGTTTATAGATGAGTCTATGCAAAGCAGAAAATTCTTCATTGAAACGTTTATCGAACCTAACCGCGTGCCGAAGAGCCGCTTTTAAGTGCCGATCGGTCTTTGGCGAGTGCTGATCAGCCCCAGCCAGAGGACATGGAAAGTTCCATTGATAAAACACATTCTATCCATTGTCTACTTATCAGCCTTCGGGTTTCTTTATATAAAGTTCCTCCAAACAGTCTATGTTCTATGCTATGAGTAAGGTTGTATTAACGTTCCGTTCACAAAAAGCCTCTCTATTTTTTCCAAGATCCCTCCTGTGAAATACCTGAAGAAGATACCACCCGTTTCTCGTTAACCACACTGAACACTCAAAGTCCGAACATTAACCAAACCCTAACCATCCGATAACCAGGAACCACCTCCAACCATTCTATCTTTGTAACATCAAAACCAAACAACCGTAAAATTATAAATCATAAAAAATAAACGTCATGAAAACAAATGTATTCTTCAAAGCAGTATGGGTAGCAGTAGTTATGGTAGCAACAACAGCTATGGTAAAAGCAAATAACCCGTATGTAACCAACGATGTGATGAACGGCCAGCAGGTAGAAACCAGGTTTGTATACCAGAAAAACAACCAGACCCTCAGCTACTACATGAAGTACCACTTCACCTACGATCAGGAAAACCGTCTGGCATCTAAAGAGACGTTCCGCTGGAACAACAACACACAGGAGTGGGAGCCTCAGAGCCGCGTAGACTATACCTATGAAGAAGGCGAGATCGTAATGGAAAATAACGTGTGGGATAAGAAAGAAAAGAGATACAGAGAAATGGCACAATTGTCTTTACAGTACAGCAGCTCTACAGAAATGTATGTTGCACAAACAAGCAAGAAGTAAGATCAATAGGTATACATATAGACACAGGCAGCCTGGAATATATCCAGACTGCCTGTTCTGTATAATAGCTACCTGCCAGGAGATATATCTCTGTCTGATGTCCGGAAACTGATCAGGTAAACAGATCAACTTACCCGAATGATCCTATAGCAGGCAGTGGCATTTACCTCTCAGGTTCGGCTTTGGGGATATGCAAGGTAAACAGACTGTACTCTCCCTCTATACTCTCAATCTCTATGGACCCGCCATGAGCCTGCGCGATCAGCTGTACATAGTTAAGTCCCAACCCGAACCCGGTAACCTTTTTCTTCGGGTCACGGAGTTTGATGTCTCCCCGTTCGAACTTCTCAAAGATCTTGAGCTGGTCTTTGGGAGGAATACCCAACCCGTTGTCTTTTATATGGATCAGGGTTTGTGTATCTGTATCTTCACTACTGATCTCAATCGTAACAGACTCGCGGGAATACTTGATGGCGTTCTCGATCAGGTTGCTGATGGCCTGCCGCAGGTATTCTTCATCGGCATAGGCAGATTGTGCCTGCAGCTGAATGATAAACTCCACCTGCTTGGTAGCTTTGGCCCGTGCCTTTTCCGTGAGAGTAACCACAATAGGTTCCAGAGGGGTGTCTTCTTTGTTGAGCACTAAATTACGCTGTTCGAGTTTGGCGATATTGAGTACATTGTTGGTCAGATCCAACAGGTGCTGCGTTTCGTCTTCGACAATGTCGAAATACTTTTTCTTCTTCTCCGGCCGAGCATCCAGTTTTCCACTCCGCAGGATATGCGTTCCCATCATAATGGAAGTGAGCGGCGTTTTCATGTCGTGGATCATAGCATGCGAGAAGTCCCGACGCACCTGAGAGATGCGGTTTTGTCGCATGATGATACGGATCTGATAGGTGATGCAATAACCTACGAACATCATCATGATACCTGTAGCCAGCAGCAATACACTTAATCGCTGGAGGTTAGAGGTGAAAGGACTCAGGATATAGGCCCGTACCTGACGGGTTCCATCTTTTCGAAGAGGTTGAGGATCTACGGCAATCGTGTTCCAGGAGGGAAACCAACCCGGGCGCGTAGTCTGAAGTACAGAATCCTGTTCATTTACCAACTGAATAACGACATCTGTTTTTATTGCCCCTTCCGCCAACACGGCTACGTATACAGAATCCAGTGTAGAGATGGAAATACAATAATGATATGTTTCAAAGGGTTCGTAGATCAATCCGGGACGAATGCTTGAAAACAACCTTTCGTAGGAAACGTATTCCGGATCTTCGTCCATGAGGCTTCCTAAAGTGATATGAATATTTATCTCTTCTTCATTGGTTTCTTCCATTTCCTCTATTTCCTGCACAAAGAGATCCGCATTCCGGATGAGAGCCTGCGCAAAGAGGGTATTACTTTTCTCACGTATCTCTTCATTGAGGATATGAAATACATTATAAAGCCAGATGAATTGCAGCAAGACCACTGCTATCAGCCCGACGATTGTCATCAATCCAATATGTGTTCCTTTCATTATGTGTGAATTTGTAGCAAAAGTAACAACATTCATGAAATTACTTCTTCCTACAGAGCGTTTTTTCTCTATCCGCCTTTTCACATAGCAAGACAATCTGATCTTTCTTTCGGAATACATGCCGGTATTCCCTCCATTTCCCCGTAAAAAAGAGAACCTTTGTTAAGGTTATTTTAACGATACCGTCCTTTTGAATAACTAAGATAACGACTCCTCTTCCTTCTGTGCTTTCCTACGTTAACACAGTAGGTGCTACCAGGGTTAAACCTTAACTCAAACATAACCACCGGTTAACCAGAAAACGCTTCACAGTCACCTATCTTTGTGGTATCGAAAGAAACAAATAAAAGTAATCACTCATACAAACAAAAGCCATGAATACGTTAAAAATAACCATTGCCATGATCGCTTCCGTGTTGTGTAGTCTGACTTTATGTGCTGCTAATCAGTTTGTTTACAACACCGAAAGTCACGAAGCGGGAACTACACAGATCGTATACAAAACAGATGCAACGGGAAAGTATCTGATACCGCACTTGAAATACAACTTCAGTTACGATGAACAGAACCGGGTGGAACAAAAAGAGGTGTCGCGCTGGAACAGCAACAGCGGAATGTGGATAAACCAACATATCCTCTCTTTCCTCTATGAAAAGGATACATATAGCATTGTTAGTGCTGACTGGAACGCAGAAGAGAAGGTATATCACCCGATTTCTCTGAAGGCGATCTATACGCTCGACAGCGAGAACCGGACGTGCCGCTACGAAAGTTTCCGCATAGACAAGGATACACAAGAATGGGAACTGACCGTATACAACGAATTCGGAACGGAAAATATAGATCTGTACGCTCAGAATTGATCCCGGAGCAAGGAACAAAAAACAGACACTGACTAAACTATTTATTTACAATCTCTCTTAGAAAAACCGGAGGATACTCTAACAAAGCAACTCCGCAAAAACTTTACAGAATCTTTATGGGAAAAGAGGTTGGCCGGCTTTTAAAGAGCCGGCCACTTTGTTGGTTCTTTTATATAAGAAAGGGATCACCATTCATTATACTGCGTTATCCTGTAGAGACGCACGACATACGCCTCGGCGGTAAATGTCCAACCCAAGATCATACGTCTCTGCAGTAAATGTCCCAACGGATGGTATATACAATTCCCACTGAGCATGCGGAGAAGCACACCGTGCGTATCTACAATGTACCGGAATAGTATAACCTATAAAACAACCATCTATCCATTCTCACTCTTCTTCGTAAACGATAAGATCACTAAGTACCTTTTCCGTATACCAGGGATCTTCTATCTCTTTTAGCTTTTGCCCCATCTGGCGGCAGAGTTCTTTCACGATCTCCGGATGTTCGGACAGCGGCAGATTGATCTGTTGATAGGGATCCTGCAGATCGTCGAACAACAGGCTCTTTATCAGGTTGCAGTCTCTTCGATCTATACGCAGAGCCAATGTATACCGATGGGTTTTCCATCCGCGGGCCAGAGGTATATAGTCTCGCACCCATCCTTGCGCATCTTTGTCTCCATCTATATTCTGCAAATAAAGTACACCGGAAGGAGAGTCGGTTTCCCCGTTTTCATCGAAGAAAAACGGGGAGAGATCCCTGCCCTGTACGGTTGGGGGAATGAGTTCGCCCAGACCTGTCAGCCCCAACAGCGTAGGCATGATATCGGGTGAAGAGAGCAACGTATGTGCTACACGTGGAGTCAGTTTTCCGGGATATCTCACCAGGAAAGGCACATTCATAGACTCCGCGTAAGGAGAATTGCTGGGCTCCACCATGCCCTGGCTACACATCGTCTCTCCATGATCGGCAGAGAAGATTACCAGGGTATTTTCCGTTAACCCCAATTCTTCCAATGCTTCCAGCATATGTCCGAATGCACGGTCTACCCCGGTGATCGCGGCGAAATAGTAACCCACGCGTGACGCTTTCCCTAAAGAAATATCGGCATTGGGTCTCACCAACAACTCCGCGAGAGCATATTCCTGATAGTGTACATAGTCTTCCTCCATACAATCTTTTAAGGAATTATAAGGTGTATGGGGTGGATTCATTCCCCACATGATGAAGAATGGTTTCTGCGGATCGCGGATCTTGTTCCTGTTTTTCAAAAAAGCTACCACCTGCTCTGCTTCGTGCAGAGGAGACCACTCGCGGGGTTCGTGTTTTTCCCCTGTGTATCCCAGTAATGAGGATTTTTATGATCGTCATAAAAACCATAGGAGTACCAGTGATGGAATCCGTGTCTTTTGTCCGGATGGGTGTAGGCATCCCGTACCGGTTGCTGATCTTCTACATATTTCTTTGGATGTTGCGGATCATTGGGTGTAGGGAAATCCAGGTGGTATTTACCGAAATAGGCACACTCATAACCTGCCCGGGCAAACACATCACTGATGGTTTCGATCTCCGTCGGCAGGCTGCTCACAGGACGTGTCGAATTGCAATTGAGCGGCACACCGCTCCGGTGAGGATACATTCCGGTCATCAACATGCCCCGGTGGGGACTGCTGAGCGGACAATTGCTCTGAGCCGAGGTCAACACCAGCGACTCCCGGGCAAACCTGTTGAGATAAGGAGTATGTACGGGATCTCCCTGAAAGGCCACGTGTTCCCTGAAATCTTCCTGGCTCCAGAATCCCATGGCATGGTTGCGAAACTGGCTGGGAAACACATAGATCACATGGGGCAGATCCGGCGGGGAGTTCCCTGTACGGCTGTCACAGCCATACAGGGACCACAGACCTACAACGCACAGTAGAAGTAAGGGGGGGAAAGCGTTGTAAGCGTAACAGAAACCATATCATAACTGTTCTTTTTCCAGATCTCTTTTGCGGATCAAAGCCTCCAGGAAGTAGTAGTCCGCATAGTTAAGGGGTACATCTATTTCTACACCGTGAGGAATGCTTCCTACGGAATGCATAAGTATAAAATTACCGTTTTCACCGATAGCTGCCCGATAGGCCGGGGACGCCAGGCTCTGCATGATCCGGTCTGCCGTGGCTTTATAGCCATTCTCCGGCAGATAGGTATGAAGTTCATAAAGAGCAGCAGCCGTACAGGCAGCAGCAGAGGCATCCCTGGGGGTATCGGGTATCTCAGGTACATTGTAGTCCCAGTACGGGATCAGGTCTTCGGGCAGCTGGGGATGACTGAATATAAAGTCGTGTATTTTCCTCGCCTGCTCCAGGTACCTGGGATCTTTTGTATAGCGGTAACAAGTGACATAGCCATACAATCCCCAGGCTTGTCCGCGTGCCCAGGCCGACTCATGCGCATATCCCTGTGCCGTATGCTTGTGCCGGACCTCTCCTGTCTCCGGATCGTAGTCTATTACATGGAAGCTACTGTTGTCCGGGCGAAACTGATGTTCCAGCGTGGTATTTGCATGCTCCACAGCTACCTGATAGAAATAGGGGTCTCCAGACATGAGGTAGGCTTCGAACAGCAGTTCCAGGTTCATCATATTGTCGATGATCACCGGACATTTCCAACCTCTTTCAGCCTGCCAGCCTTTGTCCACATCCCAGGACTGGATCACTCCCGCCGCCGGACGGAAGCGGCTGCACAGAGAGCGGGCGGCCTGTACCACCACATCTCTATATTCTTGTTTACCCGCGCGGTAATAGCCATTGAGATAACTGCATCCGATCATAAATCCGACATCGTGATGCCAGGTCAGATACTTCACAGAGTCCAATGCCTCGGTATATTTTTCGGCCAGCTTCTTCCATTTACTATCTCCGGTAAGTTCATACGTCAGCCACATACTTCCGGGAAAGAAGCCACTTGTCCAATCCTCTATGGGTATATAAACAATGCTACCATCTTCGCGGGTAGTGCGGGGGTTCAATACCCTTCCCGAAGCCTCAATAATGTCTGTCTGACGGGTATGGTGAGCCACTGCATGCCGGATATTGTCCCGCATAAACTCATCTCCATCCCGTTTGTCCGCACATCCTGCCGCCAGCAGGAGAAGGACGCATGTGCCTAAGAAAGTCTTCATCATATCGGATTTAATTGATAACAGAGCCTGTCCGGAAAATCTGTATCCCTCTTCATCTCTCACCTGTAGCTCTCGGAAATCTTTCGCTGTTTTTATACGTACAACTTTAAACGATTCGCATCGTCGTCAGGTACAAACCTTAACTTACACGCAGCAAAGAAACCACAAAGAAAGAACCAGGAAATCCCAGGCAGGCTCCGGTGTTTTTAACTGTTCCGATACAAAAATAAGGAATGCAAAAGGAAGAGAGTGTCTCAAATCATCCGAATAAATAACAATTTTGGTACATTTGTACGATAATTACACATGATGCCGTATGAACGCACACGATTTTTTCAAACAAGACCGGTTTGCCGCTTCAACGGGGATCGAACTGATCGAGATCCGGAAAGGATATAGCAAAGCCCGCATGGAGGTAAAGGCGGAACATCTGAATGCCGGACAGCGTGCCCAGGGAGGGGCTATCTTTACTTTGGCCGATCTGGCCCTGGCTGCGGCTGCCAATTCACACGGTACCCTGGCTTTCTCGCTTTCATCGACCATCACCTTTTTCCGGCCGGCACAGGAGGGAGATGTTTTGTATGCCGAAGCACAGGAAAAGTACATCGGACGCAGCACAGCCTACTATCAGGTAGCCGTCAGCAATCAGAAAGGGGAGCAGATCGCAGCGTTCGAGTCCAGCGTGTTCCGCAAAGGGGAGGCACTGCCTTTTACTTTTTAACGCCGGATTTTATTTTTTAACGATAGAATTGAAGGGATACCTGTTGCCACTGGCTGTATTCAGAAAGGCTTTGGCAGATCCGAAGTTCAGGAACAGATCCAGGCGTACAGGCAAGTGGTTGTCGTCGTCGGTAATGAAAAAGGTAATCACCTCTTTCTCCTTTTTCTTTTTGTATTCCACCAATGAGAACACCAGGCAACGGTAGGTCACTTTTTTGTCTTCGACCGTAATGTTTTGTTTGCCCCGGTAGATCAAGGTCTGTTCTTCTACCTTCTTGCCCACGGTCATAGGAAATACAATGCGGTCGCCTTCTCTGAAATCGGCGGCGTTGAACGAACGGGCGTGTGCCAGTATACTGAGCATATCATGGATACAACGGCTATCTGTCTCCTCATTGACGGTGACTGTTCCGTTGGTACTTACCCGTTTCTGTTTGATGTGACTTACTCCGTTCTCATAAGAATACCAGGCTTCATCTACATTGTAGCGTTTGCCCTCCTCGGCACCTTTGCGGTAGTAGAGCGGCTCCAGTCTCTGACTGATGGTGCTGCTGATGGTATCTCTCATCTTGAAGAAGAAATCGGCCCGCTTACTGCCGTTGGCCAGCAGATCGATCTTGTAGGCAGGTTTGGAGTTGTATGTAGTGGCAGTCGTCTTCAAGCTGGCCGTCCCTGCCTTCACCCAGACCAGTTTCCAGTTGAAATGCAGATCGTATTCCAGGGTTTCCCCTGCGTTGAAAGCCTTATTCTCGGCTGCGCACTGCGCGTGTACCCTGGCAGGAGTCGCTGCCAGGACCACCATCCATCCGATACAGAGCATCCATATCCGCCAGCTTTTCTCAGCGCCGGCTGCTGCTGTTCCTGCTGCTACTGTTCCTGTTCTGGGTAGCAGTATTCTTTTTGTTGTCTTCATCAGGTTTTTGTTTTTTCATATCGTAGGGCTTCTGTTCGGAAAGCGGAACAGCCAGTACATTCCAGTCTTGTTCTATCTCCCACAAAGCCTTTAAATCCAATATCTGCGGATAGTAGAATACCTCTTCGGGTTGCCTGTTCTCTTCATAGTTCCCGGTATCCCAGATCCCGTTCCCGTTGGTATCACTGATCAGGCGGGCACCGTACTGTCCCGGTTTCAGGTAATAGAAATCCGCGCTTCCTTCTCTCACTTTCATCCGCCTGATCACCCGGTCCTGCATATCCAGCAGTTCCACAAACGCCGGGGTATCTATTCCGGAAACATTGAAGAAAATGGCTCCGTATTCATCCGTAGAGCGTATCTTTATGTTGTTCTGTATCCGGTCGGTAAACAGCCCGTAGATCCCATGGAAAGCCGTTGAATCGGCTTCGAACTGATACTCTTTTTCCGGCTCCCAGTTATAATACAGATTGTACCTGCGCAACTCCAGAGAGTCTTGTTCAAACTCGAACGGGACATCTACCCAGATCGTATCTACTTTCTCCCGGAGATGGAGTGCCTCCCGGTTGTAGCGGGCTATCGGCTCGGGAAACGTAAAATGAAGATAATCGTACAGATCCAATGTCCCCGGTGCGTAGGTAGTTACCTGCAGGAACACGGTTTGCGGTACGGTATCTTCGACTTCTCCTCTTCTGCTTCTGCGATTCCGGGAAGAGGTTTCGGCTTCTCCTCCCCCTCCCCGCGCACGGCGTACATAGAGCTCCAGGGTATCGGTCCGGGGAACCAGATTAAGTAACGTATCCGTATACAAATAGTTCATCTCCAGTGTTAACGTATCTTTCTTATAGAGCAGAGAGTCTTTGATCCAATAAGTAATGGTATCGTTCCTCGGATTCTTCTCGATAATGAAAGCATCCTTTTCATCGAAATTGAGTCCGGTGAGCGTAGGGAGTGTATCAGCGGAGGAGTTGAAATAGAGGGTAAACTTCTCCGGCGTCAGACGCTCGCTCTTGACAAAATACTGATTGAAAATATCTTCGTTGAAAGCCCTCAGCAGAATATCATCGGGCAGATAATGCGTGTAAGACCTGTCGTAAATGGTATCTATGGTGAGCGAATCTTTCCATACCGTATCCTGACGGATGCGCTCTTCGAAACGGGGCACAATGATGGAATCGTAGAAAGCAATGGCTTCACTTTTCTGGGAGAATTTATAGTCCATGTCGGTATCCTGCAAAGCGAATATCCGGTAGGAACCCGGAGCAATGCCCCGGATAGAGAATTTCCCGCGGCTGTCGGTACGTCCTACACGGTCGAGCGGCAGGCTCACAAAAGCTGAATCCGCCAGATCGGCATGCAGCCCCACCAATATCCCTTTGATGGGTTCGAGATTGGAAGCCTGAAGCACAATCCCGGATACCACCATCGTATCTATGGCTTCTCCGGTAGAAAAGACAAAAGCGAAATCGCCCAGGGGATTGCCTTCGTTGTTGTCTACAATCGCATCTCCGAAATTAATGGTATAGGTGGTATTGTCTTTCAGTGTATCGAACAGTTCCACGATCACTCTTTTTCCGCTGGTCTTCACATCGGGATATTTGATCTGCGGCGGGGAGATCACCACTTTCTCATTCACCTTTTCCAGCTTTATATATTCGTCGAATTCCAACACAATACGCTTACGGGTATTGTTAAGCGCGCCCTGCGGAGGATTGCTTCCCAGGAAGACAGGAGGATCTACATCAATGGGACCGCCATCGGGCCTGCCGATACTGGCGCACGAATAGAGCATTCCTATAAGGAACAAAGTACCGCCTATCCGGCGGATCAAATGCTTTGTTCTATATTCTTTCCACTTTAACATGGTGCAAAAATAAGGGTTCTCTTTAAAATCCTTTCATTCTTTACACTAAATTATAAAAATATATCTTACAAAGGGGTTCCAGTAAACGGAGAGAATGAGTTATTTACGATTGGCTGAGGCAGGCGGTCAGCGAAGTCAACCAACAGTCAGCGAAGCTAATTACGATATACGATTGGAAATACACATATCTTAAGAAACATCCACTTGTAGAGACGCATATTGTGTCTCGTATGTTTCCATATAAACTGTTACGCATAGGGATTTACAAATATCTTCTTTCTGTAATTTCAATCGTAAATCGTAAATCAGTAAATCGTAAATCCCTTTGTTTTTCCTCCAACCTCTTGTTTTCCTGAAAGATATTCTGCCCTCTCACCCCCTTTCCGGAGGATCCCGTACCCCCGCAAAGATTAACTAAATTTTTTTAGTAATCCATGAACCAGGCTGGTTCTCAGATGTTATAACAATTACATGGAAATTAAATAAAATATGAAAAGTAATCTTATTCTCTTTTTGTGTTTTTTCGTTCTCATCGGCGGATGTGCGAAAAAAGAAACTACGCAAAACACGCCTGTACCGGAATACGCTGTGATGAAAGTACAGCCCTCCAATGTAGAATTACAGACCTCTTATCCGGCCAATATCCGTGGCAAACAGGATGTGGAGATACGTCCGCAGGTATCGGGCTTCATTGTCGAACTGTATGTAGACGAGGGGGCTACCGTGCGCAAAGGGCAACCGCTTTTCAAGATAGATCCTGTGCAGTACGAAGCGGCGGTGAAGGTGGCCGAAGCCAATGTGGAGGTGGCACGTGCCAATGTAGCGAGTTACCAGCTGACCTTGCAGAACAAGCAGGAGCTGGCCATGTACGATATCATTGGCCAGAGTGAGATGGAGCTGGCCCAGAACGATCTGGAGGCACAACTGGCCAACCTGGCCCAGGCCAACGCGCAGTTGGTGAACGCCCGGCAGGATCTCTCCTACACCGTGGTACGCAGTCCGTCAGACGGTGTCATCGGCACCATTCCCTATCGGATAGGAAGCCTGGTGAGTGCTTCCATCACCACACCGCTGACCACCGTGTCCGACATCACACAGATGCATGTATACTTTTCCATGAACGAGAAAGAATTGCTTTCGCTGACATGGGAAGGAGGTACCATGAACGAGATACTCAACCGCATGCCCCCGGTACAACTCCAGCTGGCCGACGGCTCCATGTACCCGGCCAAAGGGAAGATAGAGACCCTGAGCGGAGTGATCGACCAGACTACCGGATCGGTAACCATGCGGGCGGGTTTTCCCAACAGCCGGTATATCCTCCGCAGCGGGGGCACGGGCAATATCCTGATCCCGCACCAGGAGAAGGGGGTGATCCTGATCCCGCAGAAGGCTACTACCGATCTGCAGGACAAAAAGTTTGTCTACCTGGTGACAGACAGTTCCACGGTAAGGCAGACAGAGATACAGATACTTCCGATAGACGACGGGAAAAACTACGTGGTGACTTCCGGCCTGAAATCCGGAGATACCGTAGTGACGGAGGGTGTGGGAAGCACCCTGAGAAACGGTATGCAGATCAAACCTAAAGAAACGAATCCGGAAGTATGAAATTAGATCGATTTATCAACCGTCCGGTACTCTCTACAGTCATCTCCATTATCATTGTGATCCTGGGGGTCCTGGGGCTGGTATCGCTGCCTATTACACAGTATCCGGACATTGCCCCTCCTACCGTACAGGTAAGTACAACCTACACCGGGGCCAACGCACAGACCATCCTCAACAGTGTGATCGCTCCGCTGGAGGAGCAGATCAACGGGGTGGAGAATATGCTTTACATGAAATCCACGGCGACCAATACGGGAAGTGCCACCATACAGGTCTATTTCAAACAGGGCACAGACCCCGACCTGGCCGCTATCAACGTACAGAACCAGGTATCGGCTGCGCAAGGGCTGCTCCCCTCGGAGGTAGTGAATGTAGGGGTGATCACCAGCAAGCGGCAGACGAGTACGCTGATGGCTTTCTCCCTGTACAGCACCAACGATGAGTTCGATATTACTTTTCTGGAAAACTATGCCAAGATCAATCTGATCCCGCAGATACAGCGTGTGAACGGGGTGGGCGAAGCCATGGTACTGGGGGCAGACTACTCCATGCGCATCTGGCTGCGGCCGGATGTGATGGCGGAATACAACGTAACCCCTTCGGATATCACTGCTATTCTGGCCCAACAGAACGTAGAAGCCGCTCCCGGACAGTTCGGGGAGAGCAGCGATCAGACGTTCCAGTACACGCTCACCTACCGGGGCAGGTTAGAGACGGAAGAGGAGTTCGGAGATATAGTGGTGCGGACGGGCACCGACGGAGATATTCTCCGCCTCAGAGACATTGCCGACATCGAACTGGGAAGATCTACTTATGGGTTCAGCAACCGGGTGAATGGGTATCCGGGGGTGACTACCATGATCTTCCAGACCGCCGGGTCCAACGCCACAACTACCATTCAGAGCATCGAAGAACTGCTCGACAACATACGTACCGATCTGCCCGAAGGGGTGAAGATAGCGGTACTACTCAATACCAACGACTTCCTCTCAGCTTCGATCCGGGAGGTGATCAAGACCCTGCTGGAGGCCTTTGTTCTGGTGTTCTTAGTTGTGTATATCTTCCTGCAGGATTTCCGTTCCACGCTGATCCCGGCCATTGCCATTCCGGTGGCGCTAATCGGTACCTTCTTTGTACTGTACCTGATCGGGTTCAGCCTCAACCTGCTCACGCTGTGCGCCATGATACTGGCCATTGCCATAGTGGTGGATGATGCCATTGTGGTGGTAGAAGGGGTACATGCCAAGCTGGATCAGGGCTATCAGTCGGCCCGGCAGGCCTCTATCGATGCCATGAGCGAACTCTCGGGTCCTATCATCTCGATCACCCTGGTGATGATGTCGGTATTCATCCCGGTAAGTTTCATCGGAGGTACGTCGGGTACCTTCTACCGGCAGTTCGGGCTCACGATGGCTATCGCTATCGGTATCTCGGCTGTGAATGCTCTTACGCTGAGCCCGGCACTTTGCGCCCTGTTCCTGAAACCGCATACGGAGGAAGGAGAGAAAAAGCACGGTTTCATCGACCGTTTTCACATCGCCTTCAATACGGCATACGACCATATGTCGGAAAAATACAAAAACGGAGTGCAGTTTATCACCCGGCATCACTGGATCACCTTTGCCGCGGTCATCGCTTCTCTACTGGTATTGGTGTTGCTGATGCGCAGCACACCTACCGCTCTGGTTCCCGACGAAGACACGGGCACCATCTTCGCCACGGTAGATATGCCGCCGGCCACCTCCCAGGAGCGCACCGCGGAGGTGATGAACCGGCTCGATTCGCTGATCGCCTCCAATCCGGCCATAGAGAGCCGCACGGAGATCACGGGATATAGCTTCCTGGCCGGACAGGGAAGTTCGTACGGTACCTTTATCTGCCGTCTGAAAAACTGGAGCGACCGTGGCAAAGGAGAAGATGCAACTTCTATCGTAGGCAGGTTGTACCTACAGGCGGCAACCCAGATCAAAGACGCGCGCATCCTGTTCTTCGCCCCTCCCATGATACCGGGATACAGCGTCACCAACGGTCTGGAGATCAACCTGGAAGACCGTACGGGCGGCGACCTGGACAAGTTCTACGGGGTGGCACAGGAATTCCTAGCCGCGCTGAGCCAGCGTCCGGAGATCGCTATGGCGCAGACCTCTTTCAATCCCTCTTTCCCGCAATACATGGTAGAGATCGATGTGGCGCGCTGCATGCAGGCCGGAATAAGTCCGAGTGACATCCTCACTACGCTACAGGGATACTACGGAGGGATCTACGCATCGAACTTCAACCGTTTCGGTAAGCTGTACCGGGTGATGATCCAGGCTCCGCCCAACTCGCGGCTCAATCCGGAAAGCCTCAACCAGGTGAAGATCCGTAACAACGATAACGAGATGGCACCCATCACACAATTCATAGACCTGCGCAAGGTATATGGTCCGGACAACATCACCCGTTTCAACCTGTTTACCTCGATCACGGTCAACGGCAGTCTGAGCGCGGGTACCAGTTCGGGAACGGGCATACGGGCCGTGGAAGAGGTAGCGGCACAGACACTTCCCACGGGATACAGCTATGAATTCTCGGGTATGACCCGCGAAGAGCAATCGTCCGGGAGCAACACCACCCTCATTGTCTTCGCGCTCTGTCTCATCTTTGTATACCTGCTGCTCAGCGCGCAGTACGAGAGTTACATACTCCCGCTCACGGTGATCCTCTCCATCCCCTTCGGGCTGATGGGTAGTTTCCTCTTTGCCAAGATCATGGGGCACGACAACAACATCTATATGCAGATCGCCCTGATCATGCTCATGGGGTTGCTGGCCAAGAATGCCATCCTGATCACGGAGTTTGCGCTCGACCGTCGCCGAACGGGTATGGGCATCGCCTGGTCGGCCGTGCTGGGAGCCGCGGCCCGTCTGCGCCCGATCCTGATGACCTCCCTGGCCCTGGTGATCGGTCTGCTGCCGCTGATGTTTGCCCATGGAGTAGGTGCCAATGGCAACTCCACCCTGGGAGCGGCTTCCGTAGGGGGGATGCTCATCGGAATGCTTTGCCAGATATTCATTGTGCCCGGCCTGTTCGTAGTCTTTGAATACCTGCAGGAGAAGGTGAAACCGCTGGAAATAGATGATACAGACAACAGTGACGCACAACCCGAGATCGAACAATATTCAAAAAAATAGATTGCAATGATAAGGAGATTCATTTTATATATCTTTTTCTGTGCCGGCTTCCTGTGTAGCTGCGGTCTCTACCGGCCCTACGAACGACCGGCGGATCTGCCGGTGTCGGGACTGTACCGCGATACCCTCTCGGTGCGCGACACGCTGGTAGCGGATACACTGCCCATCGGCAACCTGCCCTGGCAGGAGATATTTACCGATCCGTTGTTGCAACGACTCATCCGCCAGGGACTGGAGCGGAACACCGACCTGCTGACGGCCTTCTGGCAGATCGAGGAGGCAGAAGCGCTGCTACGCTCTTCCCGGCTGGCCTATCTGCCTTCGCTCACCCTGTCGCCGGAAGGTACTATCAGCAGCTACGATACCAAAAAGGCTGTCCAGACCTATCAACTGCCTGTAACAGCCAGCTGGGAGGTCGATCTCTTTGGCCGGCTGCGCAATGCCAGCCGCAGCGCACAGGCGGCACTCATCCAGAGCGAAGCCTACCAACAAGCAGTGCGCACGCAGCTCATCGCTTCCATTGCCAACAGCTACTATACGTTGCTGATGCTGGACCGACAGCTCCAGATCACCGAGCAGACGCTGGTGTTCTGGAGACAAAATATAGAGACCAACCGTATCATGAAAAAGGCAGGTATGGTGAATGAAGCGGCTGTGGTACAGAGTGAGGCCAATGCCTATACCGTAGAGGCTACGCTGCCCGATCTGTTACAGAACATCCGGGAGACAGAAAACGCGCTCTCCCTGCTCCTGGCACTCCCTCCGCAGGAGATACCCCGCGGCACCATAGAGCAGCAGCAGTTTCCCGAACGGCTCTCTACCGGACTGCCCATTCAGTTATTGGCCAACCGGCCGGATGTGCGCTCGGCGGAGATGGCACTGGCACAGGCTTTCTACACCACCAACCAGGCACGGGCGGCTTTCTATCCGCAGCTGACCCTGAGCGGAAGTGCCGGATGGACCAACAGCGCGGGAACCACTGTTGTCAACCCAGCCAAATTCATCGCCTCGGCCGTAGGTTCGCTCACCCAACCGATCTTCAGCCAGGGTACCCTGCGGGCCAACCTCCGGGTGGCGCGCGCCAGGCAGGAAGAGGCCCGGCTGGCTTTCGAACAGACCTTGCTCGAGGCAGGCAGTGAGGTAAGCAACGCCCTCTATCAGTATCACGCCACCAACAAGAAGGTCGTATTCCGCTACCAGCAGATAGACGCCCTGGAGAAAAGCGTGGAGTATACCCAGATGTTGCTGCGCCTGGGCAGTTCTACCTACCTGGAGGTACTCACCGCACAACAATCGCTATTGAACGCGCAACTGTCGCAGGTGACCGATTGGTTCGACCGCATGCAGGCCGTCGTCAATCTCTATCAGGCACTGGGAGGAGGAAGAGAAGAAACATACCTAAATACCGCGTATTATGATCAGTCCGTTAGCACATATAGATCCGCAGGCGAAGATCGGTGACCAGTGCGTCATCCACCCCTTTGCCTATATCGAAGAGGGAACCCAGATCGGAGACCACTGTACCGTGATGCCCTATGCCAGTATCCTGAAAGGCACCCGTCTGGGTCACCACAACAAGATATACCAGGGGGCTGTCCTGGGAGCGATACCCCAGGACTTCAACTTCTCCGGAGATGAATCTTCGGTGATCGTGGGAGACTACAATACCATCCGGGAGCATGTGGTGGTGAACCGTGCCACGTATCACGGAGAGGCCACCCGCATCGGTAGTCACAATTTCCTGATGGAAGGGGCTCATATCTCTCACGATGTGCAACTGGGCGACCATTGTGTGATCGGGTACGGCACCAAGATTGCCGGAGACAGCATCATCCACAACCATGTGATCTCCAGCGGCGGGGTCATCGTTCATCCCGGATGCCGGCTGGGTAGCTGGTCGCTGATCCAGAGCGGCAGCCTGATCTATAAAGATGTGCCTCCCTACGTGATCGTGGGAAAGAATCCGGCTGCCTACTACAATGTGAACGCGGTGGTGCTGGCTCACCAGAACATTCCGGAGGCTGTGATCCGCCACATCGCCAGAGCCTACCGGCTGATCTATTGCAACAACAACACCATTGAGGATGCCCTCCGCAAGATCGAACAACAGATCCCGATGAGCGATGAGATACGCCACATCATCGAATTTATCCGAGGGTCTGAAAAAGGGATCATCCGGTAAATTTCCCAGGTTGCATACCCCGATAGTTCCGGGAATCCGCAGAGAGTCAACAGATATGTATCACACACGGTATGTGTACGATACATCACAAATCGTAAATCTTACTCATTGTCCCAGTTCCAATTGATTCCGCACAAGGGTATAATAAGCTCCTTTCTGCTGCGTCAACTCTTCATGCGTGCCCTCTTCCATGATCTCCCCCCCTATCGAGAAAGATGATCTTATCAGCATTTCGTACCGTACTCAGGCGATGGGCCACAATCACCACCGTTTTGCCCCGATAGAAATCGGTCATATTTCTCAGGATCTCCTGTTCGTTGTTGGCATCCAGAGAAGAGGTAGCCTCGTCCAGAAAGACAAAAGGTGGATCTTTGTAAATAGCCCGAGCGATAAAGAGTCTTTGTTTCTGTCCGCCACTGAGTTCAAGCCCCGCCACTCCTATCTTGGTATTGTAGCCCATGGGAAGTGTTTCAAAGAAATCGGCAATACACGCCATTTGAGCAGCTTTCCGCACTTTCTCCGGATCAGGATCAGGATCGGAAAGCGCGATATTTTCCATAAGGGTACCACTGAATATGTATCCCGACTGCATCACCACTCCACAGTGCTTCAGCCATTCATCCGCCTCCAACGAAGTCAGCGGCCGGTCGTCTATCCGAAGGTGGCCACTCTGCGGAGTGTAGAAGCCAAGCAGTAATTTGATCAGAGTAGATTTTCCACTTCCACTGGCCCCTACAATGGCGGTGACCTTTCCTGCCGGGATCAGGGTATGGATATTTTTGAGGACATAGGGCGAATGGCTACCGGGATATTTAAAGGAGACATCCTCCAGGATCATCCCTATATGTATCCGGTCAGGAGACAACGACCGTCCGCCAGCGCCAACGACATCCGGATAATGAACAATCTCATCCAACCGTTCGTAAGACATGGAAGCATCCTGTATGCTGCTGACCGAGTCGACCAGTTGCGAGACAGGTGAGGTGAGCCGGCCCACCAGATAGGTGATCGTCATCATCACCCCGATAGTCATCTGGTCATAGATCACCAGGGTAGCGCAGATACCTGTGATCAGGATATCCTTTAACCGGAGCAGGAAAACATTTCCCGAATTGATACAGAACTTGACAAATACCGATCTCAGAGAAAGGTCATTGATCTTCTCTTGCGTCTTGTTCCATACCGCTACCCGGATCTGCTGGGCATTGTTGATCTTGATCTCGGGCATACCGTAGATGAGTTCATAGATATGATTGCGATTGGCAGACTGATACGAGAAATAGGAATAGTCTATCTCCCTACGTTTTCTTAGAAAAAGCCGGGTCCACAGCAAGGCCAGTGCGCTGGAAAAAGCCACGAGCAGGAAAATCAGGTAGTTGTAGTAGATAAGCATTCCGGAAAACACCACCAGATGGATACAGGCGAAGAAAAAGTGGTCGGGCATATGCACCAGAAAATTCTTCATCCGGTTCTGATCGTCCAGTTTCTGGATTAGGTCGGAATTTACCTTCACATCGAAAAAAGAGATTGGCAGCCGGATCAGCTTGTTCAGATATTCTTTCAACAGATCAATACTCAGGCGAAGTCCCAGCTTAGCCAGAATGATCTCTACGATATTGTTGGAGATGTAGTTCCCCAGAAAAAAGGCGAACTGCCCCAGGATAAGTACCCATACCAGCTGCAGGTTCTTCTCTCCGATCCCTGCATCGATGGTTTTCTGAAAAAGCAATGGAGAGATGGCGTCCGCTATCATACCGATCAGGGTAAAGATCACCACCCAAGAAAATTTGCCTTTGTGCGCCGATACGGAATCTTTCAGTAGCCGGAATAGTTTGGGATGTACATTGTCATTTTTGTAGGTCTTACTATAGAAGTCAGCCGTAGGATCCATTACAACGGCCAGTCCGGTACGGCTATCCCCTTTCCAGTATTGCATAAACTCCTCCTTCTCAAACCTCATCTTACCGAAAGAGGGATCCAGGATGTAATACCGGCTTTTTTTATCTATTTTATACAATACAACATAGTGAGACTGCTTCCAATACAGAATAGCCGGCAGGGGCATTCCCGCGATCTCTTTTTCCGTCACCTTCACCGCGGCAGACCGGAAGCCCAGGGTTTGGGTACAGTTCAGAATGTCTCTCAGCGAGATACCGATGCGGCTGACATCGCACATCTCCCGCAACGTCTTCAAAGGGATCTTTTTACCATAGTACCGTGCTACAATACGTATACAAGTGATCCCGCAATCGGATGTTTCCAACTGTTGATAGGCAACTATACGCATACGCATCAACGATCGGTACGTGAAAGGAATTGATATTCAAACCGATCGAGGATAATCTGATCGATCTCCTCTTCTGTATAACTGAACAGACAACCCTCTGTATCTTGATTTTCCAGTGCCTTTTGTGTGCATCCTCCACCACACAAAGGAGCTATTCTGCACGTATGGCATACCTCTCTGGAAAATTTCATTGACATACGCCGATTCAGATAATCAGAATCCCAGACCACATTTCCTTCGTTATCTAAATAGCCTCCACGGTTTTCCGGAAGAAAATCACGGGCGGTACATTTAAACACATCACTGTTATAGTTGACCAGCAGATGGTTCCTTTTGTCGCCGTAGCAGGAATGATTCACATAGTCCATAACCTTATCGGAAGAAACCGGATAGCCGCTGGCAGCAAAAGTATGTATCATTTCACTTAACTCTTCCGATATATCTTCGTTGTGAGAATCCTGCCATACCCGGTGAAAAGCGATAACTATATTCTTTTTTATCCTCTCTTCGAAGCCTTCAAACTCTGCAAATATTCCCTGCACAGATCGGATATTCTCTGCCGTATAATTTATGCGTACATGTACATGGATATCCGCATCGGCCAATTTCTGTATATTGGCTACTATTTTGTCATACGATCCACCTGTGTTTTTCTGATACCTTACCTGGTTGTGGTCTTCTCTACCACCGTCCAGTGTGATCTGGAACTCACAGTTATGCCTCCGCAGGAAAGCAATCATCTCATCCGTCAGCAAAAATCCGTTGGAGGTAAAATGCACATCATACATCAGGTTATGTTCCCGGCAAAGGGTGCTGGTAAATTGGATCAACTGCTTTGCTACACTGTTGAAATACATCAAAGGTTCTCCCCCGAAAAAACCCAGATGAAACTGCTGCAAAACGGTATTACCTAAAACAACCTTCTGTATCATTTTCATAATACAAGAAACCGTATGAGTTGACATTTTGGAGCCTTTAATATGATCTTCATAACAATACCAACACTTGAAATTACAGTTGAGCGTAGGATTTACATGCAGATGAAAAAATGAAAAGTCTTTGTCTACATCATTTATCCTTTGTTTTAAAATGGCAATCTCATCTATACCATCTTCAACTATTACATTGCTTTCAAGCAGTTTCTCAAACAGATTCTCTGATATAAGGTTTATTTCGTCAGCTGTATTTCTCTGTACATTTCTCCCAGCACATTCGTTAAGTACGACAAACTTATCTGACAAAGCATTATAAAGTAAATACTTGCTGTTATTAATCCGAATAGTAGTATTGTATAGACTGTATTTCATGGTTAGTTATCGATTTATAAACAATAGGATAAAGTAAAATTTGTCGTTGCGAATATTTTAATTCTTAGCATGAAGTTTCTTAAACGTGCTTGATTATCTTTCCAATAAACATAAAATATATTTTATATCCTTGTTATACAGGACTAAAAAACAGGAAGCTGATTTCTACATTCAACTTCCTGAAGTCTTAAAGTGATTAAACAATAGGTTTATTTGGATCATCAATTATTTTATCATAATTTTTGCAATTTTTTCCATTATCACTTGTATCACAGACGTGACCATAATTTGTACATCTTTTATTAATTCCACTACATGACAATGCTCCGTCATTAGAACATGTACCATTATCCCCCGCAATCACAGATAACTCAGATTGTAAAACCACTGCTTGTTGGTTTTCTTCCAGAATAGGATTTTCAAGTGAAGTCACAAATTCTTCGATTCTAATCAGTTGTTCTTTTTTCATAACAATTAAATTAAAAATTTCTCTACTCTATTATGGCTTTTCGAGATACGTCTTATCGTGCTATTCAAATTTATGTACTTCAACTTTTTAGATAATATTTTATCCGGAAGGAATTTCTGAGAATGGTTGATGCTTACATATAGGGCTATTACCATTTTTACATCTATTTTCATAACTGATACATTTTTTATCATAGTATTATATATTATAACTCTGTAATTAGCACAGCCCTTGTTGTTTCCCCCAACAATCAGAAAATCTTATCATTCTACAATTATTTGTTCATTTATACAAATATCAGATACTTCAGAGAAGTAATAAACTGCTCTACTCTGTTAATCTGATTTTTTATATATGTAAGTTTAATTGTTTATTCATTAAACGGAGAAGTTAATTTCAAAGCAAAACTTCTTTTATATATCAGTCTTCCACTATTGGTTCAGGGTCTCGGCGCTCTTGTATCAGTAAATCATTATTACAATCTTTTTTTATTTGTACTTTTATCACAAACCCTGTAGTTAGACATCTCTGATTGGAACCAGTACATAAGGTCACCATTTCATCGGTATACGTTCGAGTATTATTTCCAGCAAAAACAGATAATCCGGATTGTAAAACCATTGTTTGCTATTCCTTTTCCAAGGCATGATTTTCAAGGAATGTAACAAATTCTTGAATTCTGTTTAGTTGATCTTTTCTCATAACCATAAATTTCATAAATATACTACTATCTTGTTTTTTTCAGTACCTACCTTTTCTAATTAATTCATTAGTAAATGAATGTATGAGATAATTACTATTACTTATAGTACATTTTTTCAGTATGCCTGGCCCTCTGTACTATTCATTATTGATTCTTGAATTAACCCTTGTAGAAGATGTATCCTTTGCTCCACGTACCCTGCGATTACCAAATGTATGACTATAAGAAACAGAAAAAGTTCTCCTATTACCGAGAAGAGTAACATCATAATAAAAATCAGGAGTATCAAAATAATTTTTACCTTTGTAGTTAAGTAGATTCGTTGCACTTATCTCAACGACTCCCCCGAAATTAAATTGCTTTCTAAGAGAGACACTGAACAACTGTTTATGAGTAAACTTTTTTGTCAGTCCCAAAGTAGGAAGAGAATAATAATAATATAGAGTCATATACATTTTATGCTGTTTAGAAAGTTGCCACAGATTGAAACAATTGACACTCCCGCTCCAGGAATCAGAACTAATATTCTCACCATCAATATCTCCTCTATAATTACTATATCGACCAGTAACGGAAAACGAAAACTCCCATATATCATTAAACCATTGTTTCCTGAGCTGAGAAGAAAAATCCAGAGAATTTGAATGGCCGTATTTCCCCAGAGAATAGACAGTTGTATTATCTTCTCCTTTTAAAGTGTACTGTCCAATAGCATTTTTGTCGTAACTGTAATTTATGTTGAATATATAATCTCTTTTTAGGATATACATAAGATCCACCTCATAGCTTGTCTCTGGCTTCAGATCCTTATTACCGGCTTCGTAAGTATTCTGAGACAACCAACGACGGAATGGGTTCAAGTAATTATAATAAGGTCGAAAAATACTACTACTAATATCCAGAGAAATGGTATGGTCTCCCTCTGCCAAATCCCAGTTCATATTGATCTGAGGAAACACATGGAAATAGTTCTGCCGGAATTTTTCCTGCTGAGTCTTCTGGTTCCCCTTGATCATTGTCTGCTCTCCTCTGACTCCTATCTCCGTACTAAATACATCATTCCACTCCCGTTCGTAGTTTATAAATAATGAATTTATAAACTCGTCGTAAATAAACCGATTGCTTTGAGTTGGATCCGGAAGATAATCCTCCTTCTGACTCCATTGGCGACGGATAAAATCATTATCTATGCGCGTATTCGTACTCTCCAGACCAAACTCCAACAGATTTTCATCATTAAAATAATGAGAATAAACGGCCTTAAATTCATATGCATCAAAATCTGTGATCGGATTCTGAATGAAAGAATCATACATCTTTCCCTCAGGCAAGCGATAATAATTCATCTTATACTCTGTATTGGTATAAGAGCGATTATATTTCGCACTCACATCCATTACACTCCCTTTACTGTCCGTTTTCAACGTATAATAAAGAGAGCCAGCCCATGTAGGTGAAGTTTTAGGAGTTCGTATGGAACTGAGAGAGTTCAGTATAGAATCTACATTTTCCTGACTATAATACGTACTGATCATAGAACTTTCGCCTCTGGATATAGACCTTGCAGCGCCCAAAGAGCCACCAATTGTGCTTTTGGAGTTAATATCGTATGCAAGACTTATGTATGCAGAAGTACCAAATCCTTTATCCTTATCGGTATTCAATCCCTTCATGGAAACTCCGGAAGTTTTATAATCATAGATCGTACTTGTCTCTTTATAAGAGTGATGATCCGAAGCGACAATATTCGTCGCAAAACGAAATTTATTTTTAGAATATCCCAAATATAGCGCACCTCGGGACGATAACTTTTCATACGCATACGTGGTACCTGCTGCAGCACGCCCGGTCCAACCTTCATCCGGATTATTTCTCAAAATTACATTCACAATACCTCCTATATAAGATGCTTTATAGCTGCTGTTGGGAGAGTTGATCACCTCTATCCGTTTGATCTTCTCCGCAGGGGTAGAGCGTAACATTTCCATAGCAGCTTTCTGTCCCATCACGGGAGCGCGGCCGTTGATATAGATCGTTACCTGTCCTTTTCCCAGCATAGAGATACCACCATCTACCACAGTCAATAAAGGAGCGAATGAAAGAAGTTCATAGCTATCAATACTTTTTACAAAACCGGAAGCGGGAGGAGTATAGATAAATTTGCCTGGTTTTTTGGTCACAATGGCTTTGGCCTTTACTTCTACTTCACCGATATGTTGGGTAGACTCTTTCAGGTAGACCTTCATGGGTTCCCAGGAGACAGGGATTATTCTTTTTTCATAACCGATATAAGAGATCTCCAACAAAGAAGCGGCAACATTCTCTGTAGCAATATTCAGTTCAAACAGCCCATTCTCATCCGAGACTGCATAGTTCATCGCAGTACTGTCCGGTAATAAAAGATAAGTAACAACGGCCTGAGGCAATGTTTCTTCTGTATGGGTGAGAATCTGACCAGATACCTTTACTGTCGGATGTTGGCCATAGAGAGGAACAGACGCAAAAAATAATCCGATAAGGAATACATAGATGTTTTTCATAAAAAGAGACCCATTTGTTACCAGTAGACAGCCAGGAGGTAATCCCTCTATCGTCTGTTAGTTATATTTTATATGAATTATTTTCTGAAAGAGTTTACCTGCCGTGTTATATATAATTCCCCGCTGAATCCCTCATTTCTTAACAGCATACGTTCGACAAATTTAAGAAAACTTATTATACAAAACAACATATATAATTCTTATTTTTTTCCAGAAACGGGAATTAACGACAAAACCATACAAAAAAACTTATTCATAACCAATCTATTAAATATAAAAATCAATCCATTTATAAATGAAATAAAAATACAAATACAAGAAATAATTGCAAACATTCTTTGGGATATGGAATAAATAAGAAAAATTTATTTCCCGGGTACCAGACAGAACTTCAGAGGTTATGAAAAACCAAACGGTTCTCTACAAAGTATTATTTCCTTGTAAAGAACCGTTACAAACAATCTACCTTATGATCTCTGTATCTATTCCAGTTCCAGATTACCGAAAAATTCCGGCCGGTGGAAGTCTGGCTTGGGCGTATGAATGGGATTCCACGAAACGAAGTGAGGCGTCTTCAACTCATCGCCACATTTGTAGAAGTTGGCACGGATCTGCCGGCCACTCAACAAAGAGATCCGGTGTTGGAAGAAAGCCTCTACAGGGATTAGCAACGCGACTTCCCACCCGCCCGTATCGGGACGTTCTTGGAAAGGTTCTCTGCCCAGGCTGCACCAGCGGTCTACCCGGCTGGTGATCTCTACCGGAGCCCGCATACGCCCCTGCCGGGTGCTACCGGCACCGATCAGGAGGGTACCCGCACAGTTGCATTCCAGGTTGTAATATACTTTATCTCCGGCGGGACTCAGGAAAAACTCCACACAGGAATCTTTCCATACATCTCCGTTGTCTTCTGCGTAGCGGGCACGCAAGGTCTCTTCATGTACACGAAAGTTCAACAAAAAAGCCTTTCCCGTATGTGCCAGGCGGAAACGCACCTGCGGACGATAGGGGAATTCTTCCCAGTTGACACAGTTAAGTACCTGAAAAGGGATCTGTTCCTGATCCAGCAGCCCGGGTATATCGGCTGCTGCAACCGCAGGAGTCCGTAGTTTCTTGATTGTAAGGTTCTTCATATGGATATAAGGTTTCAATGAATATTGTCGCAATCATACTAAATAGCCATACCCTTTGCACATACCCCGCCACGGGATCAACCACTTATCCGGCCAGACACGCTTCGATGAATGCCTGCATCTCCGGCAGCAGGGCTTCGGCACGCTTCCAGAGTGTGTATTGTGCCCGGGTACGCACCAGGTTGTGTTCGGGATAGGCGATCTTATAATAGGTATCGCCGTTTATATAATCGGCCAGGAAGCGCACACATTGCATATAAGGAAACAAGGTAGCGGCATAGGGCAGGTTTTCTATCTCTACCGGGGTCAGGAAAGAGCGGGCCGAACGCAGGTATCCGCGGGTGAATGCGCGGAAAATATCCATGTCGAACCCCACACGGTCCGGATCGCGGTCGTCTTCCTCTCCGGTATTGGCTGCCGAACGCAGAAAATCTCCGTAATCGGAGAAGATAAAGCTGGGCATCACCGTATCCAGGTCGATCACACACAACACCCGCCCCTCTTCGTCGAACAACATGTTGTTGACCTTAGTATCGCAGTGGCAGATCCGTTTGGGCAGCCGCCCCTCCCGGTGCAGCCGTTCGGCTTTGCACATCTCCGTGGCGTTCTTCCCGATCTCGTCGATATACTCCTGTACCTCCTTCACCCTTCCCACCGGATCGGCAGCTACGGCCTCCCGCAACTGCTTCAGGCGAAACTCCATGTTGTGAAAATCCGGGATGGTCTCTCCCAGCGTAGCAGGCAGATCGGCCAGCATCTGCTGAAAAGCTCCAAACGCCTCTCCCGCGTGAGCGGAATATTTCTCATTCACCGTTTCGTACGTATACGCACGGGGGATGAGCCGCATCACGCGCCAGTAATTCTCTCCGTCGAAATAATAAGGTTTGCCATCCGGCATACGCAGAAAAGTAAGCACCTTACGGTCTATATCCTCTTCGCCACGCGCCTCCAGCTTCTGTCGGATATGTCCGGTAACCGCGAAGATATTGGCTTGCAACAGATCTACATCCCGGAAAATGGCATGATTGATGCGTTGCAACACATAGTCCGGAGCCTCCGGCTCACGGGTGATCACTTTAAAAGAATCATTGATCAGTCCGGCACCCAGTGGAACCACCTGTTCCAAAGTACCTTGCAGGGCAAATTGCCCCGCGATGAAGGCAAGGTCTTTCATCATATTCAGGTCAGCATAAAAGGTTACATCTCCTGACGGAGACACAAATATAAATAAATAGTATCAGAAAATCACTTCGTTCTGCAAAGATACTGCCGCTTTTTCTGATCCGGGGCAACAATTGTACGACAAACCGGATAAAATCATCCGGCCCGGCAGGTATGAAAAATAAAAAATCACAAAAACAGCGGCAGCATGTTCCGGAAAAGATATCTTTGCAGAAATTTAGCGTCTTACACACCCGCTTATAGAGTGCCCTTACCACGCCGAACACAACAGTTAAGAACAGATGATATCCCCTCACCCCATCTCCCATACCATCCTCCCAGAACTCAGAACTCAGAACTCAAAACTTATAACTTAAAAAACCATGACCCCGCTGCCCATCCATTTCGCTCCGCTTCAGGGCTATACCGAAGCCCCCTACCGCACAGCGCACCACACCTCTTTCGGAGGTACAGAAGCCTATTATACCCCTTTTGTACGTATAGAGAAAGGTGTGTGGCGCAACAAGGACTTGCGCGACATCGCCCCGGAGCACAATCGGGCCGGACGCATCATTCCCCAACTTATCGCCGCTACTCCGGAAGAAATGGAAAAGCTCGCACAGCTCTTTGCCTCTCTCGGCTACCGTGAAGCGGACATCAACCTGGGTTGTCCCTTCCCTCCGGTGGCATACCGGAAGAAGGGAGCGGGCATACTGCCTCATCCGGAAGCCGTGGCTGCTCTGCTCGAAGTAACCCGCAGCGTGCCTCAGCTACGCTTCTCCGTAAAGATGCGGCCGGGATGGGACCACCCCTCTCAGGGCGAAGCCCTGATCCCTCTGCTGAACGCAGCTCCCCTCACACACATCACCCTGCATAGCCGCCTGGGCATCCAGCAATACAAAGGCAGCAACGACCCCGGACTTTTCGATCTCTTTTATAAACAGATCCGCCATCCGCTGATCTACAACGGAGACCTGCATACCGTAGCAGATATAGAAAAGGTGGCGGAGCGGTTCCCACGCCTGGCCGGGGTAATGATCGGGCGCGGCCTATTGGCCAATCCGGCCTTAGCCCCGGAATACAGGCAACGAGAGCCCCTCTCTGCCACAGAACGAAAAGA
This sequence comes from Bacteroides sp., assembly GCA_021202275.1. Taxonomy (GTDB): domain Bacteria; phylum Bacteroidota; class Bacteroidia; order Bacteroidales; family Bacteroidaceae; genus Bacteroides. The sequence continues at coordinate 157,760 of JAJQDI010000031.1, forward strand.
GCGGATGCAAACGCTGCATACCGACCTACTACATACCTACAGCCAGCAGATAGAAGGAGGTGAAGCGCAACTTCTCGGCAAGATGAAGCCCTTCTGGGAGTATACCGACCGGGGCGACAAGAAAGCCCTGAAAGCCATCCGCAAAAGCCGGCGTATGGCAGATTACCTACACGCGGTATCCGCGTGGATGCACGCGCTGTAGACAACGACACAGAGACAGAAAGCACGTCTGAACGGGGGAAAAATCTTTATGAATGTTAACAACACAATATCAAATATTAAACCATGTTATAACTACATTGTTTTCGCACACAAAATTTGCAGATCCGGCAAAAAGTCGTACATTTGCAATGTGTTTTTCATAGTATTAGATTTAAGGTTAACAAAGGTTGGAGTCAGGCGTGACTCCTTTTTTTGCCCCTACCTGAGCGGTTACCTCCGTAATGAAAAACCACAATAGCCCTTTGTTCTATCCATACCCTTTGAAAAGGGGTTCCTCTTATAGTTTGTCCCTATCGCCCGGCACGCAAGCCATACCCGGGGTGCAAGAGCATCCGCACATCTTCTTTTTGGCAACACATACCCCAACCATGCAGATGAAAATAGTATCAACTATACATAGAGAAAATCCTCAGAAATAAATTTCATTTTTTATACCGGATATCTATTTGTCAAATAATATCAAAAACACACTCCACCTTTCAGACAGGGGGATTTTCACCCTATACCTCTCTTAGTAAAAAAACACATAATCCTGATTATAAACACATTGACTCAAACCTTTGTCAGGTGTTTGCAGACTGTGCACAGAATACGTACAAACCATGCACAAAATAGATATAATCTGTGCACACTCTACAGATATTCTGTGCACAGAATATATCCCCCTTTGTTTCGGACAGCAAGATCCGGACTAAAAAAGTCATAAATAATTACCATAAAACCATCCAAACCCAAAATGACAATGGCGTCATTGTCACGCGCAACAAGGGAAAAAATGATGCTTTTTTCATGGCTATACTCTACCTTTGTTTTCATCAGAAAAAAGCTGAAAAACAAGATGTACATAGTGGATCAGCTACCCTGGCCAGGACTTCTGAGCGTATGAACAAAATTTAATTCTAACATTTAAAACAATTTATTATGCCTCTATATTATAAAGCTATACAAAGCAATGTAGAATCCGAAGATGGAAAGAAAAAATGGTTTCCATGCCTGGTAAAAAGTAAGAAAATCGTAGAGACAGACACGTTGGCCGATCAGATCTCCTACAGCTCCACCCTTACACGTGGAGATGTAAAAAACGTATTGGACAATCTGATGGTAGTTATGAGACAACATCTGATGAACAGTAGTTCGGTGCGTCTGGAAGGTTTGGGTACATTCACTGCCTTTGTCCAGTCAAAAGGCAATGGAGTGGATACACCGGAAGAGGTAAACCCTTCTCAGATCAATAGACTACGCATACGGTTTTCTCCTACTTACACGCGTAATACGTTCAACGGCACTACCCGTGCCATGTACGAAGGGGTCAGTTTCGAACGTTGGCCGGATGGGGCCACAGGTAGTCCGGGAGACGACGGCGACGATACGGACCCGCTGGGATAAATGGTTTCATGAATTGATTTCATGAACCGTATATGATCAAAGGCGGTGTGTACACAAAGGCACACCGCCTTTTTGTTTTTCTACACAGGAAATATGCCATTCGCCCGACGGCTCTACTACCTGGAGCCGAATACAGAAGTTTGATGCCTGTCGCTGTTGTTTCTGAATTTTCAGGATCTCACCAGGCAGGATAAATACACGTTCACTCTTTCTCTGCCACGACAGAAACTCCTCTTTCAGTGCTCTCGGAGGGAAGGAACTGGCAGCAGACTTCATCTTCTTCTTTGTCTAACAATACCAGTACGCCACCCGGCAGCAACCAGCCGCGGGGTTGGGCCGGAGTGCCGTGCGCACAGAAATAGTGAACACAGTCTCCCAACTGGGGCACCGGGCCGCGCAGAAAGATGCAGACCTGTGTGCAGCGGCCTTTCGGATAGTAGGCGAAACTGAGCATTACATCCGCCCCGGACACAATCTCGATCAGATACTTATCGGGGAAATCTTCGGGGGGCAATACATCCGCTGGCAAGTAGGTAGTCAACAGGGAGCGTGCTTGCCGGCGGCAAGTGCCCAACATATGGGTAGCGCACTCCACCCAACGGGGAAAGCCATCCGGAAGGTAAGGGTAAGAAAGGGTATTCATGGGTATGGTCCGTTTTTCAACTCCGGCCGCCCTCTGCCGGAAAACATGTAGATAAGTCAGATGCAGGGCCGGCACCTGGTAAGTTGTAAGTTTTGAGTTTTAAGTTTTGAGTGAGGAATCAGCTTTCCGGGGGGGTAAATGGAAATCCCGGATTCGGGAGTGGTAATCCATACATAACCACAAAGATCGTCAACGATTCATTCACTACTTAAAACTTACTACCTGGAACTTACTACTTAAAACTTAGAACTTAAAACTTATTCCCTATATGTCGTACGGACTAACGACGGGAAAATGTGAGAAGTCTAAAGGAAGCAGCAATAAGAAGTGTAGAGTGGTAAATGCTACCTCAGGAGTTACACGGGTGATTTTTCGGTGATCGGTTCACTGTTCAACACTCTTCTCTTGGGATTCAGAATTCTCTTCTTCTCCTCTTGCTCTTCCATTTCCTTCTGTTTGCGGATCACTCCTTCCAGTAGAGAGTGATTCAGGCGGTGCAACTCAAACAAGCTATCGTAGGTGCTTTGCGTAATATCCGCAGTCGGTTTCTCCTTTTGCAAATCACTCAGCATCAGGTAGAGATAGTCTATGGTAAGTTCATTGATGCACTGCACCAGTCGCAAGGGAGAGATCTCTGTGGTCACATACTCGCACAGAGGTTCGGGATCAAACAGGGCTTCCATAGGCACACAAAGAATAGATAGACACTACGGTGAGGCACCGCTCAACAGATAACAACACAGGCAACCAGACAGGGGGCCTTTTTCTCAGACGGACATCCGTCTGTTCCATGAATGTGTTCTTCATTGGCTTTTACAGATAATTCCGATCCGGTGTCTCTACAGACCGGGGATACATAAAAAAGCGTGAGACACTTAGCTATCTGTAAGACAAGGGTGACTAAAATACACATTCCTGATAGATTAAATGCTCACGCCTGTATGAAAAGGCGTGAATACTAATCTATGTACAAAACCAGGGTGACCAAACCCCACATCCCCAATAGACTATATATTCACGCCAATATAAAGAAAGCATGAACACCGGTCTACCTATGATACAAGGGCGACCAAACCCCACTCCCTTGATAGACTAAATGCCCATGCCTATAAAAAAGACGTGAACACTAACCTATCGGTAAAGCTCGGGCCACCAAACCCTTACACCTCAATAGACTAAATGCCCACGCCAATATAAAGAAGGCATGAACACCAATCTACCTTCAGATCTAGGAATGACCAAATCCCTACGTTCCAATAGACTAAATGCCCATGCCTATGGCAAGACACTTAGCTATTTTGGAACGTAATTCTTAATTGGTCATTTTAGATCTGAATTCCAATAGCTAACGCTTTTATTTTTTCTCATACGTGGAAGAACCGAAACACCATCCGGTATACTCTTCCGTAGGCAAAAATACGGATTCACTCTGAATTTGCCAACTCTTTGTGTAAAAGATTTCTTCATTCTCTGCGGGGAAACATGAAACAGATTCTTTTGTTTTTATTATCCCATATATTTATATAGGAACAAGTGATTGAACAGAACTACACCGAAAAGAAATAAAGATTATCTGGGGTCCAATACACCTGTAGAGACGCACGGCGTGCGTCTCCGCGTACCGAAAGGAAAAGCATACATATACATACAGGGGACATTTGTGTGTTGGACGTACACCGCGGAGACGCACGCCGTGCGTCTCTACAGGGAATCCCCTTCATCTATATATTCCAAGATAAAAGTTTATTATCATAGCCGTGAATACCACTGAGGTTGTCTTGTTTTTTATTATCTTTACCCCCACATAGTTATATAGCTACCCATTTATATCCCTACAGAAAAGTTGTTTATGAAAAAGTCCATTGCTCATATTCCCAAACGCAAACAGGAAGATCTGGAGTATCTGGTAAAACTGATACTCGAACGCATTCCACAGACACAAATGATCATTCTCTACGGCAGCTATGCCCGGGGAGACTATGTGGAGTATGACCAACGGGTGGAGTTTGGAGTTCCTACCTCCTATATGAGCGATTACGATATATTAGTAGCGACACACGGCATAGATGACAAAACTGTCGGAGCAAAACTGGATAATATAGACCGTATCTACTACAAACATCCCGATCTGCAAATTCCCGTACAGTTTATCAATGAAGACATCAGGACGCTGAACAAGTATATTTCCGATGGAAGGTATTTCTATACCCAGATCAGAGCGGAAGGGATCCTTTTGTATGATTCTGGGAACTTCAATCTGGCCCGTAAAAGAAAACTCAACTACAAGGAGATCAAACAGCAGGCAGAGGAATATTATGATGAGAAATATGAATCTGCTTATGGCTTCTTGGATGGATCTAAATTTTTCTTTCAAAAGAAAAATTATAGGCTAACTTCTTTCATGCTCCACCAAGCCACTGAAAACTTTTTCTATGCTGTACGCCTGACCTACACCTTACAAAACAACAAACAGCACAACCTGCGAAAGCTGATCGACTCGGTCAGGAAATATTCTTCCGGCTTTATACAGATATTCCCTTGTGATACTGCGGAAGAAAAACGTCTTTTTGAACTGTTGAAAGCCGCTTATGTAGAGGGGCGTTACAATCCGAAGTTTGTAGTTACTGCGGAAGATTGCAAGGTACTTACCCAGAAAGTACAAGCATTGGGTAAACTGGTAGAAGAGCTATGCCGAAAAAGGTTGGACGAATACGCACAGATGATCGGCTCAGAAGTTCCGAAACAGGATACATAATCCAGATTTTCCCTTCAATAAAAGAATACATAAACCGGGAATGGTGAGTAAATTCGTTTATGAATGATATACATTTAGCGGAATCTCTCTCCCAGGATCTCCTCACAAGATTCCCTAACCCGATCAATAATCTCTTTCCCTCTCTGCCGTGGAATACGAATGCCCTCTCCCACAACAAGCATATCTTCCACCGTAGGCAATCCGTTAAAATTTACCGAAGTTGCATGTTCACCCTGATAGCCGAGGCTGCTCCGGGTAAGGTCGTAAGCCGGAGCCAGCGACCAGTTGCCCGAGCGACAGATGAAACTAAAATTCTTTGCGTGATCGTCTTTGTTATCAGTCAAAACATTAAATACCATACGCCGGAACATTTGTTCCACTTGCCTGGGGTCTTGCGTGAGATAGCCCGTTAAGGCAAGCAACGACTTATAGTCCAGCTTGGGGTTGTGGATAGAGTCATTCAACAAGGCTCCGGCAGTAGCCATATGCAGGCGATCTCCGTTTTCCAGATCGAAACGTCTGGTTGCGAAATACCTGCCCCGGAGAAGTTTAAAATCCGGAACATCAATACCGCACAAACGAGCTTTCTCATTATAGAGAAATTCCATTTGTCCCATATCCAACGGATCATATGTATGCCGGAACTTCACCAGCCATTCGCCCTCTTCGTCCTGATAAAGACATTTAGGACGGCATCCGCCCGAATTACCACTATTGAAATAGAGTACATCTATCTCTTTATCTGTTTTTTCCGAAAGTACATCCAATGCCAGTTGTTGAAGATGATCCAACTCGGGCAACGCTTTTTCCTCGCCCACATAAGATTCGGGCACATAACTCAATGCTCCCATTCCGGATTTCCCAACAATGCTCAACCGTTGTACAGGAGTCAGCGCGCTATCGTCGATCCCTTCTTTGCGGAGCATCCGGTTTAAAAGATAACGACCATACCCATCGGGCAGGCTATCTTCGAATATGCCGAAGTTTCCATAGAACGGATCGGGCTGGGCTATAAAAAGACCGGATTTCAGAGGAAGCTGGATAGGAGATAGAGAGAAACCGGAGGCCAGCCACTCTCCGGAGTATTCAAATGCGCAAAGTCTATGATCCGGAGTCATGGCCAGCTCCCCGACCTTCCTGCCACGAAAAAGAACAGTTACTTTATCTACCTGTTTCATAAGCGTCCTCCCCTTTTCCTGTTCTTATTCTTATGGATCACATCGAGTTCGGACATGCTGTTGAACTGAGGCTGAGCCAGCAACTCTTTTAAGCTCTGTGTATAACCCAACGCTTTGGTTAAGGCCACGAACGAAGCCAGTGAGATCGTATGTTTGGTTTCAAACTTTGTGATAGTTGCCGCGGGCACTTTACTTATCTCCGATAAAGCATCCCGCGAAAGTCCTTTTTCCAACCGCCGCTTTCGCAGATTCCGCGCCAGCAAAAGCAGAATATCTTCGGTGGTATCTATGTCAAGAGTATACAAGAAAGTCATACGATGGTATGTGTTATTCCGGATTATTTTGTTTAACAGATACAATAGTATCTGTTACAAAGATAAGTATTTCTATGAAGGATTCCTCTTTTTTTCCTTTATTTACCACCTATGCCAGCAAATATCCTTTTCGCAGGCGACAAGATGAATTTCGTACACATTCCTACACTTACATACACCAAACAACGCGACACACGCTGAGGATAAGCACAGCTTCATCGACCCGGACGCATATCTGAAAAGACTATCGGGAAAACAATCGGGACGGGAGTGGTAATAGAAACACAGATGAAAACACCTGCCCAATCCTGTTCAGGGATAAGCCTCCTCAAAGATCTCATTGTCTTCACCAATCCCAGCTATGGTTTGGGCTAGTTCGGCGGGAGGCAGGTCGTATCCGTACCAGGAAAAATAGCCATCTGTCACGTACCACTCCCCTTCGACGCGATCGAAGATCACCCGCAGAATAAGTTCCGACTCTTCGTAGCCGGCTTCAAATTCCTTACGGTCGGGCTCGTCGGTGAGATAGCGCGCCACAAACACATTGCCATCTTCCATCTCTACATGGTCCGGGGTCAGCATCTCGATATCGAGCAAGGCCCATTTCTCACGGGTGAAAGGATAGGTATGCTCCGTCTCCCCATCGTCATCGAGCAACACAATAGAGCTGGCCAGCGGAAAGCGCACGCGCTCGTACCGGAAAGCGGCACTGGTGGTGAACCGATCCAGGAAAGCGGTAAAATCTTCCGGCTGTACCGTCTACCCGTTCACGCTACAGACAGAAAAAGCTGCCAGCAAACAAAGAAGTATATATTTTTTTAGGTTCATATCGAATAGTTTATCTGATTGATCAGACAAAGGTAGTAATTAGTTTGCTAAATAAATGATAACAAGGCCGGTGGGGTAGTTAAAAATAATGCGAAAAGAATGCATCAGGGATACAAAGCGATGAAACGGCGGTTTTCTTCGGCAATGCGCCGCCTGGCCTCTTCCATATCCGCCGGGGTACGCACACCGCTGTAGTAACAATCGTTATAGGCATCCGTCACATACCACTTATCGTCGTCGAGATACTCGAAAGTAAGCTCTACCAGCGTCTCGGAGTCGGGATATCCCCCGATCAGAGCCTTGCGACGCACGTCGTCTTCGGTATACCGGATAAAATATCCGTCCGTACGCCCTGCGGTATCTATATAGTCGCGCCCGATCAGCAGCCATCTTTCCCGCGTATAAGGAAGATGGATCTCCTCTTCCTCTATATACAATAGCAAGGGAGTTTCCAGCGGAAAACAAACGCGGTCATACTGAAACGAGGCACTGCACAGAAAAGAGTCCATAAACTGGGCGAAAGGTTCCCGGACCTGCACAGAAAAAGACGCGGGATCGGTCATCCGCACCGCCTTCTCCTCCATCACGCGCACGAAAGAGAGAGAACATAGTCCCCATACACCGATCAGAACTCCTACCACACCGGACATCTTTTTCATACCCTATACCTACCTGATAAACTGTTTGGATTCATGGTGCCAACAAACAGACCCGCCAAAAGGTTTAGAGGGGATTTCAGATTCCGCAGGAGAGGGTGTCCGACGGATCGGCACGACGGATAAATTCATATCCGAACCGGCACGACAGGCAGCTGTCCCTGTCGCAATACGTCTGTTGCAACTCCAGAATGGCCTGTGAAGCGGCCGCGTCCCTCACCTCCACACCAGCCTCCTTCCAGCTACGCACCACGCGGTTGTCTTCCGCAGGCAAAGACTCGAGAAAATGCTGCGCACGGTTGCACAGATGTTCTTCGCCGGTCTGCATGCCATAGGTATAGAGAAAAGGCACTACGGTATTGATCACCAACAGATCCAGCGAACGGTTGCCCAATCGTTTGGAACGCCGGGCACTCTCTTTGCCGAAGATATAATGTGTTTCCCAATAGGCCGAAGGTTGCACATCAAAGAGCGCCTTCACCCCTGCCAGGCTTTCCGTTTCGAGCACCCGGGAAAGCAACCCCCGCCGCTGGCTGCAAAGTACTGCCAGTTGCGCGATACGGATGTGCGGAAAGTTCACCGGACGCAGGCGCAGGAACTTCCAATGGACCGCCTCCATGGGTTCGCAGCGGAACTTATGGCGCAGAAAACGATACTCTTTCTGTAGAAGGCGGTAGTAGGGATCGTCTGCCTCCAGGTCTTTCTCCAGCAGTCCGGCCGTACCAAACAAGAGCGCCTCTACCTGCACCGGATCGTCCCGGTGCTTGTCTATCCCCCCCCGAAAGGGAGTTTACGTGCCCAGAGATCAAAAGCGTCGCCATTGACACCGAAGCCGAAATTACGCGCCAGATTCATCAGCAACACATCTTCCCAGTGCCAGACCGTATCGTGCAGCCATTCCAGGATGCGACCGGCTTTCCGCTCCAGCCGCAGCACCTGAAGAGTAGTGAACCAGCCACGCATATCCAGCGAAGTCAGCCGATCCAGTACCGGCTGACAACGGGGCCGGCGGTCGGCCTCCAGCAACGCCCGGTGGTTGCGGCGGATAGGTTCGGGAACAGAGAGTTCCAGTTGAGGAAGTTTCTGACCCATTTCACCGATAAAAATCTCACAATCGGCCTTCTCTACCACGTGCAGGATCACTGCGCGGTAGGCGGGATCGGCTGCATGCCGGTGACGTTTCCAGTCGGAAGACTGGCAATGGACCTCCACTGCGCCGGCCCAGGTAGTATCACCGATACGCACTTTGGCCTGCAGGAAATCAGGACCCGCATGAGGATTGGAAAAACCGGGATGCAACACCTCGACCGGCTGGCCGCAGGTAGTACGAAGGGTAGAAGCCGGAAACAACTTATGCTTCCATACATACTGTATCAGACTTTCCATAGCATAGTAAAAAATTAGGTTGACCACACGTCCGGACTGTCTGGCCATCGCACCTTTCGCATACAACCAGCCACAGCCCCGGAACCGACCGATACCCGCTCTCCTCCTTAAAAAATCATGATAAAATCAAACAGGCAACGAATCGTTTCCACAAATATAATAAAAATCTTATCTTTGCCGTTCAAGGATAGACAAATAAAGAGATTTACGATTTACGATTTACGATTTACGATGTACGATGTACGATGTACGATGTACGATGTACGATGTACGGTGTGGAGGTACCATGAAGAAGATCTACGTATCAGAAGTATTCATTCAGGGTAAACGCAGATAGGGTAATGAGTATTCATATATGGTAAATATAGAACCTGTAGTCTATCCAGCTACACGTAACACGCCTGTAACCCGACTGAAGGTGGGCCAGGCAACCGGCGTTGAAAGAAATCAACTGACGTTTCGCCACCCCTGCGCAGTTACACACATCCGCAACACGCCTGGCACAGGCGTATGGTCGCCTTTGGTCTCGCAGCGTCAAACGGAGTGCAGATATACGGCGACAAAAGAGCAAATCTGTTTGAGCGAAGCGAGTTTTTTTGCTCGTCGTCGTATATCAAACGCAGTAGCGGAGAGACCAGGCGCCGCCTTTCTTTGCTTCGTTTCTTTGGCGGAGCAAAGAAATGAAGAAGAATAAATATTAAAAAATTAACAAAAGAACAATGAAAATCGCATTGATAGGTTACGGTAAAATGGGCAAAGAGATCGAAAAGATCGCTCTGCGCCGCGGACACGAGATCGTTTGCATCATTGATGTGCAGAATCCGGAGGATTTCGCCTCCGAGGCGTTCCGTTCGGCAGATGCAGCCATTGAGTTTACCAACCCTACCGTAGCCTACAGCAACTACCTGAAGGCTTTCGATGCCGGGGTAAAAGTTGTATCCGGCAGCACCGGATGGATGGAAGAACATGGAGAAGAGATCCGGCAGTTGTGTACCACAGGCGGAAAAACCCTGTTCTGGTCGTCCAACTTCAGCCTGGGAGTAGCCATCTTCTCGGCAGTAAACAGCTACCTGGCCGGGATCATGAACCAGTTTCCGGAATACGATGTAAGTATGAGTGAAACTCACCACATCCATAAGCTGGATGCTCCCAGCGGCACCGCCATCACCCTGGCCGAAGGCATCCTGGAGCACATGCCACGCAAGGAAAAGTGGGTGAATGAAAAGACCACCCACGCTGCCGAGCTTCCGATCGAGTCGATCCGGGAAGGAGAAGTAACCGGCATCCATACCATCCGCTACGAATCCGACGCGGATATCATCAGCATCACCCACGACGCCAAAAACCGGAGCGGTTTCGCGCTGGGAGCCGTACTGGCTGCGGAATACACGGCTGGCAAAGAAGGCATGCTGGGAATGAGTGATCTTTTCCCGTTCTTACAATCATAAATCCGTCCGAATCATGAGAAAAGCAACACGCGCGCAATGGATCAGATTTGCCATTGTTACGGTTTTATACCTTCTCTTCCTATTGTGGGTAAAGAGTTGGCTGGGACTCATCGTACTTCCTTTCATCTTTGACATATACATCAGTAAGAAAATCCCGTGGACGTTCTGGAAACATTCAGAGAACCCGGTTGTACGCGGAGTCATGAGCTGGGTAGATGCGATTGTATTCGCCCTGGTAGCTGTTTACTTCGTCAATATCTTCGTGTTCCAGAACTACCAGATCCCCTCTTCCTCTATGGAAAAGACCATGCTGGTGGGCGACTTCCTGTATGTGAGCAAGCTGAGCTACGGACCGCGTGTGCCTCAGACCCCACTCTCCATGCCGCTGGCCCAGCACACCCTACCCATATTCAACACCAAATCCTATATCGAATGGCCCCGGTGGGACTACAAACGCGTACCCGGTCTTGGAAAAGTGAAGCGCAACGACATTGTGGTATTTAATTTCCCGGCCGGAGATACCGTAGCACTGAACCACCAGGGGCGTGACTACCAGGGATTGGTATACGAAGAAGGAAAAAGAATGTACCCCCAACAGATAGATATGGACAGCCTGACCCCTGCCCAGCAACGTACGGTATACGATCTGTACTACGCCGCAGGACGCAACCTGATCCACTCTTATCCGCAAAACTACGGCAAGGTGGTGGTACGCCCGGTAGACAGACGCGAAAACTACGTGAAACGTTGCGTGGGATTGCCGGGAGATACGGTGGAGATACGGGATACGCAACTCTATGTCAACAACCGGATCTCTGAAAATCCGGAAGAGGTGCAATTCTCCTATCTGATACAGACCACCGGAGCACAGATCCCGGAGCAGCTTCTGGACGATCTGGGTATCAGCCGGTCGGAACGCTACCTGTTGGGGCGTTCCGCAGCACCCTACCTGGCACCGCTGGGACTTGATGCTACAAATGCCAATGGGGAGTACTGCCCCATCTATCAGATGCCTCTGACAGCAGAAATGCACCGCGATCTGAGTGCCCGCAGTGCGCTGATCTCGAAGATCGTACTGGCACCCCAGGAAGCAGGATCGATGTTTCCGCTCAACCTACATACCCACTGGGATGGCAACAACTACGGCCCGATCTGGATACCGTATAAAGGGGCCACCATCACCCTGACCGAAGACAACCTGCCTTTTTACGAACGCTGTATAGAAGCCTACGAAGGCAATAAACTGGAGGTCAGACAGGACGGTATCTATATCAACGATGTGAAGACCGATACTTATACCTTCGGGATGGACTATTACTGGATGATGGGCGACAACCGCAACAACTCCCTCGACTCGCGTTACTGGGGATTTGTACCGGAAGACCATATCATAGGAAAACCCATGGTGGTATGGCTGTCACTGAATCAGGAAAAGGGATGGTTCGACGGAAAAATACGCTGGAACCGGATCTTTAAGAAAATGAAATGATTTACAATTGGACGATTTACTATTTACGATTGAAGTCAGAGATAAAATAGATAAGGTGTACTTTCGTTGCTGGTCAATCAGACAGCAGATAGAAGCCATTTCTTTATATTAAAGAATAAAGACAGCTACCATCGTAAGCAGCTTGGCCAACCGACTGGTTGACTGCGTTGGCTGTGGGTAGACTATGTAAACCGTTGGTTCGTAAATCGGTTCATAGATCCGTGATAAAAAACCGGAATTAAAATTAGATTTTGATCCGTATCATCTGTTTTTCATTATCTTTATCCGATCCTTATTCACAAAACATATAAGAATACTCATTTTCTATAATATGAGAAGTAATATCAATCATAAATCGTAAATCAGTAAATCGTAAATCCCTTCATGTTTCGTTCCGGAGTAAAGTGGTTGATCGTAGTCGGAGCGGCAGCAGGCGTAGCCCTGTTGCTGAACGGATTCGTAGGTTCTTCCTATCGGATCCCCTACTCCGGTATGGAAAACACGCTCTATCCCGGCGACCGGATCGTGGTGAACAAATGGAGCTACGGCCTGCGTCTGCCCCTGATGAAGTTTTTCTCTTACCGACGCTGGAAAGAGCGCGCCGTGCGCAACGGAGAGATCGTGGTCTTCAACAATCCGGCAGACCTCAAACACCCGGTCATCGACCAGCGTGCCGTTTTCATCGGTCGTTGCGTAGGCATTCCGGGCGATACGGTACTGCTGGATTCGCTTTTCTTTGTAGTCACCTCTCCTTCCGTCACCGGGCCCGACCAGAAAGCCCTGTATACCTATCCGCGGGAAAAAGAGTCCCGGTTAGACTCCCTGCTCACCCGGCTCTCTATCGGCAACAGCGAACGCATGGGCGAAGATGACAGCCTGTATGTACGCAGCCTGAGCCGATACGAATACTACCTGATCAGCCAGGAACTGCAACCGGAAGTATGGATCACTCCCCTACAGACGCAGGAAAAGATCGCCTACCACCTGATGGTGCCCGGCAAAGGAAAGACCATCAAAATATACCCATGGAACATCGAACTGATGCGAAATACCCTGAAAGTACACGAGAATCGCGACGCGGAGATACGTGGCGATACGCTCTACGTAGACGGAGTGGCCTCTCCCTACTGCTGCTTCACCCGCGACTACTACTGGATCGCCTCCAACCACGCGGCCAACCTCACCGACTCGCGCCTGTTCGGTTTTGTACCGGAAGATCACCTCATCGGCAAGCCGGCATTCGTCTGGTTTTCCAAAGAACCGGCCACCGGACCGCTGGGTGGATACCGATGGAAGCGGATACTGACCCGCGTCAACTGACAGGCTATTTCAAACAAAATCCCCGACACACGAGACAGATGCAACCCCGTTTTCCCCAACATACCGCCTACCTCAGTTCGGCCTACCTGGCGCCGGTCTCCTGGTACAGCAAACTCTATCATTACGGACACATCCGCATAGAGCAATACGATCATTACCTGAAGCAGACCTACCGCAACCGCTGTACGCTGGCCGGCCCCAACGGAACACTGGCACTCACCGTACCTATCGTGAAGCCCGACACGCTCAAATGCCCGATGAAGGACATACGCGTCTCGGATCATGGCAACTGGCGGCATCAGCATTGGAACGCCATTGAATCTGCGTATAACCATACGCCTTTCTTTGAATATTACCGGGACGATCTGCAACCGTTTTACGAACAGAAGTTTGAATTTCTCACCGATTTCAACGAAAGACTCTGCCATACGATCTGCGAACTCATCGATCTGCAACCGGATATGCGGCGCACCGGAGAGTACCGGAAAGAGTTCGGAGCGTGGGAGAGAGACCTGCGGGAGGCCATTCATCCGAAGAAAGGGAACGATCCAGAGTTTACCGTTGTACCCTATTACCAGGTTTTTGAAGACCGTCACGGCTTTCTGCCCAACCTGAGTATCCTGGATCTGCTTTTCAATATGGGACCGGAAAGCCTGCTGGTGTTGCAACGTAGCTGAGACAAAGAGGGAAGGCTACTCCACATCCACATACATCTCCCGGAAATTAAGGATCAGCTTATGGTATTGGCCAAATACATCTTGTCCCAGATTGCCGTCATACCGATCGGCAAAAACGTATTCTCCATCTATAATGGATATCTCAGGGAGCGTTCCACTGCCACCTCCCAACCTATAAGGAAAGTCTTTCCATACATATTTCCGGACCTCTTCTATACCTCCGGCCCCTCCGCGCTTTCCTTCGGTAAGTTCCACGTTTTCCTGGATATACGCTTCGTGTTTCCTGTAATATGTTCTGTATAGTTCACTATCAGCCGCGCCTGTATCTAAGGTAAACAGGAGACTCTCACTTCCCGAATAAATCCTTACTACCGGATGAAGATGGTCCAGAAAAAGATTATTCAACTCCCTGTCCTCTCTCCGGGCAGGGATTTCCAGTTCTCCGTGCCTATACATATGCACCTCTTCCATCTGGTACATGACCGGAAAACCAATCGTTCCTTTTATATGAAAATCGATCGGGGCAATGTAAAACACCTCATCCGGCATCACCAGGAACACGACATTCTCTACCAGCAGATCTCCCAGCCAGAGACTGTCTGCTACCCCCAGGCGACTTTGTATCCTGACAGGAGTAGAAGTAGCTACCTCAATGTCCGTATCATAAAGCGTAAGTCCCATCTCCGCCGCAATCGATTCACTGACACTCGACAGATTGGCTCCCGTATCGAAGAACAAGTTTTCAGTAACACCTCCACAAGTCACAGCAATGCGGTAATGATTTCCCTCCCGGATCAGAGGGATCTTCACATCCTTAGTCTTCGTTATCCGCTGTGGCAACACATCCCGTACAGGCTGCCAGAGTGCGTACATATTGCGATAAGATTCTACTTCCGCACTATCTGCCACAGCCGCGTACTCACGGATCAACTGCAAATACGTATCAGCAGCCTCCGCATACCTGAATAGGCGACTGTAGTTCTGAGCCTGTATTTCCAACAGATCCTTCTTCAAGGTATCCGAAAGCACATGTCCGTATGTGTCAAACAAGGTGCGGATCTGCCCGTTGGATTCTTCTTCCCTGCCAAACGCATGGTTGCAATGTGCCTGATAAAAAAGCCACCTGTCCGGCGATAACTTATTCTTTGCCGGTACAAGCTCCTCCCGCAGACGGAAGAAATCTTTTTTTTCAAGCCATTGAGACAACTGATTGTCTACTACCGGATCGGAAACGTGTGTCCGGCAAGCCTGCATAGTAACCAGACAGAACACGAAGAAACAAACAGAGAAAAACGGATCATAACGCATGATGGGTCAGCTTTAAATGGGATGCAAATATAAACTCGCACCGGATGATCACCAAAATCTGTAACTTATTTAGTCTTAACAACCTGCAAATGTCTTTTGTCTCTATTCCCGGAAAAACATCCGGGTAAGTGGTCACCCGGAGATGCGATGCAGGAACTCTGCCAGATTCTCCTTTTCAGCCAGTTTTAACTTCTTACGCAACCGGTATCTGCTGATCTCTACCCCACGTACAGATACATTGAGCAACGGAGCGATCTCTTTGGAAAGCAGATCCATCCGTATATACGCACACAACATTTTGTCTTTCTTATTAAGATCCGGAAAACGCTGGTCCAGAATGCGGAAAAAATCCTGATGCACGGTGTCAAAGGTATGCTGGAACTGTTCCAGATCATTGTCATGTTCCAGGTTGCTATCGATCTGCTGCACCAGCCGGAGCACCTTCCGGCGGATAGCGACCAGGTTCTCCTCTTTCACCGCTCCGTTGATCCCCACTGCCTCTCTGCGTATCACCTGAAGAACTTCATTTTTACGCATGATATTCAGGGTAGTCCTTACCAGCTCATCCGCTTTGTGCTGAAGTTCAAGCCTGAGATTAGCCTCTTTCAGCGAATCGATCTTCTCATCTTTCAACGCGTTCTGCTCCCTGAACTCCTGTTGCTGCCGGATCATTTCCAATTCTTTCTGTTGCAGCAGCACTTTGCGGCTCATCACCAGACGGTAATAGAGATAATAGAAAAAACCGATCCCTGCCATTCCATACAGTACATAGGCCCACCAGCTCCGGTACCAGGGAGGCAAGATACGGAAAGAGAAAGAGGTTTCTACCGGATCGGTCCCATCTTCGGTCATCAGCCTCACCCGGAAGGTATAGACCCCCTCCCGCAGACCGGTATATTCTTTCTTTACATTTTCAGTCAGGTCACTCCATTCGTCGGTAGCAGCCCCCGTAAGCCGGTAGGTATACAACGTAGCCTGCGAACGATCGTAATTGGCCGCGCTGTATTCTATACGCAGCGAGTTATGCGTATAAGGGATCGTGAGCGATTGTTCCTCATACGCATAGCTACGTCCGTAGATGAGGGAATCTTTTCCGCCGCTCAGAAATACCTTACGGATCTGCAGATGCACCGGATGTTGCTTACGGGTAGGTTCCCGGAAACGCAACAGCGCAAATCCATCTTCCGTACTCACGATTGCCTCATCCTCTTTCCAGAGACAGATATCTTCAAAATGTTCGATCATAGCACCCTTCAGGTAGATCTCATTCTCCCTTCGGAGATATTCACCAGCGGTACGGTCAAAACGGAGCAACTTCAATGTGCCTCCTACCACATACCAGATATCCCCGTGAACGTCCTGATGCAGGTAGGTACAAGGCTGCTCTTCCCGAAGGAGGTCCTCCAGCCAGATATATTCTTCCACATCGTCCCGGATCTGGTCGTACCGGAATATGCCTTCATGGGTGACCAGCACAATTTCATCGCCTACACGGGTGATATGAGAATCGTAGTTCGGAGAGATCTTCCCCGTATTGTAATTTTTGATACGGACGATCCGGGTCAGGTCTTCGGACAACACGATCCGAAAGATCCCCTGCCCCTTATTGGCTACCCATACCACCCCCGGAGCCTCTACAAAAAGGGTTTTGCACGAATGGGTAAAACCAGGGATCCGATGCGACATCTTCCATTGCCCCTGCTCGTTGTTAAGTACATACAGTCCGGTGTAACTCCCTGCCAGCAACAGATCTTCGCGATGACCGAAAGCAACCACAGACCAGATGCCCCGGGTATCTGCCAGACGGCTCATGTGCTCACCGTCTGTAACAAACAAACCGTTATCTGTCGAGCAGAACAACTTGCCGTCATACGAATCCAGAGACCAGACCTGCCCTTCCGTACCGGGCACAAACATCATGTCAGACTCCTGCCCGGTAGTTTCGGGCAAAGGCATATGATAGAGTCCCTGATTGGTACCCAGATACAGCCGTCCCCGATAGGGCAAAGAAGCATAGCCCGAACCAATCACTGACGTATTGCCATAGAGGGAAAACAGAGGTGAGGTCAGTTGTACGCAATCCATACCATTGTCAAGTCCCAGCCACAGATCTCCCTCACGGTCGAAGGAGACAGCCAGCACGGTTTTGTTCTGCAACCCCCGGTCGATAGAGATCTTTTCCGTGCTTCCCTGCTTCATATCCAGCAACAGGACACCGTCTTGCACCGACCCCAACGCCAGCAACGAATCTCTGACCGCCGCACAAAACAACTGATTGGCTCCGATAAACGGGTCGGCGGCACTGTGATAAGGTATCAGCGAAGAGCCGTCATACAGGAATAGCCCATCCCGCGCGGTGACGACCAACAGATCATTTCCCAGCGGCAATATCCCTACTATTTTACAGGAAGCTGTGGATGAGGTGTTGACCTGCACGGCAAACGAGTCTCCGTTGAGCAGACAAATTCCCTCCGCAGTAGCCACATAGAACCGCCCGTTGAGTACTGCCGAATGCTTGATCTCCGAAGGGGCGGGAATGAACGTGACCGCGGTACCGTCCCACCGGAACAACGTACGTTCCGACTGGAAATATACCACTTCTCCCACCTGATGAATGTTCCAGATGATACCGATGTGCCGGTGAAGGGAAATACTGTCGGAAAGACGGGTATAGGTGAGACCACCCAGAGCATCGGGTACAAAATAGCCAAACTCACCCATTCCACCGACATATATGCGACCGTCATCGCTCACCCGGACCGATCGGCTTTTGGCATTCCCGGTCGGATAACGGTTCCATCCTACCCCGTCGTACTCCAGAAGCCCTTTGTTATTGGCCACATAGATCCATCCGTTGTCATGTTGCGATATCATCCAGTTCTGAGTACCTCCCTGATACTCTTTCCGGGTATGATTGGTCACCGAACGCTGCCAGTGAGCAGACAAAGAAGCCGAAAAAAAGTTACAACTACAAAGAACAGCGATTTGTGTAAGTGTTTCATATCATCAGATCTTAACAGGTCTTCAAAGATAGACAATAACCCCGAGAATATCTGCCTGTTGCCTCATTATTTACTACATCAATGCCCGGAGCAGACCATTCTCTGAAATCTGTTTTTTATCCTGACAAGATACTTATTATCAGTTTATTATAAAACCCATGAGAAACACTTGATGTATCCGGAAAAGATTTCAGGAGTAGTTATGTTGTAATGGGAGTGTATGCTAAAAAGTAAATATATGAATAGCTTCGCCGCAACACTTCACAATAGTATTTAATAAAATCTATGTATTATGAAAAAAAGACCGATTCTTACAAAAGATGACACGGCGACTTTTCTGGTGCGGTTTGCTCTTTTTGCTGAGCGCGAACCTGCATGCACAAAGTACCACCCAGATCAGTGGTCAAGTTGTCGACGAACGCACACAGGAACCTCTGATCGGGGTATCTGTGCTTGAAAAGGGGACTACCAACGGGGTAATCTCGGATATGGACGGGAACTATTCCCTGCAGGTACATCCACAGGCTACTATTATCTTTTCGTATGTAGGGTATGTGACACAGGAACTGAAAGTTTCCCAGGCCCAGGGAAACATTGTACTCAAAGAGGATGCGCAGACCCTGCAGGAAATTGTGATCGTCGGATACGGCACACAGAAAAAGGTGAATCTGACCGGTGCTGTGGCGCAGGTAGACGGGGACAAACTGGCTGCCCGCACCTCTGCGAACCTGCTGGGTTCGCTGCAGGGAGAACTCCCGGGAGTTACGATCACCCGCAGCAGTGGAAAACCGGGCGACGAAGGATACAGCCTGAATGTCCGTGGAAAAACATCTGTCAACAATACCTCCACCCTGGTACTGATCGACAGGATCGAAGGCGATATGACCCTTCTGAACCCCAGTGACATCGAGACAGTGACTGTACTGAAAGATGCCGCAGCAGCTTCTATCTACGGAGCCAAAGCCGCCGCCGGTGTGGTACTGGTAACTACCAAAAAAGGACAGGAAGGCAAGGTACGTATCAACTACAACGGATACTACGCGATCTCTACACCGGGCAATATGCCCAAACGCCTCAACTCCTGGGAAGAACAGATCATCAACGACATCGCCCGCCTCAATGCCAGCGGAAACGCCGAATACACCGAAGAACAGGTGGAATGGCTCAAAAACCCCAACTTCAACTACCGCCCGAACATCAGCGGACAGGATCGTTGGGACTACTACGACAATGTCAACTACATCAAAGAGGGAACCAACCGCACCAGCAGCATGCAGAGTCATTCCGTATCCATCAGCGGTGGCTCCCGGCAACTCAACTACCTGGCTTCCGCAGGCTATTACAAACGGAACGGTATACTCCGGTACGGACCCGACGGGAACGAGCGTTACAACCTGCGCTTCAACCTCAACTCGGAAGTAAACAAATACGTATCACTGTCGTTCAATGCCAGCTACAACGGCTCCTTCGTAGAAGAGAACTCGGCAGGCACGGGCCTGATCCTGGACAAACTCTACCGCATCCGTACCCGCCAGCCGATCTATACACCGGATGAAGACACCACCAGCAATCCCTACAACGGAGACCTGCAGGTGAATCCGATCGATATGATGAAGAACGCGGGTATCACGAAAAAAGACTACGAAGCCTTCAACGGAAAGGGAGAGATCATCATCAAAGACCTGGTACCGGGACTGGTGATCAACGCCTCTGTCGCGCGCAAACAGGACTACTATTCTTACTATTCCGAAAAACGGACCATCAAATGGTACGGACGCACAGAAGATACGGTACGGGATCAGATCAATGCTTCCAATTCGCTGACCAAAACCAAGAACGGTGCCTATCACAACACGTACGAAGCACGGGCCACCTACGAATTCAGCCTGGCCAACGCGCACAACTTCAAGGTGCTGGCAGGAACCCAGTTCGAAGAGTACAGAAAAGACGAGATGTCTGCCACGGTGAACGGATTGCTGAAAAACGACTTTTTCAGTCTCAACTATCCGGGTGGAGAAAATCCCTATACAGCCTCGGATAAGGTAGAGACCTGGGCTATGATGTCTTACTTCGGACGACTGAATTATAACTTCAAAGAACGTTACCTGTTCGAAGCAAACATCCGCTACGACGGCAGTTCGCGGCTGGACCCGGATCACCGCTGGAAAGCGTTCCCTTCTTTCTCCGCCGGCTGGCGCATCAGTGAAGAACCGTTCTTCAAAGAGAAAGTAGATCTGTTTGACAACCTGAAACTCCGCGCTTCCTGGGGTCAACTGGGCAACGGAGCGGTACTCGACTTCTACGACTACATCGCCTTGATCAGCAAAGGCAACCAGCTGGCTTTCAACGACGAACTCAACAATTACTTTTGGCAGGACAAACTGGCTTCAAAGTCAAAAACCTGGGAAACCATCGAGACTTTTGACATCGGGTTAGACCTGGGATTGCTCAACAACCGTCTGAACATCACAGCAGACTATTTTGTGAAACGCAACAAGGATATGCTCTCTACCCTGCCTCAACCTCATATCCTGGGGATCGGCACTTCGGCAAGCAACATCGGCGAACTGAAGACCTGGGGATGGGAGATCGACATCAAATGGAGAGACCGCATCGGCCAGGTAGATTACTGGGCAGGATTCTCCCTGGCAGATGACCAGAACAAACTGGTGAAGTACCAGGGAGAGAATACGATCCGGGAAGGAGTGGTATCTACCCTGGAAGGTTACGCGCTGAACACCATCTGGGGCTATAAGACAGATGGCTACTTCACCAGCCGGGAAGAGTACGAAGCCTACGGGGTAGAACAATTCAACCATGCGAAAGTACAGGCCGGAGATATCAAATACCTGGACCTGGACGGAAGCGGAAAGATCGATGCCGGGGAGGGCACGCCGGAAAATCCTGGCGACCTCGTATACCTGGGTACTACAGACCCGCGCTATTCGTACGGTATCTCCCTGGGAGCCGCCTGGAAAGGATTCGACCTCTCGCTCTTCTTCCAGGGCATGGGCAAACGCAGCTTCCTGATCAAGACGGAAACACTGGCCCCTATGCTCAATACCTACAACCTGCCGTGGTCTATCCACCAGGACTACTGGACAGAGGACAACCCCAACGCCTTCTGGCCCCGCCTCTATCAGAGCAATGACTACAACTACAAAGCCTCTGATAAATGGGTACAGAACGCGCGCTACGTCCGCCTGAAAAACATCCAGCTGGGATACAATGTACCCATCCACAAAAAGATCATAGAGAAACTGAGGGTATATGTTTCGGGAGATGATGTGTGGGAACACTCTAAAGTACTTAAGGTATTTGACCCGGAATCGCCCAACGACGCGAGTTCGCAAATGTATCCTTTCTTCCGTACCGTGACATTCGGAGTGAATCTAACTTTCTAAAATGGGATTATCATGAAAAAAATATATTATCCGATCTTTGCAAGCGTCATGCTTTTCCTGATTGCCGGATGCGATCTGGACAGATATCCGGAGACCACGCTGGCCGATACCAACTTCTGGAAATCGGAATCCGACCTGAAAGGGGCATGCAACCGTCTCTACAACCTGCTGGCGGGTTTTGAGATCGACACCCGCGCAGACGACCTCTACAACGGCAACAACGACATCAGTAGCGGAAACCGCACCGTACCCAATGAGAGCGGCAACTGGACAGACCCTTACTACCGCATACAGACAGCCAATATCATCCTGGAGAAAAGCGCGGATATGGAGCTGAGCGAAGAGGTACTCAACCGCTACCACGCGGAAGCGCGCTTCTTCCGGGCCTACCACTATTTTGACCTGGTGAAAAAATACGGAGATGTACCTCTGGTACTGAAAGCGTTCCAGGATATCAACGACCCAGACATCAAAATGGGACGTTCACCCCGGGCCGATGTCCTGGAACAGATGTACAAAGACCTGGACTTTGCTGCGGAATGGTTGCCTGTGCACGACCAGCTCAAGAGCAACGAGTGGGGCCGGGTGACACGCAGTTCGGCACTGGCCCTGAAAGCCCGGGTAGGACTCTACGAAGGTACCCGCTCCAAATTCCACAACTACGGTACCCCGGAGACCCACCTGCAGATCGCGGTCAAAGCCGCGGAAGAGACCATGCAGGAAGGACATATCCTGTATGGAAACTATGAAAGTCTTTTCCTGTACGACGGACAAGGAGCAGACAACAAGGAGAATATCTTTGTGAAAATCTACGGAAAAACCTCTTCCGGTGCCAACATACAGACACACAACAACTCCCGTGATCTGGAAAACCGGTATGCCCCTACACGTAACCTGATCGATATCTATCTGTGTGCAGACGGGCTTCCGTATGGCATCTCTCCGCTGGTACCGACCAACGAGAGCCGCTACAACGAGGTGCTGGAAAACCGCGATCCCCGGCTCAACATGACCGTTTACAGTCTGGGAGAAGAGGCTTACAAAGGGATCTTCTCACAAGCCTACGCGTTCGGACGTACGGCCTACATCATGAAAAAAGGTTTTATCATGGAAGACTGGAACCATAACTCGGGTGCGGTGGTAGACAAAATACTGATCCGCTATGCGGAAGTATTGCTGACGTACGCCGAAGCCAGATACGAACTCAACGGCTCTATCTCCGATGCCGACCTGGAACGGACCATCAACGCACTCAGGCAACGGGCCGGACTTACCGTGAAACTGACCAACGACTTTGTGAACCGCAACCAACTGGATATGCGGGAAGAGATCCGGCGCGAACGCACGGTGGAACTGGCCGGAGAAGGCTTCCGCTACGACGACCTGATCCGCTGGAAAACCGCCGAGGAGGTATTGCCCCGGGCCATCTACGGTGCCAAGTATATCGAAGAAGACTGGGGAAGTACTTCCAAAGAGACCGTACAGAGCCTGCTCAATGAGAACGACCGCCTGGTGATGCAGCTGGCCCGTGACCGCAGGTTCGACGCCCGGCGCGACTACCTCTATCCGGTACCTCTGAATGAGATCTCCCTGAGCGGAGGCAATGTGACACAGAACCCTTATTGGTCATCTAATACTGAAGAAGAATGAAAACAAAACTGAGTATAGCCCTTGTGGCCCTTTGTGCGTGGATGTTCACTGCCTGTGAACACAGTGGTTATCCCGACGGATTGCCCGAATTCGAACACTATTATTACGCAGGGTTCATTCCCTGGAACAACGATACAGTGACGGTGGAAAGGGATGAAACGGAACTGATCAAACTCCCTGTACAATTCCACTGCGAGTATATACGCAAGTACGATGTACAGGTCCGGTACTTCCTGAAAACCTCCGGCATTGACCATCCGGCCCGGGAAGGGGTAGACTTTGAGATCGTAGACAGGAATGGGAACAAGATATCGGCTGCTTCCGAGGGTGTATATGAAATGACCTTCCCGGAAGCCCGCAAAGGCTACGATACGATCTATGTGAAACCTCTTGCTGTGAACGCAACGGACACACGGGTGATCCGTATCGAACTGTGCGAAGGAGACAACATCAATGCTTCGGAAAGTGAGAGCCGTATCAACCATGTGACAAAGGACTATACCGTAGCTACCTTCACACAGGCCTATTGTCGTCCTCTTAAATTCAACTAAATAGTTTTCAATAGTTTCCATAAGCGAATGAGATTGTAATAGGAAGAAGGAAGCAGATCCGGCCGGAACCTACGGATCGGATCTGCATTCCTTACATCTGGTTTATGGATCCGGCTGGCCTTATCTTCCGGAGTTCCCCAAAAACACGATACAGGCCCCAGAGAAAACAAGTGGGAAAACGGCAACAGAAGGAGCAACCGACACCGTAATAAAATAGAAGAAGTAAGATATCGGTTTTTCTTAACTAAGAAAATACTGCTTCCCGCGCGGATTCTCAAACAGGATTTCGTACTTTTAATCTCATTTATTCGCATACACCATGAAAAGAATGGACCTACGGATCACAGGCAGACCACTGAGCCTGCTTCTTTGGCTACTACTCCCCTGGGCATCTCTGTGCGCCCAACGGGAAGTCTCTACCTTCAACGACGGCTGGAAATTCCTGCGGAGCGATGCCGCGGAAGTAATGAATGTGTCTTACGACGACAGCGCGTGGGAAAGGATCTCCCTGCCCCACTCCTGGAACACAGACGCCTATACGGAGAAGGCTTATTACCAGGGAAAAGCCTGGTACCGCAAGCAATTTACCCTGCCTGCCGCTTATCAGGACAAACAACTCTATCTGAAATTTGAAGCAGCCAGCAAAGCGGCGACGGTCTACATCAACGGACAAGAAGTCGGGGAACACCGGGGAGGATATACGGCCTTTACGTTGGATATTACGCCTTATTGTTCGACTTCGGCCCCCATACGATCGCCGTATGTGTAGACAATTCCCGGCAGGACACCCCCCCATCTCCGGCGATTTTACCTTCTTCGGAGGAATATACCGCGACGTCTGGCTCATCGCCGTACCCCGCCAGCATTTTGATCTGCTCAACCTGGGAAGCGACGGGATCTTCCTGCATACGCCTTATGTATCAGCCGGAAAAGGTACGCTGGCTGTACGTGCGGAGATCCGGAACACAGCACCCACCGGAAAAAAGATCGAACTCCAGCACCGTCTGCTGGCGCCGGACGGAAGTGTATTGTATACCCTGAGTCGTAAGGTACAGTTGAAAGCCGACGGATCTTATCGGTACGAAGATACATTTCCCGAGGTCCTCTCTCCGTTGTTATGGACACCCGAGACACCGCACCTCTATCAGGTAGAAAGCCTGGTGAAAGATGCGAAGACCGGAGAGGTGATGGACCGGCTCTCCCACTATACGGGCTTCCGGTGGTTCTCTTTCGATGGAAAGGAAGGATTTTTTCTCAACGGCATGCCTTACAAGCTCAACGGTGTTTGCCGTCACCAGGACCAGAAACCCATCGGGCCGGCACTCTCCGACGAGATGCACCGCCGGGATATGTTGCTCATGAAAGAGATGGGAGCCAACTTCATACGCATCTCCCACTATCCGCAGGACCCAGCCATACTGGAACAGTGCGACAAACTCGGATTGCTTGTCTGGGAAGAGATACCGGTCATAGACATTGTACCGGACACGGAAGGGTACGGAGATGCCTGCGAACAGAACCTGCGGGAGATGATCCGCCAGCACTACAACCACCCTTCGGTGATCTCTTGGGGATACATGAATGAGATCCTACTGGTGACGCAGCGTCGTTACCAGACCGAAGAGGAGCTGAAACCAGTACTGGAACGTACGCTGGCCCTGGCCAACCGCCTGGAAAAGGCCCTCAAGGAAGAAGACCCGCACCGGGTGAGCACCATGGCCTTCCACGGCAGCAACTCCTACAACGAATACGGTCTGGGCGAAATCACAGATGTGGTAGGATGGAATCTCTATCAGGGATGGTACGGCGGGGAGTTCAGCGGCTTCGACCGCTTCCTGGCCGAACAGCACCAACGCCATCCCGATCATCCGATCATCGTCAGCGAATACGGAGCCAACTCCGACCGCAGGGTACACTCCTTAGAGCCCCGACGGTTCGACTTCAGCATGGAATACCAGCAACTCTACCTGGAACACTACCTGCCGGTGATCGCGCGGGAACCCTACATCGCGGGAGGTACACACTGGAACTTCATCGATTTCTCTTCGGCCTTGCGCGATGAGTCTATGCCCCGGATCAACAGCAAAGGTCTGGTCTATGCCAACCGCACGCCCAAAGATGTATATTACTATTTCCAGGCCATGTTCCGCAAGGATATCCCGGTACTTCACATTGCTTCCCGCGACTGGGACAAACGCTCCGGTATCCGGAGAGATGCGGAAGAGGTGTGTCAACCCGTGAAGATATATACCAATCTGCCGGAGGTGGAACTGTTTGTAAACGGTGTTTCCATCGGCAGCAAAGAGACAGTCAACTATACAGCAGTGTTTGATGTTCCTTTCCGCAAGGGAGATAATTTCCTGCGGGCCGTGTCGTCCACACCTACCGGAGCAGCCACGGAAGACGGCATGCAGATCCGGTTCACTCCTGTACCGGACCGGCTGACCGCGGAGAACATACGGGATGTGGAACTGGCCATCAACACGGGTAGTCACTGCTTCTACACCGGCGAGGAAAGCGGACTTACCTGGGTGCCGGACCGACCTTATACGCCCGGTGGATGGGGCTATCTCGAACATCCCGACGCAAAGGTCAAAGAGACGCAGACAGAGATCCGGGGTACCCTGGACAATCCACTCTTTCAAACCCTGCGGATCCATCCCGGCGGATACAGGTTCGATGTGCCGCCGGGAATGTATGAAGTAGAACTCCTCTTCGCGGATATTTTCCGGCAAAGCGAACAGCTTGCCTACCAGCTGGGAGGTGCTTCACAGACCGAAGAGCGGAGCAATGTATTCGATATCCGGATCAATGACCGGTGTGTAGAGAAAGCCTTTGCTCCTTCACAGGTAGGGGGACACTTCCACGCCCTGCGCAAACGCTATCCGGTCTATTGCGAAGATGGCGAGCTGGAGATCACCCTTCCCGCAATACAAGGTGTAAGCCTGCTCAATGGCATCAAGATACGTAAACTATAATTCCTATAAAACCCATCAGAAAATGAAAATCCGTTCTTTTTTCCTGTATGTAGTGCTGATCGGTATGGCTCTTCCACTGACAGCTCAATCTATCTGGAACCGTTCTCACCTGGAGCAGGTGAAAGCCTCTGTGACTGCTCCTGCCTACGCGGCGTCTTACGAAGCACTGACCCAGGAGGCCGATAAGCTGCTGGATGTACAACCTCTTTCGGTAATGATGAAAGAGAAAGCACCGGCCAGCGGCAACAAACACGATTACATGAGCCAGGCGCGCTACTACTGGCCCGATCCTTCCCGGCCCGACGGCAGACCCTATGTAGAGCGGGACGGTCTGTCCAACCCGGAGCTGGAAAAGCTGGACCGGGTACGCCTGGGACAAACAGCCGACCGGGTGATCACGCTTTCCCTGGCCCGGTATTTCAGCGGAGAGGAGAAATACGCCGATAAAGCCACGGAACTGCTGCGGGTATGGTTTCTCAACAAAGACACTCGCATGAATCCCCACCTTACCTACGCGCAGGTGGCACCGGGACACAACAACGACCTGGGTCGTTGCTACGGCGTACTCGATGCCTACTCTTTTGTAGAAATGCTGGATGCCGTGCAACTGCTGGAAGATTCAAAGTCTTTCACCTCGTCCGACGCGCGCCAGCTGAAAGCCTGGTTCGGGAAACTACTCGACTGGATGCTTACCAGTGAACAGGGAATAGACGAAGGCAGACAGGCCAACAACCACAGTACCGCCTACGATGCCCAGCTCATAGCCTATGCCCTCTATACAGGTAAAAAGGAGGTGGCCACACGCGTACTGAACGAATTTCCGGAAAAAAGGATCTTCACCCAGATCGAACCGGATGGCCGCCAGCCTCACGAACTCCGGCGGACGCTGGCCTTCGGCTACTCGCAGTACAACCTGAGACACATGATCGATATCTTCGAAATGGGACATAAGATCGGCGTTTCTATCGAAAACTCCGTTTCCACCGACGGACGGAGTTTCTACAAAGCCATGGATTTCCTGGCACAGTATATGGGCAAAGAGGTGAGCGACTGGCCCTACAGGCAGATCAGCGACTGGGACGGCAAGCAACAGGAGTTTGCTCAGGACCTGTACCGGACCTGGCTCTTCACTCCCGACCGGAAAGATTATCTGCGTCTCTACCGGCAAAACCGCCGGATCCACCGCGAAGACCGCTTCTACCTGCTCTATTTCCAACCTACCGCCGTAGATCATGCGTTTGCCTTTGCCGATGTGCAGTTGCGGCTGGCTATGAAAAGTACCGGGCAGGCCAAAAAGGAATATACAGGCAACAAGCGACTGGTAGAGCCTCGCAGCATAGAGAAAGACGGTAGCCTGCGCCTGATCGGTGCGCACGACTGGTGTTCCGGGTTCTTCCCGGGTTCGCTGTGGCACATGTATGCCTATAGCAACGAAAATACATGGCGCGAACAGGCGGTAACGTATACCTGGCCACTGGAAGAGGTAAAATGGCACCGGGGTACCCACGACCTTGGATTCATGGTTTACTGCTCTTTCGGAAAGGCCTATGAACTCACCGGCGAGCAATCGTACCGCGATGTGGTGATGCAGGCTGCCAGAACACTCAGTACACGCTACAACGACCAGGTGAAAGCGATACGTTCCTGGGACTTCAACCGTCAGGTATGGCAATACCCGGTGATCATAGATAATATGCTCAATCTGGAGATGCTCTTCCGCGCCACACAGATCTCCGGCGACTCTGCTTTCTACCACATCGCCGTGAACCATGCGAATACTACAATGAAACACCATTTCCGGAACGACTATTCTTCCTACCATGTGGTAGACTACGATCCGCTCACTGGGGAGGTACGTCTGAAAGGTACCCATCAGGGACATGCCGATGATTCTTTCTGGAGCCGTGGCCAGGCCTGGGGAATGTATGGATATACCATGTGCTACCGATTCACCGGAGACCCGGCCTATCTGCGTCAGGCAGAAGCGATCACCGATTTCTTCTACGGCCTCCCGGATATGCCCGCCGATCAGGTACCTTACTGGGACATGAAAGACCCGCATATACCCAATGCTCCCCGGGATGCCTCGGCAGCAGCGATCTTTGCTTCCGGTCTGTACGAACTTTCGACCTATGTGACCGGAGAGAAAGCGACCCGCTACCGCAAACTGGCCGATACCCTTGTAGAGAACCTGTCCAAGGACTATCAGACAGAACCGGGAACTAATTATGGATTCCTTTTGCTCCATTCTACCGGACATCATCCGGGTGGAGACGAGATCGATGTACCGATTGTATATGCCGATTATTACTACCTGGAAGCACTGAGCCGCAAAGAGTGTATGGATATGAAATAAGATTTTTCTATTTAGAATTTTCAGGTTTCTTACCTTCACGCCTTCACACTTAAGAGCAAAAATTTGATTATAAACGCCTTACGTGTGAAGGCAGTTTGTTTTTTACGCTTTCACCCTGCTTTCACGCCTTCACAGAAAACAGTGGGTCCAAACACAATATTCAATTAGTTATCAATGAATTAATTCAAACAAATAGCTAAATGTATATACCATTCCCTTTTCCGGAATGGTTTATCAGAGAAAGATACCCGGTCTCTTTCAGGTAAAGTGAAGAAAAATACCGCTGAATGGCTCTCCACACAAAGGAAACCATCTGCACACATACAGATATCTCCCTGATCCCACGACGTGGGACTTTTTGTTTCACGGCGTGGAACGTATCGTTTTACGCCGTGGGACGATACGTTCCACAACGTGGGACCACCAGGATACCAGGGACCAGACAATACCATACCCTGCAAAGAACATACGGATACAATAGAGTCTACACATGCACAGGACACTCCCATCAAGTCTTACCCCACCAGGTCTGTCGGTTACTCCTCTTAGAGTGTACGCTGTAAGTTCTTCTCTATCGTATATAGCTTCGTGTTTTACTATTCGCTTACTACATCGGTCACTGATTCGGAAATCAGGAACGGTATGCTTTCTATCAAACTGATTTTCAACCAAAGGGATAAAGAACCATCTATAACAGGAGGAATAAAGTCAACCAGACAATCCAAATCAGAACGGGACACAGTGAAGGCGTGAAAGCAGGTGAAAGCACGAAAAAGCGAGGTGCCTTCACACATAATCAACTCATATCAAACAAATTACATACATCTGTGAAGGCGTGAAGGCAAAAATTCAAAAAACTTTAAGTAAAAAGTTTTATCTACCTGTTCACTGACCTCACCGAACCCTCTTACGCAGGAAATACAACGTCTGGCACCAAACAGAGAAAAAAATTCTATGTATGCCTCTATTGTACGGATTTTATCAACCTTCCGGAACATATATACAATAAAATGGAACCTATTTTATAGAATTGTGTACCTTAACGTAGCTGTTATTTGCTATCTTTGTTCCCACTTCCTTGTAAGTAAACCATCATTCATAACTTTAAATAACTGAATTACCATGGCAAATCTATTTGATGTAACCGGAAAGGTTGTTGTGATTACCGGGGGGACCGGTGTATTGGGAAAAGCCATTGCCTCTCATCTGGCCGAAGAAGGTGCCAGAGTCGTGATCTTGGGCCGTAAAGCGGAAGTAGGTAACGAGATTGTGGAAGAGATCCGCAAAAAGGGCGGTGAAGCCATGTTCCTGGTCACCGACGTACTCAACCGGGAGATCCTGGAGCAGAACCTCGCCGATATTCTCAAGGCTTACGGCCGTGTGGATGCACTGCTCAACGCGGCAGGCGGTAACATGCCCGGAGCTACCATCGCCCCGACAGGTACTTTCTTCGATCTGAACATCGAAGATTTTCAGAAAGTGCTGGATCTGAACCTGACCGGTACGGTATTGCCTACCCAGGTATTCCTCGCTCCTATGGTAGAGCAGAAACAAGGATGCATTGTGAACTTCTCTTCCATGGCAGCTTTCCGACCGCTGACACGCGTAGCCGGATATGCCGCGGCCAAAGCGGGGATCTCCAACTTCACCCGGTTCATGTCTACAGAAATAGCTACCAAATTTGGCCCGGGCATCCGCGTGAACGCCATTGCCCCGGGATTCTTCCTGACAGAGCAAAACCGTGCGCTGCTAACCAACCCCGACGGTACCTATACCGACCGTGGTCAGAGTGTGATCAGGCAGACTCCTTTCGGACGTTTCGGACGTGCCGAAGAGCTTTGTGGTACCATCCAGTATCTGATCAGTGATGCTTCCAGTTTTGTGACCGGCACGGTTGCTGTAGTAGACGGTGGATTCGAAACTTTTGCCATGTGATTCTTTCCTGTACCAATCAGACAAATAAATAACCTCACAGAGCAGTCAGTTCCTGCGGGAAACCTACTCTGCTCTTTACAAAACATCAGACTTATGTATCTTTCTGAACAAACCTGGCGCTGGTACGGTCCCAACGACCCTGTTAGCTTGTCGGATATCCGACAGGCAGGTGCCACCGGAGTGGTGACGGCGCTTCATCATATTCCCAACGGAGAAGTATGGACAGTGGAAGAGATCCTCCAACGAAAAGAAGAATTAAAAGCCGCCGGACTGAAATGGTCTGTAGTGGAGAGTGTACCTGTACACGAACACATCAAGACACAGACGGGAGATTTCCAAACCTATATTGATAACTACAAGCAGAGTATCCGCAACCTGGGTGCCTGCGATATCCGTATAGTGACGTACAACTTCATGCCCGTACTGGACTGGACACGTACCGACCTGGCCTATGAACTACCCGACGGCTCACGCGCCCTGCGCTTCGAACGGGCTGCCTACGTAGCTTTCGACCTCTACCTGCTGAAACGTCCCGGTGCGGAAGCCGAATACAGCGATGAAGAGAAGGCCAGAGCCAAAGCACGCCTCGACAGTATGACGGAAGAGGAGAAAAACCGTCTGATACGCAATATGATCGCCGGACTGCCCGGCTCGGAAGAGAGTTTCACCCTAGAGCAATTTCAGCGGGAGCTGGATCGGTATAATGACATCACGGCGGATCGCCTGCGTCAGAACCTGATCTATTTTCTGAAAGAAGTGACTCCTGTGGCAGAAGAGGCCGGTGTAAACCTGGTGATCCACCCCGACGACCCCCCTTATCCGATCCTGGGTCTGCCCCGCATCCTGAGCAGTGAAGAAGACTTCCGCACCCTGATCGAAGCCGTGCCCAGTGCGGCCAACGGCCTTTGTCTCTGTACCGGCTCTTTCGGTGTATCCTCTGCCAATGACCTGGCCGGAATGATGAGGCGATTTGCCGACCGCATCCATTTTGTCCATCTCCGCAGTACACAACGCGATGAAGAGGGCAATTTCTACGAGGCCAATCACCTTGAAGGAGATGTGGATATGTATGAAGTAATGAAAGCCTTTCTGGAATTGCAGCAAAAACGCCAGCAGTCTATACCGATGCGCCCCGACCACGGACATCAGATGATAGACGACCTGAAGAAGCAGACCAATCCGGGGTACTCCTGTATCGGACGTCTGCGCGGAATAGCTGAGTTGCGCGGACTGGAAATGGGTATCGCGCGTTCATTGCTGAAATAAAAGACCGATTACCTGTTATATGATAAAGGGTTGATACATACATATATCAACCCTTTATCATTCTTGTAATCTCAGAATTCACTTATATAAGTTATTGCCACTTTTCGTCCCAAGCCTGGTAACCGTAGTTTCCGTTCTCAATTCCTCTGTATAGAAAGACTTTTTTTCTGTTTTCGCATTGTAATCTTTATTTATTACAATTGATTTAGAAGAGGCTCCCTGTACAAGACCATTATATGAAGTCAATACAACGAACAACGTATATTTTCCATGAGGAATATCTTCCAGGATATGTGCAGCTACCGAAGTTGGAGATTTGAATACATATTTTTCAGTACTACCGTCTGTATAAGTTATTACATCATCCCAATAGACAGAACTCATACTTTTAGAAGTATCTATTTGCTTGTTGAGATCATCAAAAAGATAGACATATGCCTTATGGCTCTCAGGATTAGCTAATTTTTCTTCATCTTCTGCGGAATACTGCGTATACACATTTACAAAGAAAGTTTCTTCTTTAGAATGATCATCACTGCTACAGGCAGTAAACAGAAATGCAAAAAGCATTAAAATAAACAGATTTTGTTTCATCATGATTTTTTTATGTAGAATAATAAAATGTAGTTTCAGTTAACTATTCTTTAAAAAATTCTTTATGATTAGTTAAGTGGTTACAAATATAATATATGTTTGTATATAGACAAACTAAATATACACCAAATCATTTTTTAAGTTAATCTTTTTTACATATACACCTTTCTTCACTACCAAGAAAAAAGCTATCTCTTTATAAAGAAGAGACAGCTTTTTCATCACCTATCTATAACTACTTATGGAAACTTAGAGATTCATATACCTACATGCGAAATTTATTTTTACATACCTGGGAATTGTGTATCTCTATCCATACCTGTATTATTCTTTTTTTATTCTATTCCGCAATTGAAGAATCAGGGTTGCAGACCCAAGGCACGTACATAGTTCTCCTGGATCACACAATTCTTGAACCGGCAGGCTTCGATGAAATCGGTCATTGCCTTTCTGACTACCTGCTGATCGGGGCGGGCGTCACGTATTTCTTTATACGTTCCGCGAGGTGCTTCCGCAAATTCCATGATCACGGTCCAGTTTTCCGGGGGAGTGATCCCGATGAAAGAAGAGCCATCCATCTTTTTATAGGGCCAGAAGGTCCAGCCGATATTGTTTTCTTCCATAGCCTGGCAGAAAGAATTCATCCACTCATCGGTATTGTGCCCGATCTCTCCCATGTACATCGGCAGATTGACACTATCGCGGAACTGGATAAATCACGGATAGCCTCCACGGTAGGCTCACCACCGTAGCGGTGACAGGTATACATGATTTTATCGTCGTTGAATGGCCGGTTGCGCAAAGGATTGAAATTGCCATTCCACTGCGAACCTCCCAACAGAATGATGTGGTTGTTGTCTACCTCACGGATCGCTTCTATACCGATCTGGTATACATGTGCCAGTTTCCCATTCAACTCCTCCATATTATCAAAATAGGGAGCGATAGGTTCGTTAAATAGCTCATAACCCAGGATGATGGGTTCATTCTTATAATAGTCTGCTATCTTCTTCCAGATGTCGCAGTATAGTTGCTGACTGGTTTCGCTTTCGAACAACCAGGGATAGCCGTAACTATCGTCGATATTGTCGCCGGTCTGTCCGCCCGGAGCATCGTGCATATCTAAGATGAGATACAATCCTTCTTCCCGACACCAATTTACTACCGAATCCACACGGGCAAACCCATCCTGATTGGCGGTAAGTCCCATATAATCTTCGTCGGTGAATAACTTGTAATGGAACGGAAGCCGCACGGTATTGCTGCCTGTACGTTTGATAAAACGCAGGTCTTCCCGGGTAATGTAGTTATCTTTGAAAGCACGCCAGAATTCAGCAGCAAAATCAGGCCCTACCATTTCACAGAACATATCATTGATAAAACGATACGAGTTGGCTTTGTTGAAGCGGAACATATATCCCTCCGGATTGAGCCAGTTGCCCAGATTGGTTCCTTTAATAAAGAATTTACTACCGTCGGGCAGCATCAGATCCGGTCCGTCGACCGTAATAAAGCCTGTGACTTGAGGTTCGGTTTCCTGTTTCTCAGAATTACAGGAAATCATAACTGTGCAGAAAAACAATAAAATACATAACCAAAGGTTTTTCATCGTGGTAAAATTTAAGTGATTGAAATAAACGAACTGAATCAGGGATTTGTATTATCCCTTCTCAAAAGTAACCATTAGCTATGTGCAAGTAAACAGGAAGTGGAAAAATAGTAGGATTAAATAAATCCATAGTGGTGGTTACCAGTTATTTGGCAATAGCAAACCTTTCAAAAAAGTAGTAAAAAAAGAAGGAAATACTGGTATAATAATATGGCATACAGAACCCATAGATAAAGTCATCCATACTTCATATATAGGTCTGTATGCCAATAATCAATTATCTATTATTTTTCGGTAACAGTGAGAATTGCGTTATTTACGCCATTAGTAAGATCTACGATAAAGACATACGCTTTGTATGCAGTAAGCGCTTTTCCTTGCCTGATCCCCAGGTTTCCACTGTCGCGGTCATCCCCTTCGGCTCCTGTACCGACATAAACAATATCATCAGTAGTACTCAGACGATCTGCTTCAAATTCATTTCCCCAACCTTTTTCTCCATAGAATTTAAAATTGATGCTATTAGTCTTTATATTTTCTCCGGCAACCAGAGTAATCTGATACATTTTAGGAGAAATTTGTGACATACAAAGTGCTTTTTCCGTAGTCCAGTTTACACCATTATCCATGGTAGGCTTACCAATTTCACCATCACCGACAATCCACAGTGCACCTGTACCATCATCCTGCAATTTGGCCAATTCATTCCCATCCATTGCTTCAACTATAAAATAGTTCCAGACAGTATTAGCTGTTATTCTGTATGTACCATCCAGAGGCAAGAAAGTCAACTTTCCATCAGAGCCTTTCGTAAAGAAGTCCGGATCGATCCACCAATTATCAAAATCAGTAATACCCTCTACGGAAATTACCTGTCCCTGAGTAAATTTTTTCTCTACTTTATAATTGTCCGCATCTACAGCTTCCATTTTGTCACCGTCGAAATAGGCTTCCAGAGCAGGTAATTCTACTTCACCGGTCTTAGTGAAAGTCAATACTGCATTATTGATACCATTTGTGACATCTACCTGGATCACATATATACCTCCCAGATCAAAAGACTCCTCTTTTGCAAGCTCAATATTACCACTATCTATACCATTTCCTTCATTATCCTCTGTCTTGTTACCAATCACAATATTGGTATTAGGAGTAGAAATTCTCGTATGCGAAAATTCTTCTCCCCAACCTTTCTGATCAAAGAACTTAAAGTTGATGCTGGACGCATTTATGGTTTGTCCACCCACTACGGTAATCTGATAAATACCTTCTTCCACAGATGCCATACAAAGAGCCTTCTCTGTCGTCCAACCGACTGCGTTGGTACTTGCAGAAGGTTTACCGATCCCTTCTCCTATGATCCAGATAGCTCCTGTACCATCTTCCTGCAACGTTGCATACTCACCACCATCCATCTTTTCTACAATAAGATATTCATGCTTCAGATTGGCTGTAATGCGGTAATCTCCAGCCATAGGTACAAACCTCAAAGTAGTTTCATTTACTTTCTCAAAGAAGTCGACATCCAGCCACCAGGAATCAAATCCCACAAATCCTTCAAACTCCAGTTCATCACCTGGCGATAAAGAGAGATCAATCTGATAATTGTCATCGTCTACCATCTCTAATTCCTCACCGTTCAACAAATATTTCGCAAACAGGGAAACCTCATACGAAAAAGTATTGAAAGAAATAGTATAAGGAGTAGTAATATCAGAGAAAGTTATGTAGTCTGTAATTCCCTGTATTATATTTCCATTTTCCAGCCCAAATACCAGTTCATTTCCATTTTCCGAAGCAGATGGAGTTTTGATGTAGGCTTTCTGTTTAAGCTCAAAGTCATCAGTCACCGCATATTCATACTTCTCTATACGATCCATCCGGTATTCGTCTCCCTCTTCTGTCACCAGAGTCAGATAAGGAAAATCCGGACGGGATACATTCAGATCATATTCTTTTTCCGTAACAGTGAAATTTATATTCTGCAGTACCAGTTTCAATATAGCCGTTCCATCGGCAATATTCGGATAATAGGGAATAAATATCTTTCCGCTGTATTCTCCGTTTGTCTTTGTACGGATCACCGTTTCAGACACCAGGTCTTCGGTAAAATACAATTGTGCTTTCACCGTAGAAAGAAGCACGTCCGAATCGGATACATCTACGGTAAAGGAGAGACTATCTCCATACATGGCACTACCAAATTCGGTTCTCGATGTCAGTTGGGGATTACCCGTCTTCAGATCATCGTCGTTACAGGCATGCAAAACCAGCATTCCTGCTACACCTAAAAGGATTTTTTTATATAATTTCATACGTGGTCTTTTTATTTGTACGATACATCTCACATAGAAACAGAAATCGTCGGTAATTTATAAGATCCATTTCTATGTGATCATAAACCTGTATTATTTACCCCACCGGAAAGAGGCTACGGAACTGATAGGCACTTCGTATACAAAATGACGTTGCCCATCACTGATGGTAATCTGCTGATGATCTCCACTGTTGTTCAAAACTACCACAGCATATGAGCCATCCGTATTTTTAAATGCAGCATACGTTACTCCATCGACATCGTATCCACTTGCGCCGATACGTACCGCATCCGGCTTTACTACAGCAGACATATGTCCGACAATGTAGTAATGAGAGTTGCGGCGCATGGTCTTGTAGTCGGACTTGTTGATATCTACCGCTCCGTAGCAGGTCTGACAACCACCGTCGCGATTAGGTCCCATTTCATTGTCCAGCATCAGATTCCATACGATTACCCCCCCCGGCACCAGTTGTTCACCGTACCCAATGCCACCTCTTCCATATCTTCGATCAGGCGGGTGTTCAGGTTGCGGCCATCGTTCCAGGTACCGATAGAAATCTCAGTAAATACCAGTTCTTTATCCGGACGCAGGTTGTGGATCCTGTTCAACTCACTGCGGTTACCACCGTAGTTGTGATAAGCCGTTCCCGCAAAATACTGAGCAGCATCTTCATCTGCAAATAATTTGATCGGATAGTTTGCCTGATCAGACATACCATCGTAGTTGTAATTGTGGTCAAACGCATAAATCTTGGTAGAAAGACCGGCAGCCTTTATTTTAGGGCCCAACGCATCGCGGACAAAATCCTGTTGTTCCTGCCAGTACATCAGTAGAGAAGCAGAATTGCCCGGATTCAACGGTTCATTTTGCGGAGTAATGGAATAGATAGAGATTCCTTCGTTCTGGAAAGCCTGGATCCACTTCACAAAATAAGTCGCATAATCATCGTAATAAGCCGGATTGAGATGTCCGTCGGTCCAGGAATCAAACGGTTCCAGATCTTCCAGGTTGTTCACTTTCATCCATTTCGGACAAGTCCAGGGGGATCCCATGATACGGATCTCCGGATTGATAGTCAGGATCTCTTTCAGAATAGGGATCACGTACTCTTTCTCTTCGCTCTGTAAAGCGAAATTCTCAATACCTTCTTTATCACAACAAGTGTATTCGCTCAGAGAGAAGTCGGAACACCCGATGGCAATACGGATATAGCTGTATCCCAGACCAGTCTCATGCGAGAAGGTCTCACGCAGGAAGCGGGTACGATCTTCTTTAGACATCTGCATCAGGTTGTAGCATGTAGAACCGGTCACTGCGGCTCCAAAACCATCCATGGTCTGGTATTCCGTTCCCGGATCCAGCGTAATACAGTTGGGAGAGATATTGTCTCTTGTATTATAAGAAATTCCCGTCCGGAGCAGGTCCTGAATACGATTATTTGTAGTTACTAATACCTTTACATCACCTGCTATCGTTTCCCAGCTTTCCCATTCCGGTACAGGAGTTTCTCCTGGAGAATCATTGCCACAGGCTACTGATACGAAAGCCCATGCAGTCATTGCCAAAAATATATTTCTGATATTCATAATTTGTGTAGTTTTCATACAATTATTCATTGATTTTTGATTAATATCCCGGATTCTGTACCAGATTGTCATTCTCATCCAATATAAGTTGTGGGATAGGCAGACGATAAGAATACTCGGTATAAGGATTTACCAGTGGCAGACGCCCCGTGTCTCTGCGATTCAGACCGTTCATCACCTCTTCTACTTTATCGTGCCGACAAAGGTCGAACCAACGTTCTCCTTCCAGAGCAAGTTCCAGGCGACGTTCTGTCAGTAAAGCATCGAGCATATTCTCTTTGGACCCTGTAACAGAAGAAGGCAGATTACCCAGTCCCACTCTGTTGCGAATGGAATTTATGATAGAAGCCGCTCCGGCCAGATCAGGAGCATCCTGCAAAATAAGAGCTTCGGCTTTCAGGAGCAGAATATCCGCCATACGGAGTTTAATGATAGAATTGACTCCCGAACGATATTTATAGGTAAAAGCATAATTATTGGAAGGATAATAGTTGCTCCAGTTGCAATCGTAGTATACGATCGCTTCGTTCTTACGGATCTCATCCCCTTCATTGTCAAACGCCCGTACCAGATCACGCGAAGGGGTTACCCACTTGGCCCAGCTAAACTGGTAGTCCCAGTCAATAAGGTCGCGCCCGAACATCCAGGCCACCCAGTTCCCACTTCCGGACGTATACTGTATCTCCAGGATCGATTCTACCGTATTACGCATCTTGGCATCCGTACCTTCGGCGTTCATACCAAACAGATCGTCATAGTTATCCGTAAGACGGAAACCCTCCGCGGTGAGTTCGTCGCAATATTTGATCACTTTACTGTAGTCCCGGATCGGTTTCTCGGCATATACTTTTGCCAGCAGCGCACGGGCGACCGACTTGCTTAGCCGGGTCTTATCTCCCGTATTATCCGGCGCGTAGATCAATGCTTCCAACAGATCCTTTTCTATCTGTTCATAAGCCTCCTCTTCGGTATTCTGTTGAGGGAAATATTGCGGATAGACCTCTTCTATATTCTCAGAAGTGATATCTTCACCCACTTCGGTAATTACCGGAAAATCGCCCCAGATACGTGCCATGGTAAAGAGGATCATGGCCCGATAGATCTTAGCCTCGGCTTTCCATTGTTCGCGCTCGCTTTGCGGGAAAGTCGCATCAGGCACATCATCGATGTAACAGATAATACGGTTGGCCGTAGCAATATCCGTCAGATAACGTTCCCAGTCACGTTCCAGAACAGAGTTTCCCCCATCAATGCTATTGGTCTCAAAAGGAACTACTTCTGCTCCGGTAGTACCTGCATACGCATTATCGGAATGACATTCGGCCAACAACAAAAAGTCCAGACACCAGTGTTCCTGATTGTCACGCATACGGGTATACATATTCTCGTACCGAGAGAGCATCTCCGCACGGTTCTTATAAGCAACTCCTTCACCGGACTCATCCGACCCTCCGACAGTGACATCGGAATAGTCGCTCAACGGATCATAATTGAGTGAACAAGCACTCAACAGCATCATGCAGGTAGCAAGGATACCGGTTATATATTTTATCTTCATATATTTTTCTCCTATCAATTAAAATTCAATGTTCAAACCAAATATGAAAGACTTACTGTGAGGATAAGTACCCCAGTCAATCCCCTGTACGGCTCCGTTGTTGCCCCACTGATTTACTTCAGGGTCCATACCGGAATATTTAGTCCAGGTAAGCAGATTGGTAGCGGTGAAATAAGGTTGCAGGCGGTTGATACCCCATTTTCTAAGCTGTTGACTACGTACGTTGTAAGAAAGGGAAACATCCTTTACACGCAGGTAACTACCGTCTTCGATGAAATAGGTCGAATTCTTCATATCAAAATTGGCCTTGGGCACGTCAGTGATCTGCCCGGGTATCCTCCAGCGTTTCAATACGCGGGTAGATTGATTTTTACCATCGTACATTCCTTCTGTTTCCATGCGGGAAGCGTTGAAGATATCGTTTCCATACGACCCCTGGAGCAATACATTCAATGTAAATCCTTT
This sequence comes from Bacteroides sp., assembly GCA_021202275.1. Classification (GTDB taxonomy): domain Bacteria; phylum Bacteroidota; class Bacteroidia; order Bacteroidales; family Bacteroidaceae; genus Bacteroides. The sequence goes on from JAJQDI010000031.1 coordinate 198,645, forward strand.
CCAGCTGAATGTATTGGTCAGACCAAAGGTAAAATCGGGATTCGGATCACCGATATAGGTACGGTCACTGGTAGAGATGATCCCATCATCATTCAGGTCACGGTACATCAGTTCACCCGTCTCAGGGTCCACACCATCACTGATATATCCATAGAATCCTCCCAGAGAACGTCCTACCATATTACGAACAGCGTATTCCCCCACCGTCTCACTGGTTTTGGCATCGTAATAAACCTGTTTCAAAGCCAGTTTGGTAAGCTTGTTCCGGTTGAATGAAATATTGAAATCAGTAGACCATTCAAATTTCCCTGTCAGATTCAATGAATTGATAGTAAGCTCAAATCCCTTATTGGTCATTTCCCCTTCGTTTCTTTTGATCTCATTGGCAGCTGCCGCCCCTGCAGGCAAAGACACCGTCATCAACATGTTGGTGGTCTTCTTGTAGTAATAATCCATATAGATATTCAATCGGCTATCCAACAAAGAAAGATCCAGACCGATATTGCTCTGGGTAGTGGTTTCCCAGGTAAGATCTCTTGTCCTCAGATTGGCTACGCTCAGATTGGGGACTGCGTTCTCGTTGCCTGCTTCCCACCATTGTACACGATTGATATTGTAAAGTTGCAGATAAGCATAGTCACCCAGCCCGGATTGGTTACCTGTCTGTCCCCATCCTCCACGGAGTTTGAGGTCACTGATCCAGTTCACATCTTCCATAAAGGCTTCGGAAGAGATACGCCAGGCAGCAGACACAGAGGGGAAATATCCCCAACGGTGATCCGGGTGAAGTTTGGAAGAACCATCTGCGCGAATGTTGGCAGTCACCATGTACTTACTGTCATAGTTATATGCCAAACGCCCGAAATAAGACATAATGACCCATTCAGACGCATTGGTACGGGTTTCACTCCAGGAGATCTTATTGGCTGTATTCAGGGTTTTAATATCATCGTTAAGGAAATGCGAACCTGTGATATAACTTTGCGACCAGCTGGATCTGGTATAAGAAGAACCTGCCATAGCTTCTATACTATGCTTGCCCATACTTTTATTATAAGTGAGCACATTATCAAAAATAATAACCGAACTCAGGGATCTTCTGTCAGAAGCCGTACCATACGTATCACGCCCATAGCTGGTTTTTATCGGGTCCAGAAAACTGGTATCGTGCTGGGCGTCTCTGTCAAGAGTGATAGACGAATTTAGTTTCAGCCCTTTGAAAAAATCAACCTGTACTTTTCCGGTAGCTAACAAACGATTGGCTTTATTTTTATTGTTCTCACTGCGAGCCATATTTTCCAACGGATGAGTTACATTCACTCCGTAGAAATTATTGTAATACTGTTCCGGATTGTCCGGATCCCAGACAGGCGCGTAGGTAGGAGTATTTATGACCGACAGGATCACGCCGGCACGATTGGCTCCGGTACCCGAAATGATACCGTTGCTGCTGTAATCCGAATAGGAAATATTTGCTCCGACATTCAGCCAGGGACGGATCTGATTGTCCAGATTGGCACGGAAATTATAACGTTTGTAATAAGCCACTTTGATCACTCCATCCTCACCGGTATATCCCCCGGAAATGAAATATTTCATTTTGTCATTACCGTTGGAAACAGAAGCCTGGTAGTTCTGAGTAACCCCCGTACGATAGGTTTCTTTGAACCAGTCTGTCTGATCGGTCAGTCCGTCAGGCAGTTTCACCAGTCCGATTTCATCCATCAGATCTTTGTACTGTGCTACATTCAATGACTTTACCTTATTAGTCACTTTAGTAATCCCTGCATGGGCATTGAAAGCAACCTTAGCAATTCCGGCAGCACCTTGTTTGGTCGTGATCATGATCACCCCATTGGCGGCACGTGACCCGTAGATAGCCGCAGAAGAGGCATCTTTCAGGATCTGCATACTTTCAATATCATTGGCAGAAAGGAATTTGATATCCGTCATAGGCACCCCATCCACCACATACAGCGGATCGTTGCTACCGTTTACAGAAGTGGTACCACGTACACGGATAGACAATCCCGCACCAGGTTCACCACTGGGTTGTATCACGGAAATACCCGCTGCTTTCCCCTGAATAGCCTGTGCAGCCGATACGATCGGACGTTGGTCCAGATCTTTGGTGGAAACGCTGGAAATTGCAGTTGTTACGTCTTTGCGTTTGACCGAACCGTAACCGATCACAACCACCTCATCCAGCAATTCACTGTCTTCCTGAAGCACGATCTTCATCGTAGGAGTGGCCCTGACTTCCTGAGTCACAAAACCGACATAGGATACTACCAGGATAGCCCCTTCATTTACCGAAATAGTGAAATTCCCATCAAAATCAGTGATTAATCCATTTGTAGTCCCTTTTTCCAGGACGCTGGCCCCGATGACACTGTCTCCATACGGATCGGTCACCGTTCCCTGGACCGTAATGGTCTGTGCGAACGCACTCCATGAAATACATGCGACAAGTAAAGTCAGGAGAATCTTCCGATTCCCGAATAGGAACTTTTTCCTGTTCTTCTTCATACGTATTAATTTAAAAGTTAATTTAGATACAACAGACTTTCCGGTATTCAAATGTATCTGATACATCCTGTGACCGATAGTCCTGGATCAAAAGTATGAATTAAGGCAGTCTCCGTGACTTCAAGGGAGAATTTGGTGGAATATCCAAATGTTTAAGCACATCATAATAAGACAAATATCAGATTTTATTAACTAAAAAAGTGGAAGTTTTATAAGAAAATTGAATAGATAAAGACGATTCAAATGTTACAGCAATACTCTTCTTTTCAGATTCCCGGACAAAGAACAGCCTCTACCATTTCGCTGTCTTAATTAAAATGCAGTGATTTTGGAGTATCTATCCAAAATGTAACTGTATAGATATACCAGTGTATATATTATGATATTTTTTTTATCAATCTGATTTCTCCCTCCCCAAACAATAAAACTCTTCGTGGATAAAAGAATGGACGGCAAAAGAAGTATAGGATAATTACATGGCAGCGTTAACGCCTTATAACCTACCCGTATATCCGGAAAGGAAATATGAAATAATGGATATCAGAAAAGAATAAAACGTCTCACGGTTTATAGATAGTATGCTTTTGAAAAATATGGATTCCTTTTCATAGAAAAGAGGAAGAACAAAGAAGCTATCGGATCTGCTTGACCCGATCTTCAAATCCCTCCCGGGAACCTGCTGCTTTGTTTTTGACTTTAGCGCGGTAGTTATAAATGGTATTTACGGAATAACGCAGGAATTCGGCAATCTGAGAACTGTCTTCAATCCCCAGTCGGATCAGGGCGAATATGCGAAGCTCTGTATTGAGAAGTTCCCCTTTTTTTGAGCTGGATGCCCTCTCCGGGTTGTAACAATCCGTTGAATTTACGTACAAAGTCCGGGAACAGATGCAGGAAAGCAGTATCAAAATTGGTATAGAGTTCTTCCAGTTCACTGTCTAAGGATTCGGGAGAACGCGTGATCCGTACCAGTTCGGCCGTCTGACCACCTGTGATCTTCTTATGCACCATACGCCGGTAAGCATCCAGTTTGTCTATATAGGTGGAACAGAGTTTGATAAAACGGGCGATATATTCCTCTTTGATCTGGTTCGACTCCGAGAGATCTTCATTGGCGGTCTTTAACCAGGCATTCACCTGTTGCAATTCTTCATTCAGTTCTTTCAGCTGGCTATTGGCCGTTTGCAGATGATTACGTGCCAATGCCAGCCGCTTCATCTGCCTGTATATATAGAGCATAGCACCGATCAGCAGGAGTGAAAGCGCACTGATCAGGATGAGGTACGCCTGTAGGGTGCGATTCTGACGCTCGCTCATGGCCTGATAGGTCAGGTCTATCAGGGAAAGGATACCGGCACTCTGTAAGCTGCGCAACCTGGCATTATAGAAGTTGGTCTCACTCCACGAAAAGCGGATGTACCGATAGGCACGTTCCAGGTCGCCCTCTTCATAGAGTATTCCGGCTAAGGTCCACAACGAAGCATGATCTTTAGTGGACGAGCGGATATCAGATATGGCCGAAAGAGCGAGATAATATTTCTGTCCTTCCCTATTGCCTTCCGCGTCATAGATCAGGGAACGCTGAAAAGCTACTAACGCATAACCTGGCGTACCGGGAACAACTTCTTTCATGCGTTCATCATTGATTTCCCAGGCATTTTCCAGTGGACCATGGTCGCGATAGACCGTTTCCATCATCTCAATACGCTGAGGGTGATCGTTGGGAAGCATCCGGAAAAGACTGTCTTTATAGAGATCAGAGATACGCCGATACTCTACCGAGCTGACCGGATCCTGGGTATACGAAGAGAGTTCACCATATACATGGTCATAAGCAGCCAGATACTCCGGCAGCAGATCGGATAGCAAAGCACTCCGGTCTATACTTCCCAGCATATCCACACCCTCCTTATACATACCACATGATCCCAACAGATACGCCAGAGTGATCTTACTTTCATCCACCAGACGGGATTCCTTCAACTCTGTAGAAGCAAGTCGGATATTAGCATGCAGATAGTGAATAGCAGAATCACATACATACGAGTAGTATTCTTCCACAAGAAGGGAGTGCAGTCCATACTTTTCCAGAGCGGTCAGCTGATCATTTCCCAACCGGCTTCTGAGGCCTTGAATACGGTTTTCCTTTTCCCGGTTGTACTGGCTGTGTTCCTGAATGGTTTGATCCAATACACGATACAAAGAATCCAGATCACCCGCCATAGAAATAACAGGGATACAAAAACACAGTAGTAGAAACAGGTTACTCTTTATACGCATTCGGTTTGTCAGGCTATATAGGTGAACTTATTCAGGTTCGTTACCACAAAGATATAAAGAAAAAAGTTATCTTTGCCCGTATAACCCCCAAATAACTTAACACACCATGAAAACCCTTACTTCCCAACGCGTGGCGGCCGTAGATGTCTTCCGCGCGCTCACGATGTTCCTGATGCTCTTTGTGAATGACATTCCCGGCCTGAAAAACATTCCCCATTGACTGGAGCATGCTGCGTTCGACGAAGATATGCTCGGATTCTCAGACACCATCTTCCCGGCTTTCCTTTTCTGTATGGGAATGTCTATCTCTTTTGCCGTACAAAACCGCTTCCGGAAAGGAGATAACCTGTTGCAGGTGATCAGTCATATTTTCTGGCGCACCGTGGCACTGGTAGCCATGGGACTTTTCTCCCTCAACAGTGGCGGCGTACCGGGACTCTCGCACCAATGGTTCTCCATCCTAATGGTGGTCGGCTTTTTCCTGACATGGGGCGTATACCCCAAAGCGGAAGGTAATAAAAAGTACGTTTTCACCGCAATGAAAGCAGTGGGTATTGCCATTCTGGCGTTTTTAGTCATTTATAAATATACCCAGGGAGTACCTTTCCAGAAAAGCTGGTGGGGTATTCTGGGACTGATCGGCTGGACGTATGTGATCTGCGCGGCAGTATACCTGTTTACCCGGGAAAGCCTATTGAAAAACGCAGTAGCCTGGCTGATCTTTGTAACATTGATGCTGCTGAATCATAGCGGTAAACTGCCCCTTTCCTTTATTCCCAGTGACATGACATTGCACACATTTGGCATGTCAGGTGTTCTCACTTCACTGATCATGCAGAAATACGCCAACCGGGAACATCCGCACCTATTCATCGGTATCTTGTGTGGACTGGGCGCACTGATGTTGTTAGCTGCGCTGGCTTCCCATCCTGTATGGATCATCTCCAAGATACAGGCTACTCCGAGTTGGTTCTTCTACTGTACGGCAGCCTTTTTCCCGCTTTTCGGATTCTTCTATTGGCTGACAGATGTGAAAGGGAAAACCCATTGGTTCGATATCATCAAACCTGCCGGTACCGCAACGCTTACCTGCTATACGATTCCCTACGCCTGGTATGCCGTTCAGCAGTTATCAGGTCTGCACTATCCGGCCATACTGGGAAGTGGTATACCGGGGCTGCTGAAATCCGTGGTATTCTCTTTAGTGATCGTAGGATTGACAGGCATACTGGTACGGTTCGGGATCAAACTTAAAGTATAAAAGGATTTACGATTGAAATTACATATTTGTATTCTCTTTACATCGGACCTGGAGTTGATACCAACAGTTACAGGTCCGGTGTAGTATTTTCAAATAAAAGCCCAACTGTTTCCTGCCTTCTTGCTTCTTCTTACAGGAAGTATAGCATCTTATATCTCTTATTAGTAAACTATTTGATTTGGAAATTCCGAAAAATTGATTATCTTTGAGAAAGTACAGAGTCTGCCCGGGAATACCGGGAAAAAGATATCTGGAAGATGATAAGAACAAACCGTTTTCCTTTAAAACCATAGCCCTATGAAACCCCGGCCTTTCTTCCCGACAGTGCTCTTGTTACTGGGTGCCTGTTGTATGTATCCGACAGAGACCCTGGCTCAGGAGTCGGAAAATCTGATTGTGATCAGCGGAGTAGTAAAAGACGCGCGTAACAAACGCACCCTGGAATATGTGAATGTAACCGCCGCGGGAAGTAATGTAGGAACCATTACCAATTCAGACGGTGCGTTCACTCTGAAAATCCGTCCGGATATCCAAAGTCAGTCCATCGAATTCTCTCACCTGGGTTATCAGTCCCGCACCGTAACCATTCCTGCGAGGGGCAAACAGGATCAGGTATTTCTGCTCACCCCCAATTCCGTTGTATTGAAAGAAGTAGTAGTATCTCCGGTAGATCCGCGTAAATTAGTGGAACAGGCCATGCAGAAAAAGGTCACTAACTACAACGACTGCTCCGCTATGCATACCGGATTTTACCGGGAGACGGCACAAAAGCGAAGAAAATACATCTCCATCTCGGAAGCTATAGTAGATGTCTATAAAACCCCTTATACAGAAGATATCTCCAAAGACCGGGTGCGGGTATTCAAAGGTCGCCGCCTGCTCAGTCCCCGCCTGTCAGATACCCTGGCGATCAAACTTGTTGGTGGTCCTACACAGGCTCTGGTAATGGATATGGTGAAGAACCCCGATGTATTGCTTAGCCACGAATATATGCCTTTCTATGAATATATACTGGCTGATTATGTGACGATAGACGATCGTTTACACTATGCCATACGGTTTGCTCCCCGTGCCAGGCTGGAAGATCCGCTCTACGAGGGTACGCTGTATATTGATACGGAATCTGTTGCTATCACGCGTTGCGAATTCAATCTGGATATGCGCGACAAAAAGAAAGTGACTCAAATGATTCTCCGCAGTAAACCGCCCGGGCTGGTATTCAAACCTTCCCATCTTTCTTATCTAGTCACTTACCGCCAAGCGGAAGGCAAGACCTATCTGAATTACATGCGCACAGAGATCAAATTCCGTTGCGACTGGAAGAAAAAACTCCTTTCTACCAGCTATACTGTGTTATCGGAAGTAGTACTCACAGATCGGGAAGACAATCCGTTGGCTACTATCCCCGCCCGGGAATCTTTCCGTATGCATCATGTACTATCAGATCGCGTGATGGACTTCTACGACGAGAATTTCTGGGAAGACTACAACATCATAGAGCCAACCGAATCCTTAGAAAGTGCGGTGAAAAGGCTGAAGAAAGTCAATCTCTGACCCCGTAGGCCGGGAGTGATCTGAAAGTAAGTCTACTGATAGATCAGCGTAGACAGATAGTCTTCCGCGAACATCTCATTGGCTACCTCCCAAACCTCTTGTGGAGTAATGGCATCCATACGTTTGAATACCGCTTCAGGCGTTTCAAACTTATGGTAATGCAGGAAAGTTTTAGCCATTCCCAACGCGTTGTTCTCCGTATTGTCAGAAGCAACACCGATCTGGCCGATCAGTTGCTTCCTGGCAGCTGCCAGTTGCAAAACAGTGAGTGGTTTCTCTCTCAGACGCCGCAACTCCCGGTAAATAAGACGAAGACAAAGATCCACATCTTCCTGAGCAGTTCCGAAATAGATACAGAAAGCACCCGTATCGGTATAAGAAGTCAGATTGGATTCGACATTATATACCAATCCGCGCCGTTCACGTAGTTCCACATTCAAGCGGCTGTTCATACCAGGCCCTCCCAGCATATTATTGAGCAGATAAAGGGTAGTTCGTTTATCTTCATACGCACTGTATCCCCGGCTACCGATCATCACATGTGCCTGATGGGTGTCTTTCTGCAGGATTTTCTTCTGAGGGACATATACGCCAGGAGCTGTACGCCGGTAATCGGTTTGGCCAGCCGGCAGATCGGAAAGGTATTTCTCTGCCAACCGCACAATACGACGGAAATCCAGATCGCCCCAAACAAAAAAGATAGCATTGGACGCACGGTAGAAACGCTGTGTAAAAGCCCGCGCATCTTCACTCCGGAACGACTTCAACAGTTCTGGTTTTCCAAGGATATTCCTTCCCAACGGATGAGCAGGAAAAATAAGTTCTTCGAAATCATCGAATATCAGTTCGGCCGGATTGTCTTCGTAGGAAGAGATCTCGTCGATCACTACCTCGGCCTCTTTTTCCAACTCATTCTGCGGAAATGTAGAATGAAATACAATATCCGAAAGCAACTCGAAAGCCCGGTGAAAATGTTCTTTCAGGAAGGCCGAATAGACCACCGTCTCCTCCTTATTGGTATAGGCATTCAGATCACCTCCCACATTTTCCATACGGTTCAGGATATGCCATGCCCGGCGTTTACCGGTACCTTTAAAAACCAGATGCTCCACGAAATGAGCCATTCCCTGCTCCTGTTCTTCTTCGTCACGTGTTCCGGCATCTATGGCAAATCCGCAATAAGCGACTTTGGAAGAAGAAGGACGGTGGATAATTCTCAACCCATTGGATAATGTATGTAGATTGCATTGCATGCTTTTCTCCGATCTTTGAATAATTTTCAGGATGCAAAAGTACAATATTTAAATGACTTACCACTTATCGCTGCCAAAAGGTTGGCCGGGAAAACGAATTTCACTGGTGTACGGAGGTACTTTTTTCTTTCCGGAAAAAGCAGTACGGAAAGAGAGTAATTGTAATTTTCAGGAAATTTCATACGTCGTTGTATTGTCATTTATAGAAAATTGCAGATATTTGTCTGGTGTAACACAAGTATTGGTATGAGATCCATCGGTATTTTCTGCTCCGCCTCGGAAGACATTGACAAATTGTATTTTCAAGCCACTCATCTCCTGGGACATTGGATAGGCTCTGAAGGCTTGCGTCTGGTCTGCGGAGGAGCCGATCTGGGACTGATGGAATGTATAGCACAAGCTACCCGGCAAAGCGGTGGTGAGGTCCTGGGAGTAGTGCCTACCCTGCTGGAAGAAAAGGGGCAGGTGAGTCGTTACTGCAACCACATCATATATACCCATGATCTGAGTGACCGGAAAGATATCCTGCTACGCGAATCGGATATTCTTGTGGCACTGCCGGGTGGACTGGGAACATTAGATGAAGTTTTCCATGTACTGGCCTCTGCTACCCTGGGCTATCACAGCAAACGAGTCGTATTTTATAATGTAAACGGATTTTACGATAAACTCCTGGCAGCTCTGGACGAAATGCGTATGCGATCTTTTGCCCGTAAACCTTTGTCCGATTATTACGATGTAGCACACACATTTGAAGAACTTATATTGTTATTGAAACAACCTAATTGAACGCGAACAAATGATTGACTCGATTCGAGAACTACTCCGCAAGGAGGCAGAAGCAGTAATGAATATTCCTGTCAACGACGGGTACGAAAAAGCAGTAAACCTGATTGTGGAACAAATACACCGGAAAAAAGGGAAATTAGTCACCTCAGGCATGGGAAAAGCGGGACAGATCGCCATGAACATTGCCACCACCTTCTGCTCCACAGGGATCCCGGCCGTATTTCTGCATCCCAGTGAGGCACAACACGGCGATCTGGGTATACTCCAGGAAAATGATGTACTGCTGTTGATCTCCAATTCCGGAAAAACCCGCGAGATCGTAGAACTTACCCAACTGGCACGTAATCTGAATTTCGATCTGAGATTTATTGTGATCACCGGCAATCCGGATAGCCCGCTGGCACAGGAAGCCACAGTATGCCTGAGCACAGGAAAGCCCGCTGAAGTATGTCTGCTCGGACTGACCCCTACTACCTCCACCACGGCTATGACCGTGATCGGCGATATATTAGTGGTACAGACCATGGAGAAAACCGGATTTACCATTGAAGAATATTCCAAACGCCATCATGGAGGCTATCTTGGACAGAAATCCAGAAAACTATGCGTAAAGTAATTGGTATCGGCGAGACGATCCTTGATATTCTTTTCCACAATGAACAGCCATTGGCTGCTGTGCCCGGAGGATCGGTCTTCAACGGAATGATCTCTCTAGGTCGTATGGGCACAGAAGTATGCTTTATCAGTGAGACCGGCAACGATCGGGTAGGCAAACAGATCCTGGAATTTATGAGAGAAAACCATGTATCTACCGACTACATGAGTGTTTTCCCTGATGGGAAGTCTCCCGTTTCATTGGCTTTCTTAGACGATCACAACAATGCGGATTATATATTCTATAAAGACTATCCCAGCCAGCGGCTGGATGTGATTTTTCCCAGTATAGAAGAGGACGACATTGTAGTGATCGGTTCCTACTTTGCCCTGAATCCGGTGTTGCGGGAGAAAGTAGTAGACTTGCTGGAGAAAGCACGTGACAGCAAAGCGATCATCTATTACGATCCCAATTTCCGCAATTCACATAAGAGCGAAGCCATCCGCCTGGCATCTACTATCATCGAGAATCTGGAATATGCCGATATCGTCAGAGGATCGGTGGAGGATTTCTTCTATATGTATGGTTTCAACGATGTAGAAAAGGTATACAAAGACAAGATAAAATTCTACTGCCCTACTTTTCTCTGTACAGCGGGAGCGGAACAGATTGCTCTGCGTACACGTACTGTGACCAAAAATTATCCGATCGGATCTATAGAAACGGTAAGTACAGTAGGCGCGGGAGATAATTTCAATGCCGGACTGATATACGGATTGCTGAAATATGGAATTCGTCACTGTGATCTCGACACTTTGAGCGAAGAAACCTGGGACAAACTGGTACAATGCGGTAAAGATTTTGCCGCGGAAGTGTGCAAAGGGTATAGCAATTCGATCTCACCTGAATTCGCAGCGAAATATAAAGAGGGTAACGTGTAAAGAGAATGACTATTTATTCCCTTCTGTCAGGAGCATTATTTGATTATTCATACGAAGGTATGTTAACAATTTAGTATGTACAATGGGAAGTATAGGTAGAGTTCCAAGTAAAGTATATTATAATACCATCAGAAAGGTAATAAAATAGTAGTATCCGGTAGAAGTGGGGGTATGTTAAAAGTAAATTTCATATGAAAGTATGTTACGATTGGTAAGTCAGCAAGTCCGGAGGAGTTGAATTTGATCCTATTCGGGGTCATTACTTACAATTTGTTACTTTATAAAGATAAAATCGGACTTTGGACATACCCTCATTTTTGATAAAGTCTTTCTTATGGCTTGCAGAAATTTCTCCCCTCCCTGTTTGCATCCTCTATCTTTTTTCCATTTTTTCATTCTTCCCTTTTTTACAAACTCATTCTCTTCTGCCCGCTTTAGTTACTCTTCACAACCTCCTTTAAACTACGATAATTTATTTTATCTGAGGAAATTATAATTAACTCACAACTTTATCGTATCTTTGCAGCCAATTATAAAGAGATACTACTATTTTGATGAAGAATTTTGAAGAGCTTGGCGTCTCTGTGGAGATACGCCGGGCAATTGAAGAAATGGGGTATGAGAATCCCATGCCCGTTCAGGAAGAGGTTATTCCGTATTTATTAGGAGAAAATAACGACATTGTTGCACTGGCACAGACAGGTACAGGAAAAACCGCAGCATTTGGCCTCCCGCTTATACAAAAGATCGATGTAAGGAACCGCGTTCCACAATCCCTTATACTTTGTCCTACACGTGAACTCTGCCTACAGATCGCAGGTGACCTGAGCGATTATTCCAAATATGTCGACGGTCTGAAGGTATTGCCTGTCTATGGCGGATCTTCGATCGACAGCCAGATACGGAGCCTGAAACGCGGTGTACATATCATTGTAGCTACTCCGGGCCGTCTGATCGACCTGATGGAGCGTAAAACCGTATCCCTGGCACAGGTACATAATGTAGTGCTGGATGAAGCGGACGAAATGCTGAATATGGGATTTACAGACAGCATCAACGCTATCCTGGCAGGCGTACCCGAAGAACGCAATACACTGCTTTTCTCGGCTACCATGAGCCCGGAAATCGCCCGCATCTCGAAAAACTACCTCAGAAATGCCAAGGAGATCACGATAGGCCGCAAGAACGAAGGGAACAGCAATGTAAAGCATGTGGTCTATATGGTACATGCCAAAGATAAATATGCTGCCCTGAAACGTATTGCTGATTATTATCCGCAGATCTACGGGATCATCTTCTGCCGTACCCGCAAAGAGACCCAGGAGATTGCCGACAAGCTGATGCAGAACGGCTACAATGCCGACTCGTTGCATGGAGAACTGTCTCAGGCACAACGTGACGCGGTGATGCAGAAATTCCGTATCCGCAACATACGCATATTGGTGGCAACCGATGTGGCTGCCCGCGGACTGGATGTAGACGACCTGACACACGTGATCAACTATGGGTTGCCCGACGATACGGAGAGTTATACCCATCGCAGCGGACGCACCGGACGCGCCGGAAAGACAGGGACCTCCATTGCTATCATTAACTTGCGTGAGAAAGGAAAATTACGTGAGATCGAACGTATCATCGGTAAGAAATTCATACCCGGCGAGATGCCTACCAGCCAGCAGATCTGTCAGAAGCAACTCATCAAAGTGATCGATGATCTGGAAAAGGTGAAAGTAAATGAAGAAGAGATCAACGAGTTCATGCCGGAGATCTATCGCAAACTGGAATGGCTCAGCAAGGAAGACCTGATCAAACGGGTAGCGTCTGTAGAGTTTAATCGTTTCCTGGAATATTACAGAGATCGGGGAGAGATTGAAACTCCTACCGATAGCCGGGAACGCAGAGGACGTGACGGTCGTGAGGACAACCGATCTCCCCGGAAAGCACAGGCAGGCTTTACACGGCTGTTTATCAATCTGGGAAAGAGCGATAATTTCTATCCGCAGGAGCTGATCGAACTGCTCAACCGCAACACCTCACGCCGGGTAGAACTGGGCAAGATCGACCTGATGAAAAGTTTCTCTTTCTTTGAAGTGGAAGAGAAGCAGGCACAAACTGTGGTGCAAGCGCTCAATCAGGCCAAATTCAACAACCGCAAAGTAGTGGTGGAGATCGCAGGCGAAGAGAGTATGGACAATCGCCCCCGGGGAAGAAAGCCCTCTCCTATCAGCGGACGGAGCGGAAGCTATGGAAATGCCGCCAGTAAAAGCCGGTATGCTTCTTCCGAAAAACCAGCCGCCACTCATTCTAAGTCCAAGGACAGTAAGAAGAAGCCCAGCCGCGAAGAGAGAGGATATAATACCGCAAGAGGACCTAAAAAACAAAACGACTGGAAACAGTTTTTCAACCAGCCGGAACCAGACTTCAGCGAAGAGGGATGGGCACGCCGGAAACCTAAGAACGAAAAATAAAAAAATGGCCTGACTGATATTCGTATAGTCCGGGTGATAAAAAAGAGAGTGTATGAAAATTCCGTGTGTTTTTAATAAATCAACTGGATTTTTTATACACTCTTTTTCTTACTGACAACTTATTACCTATAGCTTATTCTAAAATATACTCCGCTACATAAAGTGCCCTATGCTTTACATATTTCCGTACGCTTAACTGATCCTTTAAAAATATTCCAGTTTTAGGCCATCATCTGAATTCAATATGTTTTTATTTCACCCGAAATTCATGGAATTTACATAGTCAATCACAAAAAATGACGTCAAAAAACACACTACAAAGCGACGTTTTCTATCAAAAAGACAAATCATTGGACCATTTGAAAAATTTCTAAAAAAGAGAATGCACCCTTTTAATGAAAAATTTAGAACTTTTGTCTCCTGGTAATTATTATCTTCATGGTCTTTTATCAACAACTACAAATCAGGAAGTATACAATCTCTCCCGAAAAGCCGTACCTTTGCCACCGTTTGAATGAACTGCATTTTTCATGAACAAAATAAACGGCTTTTTATGCGGACTACTCTCTTCGGCCTGTTTCGGATTGATCCCGCTTTTTACCATACCTCTGATGCAAACAGGAATGAGGTTTGAATCTATCCTCTTCTACCGTTTCCTGTTTTCCTGCCTGGCCTTGGGAGGAATCATTGCCCTCACCCGACAAAACTTTCGTATACACCGCAAAGACATTCCCTCTTTACTGTTATTGGCTGGCCTGTATGATATTTCTGCCATCTTTCTGTTTTGGGGATACAAGTTAATGTCGAGTGGTGTTGCCACTACCCTCCACTTCATGTATCCTGTACTCACAACACTATTGATGATGATATGCTTTGGTGAAAAGGGAACTTACCAAAGGTGGATTGCCGTATCTCTGGCTGTTCTGGGAGTATGGAGACTTTCCCACGGGGAAAGTATAGGAGGCATCTCTTCATCCGGAATACTGATCGTATTGATCTCAGCTCTGGGATACGCTTTGTATATCATTACTGTCAACCAGCTAAAGATCCGGAAGTTGCGGGGAGTGGTTCTTACCTTCTATGTATTTTTGTTTGGAGGCCTTTTCCTGCTGGCCGGACTACTTACTTTCGGTGAGCTCCAACCCATAGAGAACCGGCAGGCAGTGGGCCATCTTACCCTGTTGGCTCTGATACCCACCGTGATATCCAACCTGGCCCTGGTACAGGCGGTAAAAGGGATCGGCTCCACTCTCACCTCCGTATTAGGTGCGATGGAGCCGGTCACAGCAGTTTGTGTAGGAATATATATCTTCGATGAAGCCTTCACGCTTCACACCGCTAGTGGCATTGCGCTGATCATCTCAGCCGTACTGCTGATCATCTGGAAGCGTTGATCTTCAACTCTCCGATCAGTTGACTTGCCTGCCCGTACTTTTCTATTATATATAGTATATAGCGCACATCCACACCGATACAACGTTGCAAAGTAGGCTCAAAGATAAGGTCTCCACTCATGGCTTCCCAGTTCCCATCGAATGCCAGTCCCAGCAACTCGCCGTTGGCATTGAAGATCGCGCTTCCCGAGTTTCCCCCGGTAATATCGTTATTGGCAATGAAACAGACATTCAATTCCCCCTGCCGATTGGCATAGCGACCGAATTCGCCCTTCTCCAACAAGTGCAGGATCTCCGGCTGCACGGCAAAGTCCGGATCTCCTTCATGGCTACGCACCTTCTCAAAGATACCCTCAGTAGTGGTATAATGTTCGTACCACGCACCGTCAAAAGGAGTATATCCGGCCACCGTACCTATGCTCAGACGCATGGTAAAGTTGGCATCCGGATAGAAATTATTACCGGCATACATCCGACGCACCGCGGCATTGAACAGCCTTTCTCCGCGTTCTATTTCTACAGAGGCCGCCTGTATCTCCTGATTCATATCGAAGTAGGTAATGATCAGATCGATCCCCAGCGACACCGCCGGATCATCGAACAGACTGTATGTACTGTCCTGCTGCAGGAAAAGTTGCATTCCGCGGGGAGTAGGTATCTCGGAAGTACGATAGAGCCAGTCTACATATGCCCGTTCGTCTCCTCCGAACTCTTCTTCTATCACTTTATAAGGCTCGGGCAGGTACCGTTCCTCCACATGGCGGGGATACTCGCGCAACATAGCTACAAAAACCTCCTTATCCAGATCCAGATCCAGATTGGCATATTTGTCCATCAGCTCTTTCATACGCGCTTCCAACCTCTCTGGTTCATCTCCGAAATCAAAATTCAGGATAGTCAGAGCCAACTGCACCAGTTCCGGCCCGTTCAGAAAACTCTCTCCGAAATAGGCCATCGCGCGGTTGGTCTCCCTGCGGTTCTTGTAATTGAGTTCCAGATCGGTAAAAATATGAAGCAACTGTTCCCGCTCGGCAGGTGTGCGCCGGATCCATTCGCGCAGCGTATTCTCCATGTCCCGTTTCTTTTCTACCACTCCGAGTTTACGTATTGCCCGGTTCATACCGATGCTGTTTTTCCAATAATTGGAGCTTTCATCGTATTTGGACGCATACTTGATACGTATTTCATCGTCACGATCCATCTCCCGCTTCCAGATCTCCTGCTTGATTCTCCGGATATCTATCATGGCCTGATTCATACCCTGCATCCGCTCCTCCACCCCAAAAGAGGTGATGTAACGGTCTGTCATTCCGGGATAACCAATCGTCATCGCGAAAGAGCCTTCCTGATACCCATCCAGGGAAACAGGTACTACGTAATCGGGACGGTAGGGTACATTCTCCGGAGAATACTCAGCCGGTAGGTTATTTGCATCGGCATAGATACGAAACACGGAGAAATCGCCTGTATGACGCGGCCATACCCAGTTGTCGGTATCCCAACCGAATTTTCCTACGGAAGAAGGGGGAGCGAATACCAAACGTACGTCATTGAAATCGCGGTAAACGGAAAGCCAGAATTCATTGCCGCCATAAAAAACATCTACCGACGGTACCAGCGTAGAATCCTTATTCCATACTTCCTGACGGATCAGTCGCATCAAGGAGTCGATATGTTCTCCCCGTTCGTACTCAGACATCTGTGGGGTCACTCCCTTCAACACGCGACGGGTCACATCTTCGGTGCGTACCAGAAAACGCACATACAACTCCGGATTGGGAAGTTCCTCTTCCCGCGTATGCGCCACAAACCCGTCCCGGATCAGATCGTGCTCCACGGTACTGTGTTGCTGTATAGCGCCAAACCCACAATGATGATTGGTAAAAACCAGGCCGTCTTCCGAAACCACCACACCCGAACAAAACCCGCCGAAACTCACCACCCCATCTTTCAGAGAAGGCTTTTTCGGATGATAGAGTTTATCCGTGGAAAGGTTCGATCCCAGTGATTTCATCGATTTTTGTGTTTGTTTGTTGAGGTTTCCCAGCATCCACATCCCTTCGTCGGCACGCAGACCGGAGGAGAAAAGCAAAACGGTCAGCAGCAAAATCTGCCTGATTTTCATATTCATATACTCTTTCTATTGTTAGCTGTTATTCTATGATCAATTGTAGGTTGTCTGTCCCTATACGTGCCTGTAACCACTCGGACAATTTATTTTTTTCCGCGTCTTTCAATGTACCTTCGTACCGGATCAAAGCCAGTGTGACCGTATCGGTATATAACGAATCTGTTTGTACCTGTACGGAGTGTGCCAGGGATAACGTTGTTACAGCGGGATATAGTACTTTCATCTCCGGAACAATCTGCCGGCAGAGTTCATCATAGCGTTGATAATGCTCCAGCTGTCCCTTTAGTTCCCCAATACGCTGTTGTTGTTCGAGAAGACGCTGTTCACTGTTTTTATAAAAATCTTCCATGACTAGCGCACGGATAGAAGAGAGATCCACCTCTTCTTTATTTATGCCTTGCATCACCACCAGCTCTGTCTGAGGAAGATTATACTCCTGCAATTTGGCACGGGCCAGATCTATAGACGCGTCGGGCACCTCATTTCCAATAAGGACTACCCGTATCTCACCGCCCTTTCCATGTCTCACGATACGCTTGTCCAGGATCTGAGTTCCTTCAAAACTCAACTGATCCTGAATAAAACGTTTGGCTGCCCTTTCAAAAACAGTATCCTTAATAATACCTATGGTCAGATACGCGGCAGGCAGCATGGTGATCACGACAATGGCAATGATCAGTTTACGCACACTCCGTTCTCTTCCCTGATCTACGAATTTTTTCGCCCGGAACTTCATGACGCGCACTCCCAGAAAGGTAGCCACGCTGATAAATACGGAATTGATAAAATAGAGATAAAAAGCTCCCAGGAAGTAGATCCAGTTACCGGTAGCCAGTCCGAAACCCGCTGTACACAAAGGAGGCATCAAAGCGGTAGCGATAGCTACTCCGGGAATCACATTTCCCTTTTCTTTCGTGGAAAGAGCTACTATACCCGCAGCCCCTCCGAAAAGAGCGATAAAAACGTCGTAAATGGTAGGTGAAGTACGGGCCAGAAGTTCGGATTGAGCCTCTGAGAAGGGGGAGAATATCAGAAAAAAGACAGTAGCTGTGATCACACTGAAAAAGGTAGCGATCAGATAGCTCTTGAAAGACCGCTTGAGCAGTTCCAGATCATTGATACCCACTGAAAGACCGACTCCCATGATAGGCCCCATCAGGGGAGAAATAAGCATGGCACCAATGATCACGGCTGTAGAGTTGACATTCAGTCCCAGAGAGGCCATAAAGATAGCAAAGATCAGGATCCACAGATTGGCTCCTTTAAACTCCACCCCTTTGCAAATGGTATCTACAATAGTAAGTTCGTCGTCTTTATCTTTGTTGAGATCGAGGTATTTATGCAAAAATCCCTTTACTTTCAACAGATAATTGGATGCGAATTTCATCGTGTCTTATTTTTTCTTTATAAACTTATTGATCACCGGGATCTCACGCAGCGGAAGGTCTTTGCGTATAACATACACTACAAACAGGCTCAACAGCAACGTACGATAGAGCATACGCCAGCCCAGATGTTCTATATATATATATTCTCCTGCTACATACAATATCCCTGCCAGCATCACATACATACCGATGCTCTTCAGATCGTAGCGGATGGGATACTTTTTCTGCCCCACGACATAAGAGATCACGGTGACCACCGCATAGCCGCAGAATCCGGCCCATGCCGAAGCAATATACCCGTAGCGGGGTACAAACAGTACATTCAGGGTAACAATGATGACCAGCCCGATCAGCGAAAAGTAAGCTCCCCACCGGGTCTCGTCAATCAGCTTGTACCAGAAAGAAAGATTGAAATATATTCCGATGAATATTTCGGCAGCCATCGCGATCGGAACTACTTTCAGCCCTACCCAATACCCCTTATTGGGCAGGATAAATTTCAGAATATCCAGGTAGAACATCACTGCCAGAAAGCCCAGCAAAGCAAAAATAATAAAGAACTTCATCGCCCGGGCATACATCTGCCGGTTGTCCTTTTCCTGACTTCTTCCAAAGACAAACGGTTCGTAGGCATAGCGGAACGCCTGGGTAAACATGGCCATGATCATAGCCACCTTGGCAGCCGCGCCATAAATCCCTAATTGTACCTGTGCTTCGGCGGGATCATGAAAAAGGATCGGAAAAATGATCTTATCTATGGTCTGGTTCAGAATACCGGCTATACCCAGTATCATGATCGGGAAAGAGTAGGTCAACAGCCGCTTCCACAGGGCCACATCAAACACATAACGGAACCCCCGTAATTCAGGAATAAACCAGAACATCTGACTGGCTGTGGCTATCAGATTGATCAGGAAGATATACATCACCCTGTCTTCCACATGATACCATCCCATAAGGTCCGGAAAATGGCTTTGCAGCCCCGGAAATCCGATCAATGCCAATACATTCATCGCCAGTGTGAAAAGGATAAAATACATCTTCACCGCCATGAATTTCCACGGTCTTCTCTGGTAGCGCAGGTAGGCAAAAGGGATACTTTGGAAGGCATCCAGGGCCACCACGATCATCATCATAAAGAGGTATTCCGGGTGGCCTGCATAGCCAAAATAGGCGGAAAGAGGTTCAGAAAGCGGGAGAAAAAGCAACAGGAAGGCAACAGATGACACAGCCACCGAAATAAGTATGGTAGAATAGACCCGTTGCGGATCTTCGTCTTTTTTATTGGCAAACCGGAAAAAACCGGTCTCCATACCATAGGTAAGCAGGACCAACAACAGGGCAGTGATCGCGTACACGTTGGTAACGACTCCGTAATCGCCACTTTCAACGGGCATGACATACGTATACAACGGAACCAGCAGGTAGTTGAGAAAACGTCCTACAATACTACTCATTCCATAAATAGCGGTGTCCTTGGCAAGTGATTTAAGTTCGGCCATCCAATATATACATATTTTCCGAAAGTGTTCCGGAGTTATCTTCTATCCCTACATCTCCCTGTATGTGACTCTCCATACCGGTGCCTGCCTCTTCTGCCTGTACAGCAAAAGAGTTTCCTGCTTCTCCGGAAAAGGCATTTTTCCCAAGTGACAGGTCAACACCTAACCGAACAACGAAGGCTGATCATCCAACCGGCTTCTTCCCAGATGTTTGTAAGCCAGTTCGGTCACTTCACGCCCGCGGGGAGTACGCTTTAAAAAACCTTCTTTGATAAGGAAAGGTTCATACACCTCCTCGATCGTACCCGCATCTTCACCCAAAGCGGTAGCGATCGTAGTGAGCCCCACCGGTCCGCCCCGGAATTTATCTATAATGGTACAGAGTATCTTATTGTCTATCTCGTCCAGTCCGTAACGGTCAATATTCAGGGCTTCCAGCGAAAAACGGGCAATCTCCATATCAATGGAACCGTTGCCTTTGACCTGCGCGAAATCTCTCACCCGCCTCAGCAACGCGTTGGCGATACGCGGAGTACCCCGGCTACGTGAGGCTATCTCACCGGCTGCTTCCGGCGTACAGGGTACCTGCAGAATATCCGCCGACCGGCGGATAATACCGCTCAATACCGAATCATCGTAATATTCCAGGTACATATTGATCCCGAAGCGCGCGCGCAAAGGCGCGGTCAGCAAACCGCTGCGCGTGGTAGCTCCCACCAGGGTAAAGGGACTCAGATCGATCTGTATACTGCGGGCGGAAGGCCCCTTATCTATCATAATATCGATGCGATAATCTTCCATAGCGGAATAGAGATATTCCTCCACCACCGGAGAAAGACGGTGGATCTCGTCGATGAAAAGGACATCATTAGGTTCCAGGCTGGTCAGTACACCCGCCAGATCGCCCGGCTTGTCCAGGACCGGACCCGACGAGATCTTAAATCCTACCCCTAACTCATTGGCGATGATATTGGAGAGAGTAGTTTTTCCCAATCCCGGAGGGCCGTGAAGCAACACATGATCCAGCGCTTCTCCACGCATACGGGCTGCTTTTACAAAGATACGCAGGTTTTCTACCACTTTGTCCTGCCCGCTGAAATCTCCGAAGCTCAACGGACGCAGAGCGTTCTCAAAGTCGCGCTCGCGGCTGTTCAACTGCGGATTACGTATATTGAATTCTTCTTCCATATTTGTTTCAGGTATTGAAGAACAAAGTTACAAAACATTACGCAGAATAGAGGTGGTTTTACAAAAAACAACATTTCCGCTCTCCAACCCTCTCCGGCTCTCCCTCCTTCTTTGTATTCCGGCTCTATTGCACGGGACCTTCCGTATCCACTTCCCTTCGATCTTTCCTCTACAAAGCCAATAGACCCGCCAGGTACGTTTGCTCTTTTCCAGCAACCGGCTTATCTGTCTGTTCCACTGTCTAAAAGTCATCGGAAAGGCCTGTTATATGGAAAGTTATTGCTAATTTTGCGACTTTGTCAACAAATATCTAACACATGGTTCTGAATTATATCTGGATAGGCTTTTTTGTGATCGCGTTTGTCGTAGCTGTTATTCGTCTTTTGTTCTGGGGAGATACCGAGATCTTCACAGAGATCATGCAATCGACTTTCAGTTCCTCCAAAGCAGCCTTCGAGCTATCCCTGGGGCTCACGGGTATACTTTCTCTCTGGCTCGGGATCATGAAGATCGGAGAGCAGAGCGGACTCATCAACGCCATGTCCCGCTTGCTCAGTCCGGTCTTCTGCAAACTGTTTCCCGACATCCCCAAAGGCCATCCGGCCATGGGATCTATTTTTATGAACCTTTCCGCCAATATGCTGGGACTTGACAATGCTGCAACTCCTATGGGACTCAAAGCCATGAAAGAACTGCAGGAACTCAATCCGAAAAAAGATACCGCTACCAATCCCATGATCATGTTCCTGGTACTGAATACCTCCGGCCTCATCCTCATCCCGATCAGCATCATGATGTACCGGGCACAATTGGGAGCTACGCAACCGACAGATGTATTTATCCCCATCCTGCTCACCACTTTTATTTCCACACTCACCGGAGTGATCGTGGTGAGTATCTCCCAGAAGATCAACCTGTTGAACAGATCCGCATTGCTTTTCATCGGTATTCTGGCAGTGCTTTTCGGCTCTATTATCTACCTCTCCACCGTGATATCCCGGGAAGTGATGGGTACCTACTCCACCCTGACGGCTAATATTATTCTCTTTTCCGTGATCGTATTTTTTATCCTGACAGGCGTACGCAAAAAGATCAACACCTACGATGCGTTTGTAGAAGGTGCCAAAGAAGGATTCACTACTGCCGTCCGTATCATCCCATACCTGGTGGCTTTCCTGGTAGGTATAGCTGTCTTCCGTACTTCCGGTGCTATGGATATGCTGGTAAATGGCATAGGCTATGTGGTAGGAGCTGTGGGAATAAATACAGATTTTGTAGGTGCCCTTCCCACCGCATTTATGAAATCGCTCAGTGGCAGCGGAGCCAACGGTCTGATGATCGATACCATGAAGGAATTCGGTGCGGATTCCTTTGTAGGGCGTACCAGCAGTGTGGTGCGGGGTGCTTCGGACACCACATTCTACATCCTGGCGGTATATTTCGGAAGTGTAGGGATCAATAAGACGCGCAATGCGGTGACTTGCGGATTGCTTGCCGATCTTTCCGGAATCATCGCCGCTATCGTAATGAGTTACGTCTTTTTTTATTAAATTTGCAAGGTATTCATTCATACCCGAATTATGGCTATAACCTACCATACCGAAGATGTACGGATGCCTTCCCTGGCCCGTCGCACGATCACGACCTGGATACGGGAGGTAGCTGCTTCTTATGGGAAAAAGTGCGGTGAGATCGCCTATATTTTCTGTTCGGACGAGAAGATCTTAGAGGTCAACCGTCAATACCTCCAACACGACTACTATACCGATATCATCACCTTCGACTATACGGAAAAAGACCGTATCTCAGGAGACCTTTTTATCAGTCTCGATACAGTACAGACCAATGCCCAACAATACGGAGCTTCCTATGAAGAGGAACTGCATCGCACCCTCATTCACGGTATCCTCCATCTCTGCGGTATCAACGACAAAGGTCCCGGAGAAAGAGAGATCATGGAAGCTGCCGAGAACCAAGCACTTGCCCTTTTAAAAAACCTGACCGGATGATCATTATTCACTTTTAAAATATCACGACTATGAAAAGATTCATTTTAACCGCTCTGTTTTTAACTACGTTGTTGCTTTCTTTACCTCTGGCCTACATTCATGCCCAGGAATGCAAACACCTTGTTTTCATCGGCCTCGACGGCTGGGGATCTTACAGCCTGGAACGATCTTCCGGAACCGCCCTCCACGGCTTATTGGATCAGAGTACATATACGTTGGAAAAACGGAGTGTACTCCCCTCTTCCAGTGCGGTCAATTGGGCCACCATGTTCATGGGAGCCTCACCGGAAATCCATGGGTATACCGAATGGGGCTCTCAAACTCCGGAGATTCCCTCCCGCGAGGTCAATCGCAACGGTATATTTCCTTCCATTTTCAGTCTACTGCGTGAAGCCGAGCCTGAGGCAGAGATGGGTTGTCTGTACGAATGGGACGGTATCAAATTCCTGATCGATACACTTTCGGTCAGCCATCACGCAATAGCTCCGGCGTATACACAAAACCCCACTCTGCTTTGTGAGATGGCCGAGCAGTATATCGTGGAGAAGAAACCACGCCTCACCGCTGTTATCTTCGACAACCCCGATCATATCGGCCACAAAGAGGGACACGATACTCCCGCATACTATACTCAACTCGAAGAACTGGCCACCTACGTACAGCGTATCATCGATGCTACAATCCAGGCGGGAATTTACGATGAAACGGTATTTATTCTGACTTCGGATCATGGCGGTATAGAGAAAGGACACGGCGGAAAAACGCTGGAAGAACTCCGCACTCCTTTTCTTATGTGGGGAAAAGGCATACGTCCCGGTCATCAGATCGCGGAGAATATGGCCCAGTACGATGTGGCACCGACTATGGCTTTGTTATTGGGACTGACTCCCCCGCAGGTATGGACAGGAAAAGCGTTACCAGGCCCATGGCTTCTGAAGCAGGAATAGTATATTCCCTTCACTCCGGATGGTAAAAAGAGATCTGGCACTATATCCCTGGGTGGAGACTTAGGATGTACGTCTTCACTCAGGGATATTACAGACATTCTGCTGCCCTGTTTACCGATCGTTCTTTAGAGTTTCTCCTATAAATCTCTCCCCCTTTCTATCTACCCTCCGATTTTCTTCCTGATCTTCCATTTCTCTCTATACTACGTGTAAAGGACTGGTAAAAGCTATTAATACTTGCTCTGATTCCCTGAATCCTATCATCTTTTTCGTACCTTTGCAAGGTTTTTCTTAACAGGAGTTATATGGATTTTAAATACGACATCATCGTGATTGGTGCCGGCCATGCCGGGTGTGAAGCGGCTGTTGCGGCTGCCCGCATGGGCTCAAACACCTGTCTGATCACGATGGACATGAATAAAGTGGGACAGATGAGCTGTAACCCTGCCATTGGGGGGATAGCCAAAGGACAGATTGTCCGGGAGATCGACGCGCTGGGAGGCCAGATGGGATTGATCGCCGATAAGACTGCTATTCAATTCCGCATCCTCAATCGTTCCAAAGGACCCGCTATGTGGAGTCCGCGGGCTCAATGTGACCGTAACAAATTCATCTGGGAATGGAGAGCAGTACTCGACCAGACCCCCAACCTGCATATCTGGCAGGATACTGTTACCGAATTACTGGTGAAAAACGGCGAAGTGACCGGAGTACGAACCCTTCTGGATGTAGACTTCCAGGCCAAATGTGTGATCCTTACCACAGGAACCTTCCTGAACGGACTGATGCATATTGGTAAAACACAAATAGCCGGAGGACGTATGGCGGAACCCGCATCGTATCGTCTGACCGAATCCATCACCCGCCACGGTATCCATCACGATCGGATGAAAACGGGTACACCGGTACGTATAGACGGACGCAGTGTACATTATGAACTGATGGATATCCAGGATGGAGAGCACGATTTCCACAAATTTTCTTTTATGGACAACGGGGTAAGGCATCTGCGTCAGCTGCAATGCTGGACTTGCTATACCAATGAAGAGGTCCATGAAGTTTTACGCGATGGATTGGCTGATTCTCCTCTGTACAACGGACAAATACAAAGCATTGGTCCCCGCTACTGCCCCAGCATAGAAACCAAGATCGTAACCTTTCCTGATAAAATCCAGCATCAACTTTTCCTGGAACCGGAAGGAGAGACGACACAAGAACTGTATCTCAACGGATTTTCTTCTTCTTTACCTCTGGATATACAGATCGCAGCTCTGAAAAAAATACCTGCCTTCAGAGACCTGGTCATTTACCGGCCGGGATATGCGATCGAGTATGATTTCTTTGATCCAACCCAACTGAAACATTCGTTGGAATCGAAAATAATCCGCAACTTATTCTTTGCCGGACAGGTCAACGGAACTACCGGATACGAAGAAGCCGGCGGACAAGGATTGATCGCGGGTATCAATGCCCATATCAACTGTCACGGCGAGACACCTTTTGTATTGGGAAGAGACGAAGCCTATATTGGCGTTTTGATCGACGATCTGGTGACCAAAGGAGTTGATGAACCGTATCGTATGTTTACTTCCCGGGCAGAATATCGTATCCTGTTGCGAATGGATGATGCGGATATGCGTCTGACCGAAAAGTCGTATCGCCTCGGACTCGCCACTCCAGAACGTTACCACCTGTATCAGAAAAAAAACGATTCCATCGAAAACCTGATCAGTTTCATTAAAGGATTTTCCATAAAGTCTCATCTGATCAATCCCGTATTGGAGTCTTTGGGTACTACCCCACTCCGGCACGGCTGTAAGTTAATTGATCTGATCAATCGTCCTCAGATCACCATTGAAAGTCTTGCTCCTCACATCCACGCATTGGAAGGAGAACTTTCCAGGATTTCCGAACGAAAAGAAGAAATCATAGAAGCTGCTGAGATACGTATCAAATATCAGGGATATATAGATCGGGAAAGAATGATAGCCGACAAACTTGCTCGTTTGGAAAATATAAAGATCAAAGGTAAATTCGATTACAATTCCCTTCAATCTCTTTCTACAGAAGCCCGTCAAAAATTAATAAAAATAGATCCCGAAACCATTGCGCAGGCCAGTCGGATACCTGGAGTTTCTCCCGGCGACATCAATGTTCTGCTCGTACTTTGCGGAAGATAGCCATAAAATGTTTCACGTGGAACAAAAAACATATAATACCGTTATATACAATGGATAATAGAATAGAAAAATTAGTAGAGAATGTGCGCAACATCCCAGACTTTCCCATTCCAGGTATACAGTTCAAGGATGTAACCACTCTGTTCAAAGATGCGGAATGCCTGCAAATCCTTTCGAATATGTTGTACGAAATGTATAAAGATCGGGGCATTACCAAAGTGGTAGGTGTAGAGTCGCGTGGATTTATTATGGGACCCATTCTGGCCACCCGCCTGGGGGCAGGCTTTATTCCCATTCGTAAACCGGGAAAACTTCCGGCTGAAACTCTCGAAGAGAGCTACGACAAAGAATATGGAACAGATACCATACAAATCCATAAAGATGCACTCAATGAAAACGATGTGGTAGTTTTGCATGATGATCTGCTGGCAACAGGTGGCACCATGGAAGCGGCTTGCAAACTGGTACAGAAAATGCACCCTAAAAAACTATATGTCAACTTTATCATTGAGTTAAAAGATCTCCAGGGCAGATCAGTATTCGACAAAGAGGTAGAAGTAGAATCGGTTCTTAGTATGTAAACAGATTTACGATTTACTGAATTACAAGGGACGATTGAAATTACCCATATGCTATAATCTTTAATTAGAATACAGCAAACGAGGTAGAGAAGAGATCAGGTGCTATTTTTCTTTGCTTTATTTCTTTGTTCCGCCAAAGAAAGGAAGAGAAAAAGGAAAATTTAATACAATAGCCGAATGTCTACAGAAAAGAAAGAGCCCAGATTTAATGAATATCTCCGGGGGATTGTAAGTAATCTGCCGGAGAAACCCGGCGTATATCAATACATCAATTCTGAAGGGGTTATCATTTATGTAGGAAAAGCCAAAAACCTGAAGAAACGGGTATATTCTTACTTTTCCAAAGAACATACCGCTGGCAAGTTACGTGTACTGGTCAGCAAGATAGCGGATATACGTTACATTGTGGTAAATACCGAAGAAGATGCCCTCTTACTGGAGAATAATCTCATTAAGAAGCACCAACCCCGCTACAATGTCATGTTGAAAGACGACAAGACCTACCCTTCTCTCTGTCTGACCAACGAATATTTTCCCCGCCTTTTCAAGACCCGGAATATTGTCCGCAACGGATCTACCTATTTTGGCCCTTATAGTCATTTAGGCTCTTTAAACGCGCTGCTCGACCTGATCAAACACCTCTATCCGCTCCGCACCTGTCATCTCAATCTGACACCGGACAACATACAGGCCGGAAAGTTCAATGTCTGCCTGGAGTACCATATCAAAAAGTGTAAAGGACCCTGCATAGGAAAACAGACACATGAAGAATACATGAGAAATGTGAAAGAGATACGCGAAATTCTGAAAGGAAATATCCAGGACATCTCGCGTACTCTCCTGGAACAGATGAAAAGATTTGCGGCGGAAATGAAGTTTGAACAGGCACAGGAGGTAAAAGTAAAACACGATCTGTTGGAGAATTACCGGGCCAAATCGGAAGTAGTAAGTTCGGTACTGAACCAGCTGGATGTGTTCTCCATCGAAGAAGACGAAGATAAAGCGGCCTATATCAACTACTTACATATCACACACGGGGTTATTAATCAAGCATTTACCTTCGAATATAAAAAACGGCTCAATGAAACCCGTGAAGAGTTGTTGCAATTAGGCATCATTGAAATGCGGGAACGCTACAAAAGCCGTTCGAAAGAGATCATCGTACCTTTTGAGGTGGATCTGGAACTGGAAGAGGTTACCTTCACCATTCCGCAAAGAGGAGACAAAAAGAAACTATTGGATCTCTCGCTGCTCAATGTCAAACAATACAAAGCAGACCGCATGAAACAGGCAGAAAAGCTGAATCCGGAACAACGGAGCATGCGCCTGTTGAAAGAGATCCAGGAAGAACTGCATCTCGAAAAGCCTCCGATACATATCGAGTGTTTTGACAATTCCAACATACAGGGATCAGACGCGGTGGCTGCGTGTGTGGTATTTAAGATGGGCAAACCCTCTAAAAAAGACTACCGCAAATACAACATCAAGACCGTAACGGGTGCAGATGACTATGCCTCCATGCGGGAAGTAGTACACAGACGTTACCAGAGAGCCATAGAAGAAGAAACTCCCCTACCCGACCTTATTATTACCGATGGAGGAAAGGGGCAGATGGAAGCTGTGCGCCAGACCCTGGAAGAGATGGGGATTTCGATCCCTATTGCCGGATTGGCCAAAGACCGCAAACACCGCACCTCCGAATTGTTGTATGGATTTCCGCAACAAACCATAGGAATGAAACAGGGTACCCCCCTTTTCCGGTTAATGGAACAGATACAGAACGAGGTCCATCGGTTTGCGATCAATTTCCATCGGGACAAACGAAGCAAACGCCAGGTAGCTTCGGCACTGGACCAGATCAAAGGGATCGGTGAAAAGACCAAAACCATTTTGCTGCAACATTTCAAAAGCGTAAAACGTATCCGTGAAGCCTCTTTAGAGGAGATCTCAACCGTGATCGGACCATCTAAAGCAGAGTTAGTCAAAAGATCTCTGTAAAGTCTGAAAACGGCCTGAAAACAAGATTTATTTCATGGAGTAAGATCAGATAAGAATGTATACAACCCGACTATGCATGGTACAGACTTCAGAGGATAACTGGTTATCTGCATCGTAATTTGTCAAATCACAGATTGTAAATAAACCGGTGGTATAGGAGAAAGCAAATAAATTTGTAACTTTGTCATTCGCAACCATTCAAAAACCAGATCCATGAGAGTAGTGATCCAACGAGTTTCAAAAGCATCGGTAACCATTGAAGGAAGATGTAAATCGGCCATACGGAACGGTATGTTGATCCTCGTTGGAATAGAAGAAGCGGACGGACAGGAAGACAGTGAATGGCTCTGCCGCAAGATCGTACAGCTACGCATTTTTGATGATGAACAGGGAATAATGAACAGATCCGTACAGGATATAGACGGTGAAATACTGGTGATCAGTCAGTTTACCCTGCACGCGTCTACCAAAAAAGGAAACCGGCCTTCGTACATACGGGCCGCACGCCCCGAAAAAGCCATTCCTATGTACGAATCTTTTTGTACACAATTGTCACAAGCGTTGGGCAAAGAGGTCAGGACCGGAGAATTCGGAGCGGATATGAAAGTGGAACTGCTGAACGACGGACCGGTAACGATCTGCATGGACTCAAAAAACAAAAAATAATGACCATAGAAGAGGCACAGAAAACGGTAGATCAGTGGATCAGGACGCATGGCGTACGTTACTTCAGTGAGCTTACCAACCTGGCTGTTCTGACAGAAGAGGTAGGCGAACTGGCACGGATCATGGCGCGTACCTACGGAGATCAGTCCTTCAAAGCAGGCGAAAAAGAGGACCTGGGAGATGAAATGGCAGACGTGCTGTGGGTACTCCTGTGCTTAGCTAACCAGACCGGAGTGGACCTTACGGAAGCGCTGAAAAAAACTTAGAGAAAAAAACAAAAAGAGATAAAGAGAGACATATCAACAATCCTAAATTAAAACAAGATGGAAATGAATGATGCCCATTCCAACAAGTATGAAGCCACACTGGCTCTCTACAATACCGATCTGAAAGACGAAGAGATAAAAGCGAAAGTAGCCCGGCTGATCGAAACCAAAGTAGCGGCCAACGATACGGAAGAGATCAAAAAGCTCCTTTTCCATTGCATCGACCTGACCACCCTCAATACGACCGACAGCGCGGAAAGTGTGATGCGTTTTACTGAAAAAGTAAATCAGTTTGAAGAGGAGTTCGGGGAGCTGGACAATGTGGCAGCTATCTGTGTATATCCCAACTTCGCAGAGGTAGTCAAAGATACACTGGAGGTGGAAGGGGTAAACATTGCCTGTGTTTCGGCCGGATTCCCCTCTTCACAGACCTTTATTGAGGTAAAAGTAGCAGAGACCTCCCTGGCAGTAGCAGACGGCGCCAACGAGATCGATATTGTACTGTCTGTGGGCACTTTCCTGAGTGGAGATTATCAGACGGTGTGCGAAGAGATACAAGAGCTGAAAGCAGTCTGCAAGGAAGCGCATCTGAAAGTGATCCTGGAAACAGGTGCGTTGGAAACAGCTGCCAACATCAAGAAAGCCTCTATCCTGTCTATGTATGCGGGAGCGGATTTCATCAAAACTTCTACAGGAAAGCAGCAACCTGCCGCCACGCCGGAAGCAGCGTATGTAATGTGTGAAGCCATTAAAGAATATTACGACAAGACAGGTATAAAGATCGGTTTCAAACCCGCGGGCGGGATCAACACCGTACACGACGCGCTGGTATACTATACCATTGTAAAAGAGTTACTCGGCGAAGAATGGCTCAACAACAAGCTATTCCGTCTGGGAACAAGCCGTCTGGCCAATCTGCTGCTCTCAGACATCCGGGGAGAAGTAGTGAAGTTCTTCTAAAAAAGAAAAACCCTCTATACCTATAAAAACAGCCCTTATCTCCATGTATTCCGGAAGAAAGGGCTGTTTTTACAGAAAATATAGTGTCTCTAAGCAGTAAACTATTTCTCTCTTTGGATCAGAAAATTGAGGTATTCCACCAGAGACTGCTTCACAGGGGAATCCGGAAAAGCAGACAGGAGATTCTCGGCCCGTTCTTTGTATTCCCCCATCACCTGACAGGCATATTCAATACCGCCATTCTCACGGGCAAACGCAAGAAGGGATTCTATATCCGCGGAAGTAGCTTCACTGGTCCTTACCCGCACAGCCAGTTCTTTCATCTCTTCACATTCGCACGTATTCAACGCGTATAGCAAAGGCAAGGTCAGGCGACCCTCCAGCATATCGTGGCCCGTAGGCTTGCCAATATCTGCCCCTTCGTAATAATCAAAAATATCGTCACGGATCTGGAAACACATACCGATACATTCGCCGAATTCACGGGCAAACCGTATGTCTTCCTCCTTCTCACTGACAGAGAGAATAGCAGTCGTGGTACAGGCAGAAAAGAGAGCAGCAGTCTTTTTACGGATCACAGAAAAGTAAGTCTCTTCTGAAAAACTCTTACTGGAAAGATGAGACAACTGCAACAATTCTCCTTCGGAAAGATCCTGTCCCAAGTGAGAGATCACCTCAAGGATCCGTTGATTCTTTGTCTTGGCAGCTTCCACCAGGCAGGTCGCCAGCAGGTAATCCCCTACCAGCACCGCTACTCTGTTGTTGAAAATGGCATTTACCGAAGGTTGTCCGCGTCTTTCCAGGCTTTCATCCACCACATCATCGTGTACCAGACTGGCAGTATGCAGGAGCTCCAGAGAAACAGCGGCATAGAGAGTTTCACGGGGAACTTCGCCATACAACCGGGCAAGCAACAGCATCAGAACCGGACGCATCCGTTTTCCGTTCCTATGAAGAATATGGGAAATGACTTCCTGCAGCAAGGCATTGGAGCTGGTAAGAGATTCCGAGAAAAGTCCGTTGAATTCTTCCAGTTCTTTACAGATGGGTGATTTGATAAGGGTCACAATTTCCATGCCTATGCAATTTGGGTACAAAAGTAGTAATAAAACAATTAATACGGTATTTTTTCGTATTTTTACCCTGTAAATTATCAAAAAAGATGAATAAAAATAACAAACTCTTTTTACTGGATGCCTATGCCCTGATCTACAGAGCATACTATGCGTTGATCAGAAATCCACGGATCAATTCGAAAGGTTTTAATACTTCCGCTATCCTCGGATTCGTCAATACCCTGGAAGATGTACTCCGTAAAGAGAACCCCACGCATATTGGTATCGCTTTCGATCCTCCGGGACCCACCTTCCGGCACGAAGCCTATGAGGCATACAAAGGACAGCGGGAAGAGACACCGGAAGCGATCCGCCTCTCCGTTCCTATCATCAAAGAGATCATCGAAGCCTACCGCATCCCTATCCTGGAAGTTCCCGGTTTTGAAGCGGACGATGTGATCGGTACCCTGTCGCGCCAGGCGGATGAACAAGGGATTCTTACCTATATGATGACCTCGGATAAAGATTACGGTCAGCTGGTAGGTGAACATATCTTTATCTATCGTCCGAAGTACGGGGACAAAGAATACGAAGTGATGGGAGTGAAAGAGGTGAATGCGAAATACAACATCGACAATCCGTGTCAGGTCATAGACATTCTGGGACTGATGGGAGACACGTCGGACAATATACCCGGATGCCCGGGTGTAGGAGAAAAGACCGCGCAGAAACTGATCTCGGAATTTGGCAGCGTGGAAAATCTGCTGGAACGCACCCATGAACTCAAAGGCGCCCTGAAGACCAAGATCGAATCGAACAAAGAAGGAATCCTCTTTTCGAAATTCCTGGCTACTATCAAAACCGATGTACCAATCGGACTGGATATGCCGGCACTGATCCGGGAAGAACGGGACGAAGAGGCGTTGCGGAAAATCTTCACCGAACTCGAATTCCGTACGCTGATGGACCGGATCCTGAAAAGAGATTCCTCTTCTCCCTCCCTCTTCTCTACTTCCGTTCCGGCGACGGAAAGTACAGTAAAGGGGGCTTTCCAGGGCGATTTGTTTGCGGAATTTCCGGCCGGATCCCCGGACGAACCGAAAAAATCGAATTTTTCGTGTTTACATTCTTTAAAAACAGACTACCAACTCATTGATACAGAAGAAAAAAGAAAGGAAATTATTCAAAAATTGTTGACAGTTGATTTTTTTGCTCTGGATACGGAAACCACCGCAATGGATCCGATAGACGCGGAATTGGTAGGAATGAGTTTCAGCTACCAGGAAAATCAGGCATTTTATGTACCCGTACCTGCCGACCGCGAAGAAGCAACAAAAATCGTAAAGGAATTTCTGCCGGTCTTCGAAAATGAGCATTCGTTGAAGATCGGTCAGAACCTGAAATACGATATGATCGTGCTGGAAAATTACGGAGCCGAACTGAAAGGAAAATTATTCGATACCATGGTGGCTCACTATGTGCTTCAACCGGAACTGCGACACGGAATGGATTACCTGGCCGAAGTATATCTGAACTACCAGACCATTCCGATCGAAGAGCTGATAGGACCACGTGGAAAGAACCAGAAGAATATGCGCGACCTCTCTCCCGAACAGGTCTACCTGTATGCGTGTGAAGACGCGGATGTCACCCTGAAGCTAAAGAACGTTCTGGAGAAAAAACTGGAAGAGAACGGAGCAGACAAACTGTTCTACGAGATCGAAATGCCCCTGGTGCCTGTACTGGTACACATGGAGCGCAACGGAGTACGCATAGATACCCAGGCACTCAAAGAATCTTCGCAGCATCTGACAGAACGCCTGCTGGAAATAGAAAAAGAGATCTACGCACTGGCAGGGACGTCTTTCAACATCTCCTCTCCCCGTCAGGTGGGGGAAGTACTGTTTGACCAGCTCCGGATCACCGATAAAGCCAAAAAGACCAAGACCGGACAATACGTTACTTCGGAAGATGTGCTGGAAAGCTATCGCCAGAAACACCCTGTCGTAGGAAAGATACTGGAATACCGCGGACTGAAAAAGCTGCTTACTACCTATGTAGATGCCTTGCCGCAACTGATCCATCCACGCACAGGCAGGATACATACCTCTTTCAATCAGACCGTGACAGCCACGGGCCGACTGAGCTCGAGCAACCCCAACCTGCAAAACATACCCATCCGCGACGAAGACGGAAAAGAGATCCGGAAAGCATTTATTCCGGACGATGACTGTCTTTTCTTCTCGGCAGACTATTCGCAGATCGAACTCCGCATCATGGCGCACCTGAGTGAAGACAAGAATATGATCGATGCATTCCTGAGCGGATACGATATTCACGCGGCCACAGCTGCAAAGATCTATAAAAAGGAGATCACGGAAGTGACTTCCGATATGCGCCGGAAAGCCAAAACAGCCAACTTCGGTATCATCTACGGTATCTCTGTGTTCGGACTTGCCGAACGTATGGGAGTAGACCGGAAAGAGGCGCGGGAACTCATCGAGGGATATTTTGAAACCTATCCGCAGGTGAAGGCCTATATGGACAAAAGCATCCAGGTGGCGCAGCAAAACGGCTACGTAGAGACTATATTTCACCGCAAACGTTTCTTACCGGATATCAATTCGCGCAACGCGGTAGTGCGCGGATATGCCGAACGAAATGCCATCAATGCTCCGATACAGGGAAGCGCGGCAGATATCATTAAAGTGGCTATGGCCCGGATCGACCAACAGTTCCGCGCGGAGAACCTACGCTCCAAAATGATCCTACAGGTACACGACGAATTGAACTTCAGTGTATATCCCGAAGAGAAAGAGCGTGTAGAGGAGATCGTAATCCGGGAAATGGAAAATGCCTACCGGATGCATGTTCCCCTGAAAGCAGATTGCGGATGGGGCAGGAACTGGCTGGAAGCGCATTGAGGGCTAAAGCGTTTTTCCGGGCTATGTATACCCAGGCTCTGTTCCAACTTTACGGAGAAGTTTGAAACAGGGCCTTACTGATTCCTGTGTATAACATCAATAACGTTAATTAACTTTCTGCAGAAAGATCACAAAAAGGACTTTCTTCTATCGGAGTGTCTTCCGGTTATCCGGCAAACCAATTGCCGGATATTTTTTTTGTACTTTTCCTTACTTTATGAAAAATCCCACTCGAGCTACGCCCCAACAAATAGATAAATATTCATTCAAAAAATATACATATCTGATTTAATTATCTATATTTGTGCAAGGAGAACAGGAAGCAACCTGTCATTTTGATATATTACTAACAAACCATGAAATCATATGAAAAAAGTTGTTTATTTAAAATCATTTTTACTTTTGTCTTTCTTCCTGTGTATGCAGGTACTGGCGTATGCCGGTAGTCATGATGGGAACTACGTGTACAATACGGAAGAAAAAGATGGAGTAATGGTAGCGCAGACCGTATATAAGATAGAAAGCGGTGCCCTGGTCAATCATATCAAATACAATTATAGCTATGACGACCGTCAGCGGATGACAGAGCATGAAACGCTGAAATGGAATTCTGCCAGACAACAGTGGGAAAAAGATACCTGCATCCGGTATACGTATGAAGGTAAACTGGTAACTACCATTTATTACAAATGGAATTCCAAGCAGAAAGATTATCTGGAAATACCGGAAATGACAGTCACTATGGAAGCAAATTAACCCTGTACCTCAGGGAATTCTCTCTTTGGATTTACATGAAAAAAACGATAGACGCTTTACTCTAACAAAACAAACCCTGAAAGCCGGAATAAATTTCCGGCTTTCTTTTTTCAGTTTCTTCTCTATAGTAAGGTAAAGCCTTCCTGCAACATCCAGGAAAATACCCAGGCGAATATCTACCTGGGTACACCCGTATAGGCTCATCACTCCCAAATAGCCGGAGTTCCTTTTATTTCCGGAAGATTTGATTAACTTTGCGGCCCCGTTTCATTTATATACTTTTTCCTCATGATAGATCCGGATCTCCAGCATTACATCGAGAACGAAATCCTGCCTCTTTATCAACATTTCGACAAGGCTCATACGATGAGCCATGCGGAAACAGTGATCAGTGAAAGTCTGAAACTTGCGGCTATCTACCACGCCGACCCGAACATGGCCTATGCCATCGCAGCCTATCACGATACCGGACTGTGCAAAGACCGGGAGACCCATCACCTGATCTCCGGAGAGATTCTGCAATCGGACATACGTCTGCGGCAATGGTTTACCGAAGAGCAGATCCTGATCATGAAAGAGGCAGTGGAAGATCACCGCGCCTCTTCAGACCATGAACCACGCAGTCTGTACGGTAAGATCGTAGCCGAAGCAGACCGTATCATTGACCCGGAGATCACCTTACGCCGTACCGTACAATACGGTATCAGGAAACATCCCGATACTTCCGCGGAATGGCAGTATCAACGTTTTCGGGAACACCTGACAAAGAAATATGCCGAAGGCGGATACCTGAAACTATGGCTGAAAGGAACAAAGAACAGTGAAAATCTAAAAAAACTCCGGGAAATCCTCCGGGACGAAACGGCATTGAAAGAGGCATTCTATCGGATGCGTCGGGAAGAAACAGAAGATAATTAATTTATATATTATTCCCATTCGGTATGCGGAGACGCACGGCGCGCGTCTTTACAGGGCACCCGGAATAGTAGCATACTTACTATCTCCCTGTATCCTGTTTGATCTCCGAAGACATTCTCTGGGGATATGTTTATATATACGCAGCACACAGAGAAACACTCCATTCTCCGGACAGAGGAGGAAAATAAAGATCCTTCCTTTCTACCCGATGTATCTTACTCTCCCGTTTTTTGCGCAAAAAGAAGATTAACATGCGCAAAATACTAACTTTATCCCAGATCAATCCCCTATTTTTGTAACATAGATAAAGGTCACAGCAGATCCTGCCGGGAGATCTCTCACAGGGATCAGACTCCGCTACGTATGGGATCAGCAACACATACAGCCGGCAACACAAAGCCCCATACATATAATTCATTCAGTGATGAAAATAGCAATAGATTTAGGTGGAACAAACGTCCGTACAGGACTGATAGAAGGAGAGCGGATCTCAGACATCCGGATCTCTGCCTGTC
Source organism: Bacteroides sp. (assembly GCA_021202275.1). Classification (GTDB taxonomy): domain Bacteria; phylum Bacteroidota; class Bacteroidia; order Bacteroidales; family Bacteroidaceae; genus Bacteroides. Next base: position 235,693 of record JAJQDI010000031.1, read on the forward strand.
CTTCGCAAATGAGCTGCGAAGAGAGCGTACGGTATCTGATGGACGCGGCCAGCGAACTGATCAAAGGTCCTATACAAGGGATCGGCATCGGCGTACCTTCGGTGGTGGATGCCGAACAGGGAATTGTATATAACGCTGCCAATATCCCTTCCTGGAAAGAGGTGCACCTCAAAAAAGAAATGGAGAACCATTTTGGCGTACCTGTACAGGTAAACAACGATGCCAATTGTTTTGCACTGGGCGAGCATCTTTTCGGTGGAGGCAAGCCTTTCCGCAACCTGGTAGGGATCACACTGGGCACCGGCACGGGAGCCGGAGTGATCGTAGATGGCAAGCTTTACAACGGCAGCAATACGGGAGCCGGAGAGATCGGTTCTCTCCCCTATCTGGACCGTGATTTTGAATACTACTGCAGCAGCAACTACTTCACCAGTCTCTGCCATACCACCGGAAAAGCAGCCTATACCAAGGCCATCGCCGGTGATCCGGAAGCACTGGAACAGTGGAATGTATTTGGTATGCATCTGGGCAACCTGGTCAAAGCAGTGTTGTTTACTTACGATCCGGATGCCATTGTCTGGGGAGGCGGATTATCCTCTGCCTATCCCCTTTTCGAGCCATCGATGCAAAAGGCCATACAGGATTTCCCTTACAACGAAACAGTCAAAAAATTACATATACTGGTCTCACAAACCCCCTATGTGAGCCTACTGGGAGCTTCGGCTCTGATTCATTAACTCATTCAATCCCTTTTGTCATGAAAAACCTCTTTATTTTATTCTTCTGTTTCGCGATCCCGCTCCTTTCGTGTCAGTCCCGGGAAAGCGTGCAACATCGTCAGATCCTGTTGGCAGATGACTGGTACATCCATTCTTCGGCCGGACTGGAAATAGACGGTTCCGTATTATCCACCCCTCAGATCTCCACAGAGGGCTGGTACCCAACCAGTGTACCCACCACCGTAATGGGAGCTCTCAGCACAAACGGTCTGTATGAAGGAATCCTGGAAGGAGTGGCGTATAAAGAGATAGATCGCGCTCCCTACGAAGTTCCCTGGTGGTTCCGTACTTCTTTCCCACTTCCCCCACTGTCTGAAGGCCAGACCGCCCGGCTACAACTGGACGGGCTGAGTTACTCTGCCAATGTATGGATCAACGGCCGGCAAATCGCCGATCGCAGTCATTGTCGCGGCCCCTTCCGCCAGTTCTCTCTGGACATCACTCCTTACCTGCAGGAAGAGAATGTATTGGCCATCGAGGTCTTCCGGGCGGAAGGTGGTGATCCGAACATTGGATTTGTCGACTGGAATCCCCGGCCTGCCGACGAAAGTATGGGACTCTACCGCGAAGTCCGGATCCTGGTTTCGGGAGAGGTAGAAATGAAACACAGCCGTGTACATACTACGGTAAACCTGGAAACGCTGGATGAAGCATGGCTCAACGTGGAAACTACGCTGACCAACCATGGAACTTCTCCTGTAAAAGGAAAACTGCGGGGTACGTTTGACGGAAAGACATTCTCCGTACCTGTGACCCTGGCAGCCGGAGAGGAAAAAGTAGTTTCCGTAGACGCCACGCAGGCCCGTCAGCTCCATGTAAGCCAGCCGCGTCTCTGGTGGTGCCATCAATTGGGATCTCCGGAAATGTATCGCATGCAGCTGGAATTTGTCGCCGATAACAAGGTGTCAGACAGCCAGCAGGTAGATTTCGGCATCCGCCAGATCGAAGACTATTTTACGGAAGAGGGACGCCGTGGCTTCAGGCTCAACGGCAAAGAGGTATTGGTACGCAGCGCAGGCTGGACAGATGATATGTTCCTTCGCGATACTCCGCAGACCAACGAGATACAGGTGCGCTACGTAAAGGATATGAATCTCAACTCGATCCGTTTCGAAAATATCTGGGGCAATTCACAGAATATATATGACCTGTGCGACCGTTACGGACTGCTGGCCCTGGTAGGATGGAGTTGTCAGTGGGAGTGGGAACATTACATCGGATCGCCTGTAGACCAATTCGGCGGTATCATGACGCAAGAGACCATGGATCTGATTGCCCGATCGCTGAACGACCAGGTACTCTGGCTGCGCAACCATCCCAGTATCATCGCCTGGTATACAGGGAGTGATATGATGCCGCGTCCGGAACTGGAAAAGAAATACCTGCGTGTACTGGAGAAGATAGACGACCGTCCGTATGTGTCTGCTGCGAAGAAAATGACAAGTGAAGTGACAGGTCCTACGGGAATGAAGATGTATGGTCCGTACGAATACGTAGGTCCGAACTACTGGTTCATCGATAAAAAGAACGGCGGAGCCTTCGGATTCAATACGGAAACCGGTATCGGAGCGCAGCTTCCGGTGATCGAGTCTATCCGGAAAATGATCCCTGCAGACAAACTGTGGCCTATCAACGAATATTGGGACTATCACTGTACTACGGCTACCTCTGCTATGAACAACATGGATGTAATGACCTCGGTAGTAGACGGAAAATACGGCAAAGCGACCAGCCTGACAGACTACCTACGCAAAGCGGACCTGATCAATTACGAAGGAACGCGCTCCATGTTCGAGGCTTTCCGTGTGAACATTCCCCAGACGACAGGTATTGTTCAGTGGATGCTCAATTCGGCATGGCCTTCGATGTACTGGCAGATGTATGATTACTATCTCGTGCCGACTTCCGCTTATTACTCCGTCAAAAAGGCCAATGAAGCACAGCAACTGATCTATAACTATGCAGACCGTAGTATTTATTTCGTGAGCGAAGGGCCTGACCGGAAAAAACTACAGGGAAAGATTGTGATCTACGATCTGAACTCGAAACCTGTACACGAACAATCCATACAGGTGCAGTCTGCTCCGCGCCTGTCGGAAAAAGTAGCAGAGATCCCGTCGTTTGACACACATATTTTCCTATCTTTGCAACTACAGGACAGCAACGGAAAGTGGCTGACAGACAATTTTTATTGCCTTTCTCCAACGGACGACGAGCACGACTGGGCAAAGACCAACTGGGTACATACCCCCATGAAGAAATATGCCGATTTCACACCGTTGAACACGCTGACCGAAGCAAAAACCGACATCCGGGTAAGCCAATCGGCAGATGTGATACGGGTAGAAATGGAAAACGGTGCCTACGTCAGCCTGATGACACGCGTCGCTCTGAAAGACGAGCAGGGCGAACTGATCTGTCCGGTATTCTGGAACGATAATTACGTCAGTCTGCTGCCAGGTGAGAAACGTACATTGGAATGTACGGTAGATCCGGCGGATATCCAAGGAAAGAACCTCCGGCTCGTAGTTTCCGGATGGAACCAACCCGACAGGGAGATCGCCCTGACCCGGTAGGCTATACTGCATACAGCTACATGATAAGACTCATTCTTTTAACGGATGGATCCTGGCCTATTCACAGGACAGGGCCCCCTGGGTGGTATGCCGGATGCCTCCTTCGTATAAGCATATACACGGTATTCCCGGAGTACTGGAATGGGCCAGGAAATGGGAAGCGGATGCCATCATCGGACAATTTGATACCAACGATGAAGTAGGATTATTTGCGGAGAACGGCATCGTAGCACTGGCACAGGATTACAAGAAACGCTGGGGGTGTATCCCGAACATAACCGGGGCCTATCACCTGACCGGAGAAATGGCTGCCGGATATTTTATGCAGAAAGGCTTCCGGCAATTCGCGTTCTACGGCTACCGGGACGTGGTGTGGTCGCAGGAGCGGTGCGAAGGTTTCCAGGCAGCCATTACCCGACAGGGATATGCCGGGAATTTCTATGAATACCAGCATCAGCAGCTGGACGAGCTCTGGTTCTACGAAGCAGATCCTCTGTGCGCATGGCTCCTTTCGCTCCCCCACCCTATCGCACTGATGGCGTGTGATGACAATCAGGCCAGCCGCATCACAGAGGCATGTAAGCTGTGCGGATTGCGCATCCCCGAAGACATCGCGGTGTTGGGAGTAGATAACGATGAAGTCACCTGTACCCTCTCCGACCCCACGCTCTCCAGTGTGGATATGAACATCAAACGCGGTGGCTATGAAGCAGCCCGCCTGCTCGAAACCCTGCTGAAAGATCCGGAGCATCCCTATCAGGATGTCATCATTCAACCCACCGGTATCGTAAGCAGACAGTCCACCAATACCTATTCTACCGAAGATCCTTACATCCTCAAAGCCCTGCAATACATTCACCAACATGTAGGACAAGGCATCCATGTAGAAGATGTAGTGCAGCAGGTCCCACTTTCCCGCCGCCTGCTGGAAATACGCTTCAAACAAGAGACCTGCAAATCGGTCTATCAGTATATTTTTCACCTGCGTATGGAACGATTTACACAGTTGCTTCTACGCAGTAACGACCCCATTGCTGAAATAGCCCAGCAAACCGGTTTCAGTGACCTGCGCAACCTGGCGCGCCAGTTCCGGCTCTACAAAGGGTGCACCCCTCTGGAATATCGCAGGAAACACCGGTAAGATAAATTCATCATACGTCTTGCTTGTAATGCTTTCTCCCTCACTGTTCCTGCCTGCCTTCAAAACGTATGTGACAGGTTTTTTAATAGACAAGTACCTGATAAACAAAAAAAAGATATTAACAATAGAGTACAAGAAAAAGATATATCTTAAATTTCGGTCTTACTTGCAGCAGTTTTTTTGTGTGCGGTTCGTACCCCAGGTTAGCGTTTGTTTTACCTTCGCTACCACTACGGCTTCACTACACTTACCCTGAGCCAGAATCGGGCGTTCCTGCAGGACTTTGAACAGATCCAATAGATTCTGACTCACCATTTATTTCTTTTAACGAAGGTATGCATCCATTCTCTTATAACCGATATGGAATTCATCCACCGTTATCTGCCCTTTCACTATTCGCACAACTCTTTATGAATTGACTGGTAAACAATTTCCCCGGAAAAGTCGAAAACACAGGTATTCCCCTACCTTTTTACCAGTTATCAAAAGATTGACTATCTTTGCATCGGAAAAACCGATCCTGACGGAAAATAAATAATTAAAACAAGATAAATGGCTTTACAATGTGGAAGAAAATCAGTTCCACAACCAAAATAACAAAATCATAAAAAAGGAAGATAAACAAACTATATATCAAAAGATTAAGTTTGAATCTTACTTTCTTTTCTTTACTCCGTTTTCCCTTGATTCTCCTTGTTTCTTGTTACTTCTGTTACTCGTTTGTTACCCGAATAACAAATAATATTTCCTATGTTTGCGACTGTATCAATCAAAGTATAACATGAGCAAAGTAGTACAAATAAAAGAGCCAATTCGTATCAGAACAAAGAAACTTAGTAATGGAAATAAATCTGTTTATTTAGATATGTATGTGGATGGCATAAGAACTTATGACTTCCTAAAACTATATCTAATTCCTGAAAAGAACCGGGCAGACAAAGCCCATAATAAAGAAATAATGAAACTGGCTAACGCTATCAAAGCCCAAAAGATAGTGGAAGTACAAAACAACCGTCATGGTTTTAGTAATAGCAAAACGAAATCCACTATTAAACTTGTGGATTACATTCAATATATAGCTAACAAAGATGTGGAAAAAACAGGCAGAAAAGTAACAGCAAATACCCTGATACATCACTTACAGCGATACGACAAAATAGGGATTAATTTTAAACAGCTCACTAAGGAGTATATCTTTGGCTTTGTGGAATACCTGAAAACAGCCCGTCAGCATCACAGTAAAGAAGAAAAATATATCAGCCCTAATACACGGGCTCATTATTACAAAATGCTCCGTTATTACATCAATTATGCCGTTGCCGAAGATATTCTACCTTTCAATCCTATGGATAAAATAAAAACAGAGGATAAACCTCGGCAGGAACGTCCTCACAGGGAGTTCCTAACCATTGATGAAGTAAAGGCACTTATCAAAACAGATTTTAGAATTCCAAGCGTGAAACAGGCTTTCTTATTTTGCTGTTTCTGTGGTATACGTCATTGTGATGTGGCTGCCTTAACATGGGGCAATCTTGAAAAACAGAAAGATGGTACATACTTCCTGAATATTATTCAGAAAAAGACAAAAGAGCCTATTTCTATTCCGTTGAGTAATGAAGCCCTAAAACAATTACCGCCAAAAGGAAATGCAAAGCCCACAGACAAAGTTTTTGCTGATTTAATATCACTAGGCAGGACAAACGAAATAATGTCTACATGGACAGAAAAAGCAGGAATAAAGAAGCATGTAACATTTCATGTATCACGGCATACACATGCTACCATGATGCTGACTTTGGGAGCTGACCTGTATACGGTTTCTAAATTGCTTGGACACACCAATATTCAGGCAACACAGATATATGCTAAAATTGTCGATGAAAGCAAGAAAAAGGCTATTGATTTGATTCCTAACCTAACTGATTAAAATAGGACTGGCGAAAAGAGAATATTTCATTTTACTTTTCGCCAGCATTATTATAACATCAGTTTTGTTTATTATAATTATATAATTAAGGAAATAAACTAAACATCAAAGAAACACTGTTCTTAAAGAATTCTTTTCTGATATTTTTTTTGCTTCTGCTATCAATTGATTTGTAAAATTCTTTTTCCGATGATATTCACGAATGTTTACTTCTGGATATAAACGACCATATTTAGAAGCAGTATCAGATATAATAGTTTTTGCTAATTCAACAGCTTTCAAGGTCTTAGTTTCATCTAATAAAACAGATTGAAGTTTATCACAATAAGAAGACATCTCATGGCTTGTAAAGGAAGGATATTTGTATCCACAAATTATAATTCTTAAAACAACTAATATATGATGTTTAAACTTATTTATTCGATAATAACTTTCAATTTTAGGTGATCTACCCCTAAACATCTTTTCTATTTTTTGCAAAGCATAGCTACTGACATAATACATTTCATTACTATGGCCTTCTTGAAAGAGTTTATCTTTATATGCCCTTAAAACTTCTCCATAATATCTATGAGTACTATGTGGTTCATTTAAGAATACCGCAACAAATGAATTTATTTGAGCAGCTAAAGTGATAATTTTATCCTTAGGTATTCTAGGGATAATACTATCATACTGATTACTTCTCCTCGCATAATAAATTCTTATTTCTTTTGGATAAGAATTATAATGCTCCTCCAACTTCTTATGAAATGGTTCTAATGCCGCAAATGCTTCCGTTTTAACTTCTGTTTGTCTATTTGTAGCTTTCGTTATTTGATTTACCGTTTCATACTTATCAGTTACAATTAACTTAAAAGGAATATAAGATTTACTATCTTTTAAATAATCTTTATTTTCAAAAAGAACATGGCTTGTCTGGCAACCATTGACAATTTGGAAATCGCTAATAGTGAATTTATCACCTACAGGAAGCACTGATGTCGCTACCACAGTAACTCCATTATTTAAAATTGCAAATTTATCTTGATCTTTAGAAGATTTTATTGTTTGAGCTATTTCATTGTTTACTGAATTTGTTCCTAAATAATCTCTTACATTATCATAAAATAAATTCTTCTGAATCTTTCCATCAGAGCCTTTAATAAGATTAATATATTCTGTAATTGGTAAAACTCCAATATATGCTTCTTTTACCCCATTTATTGGTGGTAAAGAAGCTCTTTTCTCAAATAATATTTGCTTCTTTACTTTGTTTTTAATCTCTTTATATATATCCCCTATTTTGTCTGCATCAATAGGATCAAACTTTACTTTGCTGAAAATATTTAAAGATTCTAAATCCGATTTTTCTGAATTTGCTCTTCCAGATACATTTTTATCATCTGTCCATTTTCCTGTAGTAATATAGTACATGTGACAGAGTGGCTTTGCATCCATCTCAATACTATTTTCATAAATATATTCTTTTAGCTCTCGAAATAGCTTAATATTATCATTGAATTTAATAGAGGGGGATTCTCTAAAAAAATCCTTAACACCAAAAATAAAAGTTCCTATTTTTTCAGCTTCAAATTTTGGAGAAGTTTTTGCTTGAATAAAAAGGAATTGTACGTCTAATCTTTTATGAGAAGTCTTTAGATCTCTAATCTCTTCAATACTTGAAACAAGATGGTCATTAACAATTATTGCCAAACCGTCAATTCCAGTATCTTCACCTCCACCGACATTTAAATCCTCGATTTTCTCAAAATCTGTTGAAAATGCTTCAGGGTGAACTCGTGAGATGATACAATAATTTGAAAACATTTCGAAAAGAATGTCCTCTTTGACCTCTTTTATACCAAAGTCAGCAGTAAACTCATTGAGGTAACCTGCAATAATTTTGTTTTCCATCAGTAAATATATTAGATTATTAATTCAGTTTCTCATAAGAAATTTCTAGTATAGAGTTGATTAAAATGGTTTTATTTCCTCGTTCAAAAACAAATAATAAATCATCTATGTCTAAATTATTAAATAAATCAGCACTCTTGAACATATCTATAGTTTTTCTAGTAGATCTAGAACTACATGCATTTAATAGAAGAATAACCAATTCATCTTTAGACAATTGAGCTCTAAATATTTTCGAAAACTTATCCTTATTTTTTGAATTTTGCAAACTATCAATTAGATAATAGACATTCCGATAATACTGACCTAAGAAAGCACCATAAAAATTATAATAATAATCCCCTATAATACTAAATACATTTTCACAGCTCTCATAATCTTCATTACTAATATATTCACTTAATTTTTTACCACTATATGTAAATAACCCAGAAGCATTTTTATTTACTGAATCATACATTTTCTTTATAGTTGTAATAATTCTAAGTCGCAATGTAGATTTCAAGTATTCCAATTCATTTTTTTCATTATCAGATAAGCTATTATATCTATCATTTAAGCTACTTATTTGATTTTCTAAAGAACTCGTATCATATTCGATCTTCAAAATATCATATCCTTTTGTTCCCCTTACATTATCATAAACACACCCAATACTTTCAGAACAAGTAGTTCCAAAAGAATTGAATATCTCAAATAAGGCAATGTTGTCGTTAGAGTTTTTAATTTCAAAATAAAGAAAAGTGAGTCCTATTAAAGATTTTGTTTGTACACCTAACTCTTGAAAAGCTTTAAGACCTTTCACATTTCCAACTTCCAAATTGTCTACTTGGCGTTCATACAATTTCAGTAGATCATTAAAATTAGTTTTCTCTTCTGTATTCAATAGTTGATTTTGATTAATCAAAACTCCTACAAAAGCAAGAAGACTTGCTATTGAAGCAAAAATATATCCAAATGCAGCCCAAGCAGCGTAATCTGCAATGATTCCACCATTAAATGTACAAAAATATAAAATCAAAACAACTGAAATAAGAACTGATATAATTGCTAAAGGTATCCAAATTGATTTTCTCATAAATTAGATTGTATTATTTTTCACCCACCAAATATTTACTATAATCTGCTATTTTTTCTTCACAGGCTTTTTGAGTAATCTCTTTCAAAATCTCTACTCTCTCTAAAGCTAGTTTAATCTCTTCTTCGGTAACTTTAAATGCCGGATTATACCGAGCCTGTATATAAGCTCTATGCAACATCTTAAATAAGGCTTCTTCTTCCTCTGTATTACGTGGGAAAGGTTGACATACCTCTACAACATGACCTTGTGCACCTGCACTAAGTTTTGTTAAGCGGTGTTCTTTTTTGGTATACAAAGTAAAAGTCAGGAGTATCGCTTTATACAGGTTTTCCATCGTTTGATGTAAATAGAAAGAAGCTACTTTATACTCCTTATCTTTAAAGTCTATATAAGCGTGTTTTAAGAAGTTCTTAGCCAAAGCAAACTTCTCTTCGTAGTACATTGTTGTTAGCTCATGAATTTCTTCATAATTAATCTTTTTCCTGCGTGGTAGTTTATAGTTTCCAGCATTATAAAGAAGAACTCCCTCTTTTTTAATATCCGTATAAAAGTAAAGTCCTTTCTCTAAGGCTTTTGTAAAATACTTAATACCATCATGTATAACTTCGAGTGTAGGAACTTCGTCCGAATCCTGTCTATTGTAATATTCCCGCTGAACTTCTTCTATTTTCATAGAGAACATATTACCATCGTAGTTTTCATTGGTAATGACAAGAATATCATAATCACTTATGAATACAGTCCTTATACCAAACTCTATCCTCTCATCATATTCTACATAGTTCCCACGTGCATAACTGCCATACAGAATAACCATCTCTACCATATCAGGAAGAGCCGCAACAATATCATTAGCAATTTGTCTTATAATTGCTCTTTTTTCTTTGGGTAGATGACCTAATGATTTATTCATATTGGCTACAGTTTTAGTTGTCTTACAAAGTTATCGAATTATTTTGATTTAAACACTTTTTATAAACTTAACCCTTTCTTTTTTTGGACAGTATTTCTTTGTTTAAGTCCGGAATTCAATGAGGTCATTAAATCATTATACTTATTTCTAAACCAATCGGTAATAATTACACCATCTATAAAGACACCAAGATTATCTTTACCTTTCTCAACCTTTTTCATCTGGGCAATAGAACCGTCTGTATAAATGTTCTTTTATGTTCGGCAGAATACAAATCTCCTTTAAACTGTACAGGCTTCCCAATAATTAGATTATGAATCATTTCAGAGGTAAAACGGGCAGTACGACAAAGATTATCAATGTGTAGAATATCTTTCATATAGGGAAATAACCGTTCTATTTGTTTAAATAGAGATTCCGACTTTGCAAGGTCGTTCTTTAATAACTTGATAACTTCGTTCTTCTCTTGTAACTGTTTATTAAACTCCTGATTCAAATGCTCAATTTTGGATTCAAGGCTCTCCTTTTCATGATGAAGTTTTTTTAATTTGGTATTACTGAACAGACTGCCGATTGTATCAACAACGTCATTTTTAAGTTTCTCTGTTTTAAGTTGCCCTTTCTGCTCCTGAATTTCCCTTTCCAACAATTCTTTTAACCGAATACTCTCCTGAATATCTTGTTGTAAATTGAGATTCTCACGTGCAAGTTCCCGGTAAAATTGGTCAGTAGATAAATGCCGGGTTTCTGAACCCCGGACACCCCTTTCTAATCCATATTTTTCCATCTTTTCGGCATAGGTACTCTGATAGTGTTCCAGTTTATCCCGTGCCACAACATCATCGGCACATAACCGAATAGTATCTTTGGATTTCTTCCGGTACTTCTTTTTGCCGTTATTCTCTTCTGCTTTGGCTTTTCTTCTCTCTCCTTTCACTATGGGAACAACGGTAGCATGAATATGCGGTGTTTTCTCATCCAGATGAAGAACAGCAGAAACAACATTCTCTTTTCCGAATGTATTTTGTAGCCAATCAATATTATCTTTACACCATTCGTCTAATTTGCCTGTATCCTTTATATGTTTCATATCTTCATGTGTGCCGGAGAGCATAATTTGTAAAGCTCGCACCTGGTTATGACTAACCTTTCTTTTTATACCTGCGTGTTCTATCCGGTATTGGATAGCCTGTGTACGATTTTTCACCTCTTCAGGGAATTCAATAAACTCTTTATTTAAATAGGTTCGTTCCGGATCAGCATTGCCGGGTATAACTATTCTTTCAATATGGGCAGACGTTCCGGCATCGTTGCCTTTTGGTTTTTGGATATGGAGTACTACTTTTCCCATAGCTATAAATTTTAAAGGATGGTACATTTTAAGGGAGATTCCAAAGGGGAAAACCTTTGGCTTATGAGGGCTTTTTTAGTGAGAGTGAAACGGAGCGTTAAGAAAATGCCCTAATAAGCTATGGCTTTTCCTAACGCAAAATTCCGTCCGGGAAAATCCCACCGCTAAACAGGTTAGAATTTCATTCGTCTACCTGTTTTCTTTTTGGGTGATGGATTGACTGCATTCATGCTGTCATGAGATAGTGACTTCTTGCTTTCATGTTTGCAGTCAACCAGTATCTTCTTTCCACAAAGTAGGTCGTTCATATCTTTATACTGACTGTATTTCGGAGATTGATTATCTACTGACCTGCATGCAGACTTTATTTGTTCAGTTGCCTTTCTGCCTGCTTCGTCATTATCCAGAAAAGTATAAACCTGTGGATAAGATTTTATCAGGTCTAACGCTTCACCAACATTACTTACCGAATTAAGCAGAATTACACTTTGTTGCGCTGACGGTATATTTTTCAGAGTTAAATAAGAAAGATAGTCCATAAAGCCCTCAAAAACTAAACAACTACTTTTATCTCCCGGATGAATACTAATATCTTTTGAGGTACAACCTTTAAAATATTTGTTGCGGACTTCATACCCTCCGGAATCATTCTTAAAACCTACGGCAAAATAGTTTTTTTGATTAGCCGTATAATATACCTCGTGGCAATGCCGTTGAGCTATATCTTTTCTAATATGCCGTTCATTCAGGTAATCAAATAAAGCCGGATTAGCTAATGACTGTATTTTCACTATCTCTATCCCGGAAGATTCTTTTTGTTGTGGAACAGAAAAGGAAACCGGACGAACGAAAGAACTTTGCCCTGCTATATGGTTCAATAAATCCGGTACATTATTAGTCGAATATAGTTCTGCTGCTAATGCTATAATATTTCCTCCTTTACCAATGCCGAAATCATACCATTCATTACGGGAAGCGTTTACTTTAAAAGATGGCTCTTTCTCCTCCCGGAATGGTGAATTATACCAAAGGTTAATACCTTGTTGTTTGATGGGTTGAATACCTAAACTATACAGGTAGTCAACCAGTACTATACTTTTAGCCTGTTCTATAGTCATATATTTATAGTTTGAGAAATGGAAATTAAGCCGGTTTAGTTTGATTTCTCTTACAGACACTTCAACTAAACCGAACTTTTTTTAATAGTAGAATGCAGAATTGTATTTATAACTTCTCCCCTCTTTCACTACCATACGTTTGTTTATAAGGAATTTCTTTAAGTTAAGAATAATATTATTTCCTCGTTCAAATCCTACAGTAGCATAGCCTTTCTGTATAGCTTTCAGCAGGTTATCATGTCCTTTTATCAACTCATTTCCTAAGCCGTTAGACAAAGCTTCCCGGTGCTGTTCCTCCGTAAGTTCCGTATAAGAAAAACCTCGTTTAGCCTTTGATTTTCCTATTACATAATCATTTACCAGTTCAGGTAAAGCATCTTCATTGATACGAAAGGCAAACGGCTCAAACTCTCTGTCACGGATGTGCATTGCTTTTACTTCGCTAATATCTCCATCCTGCTCGCTTTTGTTTATTTGCAAAATGGTTTCGGCTTTATTATTGAGTTCTGTACCGATATGCCCTCTTGTATTATCGTCTGCTTTATTTAAGTGCAAAACTGTATGAATATGGATTTGCTTCGTGTCCGTCCATGTCATTAGCTTATTAATCAAAGTAGATGCTTCACTTGGATTATTAATGTCATACATCAAATCACGGATTCCGTCTATTATTACCAATCCTAAATTCTCTGTATTATCAATAGCATACTGGATAATATTAATTCGGACTTCGGGCGTATATTGCCGTAAAGTAAGAAATTCTAAGTTTTCGGGGTGGTGATCTGTCGACATACCTGCCAAACGTAACGCACGCAAAATAACTTTCTGACAATGATAGGGTCTTTGTTCCGTATCTACATAGAGTATTTTATGTTTATTTTCCGGTAATTCAACTGCATAGCGCAATACTTCATCATTCTTTAGTGCTGCTGCTACAATTGCAGATACGTTAAACGTCTTTTTGCTTTTAGCTTTTCCGGTGGATGCGCTAAAATTACCTAATGTGCCAATGGAAGAGCCGTGTGCCCAAATAACTTCCGAAGCGGTTTCATACTTATCTGTTACCCGTAAATGGGCAGTTTGCCATAATACAGCAATATTATTTCCCTGTTCTGTAATCGGTTTATTATCCATAACTTTATTTTTTTCTTTTATTGTTGATAATATACCGTTGTGCTTCCTCTGATATTTGAGCCTGTGTTTTTACAGGGTTTTGACGTAAAAAGGCTTCTAATTCTGCCTTTTCAAAGTAAAGCATTTTGCCTTGTGGCTTATAATGAGGAATAAGATTACTGGAAGTTAGCTTATAAAGATAACTTTTAGATAGGTTTAGAAACTTACTTGCTTCTTCAAAACTAAGTACGCTCTTCGTTAGAAAAATCATTTTTTCGAGTTCGGAAACTCGCATTTCAATACTTTTCTCCATAAAATTGTATTTGGAAAATTAAATAATATGGAGTGCATGCCCTCCGTTAGTTGTAATCGATTATGAGGGCAAATGTATTGTAAAATAGATTGATAGTGGTTTGAGATAGTTTGAGGTCTTAACCTATACTCAATGTTTTTTCAGTTGTTTGATATAATCATCTATTATTTCTGCTCCTTTCGGATAGTTGTTATTGGCTGATGATAGGTCATTGGCTTTTACATACCCTTCTTTCATGGGAGATAAAACAAGTTGATGCTTTTCTATAACTGCCTGCCAACTTTCATTAATATAGTTATTCAGATAAAGGGCATTCATAATATAAGCTATTGTACGGTTATTCTTGGATTTGAACGCTCCCTCTAACCTGCAAAAGAAAAAGTTTTCTAACTCTTCCGGTGATATGTCATTTTGAAAAGCACGAACTTCATTAATGCAGTCGGCTAATAGAATAAACTGTTCTTTTTCAATCTGCATCCAAAAGGGTTTTCAATTCCTACTACATTCTTCTTTACTATTATTTTCTCTTTGATGTCGGTTTTAGGCTCTTGGACTATTATCGGTTCAGGAATAATATGAGTTGTATTGAATTCTTTATTTATTTTTCTAAAATCTTCCACAGAGAAACTTGAAGAGGAAAAGTATTTAGATACTAAATCCTGTCTTTGGGATAAGAGTTCCTGAATGATATTATAGTTCCGGTTCTGTTCATTTAGTTGTTCGGCACTCTTAGCAACAAGAAAAATATTCTCATTACAAAAGTCCCTGACGAATCTTTCATAAGATTTACTTCCTGAAACAACTTCGCTTTTATACTTAAAATAAGCTTTCCGGTGAAGCATATACAAGCTATTAGTAAACCCCTTTTTAACTACATAGCAAAAGCAAACTAAAACCACTATAATAACTACAAAAGATATCCAATTCATTTTATAACAGAACCTATTGAACTGAGATTTCCGGTTATTATTCCGTAACAATCTCTATTTCATTTCATAGGCAAAGATAGTTACTCAACGGCAAAAAGAACATAGGTAAAAATAGAAAGTATAGGAAGTTAAAGGCAATCCCCTCAAAAATCACTATCTTTGCACCCCAAGAATGAGGGAAAAGTAACAATTATTCTTTTTTAACTTTCAATTATTACCAGTTTGTTACTCGCCTCTTCTGAAAGTGATATTAAATAATTGATAATAAGAAAAATAACATACTTTTATGGCATTACAATGTGGTATTGTCGGACTTCCGAACGTAGGGAAGTCGACCCTATTCAACTGCCTGTCCAATGCCAAGGCACAGGCGGCAAACTTCCCTTTCTGCACCATCGAACCGAATGTCGGCGTGATCACCGTACCCGACGAAAGACTCAATAAACTGGCCGAACTGGTCAATCCCAAACGCGTCGTACCCACTACGGTAGAGATCGTAGATATCGCCGGACTGGTCAAAGGAGCCAGCAAAGGCGAAGGTCTGGGCAACAAATTCCTGGCCAATATCCGGGAGACCGATGCCATTATACATGTTCTGCGCTGTTTTGACGATGAGAATGTGACGCATGTGGATGGTTCCATCCATCCGGTACGGGACAAAGAGATCATCGATTACGAATTGCAACTGAAAGACCTCGAGACCATCGAAGCGCGTATACAGAAAGTACAGAAACAGGCACAAACGGGTGGAGACAAAGTAGCTAAGCAAACCTATGACATTCTGATACGCTACAAAGAGGCGCTGGAACAGGGCAAATCGGCCCGCACGGTGGAGTTCGACACCAAAGACGAACAAAAGATTGCCCGCGAATTGTTCCTGCTCACCAGCAAGCCGGTCATGTATGTCTGCAACGTAGATGAAAAAAGTGCTGTCAGTGGCAACAAATATGTGGATATGGTACGGGAAGCTGTAAAGGACGAACAGGCACAGATCCTGATCGTAGCCGCCCGCACAGAGGCGGATATTGCCGAACTGGAGACATATGAAGACCGGCAGATGTTCCTGGAAGAGGCAGGACTGGAAGAGTCGGGTGTGTCGCGTCTGATACAGGCTGCCTACAGGTTGTTGGATCTGGAGACCTACTTCACTGCCGGAGAGGTAGAGGTACGTGCCTGGACCTTTCACAGAGGATGGAAAGCCCCCCAGTGTGCAGGAGTGATCCATACTGACTTCGAAAAAGGATTTATCCGTGCCGAAGTGATCAAGTACGACGACTTCATCCGATACGGATCGGAAGCGGCCGTACGCGAAGCCGGAAAACTGAATGTGGAAGGAAAAGAATATGTAGTACAGGACGGAGATATCATGCATTTCCGTTTCAATGTATAGACCCATTATGAAATATCTTGTTGCAGGGACCGGAGGGGTAGGCGGCAGCATTGCCGGGTTTCTGGCACTGGCCGGGAAACAGGTGAGTTGTATAGCCCGGGGTGCGCACCTGGAAGCGATCCGCCACCGGGGACTGATTCTGCATTCCGATCTGAAAGGAGAGCATACCCTCTCTGTGGAGGCCTGCACAGCGGAAGAATTTTCCGGAAAAGCGGATGTGATCTTTGTCTGTGTGAAAGGGTATTCGGTCGACTCCATTGCCGCGCTGCTCCGGAAAGCAGCACATGCACATACCGTAGTGATACCACTCCTGAATGTATACGGAACAGGACCTCGTTTGCAAGAACTGGTACCTGAGGTCACTGTATTGGACGGATGTATCTACATCGTTGGTTTTATCCCTGCAGCGGGAGAGATCACACAGATGGGAAAAATATTCCGTATGGTATTCGGTGCTCACCGCGGAACCAAAACGCCGGACGGACTGTTGGAAGCGGTAGAACGTGACCTGACAGAAAGTGGCATCAAAGCCGAACTCTCCGACGATATCAACCGGGACACATTCATCAAATGGTCTTTCATCTCTGCCATGGCAGTCACGGGCGCCTACTACGATATTCCTATGGGCGAAGTGCAGAAACCGGGAACCGTACGCGATACGTTTATCGGTCTTTCCCGGGAAAGTGCCGCGCTGGGACAAAAACTGGGGATCGCATTCCCGGAAGATCTGGTTCATTATAACCTGAAAGTGATGGATAAACTGGACCCTCAAAGCACCGCGTCTATGCAGAAAGACCTGGCACGCGGACACGAATCGGAGATCCAGGGTCTTCTTTTTGATATGATCCGGCTGGCCGAAGAACATCAGGTGGATATACCCACTTACCGGAAGGTAGCCAAGAAATTTAAAACCAACTAAAAGCATACGCTTATGGAAACATTATTAGGTGTGATCAACTGGAATCCCGATCCTGAAATATTCAGTATATTTGGCCTTCCCCTCCGTTATTACGGACTGTTGTGGGGAGTAGGTATCATTCTGGGAACTTACATGGTACACCGCCAGTTCAAAGACAAGAAGATCGATGAAAAGAAATTTGATACCCTGTTTATCTATTGCTGCCTGGGTATCATCCTGGGGGCGCGTCTGGGGCACTGTCTGTTCTACGAACCCGAATACTACCTGGCACATCCACTGGAGATGATCCTTCCGGTACGTTTTCTGCCCGGCGGAGGATGGAAATTCACGGGATACGCGGGTCTGGCCAGTCACGGCGGTACACTGGGGTTAATCATCGCTCTCTGGCTCTACTGCCGCAAGACAAAAATGAATTACTTAGATATACTGGATATGATTGCCGTAGCCACTCCTATCGTGGCCTGCTGCATCCGTATAGCCAACCTGATGAACTCGGAGATCATCGGCAAACCGACCGATGTGCCCTGGGCGTTTGTTTTCCAGCAGGTGGATATGTTGCCCCGACATCCGGCCCAGCTCTACGAAGCCATTGCTTATTTCATACTCTTCCTGATCATGGTCTATCTCTACAAATACCAGGACCGGAAACTGCACCGCGGATTCTATTTCGGATTCTGCCTCACCTATATTTTTGCCTTCCGGTTCTTCATCGAACTGTTGAAAGAGAACCAGGTAGCTTTCGAAGAGGGAATGAAATTCAATATGGGACAATGGCTCAGTATCCCGTTTGTGATCATCGGAGTACTCTGTATTATCTACGGAAAGAAATTCGACCGGATGGGAAATCCGACGGGAGTAAAAAGAAAATAAAAAATCGAACCGATCCTTTTTTTCTCTTTTCCTGCCACTCAACAGCAGGCAATCAGTAGAAAAAAGGATCGGTTTTCTCTATCCTGCCGCGGCCACTTATTCGATCAAAATAAATCCCGCCCATTTATAAGGTTCATCCGGATATTTGTCCCGCATCTGTCTCTGAGCATTGTCAAAAGCCTCTTTTACGGTGGTACCCGGCATCCATGCATTATAAAATGCCGATATCAACTCTTCTGTCTCTTTATTGGGAATCTCCCAGCGGCTTACGAGCATATGTTCTACTCCGGCCATCCGGAAAGCGCGCTGCAACCCCAACACCCCCTCCTTATGGTCGATATCTCCCATACCCGTACTACAGGCGGATAGGATAACTAAGCGAACCTGGGAAAGATCCAGTTGCGAAATTTCATACCCCGTAAGGATCCCATTTTTCCATTCATCGCTCATCACCTGGTTGGTCCAGGCCTGGTTGGCACCGACAAAAAAAAGTCCGCACCGCATCAGAGGTTGAGTCGCGGCCCGAAATACAGACTCCGCCACAGAATATTCCTCAAAAAAACCCACAGGCAGTGTATGGCTATCTGACAAAGGAGGAAAGTAAAATCCGTGTGTAGAAATATGCAGAATATCCGGTGATAACGTTTCCACAGCGGAAAGAACTTGTTTTTTTGTCGCGTATCGGTCTACAAATACCGCGGTCTTCCACTGGTGCTGCGAAAGTATATCCGCTGCTCTGCATACTTCTTTCACAGACCCCGGAAGATAGTCCATACCTTGTGCACGCAAATGGTCGGGAAGGGCTCTTATGGTATTTTCCCCTGTAATAACTTTCTCGTTATTCATCTGTCTGAGTTGCAGCTCAGACAGATCGAAATCCGCACCTCCCATAAAAAGAGCTTTTCCCGGCACACTGGAAATCAAAGGTTGCTTCTTCTTTTTTTTGTCTATGATATCCCGGGTAGTCAACAGATGTCGGATCACCCTATGATCCGTTACATACTCCTGATCGACATCCTTCACACCGGAAAAAGAGATAGCGTGCAAAAAACCTGCGGGAGCCATATAGATCGTATCTACACCGGAAAGGCAGGGACTAAGTACACTCCACACCCATGTAGCCAGATCATCCGATATATGGAATACGTCAGAGTCTGTGCGTGTATGTTCATGTACCAGATAAACAATCTCAGGAAAAGGAGAATCATGACGTACCAACAACGCGGCATAGAGTCTGGAAAGGTTTTCTCTTCCTTTCACATTCCCATCCATGGAAATAACCTCTATAGCGATCTCATTCTCCGCAAGTACATCCCGGATATCCTTCCAGCTTACTTCCAGATCTATATCGGGAACACCTCTTTTTTTTCAATACGTTCAGCAACCTGCGCTCTTTCTCCAGATAGTCTTTCCAGGAATATACCAGCGAATCATTCTTTTCACGCAATGTCTCTTCCAACTGTTTCATCTCTGCAAAAACCGCAGGCATTGTCTTTTCCAGGACAGCAAGTTTCGCTTTATATATACTGTCCGTACGATAATATTCCGTAAATTCGGCGAAAGCCAATCCGCTCTCAAAAAACACTTTTTCCTCTTTCAGCGTTTTCCAGGCAGAGATCAATTGTGGATCTCCGCTATCGCGTATGAGTTGGTCTCTGTACCGGGAGGCATGCAACTGGATACTTTTACTCAGTAACGTACAATCATAAGCCAGCTCACTGAAAGAGGGATACTCCTGACTATAGTACAATGACATCCGGCGTACCCACTCCACCAACTCGTTCATTGCCTCCCACCACATATCATACACTTTTTCAGGAGCCCCCGGGAACATTTCTACAGCTTCCTTTCTGCCATTCCGGAGAAAGGTATATAAGCCATTCCAGGCTTCCGGGAGTTCTTCCACACTATAAAGCAAATAACCCGTATCAGGCAAAGTGAAGACATCATTCCGGGGAAGTGTCTGTGATGACACGCCTGATAAAAGAACGAACAGGTAACCTAAACACAATACTTTTCTGAACATACCACTCCGTTTTCAACGAAACATCTTTTCCAAATAACCTCAGAACCACCTTTTTTGCCGGAGCATATGCCATATATCTCTGGCAGACCGGACATATATATCCTTATCTGTCTGATCCATTTTATCCCGGAGCAACCGTTCGGCCTCGTCTCTTTCTTCCAAAAGTATATAGGCCCATACCATCTGCCATTGAGCAGCTTCCTGGAATTCACATGCTTCACAGAGCGCTAAAAGTCGCAACCGGGGCAGCGCCTTTGCAGGTTGTCCCGATTCCAGCAGACAGACAGATGAGTAGAACAGAATCTCTTCCGGCACCTCCTCTTCCGGTAAAGTATGAATAATCTTCTCAAATTCCGACGATGCCTGCCGGTAATTTTTCTTCTTATACAAAGAGACCGCTTCGGTCAGACACGCTTGTTGCCACTCCTCCAACGCACTTACGCCCCGGGTAGGGAACGTTTCATAAGGCGGCACTATATAATAGGTCTGATATACCTGCAAAACCGTATACCGCGGCTGATACCCTATATACAGCAGTACCAGTACGACAGCCGCCACTGCTACCGGATACCAGAATTTTCGCGTATACTTCTTTCTCTTGCTTGTGCCGCTACGCTTCTCTACCTGATCCAGCATGTGCCGCAACTCTTCTTCCGAAGAGATACTCTTTAGTTCTTCCAGGAATGCTGTTTCCCCTGTGTGTCGGAAACCGGACACAATGTGACGCATGAGTTCCACTTCCTCACCCAGGGCAGGATCTTGTCGCAACGCGGCTTCAAATTCTTCTTTCTCCGCCTCCGGAAGTTCCCCGGAAAGATAGAGTTCTATCCATTCTTCCTTATTACGTAAATGGGTATTCAGGTTCATACCAGACCCTCCTTTCTAAAATGTTCGAGCAACACGATCTTCAGTTTTTTCAGACAACTCCCCTTTTTGTTCTTAGCCACCTGATCATTCTTATATTGCAACGCGTCCGCTATCTCTTTCATACTTTTCCGGTGCCAGTAGTATAAAGTGAGTACCGTATGACACGGTTCTTCCAACCCGGCAATTACCCGGTTGGCAATCTCCTGCTTACGCATCCAGTCCGGATCCCCCGTATCTTCCGGAAAGTCTCCGGACAACTCCACATTCTCGGTCAACGGTTCTCCTTTTTTCTGGCGGCAGAGTTTCAGCAGCTGATGTTTACCTATCTGGAACATATAGGTTTTCAGGGAAGAAGAAAGTGCGGTGAGCTTTCCTTGCGAAACATTGCGATAGAGAGCCAGAAAACTCTCCTGATAGACATCCACCACTTCGTCCGGACTTACGGAAAAATTCTTCATCGCAAAACGAATAAATTCTTCCCAATAAAGTTCATAGACAAAGGTGATGTCCGATGCTTTATCGACATGCAACAAAGAAAGAACCTTTTTGTCGTTCTCTATCTTATCGGGCAATCCGGAAGGTGATTTTTTCATGGGTCGTTTCGCAAAAAGGGGTTTGTTTTCTTTTACGTCCGGAAAACAGATGTAACATCTGCTTCTCCAGTTGCCGGAAAAGTTCCGTATGCGTCAGTATCACTTCTTTTTCCCGCATCAGGTGACAAAATGCATACGAGAGAGAGCCGTAATAGGTTCCGTCCGAAGGATCTTTGTATTCATAGTTCAGTTCATCCGGTTTACAGGCACTGATCACGGCCACAGGGGAGAACTTTTTATGGTTTCTTACTGTGTGTTGTACCTTCTCCGGATCGGGCTGAGGTATCTCCGCGTTTTCCGGGGCAAAAATATACGTTGTACCTCGTACATATCTTTCCGTAATCTCCCGGTCGGCAGTACCACTGTGGCAGGCATCCAATACTACCACCAGGTGACCTGGCGGACCGGCACGGAGGCGGATGCGATCCAGATACCGTCCGAATTCATCGTCCCGCAGGTGGTTCTCTCCTTCATACTGTCCGGCCACAAATCTCCGTTGGGCATCGTAAGAGACCAGGGCTTCGTCCAGTCCGTCGGGCTCATCTCCGTTGTCGTCGATCATCTGCTACCCGTGGCACGAAAAATGAATATAGACATGATCTCCCCGGCCGGTATGCTCCACCAGCTGCCGGAGTTCCCGGATAACAGCGGATTTTGTGGCGTTCTGATTGGTCAGTACCACGACATTCTCTTCCGGATAACCGTTATCGGCAAGCATGGGCAGGATCAACTTCAGATCGTTTGTCGCGTGTATCTTTGCCCAGCCACTGCCTGCCGGATACTCATCGATGGCTACGATCAACGCACGGTTGGTCTGAGCCATTCCCGGAACAGACAGGAGAAAAAGAAAAAACAGCCATACACACTTCCGACACATACCTAACCAGATTTACAGACCTCCTTACAGGAAGGGGCAACACACAAACAGATACTAATCGCTGCAAATATAAAGATTAAAAATTGTTTTCAATCATCAAAAAAATACCTATTTTGCGGTTACTTTTTGTCCGCAACAGGTATAAAAGAACAAAAGTAGCGGACAATGGGCCATTTTTATACAAAATCAGCAACAGCTCCCCGGAGAAGTTTGCGGCATATTTCGTTTTTTTCCATATATTTGTCAGGTCGTAAGACAGACATTGCGGGAATACGAAAGTGTTCATGTTTATTCTTTCATGTAAAATCTGGTAAATTTTATGCGGGCGGGAATAAGCAAACTTCCCACACTCATGTTATATATGTGTGGGCTGTTGCTTATTTTAGCCCAAGGGTTTACCAGAGCCTACATGATAAAGTAAGACTAACAGTCCCACACTTTTTTTATGCTCATATGTGTTCAGGAGATCTATGTTAACATAAAATAATATGAGTATGAAAAAAAGAAGTTTAAGTCTGATACTGACTCTTTTCTCTGTATTAAGTATCACCCATATGTATGGACAACAGACCGTAACACGCGGAGAGATAGCTATTCCCGACGCAGCAAAAAGCTACTCCACCTCTACCAGCCCGTGGAACGGCAACAGATCGGTCTCTTTTCCGGGTTCCGGTACCCAGCAAGATCCGTATGTGATCTGCTCTGCCATCCAACTGGGATATGTAGCCCACAGCGTCAACAACGGAGAAAGCTACCGCGGGAAATATTTCTTACTGGCCATTGACATCGACCTGAGCAACCAGAAATCACTCGTTCCCTCCGAAAATAACTGGCAACCCATAGGTAACAGCAAAGAAACACCCTTCGCCGGCCGGTTCTACGGCAACGGACACACCATACGCAACCTTTCTATCGTGAAACTGGAGAATAAAAAACAGGTGGCACTGGGCGGTCTATTCGGTTATATAGATAAAGAAGGGTGCGTGAAAGGAGTCAAACTGGACAATTCCTGTACCATCCAGGCCGAAACAGCCGGGGGCATCGCGGCAGTGAACCAGGGCATCATTGAAGCCTGTGAATCCAACGCGAAGATCGAAGGAACTACTGTAGGCGGTATCGCAGGGATCAATCAGGCGCTTATCCGGGGTTGTCTGTCTACCGGACACCTCGAACCTATCTCCTACGGAGGGGGTATCGCCGCACGCAGCAGCGGACTGGTAGAAGCCTGCGGATTCCGTGGAAAAATGAAATTCTTCTCTCTGTCCAACTATTGTGGAGGTATCGTGGGCGAATTGCTCAAAGAAGGAAAGATCCGCGATTGTTACAACCGGGGAAATATCTCTGCCGACCTGGTAGCCGTTACTTCGTCTGTGGGTGGGATCACGGGTACTAAAAAACTGGAAGGTCTGGGAAGTGCAGAGATCTCCAACAGCTACAGCGCGGGAAAAGTAAAAGGAAACCACCTGCTTCCTCAATACAGGAACAACATCAGTCAGGTAACCAATTGCTATTTCGATACCGATGTCAAATCCTTCACCAAAGCCGAAAAGAAAGAGAGTGATTTTTACATGGAAAACGGCGGACGCACTTCCTCACAGATGAAAAGTGAAGAGATCCTGGCTGCGCTGAATGCCAACCGACCGCAAGGAAGATGGATGGCGGATACACAGGGGGTAAACAACGGCTATCCTATCCTGAACGGAGTAGACAATGGAATGCCGGATTTTATTATGAAGCCCGATCCTTACCTGATCACTAAAAACGGAGTGGGAAATTTAAAATTCAGTGATAAAACTCCGGAAATGGGCAATGGCTTCACCACCATACGCGCGGTAGAAGAGTATGGATCGGATGAATACGTCTCCTATATAGTGAAAAACTCCAATGATGAGATGGCTGTAGAGTATTATCCGGGTGAAACGATGCTGGTCTATTCTCCGCAATTCTATACAGAAGAAGGGCTGCGGGTAGGAATGACACTACAGGAAGCACTGGAAACGCTGAAAGGAAAAAAGATAACCGTAATTTATCAAAATCCATACGCTGCTTTCCTTTTCCAATATGCCGATGAGTTTGTTTTCGAGATCAACGGGGCAGACCTCAAAGGAGGGAGAGCAGCCTTCGATCAGTGGTACCTGGTAGGAGGAGATACACCTAAAATAGAAGATTTCACACCGGAAGCCCCGATCCAATCTATCCGGGTACGTAAAAGATAAAAGATATATTTGATATCATCGAAGGACAAGACGGAGGATGGGATGTATTCGGAGTAACGTTGATACCCCGTACCGACGAATAAAGAACTCACATAAAAAACAGAAGTTTCACTGAATTACGGATCAACACCTGAAAATACAACTTATATCCTGATACAGGACATAAGCTGATGAAACTCAGAAAAACAGAACATGTTCATACATCAGAAATAGTCTTATCCTTTGCATATTTTACATCTGGGACTATAATAGATTATCATTTCAGTGTTCTGTGATTGCCAACCGATTCCCTGATGCGGATCTGCCTTTCCCGGGTATATCTTCCGCACAAAGGATTAGGTTGGCAATTTTCATAAAATAAAAATGGGGTAAGTTGTTCGAAACTTACCCCATTTCATCAGCAATTAGTTCACTTTATTATTTATACTGCGATATATAAATAGGTAATTCAATAAAATAATCAAAAAGTGTCAGTATATGTTCAGTCAGCAGATTGGTATGCAATTCGGGTGTTCCTCCCAGTTCTTCCATATCCTCTACAAAGTCCACCACATTGGTATAATATACAGCTTCATCCAGAAAACCATGAATAAATACTACAGGAGCATTGTTTTTCCAGGGATCAATGCTGTTTTTTTCCAGAAGATCATTCAGCAGAGCTATAGTAGGTACATTTTCATTGTTCAGGATTACATTCAAGGTAAATAATCCTATATTTGTGAGCGGAAAAGCAGCTATCGCATCTACCACACTGTGGTATCCGTCAAAAATGATCGGAGGATAATAACTGAAAGGATAGTGAATCACATCATTCAGGTTGATTTCGGGATAACCATTCTGCTGGTATCCGTAGGTAGCATACGGGAAAATGAAACTCAACGGTAAAGCCGGAGTAACTCTGGCAATATCGAACAGAGCTTTCAGGTTAGCAGGAACACCTCCGCCAAGCAACAAACAAAGAGGCATATCGTGCTCAGCTCCATTCAGGTCAAGTTCACGACCTACCGCCGTAGCTACCAGACCACCCTGTGAATAACCAGTCACTATTACTTCTTTCTTCAGGGTATATCCCAAATCAGTCATAGCTGCCTTAGCCTCTTTGGCCAGATCCAGTGTAGAACGGATCAACGGCTCTTTCAAAGCATAAGGATGGAAACACTGACCAAACGAATCACCGAATCCCGGATAGTCAGGCATAAAGATCGCACAACCCTGCAGAGAATTCAGCGCTGTGAAATACAGATAATTCAGGAAGTTGTCATACAACAAAGGGATATCCCTTTCTCCGGAAAAAATAATAGAAGGAGCCGCGTCATTCTCGGTATAAGTAGGTACAGGAGAAATAACAAACCGCAGGGAATCGCCATCGTAATTTGCCGGAACGATCACCACACCGGATACAGTGATCGTCTTACCTGATCCATCAGGATGAGGAGTTTCTGTAGATACTTTGTAGGTAGTCAGAGCAGCCGATGCCAGGTCTCCGGGAATATCAATAGCTTCCAGAATAGGCGATATGGCTTCCACAAAATCAGTACCCAGATTGGCAATGACTTCCAGTATTTCTTCAAAAGAAAAACCCGGAAGTTCAGTAATACCCTGAACGGCATCCGTACCGCGGGTCACAGGTACAGTACCTTCTTTGGCAACAAAAAGTTCCTGTTCGGTACATGCTGCCAAACCCATACATAATACTACAATAAGAAGGACTTTACTTTTGAAAAGCCGGGTCATACTTTTGCATTTACTTCTTTCGATCATACATTCTAAATTAAAAATTTAACATAAAGTTTTACGGAGATAAAAGTAAACGAATAATTCAAAAGAAATCCTTCAATATCGATAATCTTTATAAAACTTCACCTTTACACTTTAGTATTCAGCTATATAACCAATGTTGTGTTGTTGTTTTTTATTAAAATAAAGTTTTATACATAATTGATGATACATCAAATTT
Source organism: Bacteroides sp. (assembly GCA_021202275.1). GTDB lineage: Bacteria > Bacteroidota > Bacteroidia > Bacteroidales > Bacteroidaceae > Bacteroides. The sequence continues at coordinate 262,545 of JAJQDI010000031.1, forward strand.
ATAGGGGAACTTCCCCTTAGGCTATTTCAAAAAACAGATATATATTCTTGTGGAAATGAAGGTATACATACCAGAATCAGCATACAGGGATCTTCGCATTTCTACTACAGGATCTACTTCTACCATACAATAAGGGCTACCCCGTCCGGGGTAGCCCTATATACGTAAGATGCCTGGATACGGATCTATTTTCCCCTTATGATCTTCTTGATCTCATTGAGTTTATTCAACGCTTCGATCGGGGTCAGGTTATTAACATCCAGATTGAGTATCTCGTCCCGGATCTGACAAAGTACCGGATCATCCAGCTGGAAGAAGCTCAACTGGAATCCCTCGCGTTGTTCACTTACCTGTGTCAAGGGTTTGCCTGATATCCCTTGTTTACGGTTGTCAGACTCCAACTGGATCAGTATTTCTCCGCTCCGCTTCACGATACTTTTCGGCATTCCTGCCATCTTCGCCACATGAATACCAAAAGAGTGTTCACTGCCACCCCGTTCCAGTTTACGCAGAAAAATAATGCGATTATCTATCTCTTTCACCGATACATTGTAATTACGTATCCGCTTAAAAGACTTCTCCATCTCGTTGAGTTCGTGATAATGGGTAGCAAAAAGTGTACGTGCCTGCGCCTTCGGATGTTCGTGGATATGCTCTACAATGGCCCAGGCTATGGAAATACCGTCATAAGTAGAGGTACCCCGACCCAGTTCGTCAAACAACACCAGACTTCGCGGAGACAAATTGTTCAGTATATCTGCCGCTTCATTCATCTCTACCATAAAGGTAGATTCACCCAACGAAATATTGTCACTGGCACCTACCCGGGTGAATATCTTATCTACCAGACCGATCCGTGCGGACCCGGCAGGTACGAACGAACCGATCTGTGCCAGCAGGGTGATCAGCGCAGTCTGCCGGAGCAGAGCCGACTTACCGGCCATATTGGGTCCGGTAATGATCATGATCTGCTGGTTGCTGCTATCGAGCCGTACATCGTTGGCAATGTAACTTTCTCCTACCGGCATCTGCTTTTCGATCACCGGATGGCGTCCCTGACAGATCTCCAGGACATCCGAATCCTCAATGACCGGACGGATGTAATTGTTGTACTGAGCCACATTGGTAAAAGACAACAGACAATCCAACCGGGCGATCTGATTGGCATTGATCTGTACAGGGAATAAACTCCGTAAGCCATTGGATCAGCTCCGTATAGATCTGTGTCTCCAATACCAGGATCTTCTCTTCCGCACCCAGGATCTTCTCTTCGTATTCTTTCAGTTCCTGAGTAATGTACCGTTCGGCATTCACCAGCGTCTGTTTCCGGATCCACTCCGCGGGGACTTTATCCTTATGTATATTACGGACCTCCATGTAATACCCGAATACGTTGTTAAAACCGATTTTCAGACTGGGTATTCCCGTGGCTTCACTCTCCCGTTGCTGGATCTGCAACAGGTAGTCTTTTCCCGAATAAGCGATCCGTCGCAGTTCGTCCAGTTCTTCCTTCACCCCGTCCCGGATAAATCCGCCTTTATTGGCCAGCAAAGGCGGATCATTGGCTATTTCCCGGGCAATGCGGTCACGCACTTCCGGGCAGACACTCAACTTCTCTCCTATCCGTTGCAGGCTGGGATTATCCGCTTCCATACAGGCCTGGCGAATAGGTTCGATGGCCTGGAGAGCCACTTTGAGTTGCACCACTTCACGCGGAGAAACACGTCCTACCGCTACTTTGGAAACAATACGTTCGAGATCTCCGATCAATTGAAGGTTCTCTTCCACCAATGCTTTGAAATCGGGACGACGGAAAAAATATTCCACTACATTCAACCGCTCTTCAATGGCTTTCTGCTCCTTTAACGGAAATACCATCCACCTTCGGAGCAATCGTCCTCCCATCGGACTGATAGTTTTATCAATCACCTGCAACAGACTGATGCCTCCCTCATTCATTGTCGAAAGCAATTCCAGGCTGCGGATGGTAAACTTATCCATCCGTACATACTGGTCTGCCTCGATACGGGAAATGGAGGTGATATGTCCGATCTGTGTATGCTGGGTAAGTTCGAGGTACTGCAGAATGGCTCCGGCAGCTACCGTACCGTTTTTCAGGTGTTCCACACCAAACCCCTTCAGGGTAGTAGTCTGGAAATGGCCGAGCAATTTGGCACGGGCACTGGCTTCGGTAAAGACCCAATCTTCCATCTCGAAAGTAAAAAAACGACTTGTGAAGTTCCCTTCAAACTGTCCACGCTTTCCTCTTTCGAACAGAATCTCTTTCGGACTGAAGTTATGCAACAATTTATCTACGTAATCGAATGTACCCTCTGCCGTCAGGAACTCTCCGGTAGAGATATCCAGAAAAGCAACTCCACAACTGCCTTTTCCGAAATGCACGGCAGCCAGGAAATTATTCTCTTTGTGATGAAGTACCGTATCATTGATCGTTACCCCGGGAGTCACCAGTTCGGTAATTCCGCGTTTCACCAGTTTTTTGGTAGTTTTCGGATCTTCCAGCTGGTCACAGATAGCGACCCGGCGTCCCGAACGCACCAGCTTGGGCAGATACGTATCCAACGCATGGTAAGGAAATCCGGCCATCTCCAGGGTTTTGTTGTTCTTCCCATTGTTGCACTTAGTCAGGGTGATGCCCAGGATCTCTGAAGCATCGATCGCGTCGGTGGAATAAGTCTCATAAAAGTCACCGCAACGGAACAGCAGGATCGCATCCGGGTGTTTGGATTTGATATCCATAAACTGCTTCATCATCGGGGTCATTTCAATATCTTTGTTCACGTGGCTTATTTTCTGTTTATTAACTTAATGGTCAAATGAACACAAAGATAACGAATTCCCGGCAAATGACACCAAAAATTTAACAAGCTATTTTTTATGGTAACACTTTAGAGCATCTGCAAAACTGAGAAAAACAGATATCTTCCAAATGAGTTTAGAAAAAGTGTGGACAAAATTACTATTCCCTATTTCGGAACAGTTACCTGTTTATTCAGAAAAAGATTTCCCCGAACATACCAAACAATTGGTTGAGATAAGATAAAGTAACTAAATAGCGTAATCTCCATCGTAAATCGTCAGATCGTCAGATCGTAAATCAAATGACTTTCATTATCTTTGCATCCGGAATGTAAACACTGAAAAGTTTTATTAAGAACATCACACTAAAAGATTTACCAAATTATGGATTACAATTTCAGGGAGATTGAACAGAAGTGGCAGAAACGGTGGGTAGAAGAGCATACCTACCAGGTGAAAGAAGACGAGAACAAACCCAAGTACTATGTACTGAATATGTTCCCCTACCCTTCCGGAGCCGGTCTGCACGTCGGTCATCCACTGGGATACATCGCTTCGGATATCTACGCGCGTTACAAACGTCAGAAAGGCTTCAATGTGCTCAATCCGATGGGATACGATGCCTACGGTCTTCCTGCCGAACAATATGCCATACAGACCGGACAACATCCGGCCATCACCACCATAGAGAACATAGACCGTTACAGGGAACAATTGGATAAGATCGGCTTCTCATTCGACTGGAGCCGGGAAATACGCACTTGTGATGCCAATTACTATCACTGGACACAATGGGCTTTCATACGGATGTTTAACAGCTTCTACTGCAACGACGAGAAAAAAGCTATGCCGATCGAAAATCTGATCCAGACGTTCGAAACCAACGGGACCGCAGGATTAAATGTGGCCTGCTCAGAAGAGTTGACTTTCACTGCTGCCGAATGGAAAGCCAAAAGCGAAAAGGAACAACAGGAGATCCTGATGAACTACCGCATCGCTTACCTCGGGAATACCATGGTCAACTGGTGTCCGGCATTAGGTACGGTACTGGCCAACGACGAGGTGATAGATGGTCTGTCCGAACGGGGTGGACATCCGGTGGTACAAAAAGTCATGCGTCAGTGGTGCCTGCGGGTATCCGCTTACGCCCAACGTCTGCTCGACGGATTGGACACGGTAGAATGGACCGAATCTCTGAAGGAGACCCAGCGCAACTGGATCGGTCGATCGGAAGGAACGGAAATGGAATTCAAAGTGAAAGATTCGGATCTCTCCTTTACGATATTCACTACCCGTGCCGATACCATATTCGGAGTGACCTTTATGGTATTGGCCCCGGAAAGCGAACTGGTGTGTCAGCTGACCACCCCGGAGCAACAGGCAGAAGTAGCGGCTTACCTGGAACGTACCAAAAAACGTACCGAACGCGAACGGATCGCCGACCGCAGCGTAAGCGGCGTATTTTCCGGTAGCTATGCCATCAACCCATTGACTCAGGAAGCTATTCCTGTATGGATCAGTGATTATGTACTGGCAGGATACGGTACCGGAGCCATTATGGCCGTACCGGCACACGACAGCCGCGACTATGCGTTTGCCAAACACTTTGATCTGGAGATCCGTCCGTTGATCGAAGGATGTGACATCAGCGAAGAGAGTTTCGACGCCAAAGAAGGGATCATGATCAACTCGCCCCGTCCGGGCAGTGCGGAAGGGGGATTGGTACTGAATGGTCTGAATGTAGCGAAAGCCATTGCCAAAACAAAAGACTACATCCGGGACAACAACCTGGGACGGGTAAAGATAAATTTCCGTCTGCGCGACGCGATCTTCTCCCGGCAGCGTTACTGGGGCGAACCCTTTCCGGTGTATTACAAAGACGGAATGCCTTACATGATCGATGAATGCGCATTGCCTGTGGAACTTCCGGAAGTAGCCCGGTTCAAACCGACCGAAACGGGCGAACCACCCCTGGGAAATGCTACCCGCTGGGCCTGGGATACCGTCAACAAACAGGTAGTAGACAATACACAGATAGACCATCAGACGGTCTTCCCGATCGAACTGAACACCATGCCGGGATTTGCCGGGTCATCGGCCTATTACCTGCGCTATATGGACCCGAAAGACGAACAGTATCTGGTAGCGCCGGAGATTGTTAATTACTGGAAAAATGTAGATCTCTATGTAGGAGGTACCGAACACGCTACCGGACACCTGATCTACTCGCGGTTCTGGAACAAATTCCTGTTTGATCTGGGGGTTTCCGTAGAAGAAGAACCTTTCCGGAAACTAATCAATCAGGGAATGATACAGGGAAGAAGCAACTTTGTATACCGCATCAAAGACTCCAATACATTTGTTTCCCTCCATCTGAAAGATCAGTATGAAGTAACTCCCCTGCATGTAGATGTAAATCTGGTGAACAACGATATCCTCGATATAGATGCTTTCAAAGCCTGGAGACCGGAATTCGCATCTGCCGAATTTATCCTGGAAGATGGAAAATACATCTGCGGATGGGCCGTAGAAAAAATGAGTAAATCCATGTTCAACGTTGTGAATCCGGACAGGATCGTGGAAAAATACGGCGCGGATACTCTGCGTATGTACGAAATGTTCCTGGGCCCGGTAGAGCAATCGAAGCCCTGGGATACCAACGGGATCGACGGTGTATACCGTTTCCTGCGCAAATTCTGGAATCTCTTCTACAACAAAGCGGGAGAATTTACAGTAACCGACGAACCAGCTACCGCAGAAGAGTTGAAATCGCTGCACAAACTCATCAAAAAAGTAACAGGAGACATCGAACAATTCTCCTACAACACTTCGGTAAGTGCCTTTATGATCTGTGTCAATGAATTGCAGAGCCTGAAATGTCACAAACGCGCTATCCTGGAGCCTTTGGTAGTAGTACTGGCTCCGTTCGCGCCTCACATCTGTGAGGAGTTGTGGGAAAAACTGGGACACTCTGCTACGGTATGTGATGCAAGGTGGCCTGTCTATAACGAAGAATACCTGAAAGAAAATACCATCAACTATACGATCTCTTTCAATGGCAAAGCCCGTTTCACTATCGAATTTCCGGCAGACGCTACTTCCAAAGAAATTGAAGAGGCAGCGTTGGCAGACGAACGTTCGGAAAAATGGATAGAAGGCAAAACGCCGAAAAAGGTGATCGTGGTACCGAAGAAGATTGTGAATATCGTTATATAAACACATTTTGTTACGAATTGACCTAACCTGTGATTGTATGTACAAACCAACGAAAACTGCTGTGGTCCGTGAACTGAAAGATTATCTATCGATCACGTTCGGACTATTTTGTTACGCACTGGGATGGGCTGCGTTCCTGATCCCTTACCAGATCACTACCGGAGGTACCACCGGTATCGGAGCGATCATCTATTATGCCACCGGATTTCCGATCCAGTGGACCTATTTTCTGATCAATGCGGTACTCATGATCTTTGCTTTCAGGATCCTGGGAGCACGTTTCAGTATAAAAACTTCGTATGCGATCTTTATGCTCACCTTCCTGCTCTGGTTTTTGCAACAAGTGATCAAAGACGATGCCGGACAGACACCACTGGTCTTAGGGCCGGGTCAGGACTTTATGGCATGCCTCATCGGCGCAGCGCTTTGCGGAGTAGGACTGGGAGTAGTATTCAACAGCAACGGTAGCACAGGAGGTACGGACATCATCGCGGCCATTGTCAACAAATACAGGGATGTAACACTGGGACAGATGATCATGTATTGTGATATCATTATCATCTCTTCGTGTTACTTTATATTCCACGATTGGCGAAGAGTAATCTTTGGTTTTGTCACCCTCCTGATCATCAGTTTTGTGCTGGACTGGATCGTTAATAGTGCCCGGCAATCTGTACAGTTCTTTATATTCTCCAAAGAATACGAAAAGATTGCCGACTGCATCATACGTGACACCCACCGGGGAGTGACTGTACTGACCGGAACAGGTTGGTACAGTAAAAATGAAGTGAAAGTACTGGTAGTACTGGCTAAAAAACGACAATCACTGGACATATTCCGTCTGGTCAAAGACATTGACCCGAATGCTTTCATCTCCCAGAGTTCTGTGATCGGAGTCTACGGAGAGGGTTTCGACAGACTAAAAGTAAAATAAACCATGAAACGTACACTTGTTTTCGCGACCAACAACCTTCACAAGCTGGAGGAAGTATCTCAGATATTAGGCGATCAGATCGAACTGCGTAGCCTGAAAGATATAGGATGTGAAGAAGATATTCCCGAAACCGCAGATACATTGGAAGGCAACGCGTTGCAGAAAGCCCATTATATCCACAGTCGCTACGGAACAGATTGTTTTGCCGACGATACCGGGCTGGAGATCGAAGCACTGAATGGCGATCCGGGAGTATACTCGGCACGCTATGCGGGAAAGGGGAGAGATCCTCAGGACAATATGAATAAAGTGCTTCGTAAACTGGAAGGAAAAACCCGGCGCAACGCGCGTTTCCGTACTGCCATTTCCCTGATACTCGATGGAAAAGAATACCTGTTCGAAGGAATTATCCAGGGTGTGATCACTACGGAAAAGAGGGGAGAGGCCGGTTTTGGTTACGATCCCATTTTTCTACCCGATGGATATGATCAGACCTTTGCCGAACTGGGCAATGAAATAAAAAACCACATCAGCCACCGCGCACTCGCGGTACAAAAACTGTGCGACTTTTTGAAAACGTATACAAAACAGGTAGAATAAGTAATCTCTTATTTTGAACTACAAAAATGGATTACATCTCTTGCTTTTGATACATACTTCGATGATATTTAATAAGAGGGTTATAAAAATACAAATAGTCACAAAAATCACGAAAAATAAAACATATTTCTTTCATATAACCCAATTTACTAACTTATATGGATAGAAAAAAGTAGATTCCGGAGTGGAAAAAGACGAAATCTACTTTCAATTTCTGTTTTCATAGCTCTTTAAACCATTCAGACTACGGCAAAACGGTAGTTTCCCTATCGGATAATAAATTATCTGATAGGGAAACGGGTGGTTAGACTACCGGATAATAAATTATGCAGTAAGGAAACAAGCGGTTTCCAGTAATCAAACTCCCTGTTTCCCTACCAGAAAAACAGAAGAAGACTATTTATAATACAAAAAAAAGAAATTTCCTATTTTTTAGGTTCCACAGATAAACCACATTCTACCTAACAAAATACATAATAAATTCCTATATTAGATACAATATCACTTATAAATAACAAATTATAAAGATAAAAGATACTATATAATACAAAATAGTAACATAAAGTATTTGCCCTAATCCTCAGGATTCGATTATTTCAAATAGATTTGTCCTGTGATCCGAAAAAATGAAATCTACACCATTAGGAAATACAAAATGTCAGAAATGACAAAATGATACCTAGAGATCCATAATCTGAGACTAATAGGCGGGTAATAAAAGTTCTATTTTCCTTTACTGAAAAGATATATAATCTATTTTACAGTAAACTTTTCAACCATATATACAGAGTTATCAGTTACTTATAAACAGATTATCTATTTCATTCTACTTAAAGTAAATATCAATATATCAATACTATATCCATTCATATAGTTTTTTAGATTTATATTTATGAATACTCTGTTCATAAGTTTATAAACAACTTCAACAGGATAAAAAATAAGGGACCGGAATTTTCCGATCCCTTTATAGGAATGTACAGATTCTGATTACTTATACTTATCAGGATCTATTGAAATTTTATTTTCAGATCCATAGGCCGGACAAATGACCAATGGTTGTGAACAATCTGCCACTGTCCATCTTCCTGCTGACGATAGACCTCCGTACAATTCCAGGGATAATGGATACCACCCGCATACGAATGAAGTTGATAAGTTAGTACAGCCACAGAACCATACAGCTGCACCACAGGATCGATCATTTCATATCGATCTGTTTCTCCTTTTCCGCGCAATCCTTCGTAGAAGGTACGCATACTTTCAAAACCCTCTTTGCGTTTTTCCAGAAAAGGATCGAAATAGGTAATGTCCGGAGACAAAAGTTCCAGATAAGGTGTGGGGTTTCCTTTGTTCCATTCTTCCAGAGCGGCTTTTTCCAAGGCAATGATCTTTGCAGCAATTTGTTGTGTATCCATTTTTTTCTTTTTAAATTAATTACTCAAAAATAGTTTGTTCCTGATTCGGATGCACCATACAGATCCGGAAAAAAACAGCACTTTTCCGGGATATCTCCATCCATACGGGAATAAGAATGTAAAAAGAGTAACAGATCGTATATGAATAGGAAATATTCACCAAATAAACAGGTGTTAATAACCGGTTAATTTACATATTCTGAGCACTATAAAAGAAACTCTCCGTACATCCGGAAAAGAAAAACAAACCCAATGTATCTTCTGTAAATCCTTATACTGATCTTTTATTCACTTGTTTTTTCCCATAAAAAAGGTACATTTGTCTGAAAGACAATATACTTATGAAAAAATACAATACACAATCTCTTGTACACTCTTATCTGCTTCCTTATGTGGGTTGTATCCTTGTTATCCCCTTGATATATAGCTGGATATTCAACATAGACAGAGGGATACAGGTAGGAAATCTGTTAATGGGAAACCTCTCTTTGGGTACACTTGGCAGCTTATATATGTTCAGGAAGAACAACAGCAACCTCAGAAAGAATACTTTTCAAAGTGCAGCAGGATGGTTGGTTACCTCCGCTCTGACAGGATGGATCGGATTTGCCTGGGAAGAATTTTCCCTGATATTCTTTACTGCCAGGCCAGTATAGGATAGGGACTGATTGCTTTTTATTGGGTATACAAAGATCTGAAACGTTCACAACAACCAAATAACAACTAAAAATCCCCTTGTATCCTGGGTATTCAGGTTACAAGGGGATTTCTGTATAATTTATTTCCTGTTATAAACCTAACTCCTCGGATATCTCCAGCATCCGGTGAATAGGACGTACGGCTTTTTCAGCGATCTGAGGATCTACCTCTATATCGGGAAATTCATATTTCAGACAGTTGTACAACTTCTCCATTGTATTCAGCCTCATAAAACTGCATTCGTTGCAGGCACAGGTACTGTCGTTGGGAGGAGCAGGGATAAATTCTTTATCCGGACAACGTTTCTGCATCTCATGCAGAATGCCCGATTCGGTAGCTACGATAAACTGTTGCTGATCGCTTTTCACAGCATAGTTGAGCAGGGCGGAAGTAGAACCTACCACATCCGCAAGGGAAAGTACAGTACTCTTACACTCGGGATGTGCCAACACCACTGCTCCCGGATATTGCTGTTTCAGCGCAAGGATTTTCTCTACGGAGAACTGTTCATGCACGTGACAGGATCCGTCCCACAACAGCATTTTCCGGCCCGTGATCGAATTTATATAATTTCCCAGGTTACGGTCGGGACCAAAGAGGATCTTTTCTTCTAAGGGAAAACTTTCCACGATCTGACGGGCATTGGTAGAGGTAACCACTACATCGGTTACTGCTTTGACCGCAGCAGTGGTATTTACGTAAGAGATCACGGTATGATCGGAATGTGCCTTTACAAATTCTGTGAACCGGTCGGCCGGACAGCTGTCGGCCAGGGAACAACCGGCATTCAGGTCCGGTACCAGCACTTTCTTGTCCGGACAAAGGATCTTGGCGGTCTCTCCCATAAAGTGTACACCACAGAGCACAATGATGTCTGCCGGGGTACGTGCTGCCCACTGGGCCAACGCCAGGCTGTCTCCTACAAAGTCGGCAATGTCCTGTATATCTCCTGTCTGGTAGTAATGAGCCAGGATCACAGCATTCTTCTCCTTCTTTAATGTTTCAATGGCAGACTTCAGATCGGTATCCGGAGCAAGGGGTTCGTCTGCATAACCGCTTTTCAACCATCTTTTTCTTTGCATCATTATTTATATATTTCTTTCTTCTTTTCTAAAAATCTTTTGTTAGTGATAATAGCCTGTTGATACTGTTGGAAAATAAGGATAAGAATAGTTGCATATAAACTTATTAGTCCGTAATATATGGTTATTCTTTACCTGTTAACAGGCAAAATGTACCTTATCTACTGATTATAAAGGTAGTTTCAGAGGTTATTAACATCCTGTTGATAAAGTGCAAAGTTAAGAACTTTCTAGGTATAAACCGACTCAAAACTGCTGAAAAATCTGTGGAATGTACAGAGGAAAAAAAGAGGTAACTTTTTTGGATTGTTGATAAAGGTAGTGCTTAGGTGAATGTTCCGGTATTACAAGAAGTTTTTTCATTTTTTTATCCCGTAGGTTTCCATAAGTTTTCAACTGTTATTAACAGGAGATGACTGAAAACTCTTACCTTTGTTTTTCGTATATTGTATCATTTTTCATACCCTTTTATTTGCATATGCGAAAATTAAAAATAACAGAGTTGAACCGCTTGTCTGCCGAGGAATTCAGAGCTGCCGAAAAAATACCGTTGGTAGTAGTGCTGGATGATATACGTAGTCTGCACAATGTGGGTTCTGTGTTCCGTACTTCGGATGCTTTCCGGATAGCGCGTATCTACCTGTGTGGGATCACCGCCCGGCCTCCACATCCGGAAATACACAAGACAGCTCTGGGAGCGGAATTCTCTGTGGATTGGATCTATAAAAGAGATACCTTGGAAGCGGTTTCCGAGTTAAAGGCGGAGAACTACACCATTTATGCGGTGGAACAGGCGGAAGGAAGTATCATGTTGGACAGGTTTGATACACATACAGGTCAGAGATATGCTGTGATCCTGGGCAATGAAGTAAAGGGAGTGAAACAGGAAGTAATAGATGCGTGTGACGGATGTATAGAAATTCCACAGTACGGTACCAAACATTCGCTCAATGTCTCAGTTACCGCAGGTATCGTACTGTGGGATCTGTTTAAACGTTTATACGATCGGTATTGAAACCGATCTGTATCCTTGGGGTAAAGTCACATCTGCTATTTAGGGGTTCAGATAGATCCGTTGTCCTGTACGGTTACTTTCTATAGCTGCCTGTAGAATTTCGACTACCAACAGATTATTTTCCAAGGAGCTGCGGTCATACGGTTGAGGTTGGATCTGGTTGCGGACCACAGCTTTCAGGTAGTGGAACGGATTGTCGTAAGGCGAAGAAAGGCTTTCGGCAACTACTGTAGCTTTCTCCTGGCTGGGCGAAGAATAAATTTCCATCTCTGTAGCAGTATGCTGGTAGATATATCCGGTAGAACCATATACGTGCATATCTTTACGGTTTATGGGCCAGTTCCACGAAGCCAGGATTTGTACGGTAGCTGTAGGATATTCCAGTAAAATGGTAGCATCATCGTCTACCTTCGGATAAAGTCCGGGTTTTTGTTGTTTGAACAGAGCAGATACACTCAACGGTCGTTCTCCCTGGAACAACCACGTGGCCAGATTGGCTCCGTAACAACCGAAATCTATTACGGCACCTCCTCCGTTCAGTACCGGATCTGTCAGCCAGGCAAGGAATTCCTTTCTGCATCCGAGTTCTATAGGTCCTTGATGTCCGTCAAATACCTGGATGCGGGTGATCTCTCCCACCAGCTCCGGAAATGATCTGTGAAGGAGATCCAGAGTAGGATACCAGGTGGTCTCGTAATTGGTAAGCAAATGGATCTGATGCCTGGCAGCCAGTTGAGCCATCTGTCGGGCTTGTTCATTGTTTACGGCAAGTGGTTTTTCTACCATGACGTGCACACCCCGAGGAGCACAGATCTCTACGATACTCAGATGATCGTAGATAGGTTCGTATACGATTACTGCTTCGGGTTGGGTCCGGTCGATCATCTCTGTCAGATCCGCAAAGAAAAGGGAGGTATCTACCAGGCCTGTCAACGGATTGTTTTTTCTCAAGGTGTCGTTTCTTTTAGCTACTCCTACGAGGGTAAAATCGCCTTTGCCGATATGTTGTACCACTTCATAGATATGATCGTGGGAGACTCCGGCTACTCCCAGCCGCAAAGGCTCTTCCGCGGATAGGGATGCCGGTACGAAAAGTGAATAACACATAGCAATAAATACATAGATAGATTTACTGGATAATTTCATAACAAAATAGTTTATAATACGATCAAAGGTAGTAAAAAGAACGGATAAAATGAATTACATGAGGGAAAAATCCGATTTCTGCCAGACACCTGTGGTAAAGTACGGATGTGTGGCTCGTGCAGTTGGTTTTTGGTTGTGCTTTGCCAAAAAATTCCTTCAAACCGCTAAAAATGGTTGTGTCCGGACTTTCGGAGGAGTTCAAGCCTCTATATTTGCTTTTATTTCTAATTCTAGACTATTATGACAAGTTTCAGATTTCATCTACGTCCTTCCCGACGGGAAGGCCAGTCTCCGGCATTTCTGTTTATCCGGATCATACACCAGAGAAAGTATAAAGACTTGCGTCGGGAGTACACTCTCTATCCTCACGAATGGGATAGCACTTCTCATACGGTGCGCCTCTGCCAGGCGGATCCTTCACGTTTGCCATATCTCAAAGACCTGCAGGAGCAAATGCGAAAAGACCTTCACCTGCTCAGACAGATCACAGACCTGTTGGGTCAGAAACCAGAGTATACCCTCGGGGAGATCGTCGAACATTTTCATTCCATACAGGGAGAACATACCCTGCTGGGCTTCTGTCGCAGACTTTCGGGAGAACTTACCTTAGCCGGAAGAACCCGGACAGCCCGGGCGTATGTCTCTGCCGTACGTAGTCTGGTAAGGTTCTGCCAGGGAAAAGACATACCTTTAAGTGAGATCGACCATCGGCTTATGTGCAACTACGAACATCATCTGTTGGAAAAGGGGTTGCAGATGAATACCATTGCTTTTTACATGCGTAATCTGAGAACGCTGTACAACAAAGCCATTGCGGCGCGGATCATCCCGGCCCGGGAGACCAATCCGTTTGCGGAGGTATTTACCGGTGTCTATCAGACCCGCAGACGTTCGCTCACTGCCGAAGATATGAACACCTTATACAGACTCCAGCAGAAACTTCACCGGCAGATCAATGCCATGCAGGGCAGTTCTTCGCCCGAAGCTCTGGGTCGGGATCCGTATTACCTGCATCTGGACAGACTCCGGGAGGCACTCTTGTATTTCATGTTTGCCTATCACAGCCGGGGCATGTCGTTTATTGATCTGGCCTGTCTGAAAAAGAGTGAGATCAACCACCAGCGGATCCGTTACAAGCGTAAAAAGACAGGAGGATACCTGGAGATATGTATTACCAAACCCATGAGACAGATCATCCGTTATTTCAGGAAGCATACCCGGAGTTCCGGATATGTATTTCCCATTCTCACCGGTAGTCCGGTAAATCAGCGTATTACCTATGAGACAGCTCTTAGCAGGCAGAACAAATTGTTAAAAGAACTGGCGGTGTTGGCAGGTATCAATAAGAAGATCTCTACTCATGTAGCCAGACATACGTGGGCTACTTTGGCCAAACGCATGGGGTACGCGGTAGCTCTGATCAGCGAAGGGCTCGGTCACCGGGACACACAGGTCACCTCTATCTATCTGGCCTCTTTCGAAAGATCGGCCATGGACGAACTCAGTAACAAATTATCGGCTATTGTACAAACGGCGTAAGAAGTTCATAATTAGAAAAGAAATCCTATATTTACAATACCAGACAGAAGGATACGTCACTTAGGAAGTGACAGATCGGAAAACATCTTCTGTGTTGATCTGCCGACAAATTTAACGCCTTTTATCATTGATGACTTAACAAAATCCGTATTTATCTATTCATTTTCTATATTTCGTACGTAATAAAAACGATCAGAGCGGATATCCGTAGGCTTAGCTCCCAGATGAGCTATACAAAACCTGGTTAAAGCTGAATAAGAGCCAAATCCATACTCAAAAGGAAGTGTTTTCAAAGGTTTGATCCCACACGTTAATTCATGCAGTAGCTGTTCCTTTTTATAAGTATCTATAAATTCTTTTGGAGAAGTTTCAAATACCCGATGGAAGAGATGGATCAATCTGGTGTAGCATATACCCAGTTCCTGAGCCAGTTCTCCTACTTTCAGGTTCTTCCTCAGAGAGGCATATACCCGGTCCCGGAAAATAAAATCTTCACTCAGGACAGGAGAAAAAAAAAACAGGCTAGTTCTTCTTTGCTGTAATATCCTCGCAGACAGAATAGTAGTTCGCGCAACTTCATACGGAGGTATTGCTGACACCAAAATCCACTCTTCAGAAAAGGCAATAGGCCATTCAGGTAACAATTTATACCGGGGTTGATCCTGAGCAGACCGGGTTTGTACGTATTCTCTTTCGCATAAGGAACCAGTTGTTCCAGACGGAAAGAGGGACATAGATGGATACCTTCCTGTAGAGAAAACCAAAGCAGCTGACTCTGGGTCTGTGCACAGATACGTACGGAGGATCCCGGAAATACAAGTAACAGATGTTTCTGATCCACGGTAAAAGGTTGCTGATGGGACAGGAAGCATTATATCTTTCCTTTATATACCATCAGGATATATGCTTCGCTCTGTTCCCGGAAATATTCCTGCATACAATGCAAATCGATTTTATCGATCAGCGGTTGTGTGCCGCAGACTGTGTAACAGGAACACCGGTGATGTTCGTCGGTATCCTGTAGTTTTATATCCAATACCTTCATACCATGTGTGTTATCTTTGTGTTTCGCGCTCTGAAAATGAAAACAAACAGTACAGATAGAATCATCAGTGTTCTGACAAACAATGTATTATACCAATAATTCCCATCAATATCCGTTGTGTATATCTGCCAGGTTTTGGAATATGTTTCACGTGTATTCCTGAAAAGTCAAAAGAAATAGTTGGTTATAAAACATATACACAAGTTTTATGATCATTCGTTGTCACTTCCTAAGTGACAATAGCATCAACCATACACAAACCTTATTACCAATGAAAGAGAAAGATATTCCGTGTACACTTTTTAGTGAACGTTTTGAACAGGTGTACTCCCATCTGGGTACATTTTCTTATCTCTATTTCCTAAGTGAAGGCAAGGGTGTCTCCATAGACGAATTCCTGACAAAAACACAGTACTCCGATACAGAGGAGATCGTTGGTTTCCTGTAAGGTCAGGACCTACTCACTGCAGAGAAAGATCGGTTGCATCTGAATATTCCTTTATTTTTCAGTTTATCTGTGTGGGATCTGCTTATCCGGGTGGAGCCGTGGATACAACGTTTACCTGTGGTTAATTCTCCAACGTTGTCTACCGAAAAAGAAGCAGCTTACCAGGCCATCCGGGAATTTACACAAACTCATGCATTGAGTGATTCGTATGTAAGCCCTATTTGGTAGATCAGACAGAAGAACACAAGAACAGAAGAATACAACGACAAGACATTTTAGAGAACAATGACACATAACACCTTATTCAAAACACTGCCGGTATTTTGCTTTCTTTTCTGCGGTGTGTCTGTGCTTTCTGCCCAGAAGGTGGCTCTCAAGAGCAATCTGCTCTATTGGGGCACTACCACCCCCAATCTGGGTATGGAACTGGCACTGGACAGAAAACTTACCCTAGATCTGACGGGTGCCTACAATCCCTGGGTCTTCGGCAGCAAAGAGGCAAACAAGAAACTCCAGCACTGGCTGGTAAAACCCGAATTGCGTTTCTGGCCCTATGAAAAGTGGGACGGACACTTTCTGGGGATCCAGGGCATCTTTGCCAGCTACAACGCCGGGGGAGCGAATATCCCTCTGGTACCGATAGGTAGTATGAAAGACTACCGCTACGAAGGATATGCCACCGGAGCGGGATTCTCTTATGGCTACCAGTGGTACCTGAGCCCACACTGGAACCTGGAGGCTACTGCCGCACTGGGCTATCTCTATCTCAATTACAAACAGTACGAATGCCGCAAGTGCGGAGCCTACCGGGGAAATAGTCACAAACACTGGATAGGTCCTACACACCTGGGCGTATCAGTTGTCTATCTGTTCACCTCCAAAAAGAAGTAATATGAGAACTGTATATAGTATCCTGACATTGTTACTTTTCGCCACTGTGCTGCGGGCGCAGCAACCACAACCTCTTACCGGAAAGATTGAACTGGACGGAGGAAGGTTCGTTATTGAATCTTTCACCGTCAGACAGGTGGGTGATTCCCTGCAGATACAGCTTGGCGACATTGCTGTGATGAATCCTGACGGACCTACCGTTAGTCGGTTTGATACTCCCCTCATCATTGCTGTTCCTAAAACCAGAGGCTTCAGTACCCGCAAGAAGGTCGATCCCCGGGATTTTGCCGGACAACTCAGACTCACCGTTCTCAGCCTGGAAGAACAGGGGGATGAACTGGTGCTGGAGATCGAGATTCGCATGGAGAGGGAGGTGATGAACTGACGGTTGAGTTTTCTGATCATTCCTGAGATAAGTAGTACGGACTCCCTGTCGGTGACTGCTGCCGGAATACTGGTCAACGGCTCTATCCGTGACAAACTCTACCGGCGTCAACTGGCTTTCCGCAATTCCACCCTGCTGGAGAACCTGCCGGATATGAAGATCGCCGTTACCTGCTATACCGATACGCTGATCCGCTACAACCTGCGTATGCCTTATCAGCCCTGGATGGACGAAGCCTCTTTGGAGATCCATCAGGTTCTGGGTTCCCCGGCGGGAAAAGAGCAACTCTACAGTATATCGGGTCTGGCACAGGTCAGGCTCCAGCCCCGTGAGCCCTACCTTCCCCAGCCCCTGCTTCATTTTATCCTTCCCGAGGCGGAACAGAAACAACGCCGGATGCAGGGTCAGGCTTTTCTGGACTTTCAGGCAGGACGCTCGGTGATCGTACCCACCTTCCGACGCAATCCTGAAGAACTGGCAAAAATAGAAACTGCCATCCGTCAGGTACAGAACGACGAGGATGTGGAGATCGTCGGACTTTTCATAGAAGGGTATGCCTCGCCCGAAGGATCGTACACATTGAATGAAAGACTGGCGCACGAACGTTCGCTGGCTTTGTCGGAACATATTTCGAGAAATTACAGTATTCCGGCCGATATTATCCGCACCAGTTCCGTAGCTGAAGACTGGGAGGGGCTTCGGATACTGGTCGAAGAAAGCGATCTGGTACGCAAGGCCGAAGTACTTGCCGTGATCGATGGTTCGGATGAACCCGACCGGAAAGAACAACGCCTGCGTGTCATGGGCTGGCCCTGGACTGCCATGCTTCATAGCATGTTCCCTCAACTGCGGCGCGTAGAGTACCAGATCGACTTTACCGTAAAAGACTATACCCTGGAAGAAGTCGCGGAACTGGTAGGGCGGAATCCCGAAATGTTGTCGCAACGCGAGCTGTTCCTGCTTGCGCAGTCGTACGAGCCGGGTTCGTCTCAATGGGAACAAACCCTTGAAACCATCATCAGGCTATATCCGGACGACCTGACAGCAATCCATAACTATGCTGCACTCCTGATCTACAGACAGGAACTGGCAGCTGCTAAAAGGTATCTCGACCGAATTGCCGGTCATACGGAAACAGTCCATAATCTGGGTGTCTACTGGTTGCTCTCGGGAGACCTGGACCAGGCCGAACCTTACCTGCGTACCGCGCAGGAAGCAGGTATTCCGGAAGCCGGCCACAACCTGGAAGAACTGGAACGAAAACGTGAGAATAACAAATTGATGGAAAGGTATAGAAAATAAAACGAGGATATATGTTGGGAATAAAGTTCCCTGGAAGGAGTGTGTACTCGTTAAGCAAACGAAACATAACAGATCTGCAAAATGAAGATTATCAGAAATTAATTATCACTATTTTTTAATTAAAATCAAGTTGTATGAAAATCAAATCTATGATGGCGGTTGCTTTGGCAACCCTGTGTTTTGTCTCGTGTTCCAAAAGCGATGACAACATGTTCTCAAAAGATGAGGATCAGGAATTGGTCGCAGGAGAAGAAACCTACGCGTTGTTCTCGATCAGCCTTTCTAAAGCTAATACACGGGCTTTCCACGGGAGTTCTTCACCTACCGCTGAAGAAGGTAAGGTAAAAGACCTGACAGTGTATATTTATGACTACTACACCGATGCTATTGAAGAAGTATTGACCTTCACGGATGAGAACGATACTAAAACAGTACTGATCACTACAGGTCCGAAGAAATTCGTTGCTACTTCCGGTATGAGCCCTCAATTCACAAAAGGACAGACCGTGGGTGTGGACATTAATAACACGATTATGAATATACCTGACGAAACGTATTTCCAGAATAACGTTACCAAGGATTTCGAATTCTGGATGACCTCTGACATTGTGGAACACACGGTAGTAAGTGCTACCAAAGAAGAAGCTGAAAGTGCCGGTCACCACAACAACATCGCCATGAAATTAGGTCGTGCCATGGGTAAGATCGGGGTAGTGTATAACGAATCACTCGTTATTACAGATGGTGCTGATCCTACACCAACTCCTCTGGGTACTATGTCTACTGTGGAATATCGTGTTAAAAACCAACCTGACCAGATGTATCTGTTTACCACAGAGCATTCTTCAGGGGTGTGGATCACTCCTTACTACAACCGCAACAACAATCTATGGTTACCCAGCCACGCTGCTAACTACTGGTATCAGCAAACATGGCACTCAACTGCGATTGATAACTCAAGCAACCACGTTGAGCCAACCTATATGATGGAAAACAGTAACATGACCGCACGTTACGGTAATGCAACGTATGTTTCTATCAAAGGGGTGTTCTCTCCAACTACATGGTTAGATAATGCAGGTAATCCTGTAACTGGTACCCCCTGGAATCCCGGAGATGATTTCTGGCGGATCGGTTATGTAGATGCAAACGGTGATGTTACAGGGTTTGTGGATAACAAGATCTATTCTGGTGAACCCATTGCAAGTTTATATGCAAGCGACGGTACCGAAGCACCTGTAAAATACGAAAACGGTGAAATGTTTTACTGGATTTACCTCGACAGTTCATTGGGTCAGGCATTCCCAGCCAATACAGCGGATAAATATTCACAACGCCGTAACCATTACTGGGATGTGGATATCACCAAAGTTACCGGTCTGGGCTGGAACGAAGAAGACGGTGGACGTCCGGAAGATCCAAACCCACTGGATGAACAAGCTTATATCCATGCTACTATCGAAATCCTTGATTGGGTAGAAGTATATATGCCAGGTGAACTGACAGGAGATAACTAATTATCTGACGATTAGATTCCATATTTTTATCCGGAACCGTTCGGACATTTCTTAGGGGATGTGCCGACCGGTAATCCGGTAAAAACAAAAACATACCATTACATTTATGAAAACACTCGCAAGGATATTTATCGGACTACTGGCACTTATGTCAGGTCTGTCATCTTGTCTTACAGAAGATTTGTCGGATTGTATCGGGCAAACTGTTGCCTTGCGTTTCGTTTTTACTCACCATGACCAGACGGAAGAAACCACCGATCTATTTACAGAATTAGTCAAAGATATAAGCGTGTATATTTTCGATGAAAACGATACATACATTCGGCACATTGACATTCCGCAATCTTCTCTTACCCATGGTCATACACTCTATATCAATCTCGAAGAAGGAGAATATAAAATCACAGCATGGGCAAACCTGCTGGAAATGAATGCGCTGGTTGAAAACGGCGGAAAAACCTCCCGCGCGGATTATACTGTCGGGGTAACAGAAACCCATTCGGCCGTAACAGACTTGTTTCACGGTTCAATAAACGTAACTATGGAGGATAAGGATGTCTCCAAAGAGATACAACTGATCCGAAATACACATATCGTACGCGTCATGCTTCTGGGACTTCCTGCGCCGACACGTAGTCCGATAGATCATACCGGTTACTCGGTAGCCATTCATGGTAAGAATACCAAATTTAATTTTGAAAACAATCCGGTAGCCGAAGTTACCGTACCATATACCCCCGAATACTCGGGAATCCATATAGACAATAATTATATCGTACAAGCTGAGTTCAAGGTACAGTGATTATTGATGGGAGATGATACCCGTCTTTCCATCCTCAATGGTAAGGATATAGAACTGGACGACCACCTCACCGGTCGTATCCTCGCTGCCTACGAAGAGATTACTACAAATCACGATCTCGACAGGCATTATATATATGAATTGTATTACGAAACAAACTACAGAGGAGGCTGGGTTTTTATCGGAAATAATATAAAAGACTGGGATGGAACAACGATGCCCGGAGAGTTATAAATGAAAATGGCTGATTGAAAATGAGTATCCCGTATCATATCATTCGCTGTATATTCTTCCTTCTGCTTCTGGCAGGAGTGGGCGGATGTACCACGCAAATATATGAATCCACGCGTAACGGTGAGGAAGAGGACGGCACCTGTCTGGTACGGGTACATATACAGACCACCGGTAGTTCCACCCGTGGAACCCGCGCGGGCGGATATTCAGACACCCATATCGAAACCATCGACATACTCTCTTTCCGGGAAGATAACTCCATATTCCAGTACCGGGCACTCGCCGGAGTTATTGACCTGAATAACCAGTGGTTTGATGCGGTAATCAATAAAAGTGTCGATGAAAAACAGGTGCTTGTGGTAATTGCCAATCTACGACCCGAACTGGATGCACTGACATTGACTCCGGGAGTTACCACACTGAATGATCTACGCAAAACCCTGAGTTTTAATTTCATCCAACAAACCACGCACGATCCTACCTACAATCCGGCAAACATACCAAACGGAATGTTTGGAGTGGATCGCCCCTTGCCTATGTGGGGAGAGAGTGAAGCACTGGACATTCTGGAAAGTCAGATGACCATAGGTACGATCTACCTGCTTCGTTCATTGGCTGGGGTTACCGTATGGATCAATCTGGACCCTACAGATCCCGATCAGAAACCTTTTGAACTGACAGATGTAGTCATCACCCGGACACCGGACAAAGGATGGGCGATTCCCGATCCGGATCTGATCACCGTTGCATCCGATGGTACAATTACCGCAAATGAACCTACCACCGCACATTTGGGTGCCACACACCGTAACGCCTATTATATGTCTACCGATGGCATTAGCATCACCGATGGAATATATATCGGGGAATACAGCAATACCACAGCTGGGATGAGTGATGATGACCGTACATGGCTTCTGGTGGGAGGAATATACGACAACTCCGGGGAGGTTACCTGGTATCGTCTTCCCTTTATGGATCGTGACGGCAAACAATGGGACATTCTTCGCAACCACAATTACATTTTCAATATCACCAAAGTCACCGGAGCCGGTAATTCTGAAGAAGATGCAAAAGACGCTGATATCTATGCCGATGTTATTCCGTGGAACCTGGGTGCCGATGCTGAGTTTGATATTGATGGAATCTACTGGATATGGATTGACCCCAATTCCGCAGTTTATGACGAGAAAGGCGGAAACGGAACAATCAACGTGGAAACCAATTATCCCGGTGGATGGACAGCTACTGTTTCCAGCTCCGAAACTGAAGCGGATGTACCCTGTTCATGGCTTACCATAACCTCTACCACCGCGTCACAACTAAATTATACGGTAGATCCGAATATGAACTGGCTTCCCCGAACAGGATATATTCACATCCGGGCTGCCAGCTTTGCCGTAACGATAAAGATCGAACAGACCCATCTGTATGTAACCAGTTACAGTGTGACTCCCACCGGAGATATACCTTCGGACGGGCAATCCCGTACCGTAACCCTAGTCGGGCTGTTTGACGATGTTCCCCTCCGGGTAATGGATCTCACCCATACTACTGAACTGGTACAGTCACCGGCTGTCTCCGTACCTGGTAATGTGGGTACGACCAATCCGAACTCCTCGGCAACGGTGACTATCCCGGCATGGTCCAGCGATGTGATACGCACCGTAGCTATCCAGTATTTCGATAAAGGAGTAAATTCCTGGGTTACTGTACAACAAGCTCAGCAAGAGGGTTATAATTTTACAATCGCTTCCAACCTGACCAACGGTAGCACCATAGCCAACAGCAGCCAGTCTTATACCATCAGTATTTTAGGTACTTCCTGGCCTACCCTCTATGCCCGGGCGGTCATTCAGGGAACCAATGTGGTGGTCGCGGGGCCGATCACCATTCCGGCCGGTTCCGGAAGTGGAACCACAGCAAACATAACGATCGACACGTATGAGCAGTGGAATGAATCTTCCCTTAACCGTACGGTGGAGATACAATGGTCGAGAGACCATACAACCTGGACTTCTCTCAATTATGGTACACAACCCGGAGCATTCAGTATTACCGGAACGGATCTGGAAGTACCTCCTGTGGGATTTTATGGTACCTATCTCAGGTTGATCCCGTTACTTGGTGCTACGCTAAAGGCCAAAGTGGATGGCAACTACACGAGCGGTTGGGTGCAGGTGCGTGTCGTAGTTTCGGGAACTTCGACTGAGGTATCTGATACACCCACAATTACAAATACATCCACCCGTACAACTGAGGTAACAGTGGATCGAAATCCGAATTATACCGGAGCCAACATTTCTAAATATGACGGTTTAACCAATAGCAATCTTGCCGGACATCGGGAAGTTCAATGTCAATACCGTCGTTATATTAACAGTACAACCGGTGGTACCGGTTCCTGGGAAACCACCTGGACCAATTTGAGTACGGTAGTGGATCAACTGGGTTATGTTACCCTGACAACCGGACGTGTGGTAGCCGGAAAAGATTATACAGATGCATCCGGAGAAGAGGAATTTGATTGGGCAACAGCCATGGGTATTTCACAGATATACAATACAACAGATTATCCACAGGCTGGTGTTCTTGAAAATAATTCAGCAAACAATTCGCACTGGGATAAAGGAATGTATCGGGCAAGAACAGGGGTATTAGCCTACACTCTCACTTATTCAGCAAGTAATGGCGGATGTGCCGCATATACCGAACCTGGAGCATCTCAGTCATTTTATTTACCGAATCAAGTAGAAATAGAAGAAATGGCTGCCCGGTTCGATGAACTTGGAGAGATTGCTTATGAGAGCCCGTATGAATATTGGATGAGTGAAGAATGGAATTATACGAAAGCTTCAGGTGCTACTGAAACCGTTATTAAAGAATTACGTGGCATGACTTATGACCTTGAATTAAAATATTTTGCACATCCTTTAAAAATTAATATTAATCCATCTACTGGTTTAAACGGAAGTTCGTACCGGGTGCGATGCGTCCGTGCCAGAAACTAGAAACTATGAAACGGAACTAATACAAGTATAATGGACATCAGATACAACGACACAAATAACGGACAACAGAAAACGTATGGTTTTCGGTTTTCCGGTTTGTACGCCAGCAGCGACATTTCAGGCGGTAAGCGTGTATGGTGTGTCCGTAATATGCCCATAGTATGGTTAATCAGTTGTTTCCTTTTTATAGGGTTAAGTGCATGTGAACGGGAAATTATCCGAACAGAACCGGAACCCGTAGAAGAGGAAAATAATCTGGTCACTTTCGAAATCTGCATTCCGCAAACCAGTTCACCACAAACACAAACCCGATCCTTGACCGGGGCACAGGAAACTCAGGTACAGGAAGTAAATATCCTGGTTTTTGAACCTTCGGGTGGTAACTTCCTCTACAGTGCCTCGGCCAAGACTATCACCAAAAACCCTGAAAACAGCAACAACGATTATAAATTTACTGCAAAACTTGAAGAACATACCGGATGCGATATCGTATTGATAACCAATGCAAATTCTGCCGTTCAGGCATTTCTAACGGCTCAGGGCAGTACACCTTTTACAAAAGCGACCCTACAATCCGGGTTAAACCTGAATACTACAGATTCATATCACGATAGCGATGGCAAATGGGACACAACAACTCCGGCTCTGTTTCCGATGTGGGGGGAACGACAAAATCTTGCCATTGCCAAAAATGCCGTGATTGAAGGGATCATGCTCCACCGGATGGTTTCACGAATCAATTTTTATGTGGCTGCCGACAACTTCAATTTGCGTGAAGTTTATCTGTATAACTCCCTGACCACAGGAGCCATCCTTCCCAACGCAACCCATTGGGATGCCACCTGGAAAGAATCTGGCGCGGCTCCTACCGATCCCGAGGTAGGAAAAGCTACCGCTCCAAGCCTTCCCACCGGATGGACATACACAACATCTCCTCTGATTTATTCGTACCTGAATTCCGAAGTAACAGATAAAACGTGTGTCAACGAGATATATACATTCGAGGCTCCTGCCGGAGATGCTTCCGCAGGTCCGGCAAATACGTATCTGGTTATTGGTGGAAATTACGAAAGTAGCACAGATATTACCTATTACCGCATCGACATCGCGGAAAAGAACAGTGCCGGAATGTACGAATACCTTCCTCTGCTGCGCAACCATACGTATGAATTTACCCTGAACAGCGTTGCCCGCAAAGGGTATTCCACTGCCGATATGGCTGCTCAGGCAGGGCCGGAGAATACGGATGTTGTTTTGATAGTGGAACATGACTCCGAACTGCATTACTTTGTTTCCGACAGCCATTATTACCTGGGAGTAGACCAGAAAATAGTACGGCTACCATACAGCATAAGTTCCCAGACAGAGGAACTAAAGATCAAAACCAACTATCCAAACGGATGGACAGTTAAAGTTTCCGATTCGGAAACCGATCCCAATGTGCCGTGTACGTGGCTTACAGTAAATACATCTGTTCCCTCTACCGGACGGGAATTAAGTTATACCGCCGCACCAAACGACACCTGGGCCGTACGGCGAGCATATTTACATATTTCGGCCGGTGTTGAAATGGTAGTTACCATTGAACTTGATTCCAAAAGCGCGGTAGAACTACCTACCATTACCCCGACAGGTGATATTCCGGCTGCCGGGCAAACACGGACAGTCACACTCACTGGATTGTTTGAACAGGACATACCCATACGGGCACGGGATAAATACGATACACAGGCACTCGACCAGCAAAACGCTCCCGCCAATGCGCCGGGAGGCAATCCGGTGAATGTTATCCTAACTATTCCGCCCTGGCCAAGCGAAGAAATACGAACCATTGTCTTCGAATACCAGGACCCTAACACCTCCCTGTGGGTCATTTTCCACGAAGACATTCAACTCGGTTACGATTTTGAATTACATACCACCCTGACCGAAGGTGGTGTAATTCCGGAAAAACCAATGGTTGCGGATTATATGGTAACTGTTGCGGGTGCGGCATGGCCTGATATTTATTTGCGTGCAATAGATTCCGGCACCCTGGAAGTAATTTCCGATCCGGTTACGATACCTTCCGGTTATATGGGGTCCAGCTGGCAAAGACTCCCGGTTTACGCGTACAATCAGTGGAATGAACAACCTGTCCGGAATGTCGAATTCCAATATTCCACCGATGGAACGGTGTGGACTACATTTCGCTCAGGTACCCAGAAAGGTTGGTATAAGATAAATCAAATTTCCTATAAAATTTACCACCCCGGAACCACCCAGCGTAACGACATTTCGCACGATGGAGCCCGGGTCGTTTTAACCATTAACGGTGATTTCCCTGACGGTGTGGTCGAAGCCCGTCTGGGTACTTCAGAGGTTCAGATAGACCGTGTAGGCGGAGATGGTATCTCGGCCAATACAGACACGGAGTTACTTTGCCGATATAACCGCACATTATTGACCCGCACTATTCCGATTTCCTATCGCATTTTTGTAAATAACTCCTGGCAACCCTGGAGTTACGAACAAAGTGGTACCGGCAATATCGCAACCTTACCTCAACCATCCATCGCATGTGAAATGCCGTTTACAGGACGTATTATTGCATGGGAAGACGCGAAAAATCATACGATGAAAAATGACTCTTATTATTACATGACCTGGGCAGAAGCCATGGGAATACATACTACGTATAACTATAATAATTATGACGCGGATGTGACTACACGGGATTACCCGACTTATGGGGAAAGTTGTACTTATATTAATACAACTATTGAAACCGGAGGTTGTTCCTTGTATTACGAAGGAAATGATCCGGATGATCCTATTCGTGGCATAGGGAACTGGTACCTCTGGGGTGACGGAAAATCACAATACGAGGGAGAATCACAGTTTTTTATCCAGACTCATCCATCCGAACGCTCCGCGGCCCTGGGTTTGAGAGCAGGAACGGAATACTGGACGTATGGTACCGGAAATAAAGAATATCAGGTGACCGTGAAGATACTTGAAAACAACTGGACTTTCGCTTTCAAATACAAGCCACTTCTTGGTGCTGATTACAACATCATGAGAACCCGTTGCGTACGCTACCCATCCGCCGGAGAGCGGGAACAGTTTGAAAACGGATATGCTCCGAATGTGGTTACGAACTATTAGTAGCCACTACCTTGCTACAGTTGGCCGTTCTCTACCAGAACGGCGATCCGTTCGATCATCTGATCGGCTCCCTGCGGATCGTATTCTTTCTTCAGGCTGGCTCCGAAGAGTCCGGCGAACGTCTGGTAGAATCCCGCTTTGAACGAACCCATAAACGCGCGTACCAGTTCATAGGAAGACTGGTTGCACTCCCGGTCTACCAGTTTGATCAGCATCTTTCCCTGGGTGAAAGAGAGTTTTTTCATCTCTGCCGTATATTGCTGTTTCAGCCCTTTCTCTACCCGGATGATGTGTTTTTTCCGCTCTTTCTCGTCGGGCAGGGTTTGCAGGTATTCATAGGTTTCGATCAGGGTACTCCGGATCATCTTGGCATACGGAAGCGTTTTTTTCACATTGTATACCATGCGATCGTATTCCCTACGTTGTTTTTCGTTCTTAAACACAAGAGGTTTGAAGATATACACCTGAGGCAGTTGTACACAGGGAATAGTATCTCCCTGGTAGATACACATAGCCACGATGTAGCCATCCGGAGAAGAAGCTTTCCTGTTCTCCTGGGCAGAAATTTCTGATATCTCCAAACAGGAGATCAGAAGCAAAGCCAGTATGTATATCCATTTGTTCACGCTACAAATATAATCCATACAGGTGATTTTCATTACGTTTCATTTGTATTATTAACCTATTTAAAATAAATTTGCGACGTTACTTTAAATCTTTTAGCCCACACTCCGGAGGAAAAACAGGAAAATTTCTCGCTGTCTCCATAGGATGTGTTTGATAACCTGACCCATTATGAAAAGCACACACAAACACCTGCTTCTGTGGCTATGTCTGGGAGTGTATCCCTTGTTTATGAATGCACAGTCTCCCGAAACCCGTTGGGAAGAATGGATCGAAGATCTGACCGATCCGGAAGAGGGGAGTACCGATCTGGAAAGTCTGATCGAAGAACTGGTTTTTCTCCGGGAAGAGCCTATTGACCTCAACCGGGCTACACGGGATCAGTTGGAGTCGCTGCCTTTTCTCACTCCGTTGCAAGTAGAGAATATACTGGCCTATGTATACATACACGGTCCGATGCAGACCTTGTACGAGTTGCAACTGATCGAAGAGATGGATATGCAGACCCTGGAACGTTTGTTGCCTTTTGTCACTGTTCGCCCTGTAGTACCGGAGAATAGATTTCCTTCCGCGAAACAACTCCTTCGTTACGGCAAACATCAGTTGATCACGCGTCTGGATATTCCTTTCTACCGGCGCAAGGGATATGAGAAAAATTACCTCGGTACTCCCTATTACCATTCCCTGCGGTATGAATTTCGTTACAAAGATCGTCTTCATGTGGGAATGACAGCGGAGAAAGATGCCGGAGAACCGATGTTTGCCTTGCACAACAAACAGGGATACGATCATTATTCCTTTTATTTGCTCCTGAAAGACATCGGTCCGTTGAATACGTTGGCGGTGGGTAATTACCGGATCGGTTTTGGAGAAGGACTGATCGTGGGAAATGGCTTTCTGACCGGGAAAAGTGCCACTCTCTCCGGGCCCGATCTCCGGGCATCCGGCATTCGCAAACACGCTTCTACCGACGAATACAATTATTTGCGTGGAGTAGCTGCCAGTATCGATTGGAAAAACTGGACGCTGACCGCTTTCGGTTCGCATCGTTCATTCGATGCCATTACACAGGGAGATACCCTCACTTCCATACAAAAGACCGGACTGCACCGGACCGAAAAAGAGGCCGAACGCAAAGGAGCGGCTCAGATGGTAGTGGCAGGCGGCAATCTACGCTATACAGGCAGTCACTACCGGATCGGGGTTACCGGAATGTTCTACAGGTTCGATCGGCCCTATATACATACGTTACCCAAATATGCCCGTTACAATCTGGTGGGGCAGCAGTTTTACAATGCGGGTATCGACTATGCCGTGCGGTATCATCGGTTTTTTCTTTCCGGCGAATCGGCTGTGGGAAAACGGGGAAATGCTTTTCTGCATCATTTGCAATATACTTCCGGATCTGTCTTTCGCATGCGGCTGACCCATCGCTATTATGCCCATGATTATTGGGCGTGGTTTTCCCGGTCGTTTGCCGAAGGCAGTCAGGTACAGAATGAGAACGGTTGGTACGTAGCTACCGAACTCTCTCCCTGGCGGGGCATACGCTGGTTTGCCTCCGCAGATCTCTTCTCCTTTCCCTGGTGGCGGTATCGCATCAGTAAACCTTCGCAGGGGATGGATTTGTGGACACGACTCACCTGGGAACCCTCCCGGAAGATATCTATGTATGTTAATTACCGGTACAAATGCAAAGAAAGAGACGTTACCGGTACAAAAGGGGAGGTGATCCTGCCTACACATCATCACCGGTGGCGATACCGATGGAACTATCAGCCGTTGTCGTTCCTGGGATTCCGTACAACGGCAGACTACAACCGCTTTCATTTACAGGGAGAAGAGGTGGCTAAGGGATACCAGTTCACTCAGATGGTGCGGGGGGAATTTCTGGGCTCTGCACTGAAATGGGAAGTACAGGGAAGTTATTTCCATACCGATGACCACGACAGCCGGGTATATATCTCAGAAAAGAACCTATTGTATACGTTCTATACTCCTTCGTTCTCAGGCAGAGGATGGCGATGGGGTATACATCTGCGTTGGGACTTCCGGAAGTGGGGCATGGTGATGGCCAAATGGGGACAGACCCGGTATGCGGACCGGGACGTGATCGGGTCGGGTAACGACCAGATCACCGGATCGGTAAAGAGTGATCTGCAACTGCTGCTGCGGCTTTCGTGGTAGTGTATATCTGATGAATGTAATATATCCAATGAATTAGCAACGTCTACTTATATAGTAACCA
The DNA here is from genome assembly GCA_021202275.1 of Bacteroides sp. Lineage (GTDB taxonomy): Bacteria > Bacteroidota > Bacteroidia > Bacteroidales > Bacteroidaceae > Bacteroides. The sequence continues at coordinate 292,668 of JAJQDI010000031.1, forward strand.
TAAAAGTTTGCTGCGATTTTCAGGAGAAACAAAGAGCAATGAACCTTTTCCCTGTAAATATTCTTATCTTTGTACGTTCAACCCTTTACGTTCAGATATGTCTATTTTATTTCCGGCACCTGTTTTCGGTCCCGTACATTCCCGTCGGCTGGGAGTATCCCTGGGAGTAAACCTACTGCCTCCCGATGGGAAGGTGTGTTCTTTCGATTGTATCTATTGCGAATGTGGTCTCAATGGTGACAATCGTTCACGACTGCGTATGCCTTCGCGCGAAGAGGTGCGGCAGACATTGGAAGCCAGGTTGAGGCAGATGCAGGCCGAAGGTCCTGCTCCCGATGTGATCACCTTTGCCGGTAATGGAGAACCAACCGCTCATCCGCAGTTTGCGGATGTTATAGAGGATACCTTGAAGTTACGTGATCGTTATTTTCCTCAGGCGAAAGTCAGTGTACTCAGCAATGCCTCTTTCCTGGATCGTCCCGAAGTATTTGAAGCATTGAAGCGAATTGATAACAACATCCTGAAGTTAGATACGGTGGATATGGATTACATTCGTTGTGTCGATCGTCCGGCTGCGGGATACGATGTACGGAAAGTCATCGATCGCATCAAGGTTTTCGAAGGAAAATGCATGATACAAACCATGTTCCTTAAGGGAGAATTCCGGGGAGAAGACGTAAACAATACTACTGACCGCTATGTTCTTCCCTGGTTGGAGGCGGTGAAAGAGATTGCTCCGCAGCAGGTAATGATCTATACGATTGACCGGGATACTCCGGTGAGCGGACTCAAAAAAGCCACTCCCGGAGAACTCAACCGGATCCGTGACCTGGTAGAGGCGGCTGGTATCTCCATATCTGTCTCTTATTAAACAAAACATTTACACCTATTATTATATAAACTTACATACGATGATGAAACAAATAGCTATTCAGGAATTGACAGACAATTTCATTGAATCCATCGGCAAAGAGTGGATGTTGGTTACTGCCGGTACTACCGGATCATTCAATACCATGACTGCCAGTTGGGGTGGGATAGGATATATCTGGAACAAACCGGTAGTGTTCGTCTTTATCCGTCCCGAACGATATACCTACGAGTTTACCGAAAAAAGTGAATATCTGACGCTCTCTTTCCTGGGCGAAGAAAACAAAGCCATCCATAAGATCTGTGGTTCCAAATCGGGAAGAGATACGGATAAAGTAGCCGAAACAGGTCTGAAACCCATAGCTACAGAGAAGGGAAATGTGATCTTCGAACAGGGACGCTTGCAGCTGGAATGTCGTATTCTCTACAAACAATTTTTAGAAAAAGATAATTTCCTGCAACCCGAACTATACCAGCGCTGGTACAACCAGGGCCATGGCGATAATCTGCACAAGATGTATGTAGCGGAGATCGTCAATGTGTGGAGCAAGGGATGACGCTTCGCTATTTACGATTGGACGATTTACAAAGTACGATTGAAATCAGAGATGATTATCTACAAAAGATATTGTTTTTAGATACTACACCAGGTAACTTCAATCGTAAATAGTAAATCGTCCAATCGTAAATTTATATATTTTCTTCCCGGAGAATGAGATTTGCCCGTTCCAGCGCTGCATTGATATGCGGGCAGATATTTTCCTTTCCTACGACCTCACAGAACCCGCTGTTCTCCAATACCTGATATACATTCTCGTTTACTCCCGATAAGATTATGGTAGTTTTCTCTTTTTTAGATCGTTTACACAGATTGGTCAGATTGTGTATACCTGTCGAATCGATAAACGGTACTTTCCGCATCCGGATGATGCGTATCCGGGAACGGTTGCCCATCCGAATCATCTGTTCCTCAAACTTATTGGCGATACCAAAAAAAATAAGGGCCATTGATCTCGTATACCTCCACCTGATCCGGAATGATCAGATGTTCGTCGTGACTCTGGATATCCGATTCTTTGTTCGGATCGATCTCGTTACGTATCACCGAGATCTCCGTAGTCTCCATGATGCGTTTCATAAACAGGATACAGGCAATAACGATACCGATCTCGATGGCAATGGTCAGGTCGAAGATCACTGTCAGGAAGAAAGTAGTCAGCAACACCACTACATCTGGTTTCGGATTTTTCAGCAGGGTCCTGAACGTACGCCATTCGCTCATGTTGTACGAAACGATCACCAATACCCCTGCCAGACAAGCCATAGGTATATACTGTGCCAGGGGCATCAATAGCAACAGGATCAATAGCAGTACAAGGGCGTGAATGATCCCTGCCACCGGTGTACGACCTCCGTTGTTGATATTGGTCATGGTGCGCGCAATAGCCCCTGTAGCCGGTATACCTCCAAACAAAGGAGTGACTACATTGGCTATTCCCTGAGCGATCAGTTCCGTATTGGAGTCGTGCCGGTCTCCCGTCACCCCATCCGCTACCGTAGCCGAAAGCAGCGATTCGATAGCTCCCAGCAAAGCGATCGTGATGGCTACCGGGAACAGCCGGTTGATGGCCTCCCAGTTGATAGAAGGCAGGGAAGCATCCGGTAACTGCGCCTGTATGGTGAACCGGTCTCCGATGGTATCGATCGAATCGACTCCCGCGAAAGTTTTCAGCAGATACACCCCACCCGTCACTAAGATAATAGCTACCAGCGATCCGGGTATCTTCTTCAGAAAACGGGGAGTACATACAATGATAACAATGCTGATCAGCGCTGTCAGGGTATTCCACCAGTTGATCGTATGCAGATGTCCGGCATACAACACCCACTTCTCTATAAATTCTCCCGGTACCTTCTCCTCACCGAAGTGCAGTCCCAGCAGGTCCGGGATTTGCGTGGTGAAGATTGTCACCGCGATCCCGCTGGTAAATCCGACAATGATCGGATAAGGAATGAATTTGATCACCGCTCCCAGTTTACACATCCCCAGCACTATCAGCATTACGCCTGCCATCAGGGTAGCGACGATCAGTCCCGGTTCGCCATACTCCTGTACGATCCCGTAGACGATGACAATAAATGCCCCTGTAGGTCCCCCGATCTGTACACGGCTTCCTCCCAGCAAGGAGATCAGGAATCCGGCAATGATAGCTGTGATGATACCTTTCTCAGGTGTCACTCCTGAAGCAATACCAAAAGCAATGGCCAGAGGCAATGCTACAATACCAACGATGATACCTGCCATCAGGTCGGCCATAAACGTCTCCCGATTGTAGGTCTTGAGTGTAGAAAATAATTTTGGTCTGAACTCGATCTTTTTCATATCCTGTGTACTACCCGTGAAGGTATGTTTTTAACAAGTGTTTGCTGTCAAAAAGAAAAGTGGTGCAAAAGTACATAATTTCCTTCAATCGTCGGTAGATAAAGACCTGTTTAAGTTTCATCTATCGCCGGATAGATTTTATTTATGAAAAACAAGTGTCTTTTTCGTAACTGTTTTTTTTATATTTGTAAAGCAATTCAGACACGGAGTTCTTTTCTCTTTTTAATAAAAAGATGTGAAAGCGGGAAGACTTCGGTCAACCTTCGGACAAACAATTGTATTCATTTTATCTTAAAAAGAAAAAGTATGGCTAAGAGTATCAAAGGAACCCAGACAGAGAAAAACCTGATGCATTCATTTGCAGGTGAATCACAAGCACGTATGCGTTACACGTATTTTGCCAGTGTGGCCAAGAAAGAGGGATACGAACAGATCGCCGCTATCTTTACCGAAACTGCCGATCAGGAAAAAGAACATGCCAAACGGATGTTCAAATACTTAGAAGGAGGAATGACGGAGATCACGGCTACTTTCCCTTCCGGAGTGATCGGTACTACCCTGGAAAACCTGCGTGCGGCAGCTGCGGGTGAACACGAAGAGTGGACAGAAGATTATCCGAAATTCGCGGATATTGCCGAGCAGGAAGGTTTCCCTGGCATCGCGGCTATGTATCGCAACATCTCTATTGCGGAAAAAGCGCACGAAGACCGGTACAATGCGCTGCTGAAAAATATCGAAGACGGTACGGTATTCAAAAAAGAAGAGACCCAAACCTGGCAGTGCCGCAACTGCGGATTTGTACACGAAGGAGAAGAAGCTCCGGGTGTATGTCCCGCCTGTCTGCATCCACAAGCTCATTTCGAAGTAAAAAAAGAGAATTATTGACGGATGTTCCCTATACAAAAGCAGCCTATCTCCTCGGGGATAGGCTGCTTTTGTATGCATGTATCAAATGTTTCCTGGTAGGCAGAATACATTTCGCACCGTTGTACAACATTTAACGCTCTTCATTTAACCAATCGTACCCGAAGGATTAACATTTCCGAAGGAATACTTTTAAAAAAACATATATTTTTGATGTGGATTTCTCAAACTAAATTTTAAAAAGGTTTGCTGGATTTCTATAAAACTGATAATTAACCATTAATCAATGTACCATGAGAAAAACATTTTTCGAAAAGTGTATCCATGTGCATGTATGCAACATCGTATGGCTTTTTCTTCTCCTGCCTGTGGTAAGCCTCACGGCAAATCCCTCACAAAACAGAACGATTACAGGAGTGGTCACCTCGGCCACAGATGGTGAGCCCCTCATCGGTGTGAGTATTTTTGTGAAAGAAAGTGCCGCCGGAACTATCACCGGGATCGACGGAGACTATTCGTTGAATATAGAAGAGGGACAAACCCTGGTCTTCTCCTATATCGGATATGTGAATCAGGAAGTCAAATACACGGGACAACCTGTTATAAATATCTCTTTACGTGAAGACACCGAAATGCTGGATGAAGTAGTTGTGATCGGTTACGGTGTGCAGAAAAAGAAGCTGAATACCGGTGCTACCGTGCAGGTAAAAGGGGATGAATTGGCCCGCATGAACACGACTAACCCCTTACAGGCTATGCAGGGACAGAGTCCGGGTGTTACCATAAGTACCACTTCCGGACAACCCGGATCGGACATGAAGGTAACGATTCGTGGACTGGGTACGGTCGGTAAATCGGGTCCCCTTTATATTATAGATGGTATTGAGGGAGATCTTTCCACGATCAATCCGGCGGATATCGAATCCATCGACGTATTGAAAGATGCCGCTTCTGCTGCTATCTACGGAGCACAGGCAGCCAATGGGGTGATCCTGGTGACTACCCGTTCCGGAAAAGAAGGAAAAGCACAGGTGACCTTTGATGCCTATTACGGGATCCAGAATGCTGCCCGGAAAGCCAAAGTCTTGAACGCCCGGCAATACATGACTATTATGGATGAGCAGGCATTTAATTCCGGCAACGGTCCGTATGACTGGCAGAATATCCGCTCGATCTGGAACTGGACCACCGACGCGGATGGTAATGAAGTGCGTGGCAGCCTGATCGATACCAATTGGATGGATGCTATGTTCAAGAGTAACGCCAAAACCGAAAGCTATACCTTGGGTGTTACGGGTGGATCCGCAACTTCTACCTATGCGTTGTCATTGGGCTATCTGCAACAGGAAGGTATTGTGGGCGGACGCGACAACTCCAACTACGAAAGATACAATTTCCGTGTGAATACCGAACATAAACTCTATAAAGATGTATTGAAGGTAGGACAACACGCTTCGTTTGTATTTACGCAGACGACCGGAATAGCCGTAGGCAATCAATACTCCAATACATTGCACGGAGCATTTGCTACTTCTCCTCTGGCACCGATCTATAGTGATAATAATATATATGACTCTCCTTACAACGATACTTCCAATTCGGATTGGTACAATGCGGACGGTAACCCGTATGCTTCTATGGTGAATAGCCACAACAAGACAGGGGCACAACGCTTTATTGCTGATATCTATGGCGAACTGGAACCCGTGAAAAACCTGCGGTTGCGTACCGTATTTGGTATAAACTATCACAATTCGGATTATCGCAGTTTTGAGCCGCAATATCAGTTCTCTTTCTATTCACGCAGCGACAGATCGTATGTGGAGCAGAATATGAGTAAAAACTACAGCCTGACATGGACCAATACGGCCAGTTATGATTTCAGGATCAAAGAAGATCACTCTTTTAACGCGTTGATCGGTATGGAGTCTGTACGTTACGATGGCACGTATATGAAGATCCGCAATTCGGACCTGAAAGTCATCTTCAACGATTGGCAATATGCTTATATCAATAATACGGAAAATCAGGATGCGAACTATATAACCATAGAAGGAAAACCTGAAAATGCTTCCCGCCGGGTTTCCTATTTCGGACGTTTGGGATACAACTATCGCGAGACCTATATGGTGAACGCGACCTTACGTGCCGATGGTTCTTCGAAGTTTACGCGTGGCAATCGCTGGGGATACTTTCCTTCTGTATCTGCCGGCTGGGTGATCACTAATGAATCGTTTATGGATGGCGTTCATTCCTGGATGGACTTCCTGAAATTCCGTGTCAGCTGGGGTCAGGTAGGAAATCAGAACATCAGTGATTTCCAATATGCTGCTCCGGTGAATATCAGCAACTCCTATTATAACTTCGGTACGGGTACAGGAGCCACTGCTGACGTATGGGGCGCTTATCCGAGCCGTCTGGCCAATGCGAATATTACCTGGGAGACTTCCGAACAGACCAATGTTGGTATAGACGCGCGTTTCGCGGACGGACGCCTGAACATGAATGCCGATTTTTATGTGAAAAAGACAAAAGACTGGCTGGTACAGGCACCTATTCTGGCTACTTCCGGAGCAGATGCTCCTTATATCAACGGAGGAGATGTGAAGAATACAGGATTCGAACTGGCACTGAACTGGAATGATCACATCGGTAAGGTCAACTACAACATCGGTATCAACGGTGCTTATAATAAAAATAAGGTAGGTAACATTCCTACTGAAGGAGGTATTATCCATGGACAGACGGGTATGTTGTATGACAACTCTCCCGAATTCTATCGCGCGCAAAACGGATATCCCATCGGTTATTTCTGGGGATATAAGACGGCGGGTATTTTCCAGAACCAGCAACAGATTGACGACTGGATCGCTGCCGGAAACGGTGTATTGCAAACAGATGTGAGACCCGGAGATGTGATTTTTGTGGATGTGGATAAAAACGGTACGATAGATGAAGAGGATAAGGTCAATCTGGGCAATGGGATGCCTAAATTTACCATGGGTATCAACCTGGGATTTGATTACAAAGGATTTGACTTTTCATTGAATGCCAACGGAATGTTCAGACAGAAGATCGTTCAGTCTTACCGGAACCATGTGAATAAGTATGCCAACTATTCTACGGCTATCCTGGATCGTTGGACGGGAGAAGGAACATCCAACAAGATACCTCGTGTGACTGAATCCAATATTAACTGGGAATTTTCCGATTTGTATGTGCACGATGCCGACTTCCTGCGTATCAGTAACATTACTGTGGGATATGACTTTTCCAGATTTATCAAATGGAACTACATCAGCCAATTACGCATATACGCTCAGGCACAGAATGCGTTTACATTTACCAAATACGACGGTGCTGATCCGGAGATCGGTTATGGTACGGAAGATAATGGTTGGGTCTCCGGAGTCGATCTGGGATATTATCCCCGTCCGAGAACCTTCCTGTTCGGTGTAAATCTTAAATTCTAATTACCTTAATATTATTACGATATGAACAAGTTCAAATTACATATATGGGTTTGGGGAATGGCTGCTCTGATGATGACAGCCTGTGCCGAAAGTTTCCTGGATGTAAAGTCCATTACGGATCCTGTTACAGACAACTTCTATAAAGATGCGGTGGATGCAGAAAAAGCATTGATAGGGTGTTACGGTGGATGGCGTGAGACCACTTCAAAAGGTCCGTGGCCCGCTTTCTACATTGCTTCGGTGATGATGGCCGACGAGTGTTTCGGAGGGGGTGGTTCCAGTGATGGAGACTGTCAGGTGGTAGACCGGTTCGATCTGAGTTACAATCCTTCGGGTATAGATATGAATGAGTCTTTGTGGATTTATTCCTATCAGGCGATCTATCGTTGCAACAGCCTCCTGAGCCGGATGGATGAGATCGATTGGGAAGAAGATATGATCACCCGCAACCGGATAGAAGGAGAAGCGCGCGCGATCCGCGCGTTGGTGTATTTCGATATGGTACGTTATTTCGGCCATATTCCTTTGGTTACAGAACCTACTACGGACAATATCCCTCAGGCAGACCCTGCGGAAGTATATGCGCTGATAGCCGAAGATCTTTTGTTTGCCTCAAACAACATTCCGGAAGATGCTTATCTGAAGGCAAACGCAAGCAGCAATGACGGACGCATTACCTGTTGGGCGGCGAAAGCTCTTCTGGCACGTGTGCATCTCTATTATACAGGCTATTATGGAGCATCCGATCTGGCCGGGGTAGTAAATGCTTCTACCGTGTTGCAGGGTCTGGAAGATGTGATTGATAGCGGAGAATTCAGTCTGGTTCCGGAATTTAAGAACCTTTGGCCTGCGGCAAGTTCTACGCCTATTGAAGGAGAAGAAGAATTTGATTCTACCTATGCGGGAGATGGGAACGAAGAGACGGTACTGGCGCAGAAATTCAATAACAGTACTACCGATTGGAATGGTAATTCCAACAATGGAAACCGGTGGATCACCATGTTAGGTATGCGTGGACAGGCTTGTCCTCCGTATGCCGCCGGCTGGGGGCAATGTACCGTGCATCCGAAAATATGGAATGCGTATGCTTCCAATGACGAACGTCGCGATGCTTCTATTATTAATATGGCAGCAGAAGGGATTGCTGATACCTATGATATCGGTGACCAGAGAGAATATACCGGATACATGATCAAAAAGTATGTTCCGATGGCTTACGCGGATGGTACCGATGTTTCCGGAGGAGATATGCAACTCTCTCAGAAACAGGATTATGTGGTGATGCGTTATGCCGACGTTTTGTTGATGGCGGCGGAATTGGGAAGTTCCAAAGCGTATGAATATTACAACGAAGTACGTGCCCGGGCCGGCCTTTCTGCGCGTGAAGTAACGAAAGATAATATTCTGGAAGAACGTATGTTGGAATTCGCTTTCGAAGGACTCCGTTATTGGGATCTGCTTCGTCAGGGGATAGAATATGCTGCCAGTATGATAAATGAAGATGGAGTATCGGTTCTGGATCTGGGGGTAAGTAGTACAGTTGTGATTGATGGCAACAGAGTTAGGGAAACCAAAGGCCTGACTTTTATTCCTGCCAATCAGATCAGCCTTTCCGGAGGAGTGTTGGTACAAAACGAAGGTTGGTAATAACAGTAGTAAAAGAAATAGTTATGAAAAAAATATATACCATTTTATCATTAATGATTGTGGCGGTAACGATCTCTTTTTCATCGTGTACCCCTGATAGTTATGATCTGGGGGCTGAAGGTGTCAGCCCGGGAGACCTGGTAGAAGGAATTGCTTTTACGGTAACTCATGATACGGAGAATCCCAATATTATCTATCTAAAGAGCCTGATGGGTTCTAAATATACTCCTGTGTGGATACATCCGCAAGGATATTCGGAAGCAGAAGAAGTTACTTTAAAAATGCCTTTTGAGGGTACTTATGATGTCGTGTTTGGTGTACAGACACGAGGTGAAATTGTATATGGAGATACGGTACAGTTCACTATCGCGGAGTTTTATCCGGATTTTGTGAGTGATAATTTATGGACGTATCTGACGGGAGGTGTGGGCCATTCAAAGACATGGATCTTTGATAATGGAAAATATGGTTTGGCGAGTGGAGAACTTTCTTTCCAGGATCCGGCTGATGGTGCTCCGACAATGAGTAATTTCTCACCCAACTGGGAGCCGGGTGCAGGTACTCAGACAGGGGATGATACTATCTGGGACAGTTACATGACCTTTACTCTGGATGGAGGCGCGTTTGTGGAGGTACATAATGCGGGATGGAAAGATGAATCCGGAACCTTTATGTTGAATACCGATAATAATACACTTTCCCTGGTGAATGCTTCTATACCGCATCCGGAATCATGGGATGGCAACTCTTCTAACTGGAGAAATAACCTGAATGTTGTGGCACTTACGGAAAATCAATTGCGTATTGCTGTATTCAGAGACACATCCAGCGAAGGAGAGTGGTGGTATATCTGGAACTTTGTATCCAAAGAGTATGCGGATAATTATGAAGGGGAGGAAGTAGAGCCTTCGTATGATGGAAATGCCAATGATGACCTTACTACTTCGGTAAGTACAACCAAAACATGGATTGTAGATATGGACGGTCCTTATAACTGGGCAGACCTTACTGGTATTTTGATGAATACATGGTATGTCGGAGAGGATGGAGTACCTACTTTCGGATGGGGTAATCCTTATGAAGAAGAACCTTTGTCGAATGTATCTATCAAATTATCTAAAACGGGAGACAATACCGGGACTTATGAAATAGTAAATTATGAAGGAGAAGAGTTTTCCGGAAATTATTCGATAGATGAGAAGAATTGGATAGACTTTGGACAGGATATTGATATTTTGGTAGTAGATTGGGTTTCTGTTTCCACATTAGATGGTAAATTGCGGATCGTAAATGTAGAGAGAACCATCTCCGGAAATGTCAGTGTATTGCATTTAGGTCGTTATAATCCGGGAAATGAAAATGAATATATTACGATTGGGCTGGTTCAGGGAGATGGTTCCGGAGGCGATGATGGTGGTATCGTCGGAACAGAAGTTCAAGTTTATAATGATAATTTGGATTACGGAGATACAGAAGGTGACGGTGGTTTCCGTATCGTTCTTTACAATGGCTATGGAGGTCCTACTCAAGAAAATCCGGCAGTAAACATTAACGATATTGTGTTTGATAATGTAATTCAAATCACCTTTACGTTAAGTGGTATTACTTTTATAAATGAAACGGAGGCACCTTATACAGCTGTAATTGGTATAGCAAACTCTGATTGGTCTAAGTCTTATTGGGGAGGTGGTTCAGGAGATGCTAAAATCAATGGCGATGGCACATACACCGTGTGGTGTCAAGTCAAAGATTTTGATGGTGGCTTGATCGTTTTAGTTGTTGAAATACCAGAAATGTCTGATAATATAGTGAACTTAGATGGAGTTACAGCTATTATTGATAAAATCATTGTAGATTAATAATCTATTCTTAGGATTAACAGGTTCTTTATGATAAAAACATATATTATTCAAACTGTATGTTGTGTTGTTATGCTGGTAGCAGGCTTGTCCTGCTCCAGCAATGACAACGCGAATGACCCCGAATTAATAGTAGGCAAGGAACAACTATCTTTCGGAAAAGGAGAAAGTACTCAGAAGTTTGCTATCAAGACCAATGTGGACTGGCAGGTTTCTTCCTCGGAAGCATGGTGTATATTGTCTCCTATGTCCGGTAGCGCGGGTACACATCAGATTGAAGTATCTGTAACAGCTAATTCCGATACGGATTCCCGTACTTCAACAATCACTGTAAATGCAGGGGGAATCGTAGAACAGGTAGTTATTAAACAGTCGGCAACTGAACTGTTGAAACTGACTCAGACGGAGTATGGAATTTCCGCTGACGGAGGATTAGTGACTGTGGAATATGAAGTTTCTTTCGAACCTCAGATCACAATCAGTGATAGTTGGATCAGAGAGACTACTGCGTCCCGGGCAGTCTCTACCGGAACTCTTTCTCTGGAAGTGGAGGCCAATGGTACTATGCTGGAACGTACAGGTACTATTATCTTTGTTGTGGGAGAACTGACAGAAACTGTAACTCTTATACAAGCCGCCCAGGATGTATATATAGATGCAGATGCCACAGATATGCACAGTGATGCGCTTGTCTTGGCACAGAAAATGGGTATTGGCTGGAATCTGGGCAACTCTCTGGAAGCGTGTAGCGGAGTAGATAGTGCCAGTGAAACTGCCTGGGGAAATCCGGCAGTGAGTAAGGGTATGATCGACGCGGTAAAGGCAGCTGGTTTTAATACCGTACGTATTCCTTGTGCCTGGAGCGGTTACATAGAAGATCAATCTACTTATCGCATCAAAGATTCGTGGCTGGCACGTGTCAAAGAAGTGGTGGATTATTGTGTAGACAACGATATGTATGCAATCATCAACATTCATTGGGATGGAGGCTGGTTGGAAAATAACCCCTTCTATGACAAACAGGAGGAGGTGAATGAGAAACAAGAAGCCTTGTGGAAACAAATTGCTGTGTATTTCCGGGATTATGACGAGCACCTGCTGTTTGCAGGTACAAACGAAGTACATGCAGACTACGGTACGCCGACATCTGAGTATATAGAAGTTCAGCATTCGTATAACCAGACGTTTGTAGATGTGGTTCGTAGTACCGGCGGACGAAATGCTTATCGGAACCTGATCGTTCAGGCATATAATACCAATATCACGTATGCGGTAGATTATCTGGAGATGCCAGACGATCCTATGACCGATCGGTTGATGGCTGAGGTACATTATTACGATCCTTATGAGTTTTGTCTGGACGAAAGCAGCAACAAATATCTTTGGGGCAGTCAAAGATACAGTGGTACAAATCTGGTGACTTGGGGAAATGAAGATTGGGCCGATGAAGCATTTGGCATGATGAAAACACATTTTACAGATAAAGGTATTCCGGTGGTTATAGGGGAGTATGGAGCCATTTTACGTACAAGTCCTTCCGAAGCGGTAGAAGCGCGGAACTACTATCTCAACTATGTGACACGCGCCATGCTGAGAAATGGCTGTGTGCCGGTCTATTGGGACAATGGAGGAACTGGAAATTATGGTTTTGGTCTTTTCAATAGGGATACATATGAGGAGGTACATCCGGATGCTATAAAAGCAATCATGGATAATTAATTATTTCTAACATGATAGTTTGTCAAAAGTCTGTTTTGGGTTATTTCTCCCTTGTTATAAGATGTTTTGAGCAGGATTAAAACTAAAAATGGACTAATGACACATCCTTAAAAACAGTAATAATTATGAAAACACAAATTACTTTATTATGTGTGATCTTATTTTTTTTAATAGGATGTGAAAATAGCATGGAAGTGGTAGAAGATAATAATATGTTTTCTACAGAAATCCAGTCAGTAAGTATAAGTAGTGCTCTGGAAGCAACCTATAATTTTTGCAATATCGTTGGAAAAACTCAGCAAACACGAATACCTATGTGGGGATATAGCTCTAATGTAGGCACCCCACAAACTATTCGGAATCTTTCCGGAACCAGACTATATGGTGAGGTTTCACTTCAGGTACATGTAACTCTTCAAAATACTTCTTCTTCACCGGTGACAGTCAGGGATCCTGTTGTGGAAAGTAACCCTTTTGGAGGGGCAAGTAACATGGGTGCTTCTCTCTATGAGGCAAGTGGTTCGACATTGGGGAGTAAAGTAACGAGTGTTGCTATACCTGCCGGACAAAGTGTTTCTGTCTTTTTTGTGGCGGAATATTCTAATATTGACTATACTTTCCCTGATCCTGGTTATGGATGGGCCACTGCCAGAACCCCTGTATCAGTAACCTCGACAATTGGTTCCGGAACTTTACCAAACAGTAATAATTATATACTGGCATGGCAATAGATACTAAAGTAATTTACTCATAAAAAAGTAGTCTTAATTGGTCCGACATTAGGACTATTTTTTTATTTTTACTCTTTAGTTAGATTTTAATTTTTACATTCATGAGAAACCAATCTATTTACACAACTCTTCTGGCTTCTGCGGGAGTAACTTTTACTTTAACCGCTTTTGCCCAACAACCTCCCAATGTACTTATCATCTATATGGACGATATGGGATACAGTGATATCAGCTGTTACGGTCAGCAGAAGTGGCAGACCCCGCATATCGATCGCCTCGGACAGGAAGGGATCCGCTTTACGGCGGCCTATTCCGCCTCTCCGGTTTCCAGCCCCTCCCGGGCTGCCTTGCTTACGGGCCGCTATCCGTCCCGCATGGGCATAAAGGATGTGTTTTTCCCGGAGAGTTATACCGGGATTCCAGAGGGTGAGACCCTGATCTCTGAATTGCTCCAACAAAAAGGATATGCCACCGGCATTATAGGCAAGTGGCACCTGGGACACAGAGACAGATACCTGCCGTTGCAGCGGGGATTTGATGAGTATTTCGGTATCCCTTATAGCAACGATATGACCGCCCAGGTCTACCTGCGTGGCAATGAAGTGGAAGAGTTTCATATCGACCAGTCACAGATGATCAGGCGATATACGGAGGAAGCCGTCGACTTTATTCACCGACATCAGGAACAACCATTCTTTCTTTACCTGGCACACAATATGATGCACGTACCCGTGTTCTGTTCCGAAGAGTTCCGGGGCAGATCCGGTCATGGGCTCTATGGAGATACCGTACTGGAAATAGACTGGAGTGTAGGTCAGATCATGCAAGTACTGGAAGAAAAAGGACTTCTGGAAAATACATTGGTTGTGTTCAGCAGTGACAACGGACCCTGGCTACAGGAAGGCCCTCTGGGTGGGGAGGCCGATCCGTGGCGCGAAGGCAAAGGCACCAGCTTTGAAGGAGGAGTACGCGTCCCTTACCTGGTCTATTGGAAAGGGAAGATACAACCTGCCGTACGGGAAGACATTGTGACTACCATGGATCTTTTCCCTACGATTGCTGAACTGTGCGGGGCAGAACTGCCAGCTGACCGGCCGATCGATGGATATAGCCTGACAGAGTTGTTGCTGAAAGGGGGTAAACGTGCCAGTGATCAGTATGCCTATTTCCGCGACAATACACTCGCTACCGGTTTGCGGGTGGGCGATTGGAAGATCACCCTTCCCGAAGGACAGATCCAGGGCAATTTCTGGCGGGCTTCTACGGCGGCACACGATACACTTCTTTTTAATCTGAGGGAAGATCCGGAAGAGCAGATCAACCTGTACTATAAATATCCGGAAAAAGCCAGAGAGATGGCAGAAGCATTGTCTGCCTATAAAAAGCAATTCGGAGAGATACCTCCTCCACTGGTAGTAGGCTTCAACGATCAGTTGCGTGAGTTGCGTCAGCAACGGGAAGAAGCCATAGAGGAAGCGAAACAACGCGGGGTCACCAGTAAAGCAGAACAGATAGATGGATTTATAGAAGCGGAATAAATCTACAAGTATATAGATTCCTTATTGTAAAAGAAATCTATAAGCAGAAAATCAGATCCCCGGCAAAAAAACACTTTTTTGCCGGGGAATTTTGTTTATAGAACCTGCTTAAGTTATTCATTCTTCTCTTTAACCGGAGGATAATCGATCGTATAATGCAGCCCCCGGCTTTCTTTCCGTTCGATCGCCTGACGCATGATCAGGTAACCCACATTGATCACATTACGTAGTTCGCAAATCTCTTTGGAAGCACAGCTCCGTTTGAACAGGCTTTCTGTTTCTTCGTACAGAATATCCAGGCGATCCCAGGCCCGCTTCAGGCGCAGATCACTTCGTACGATCCCTACATACGCGCTCATGATCTGATTTACCTCTTTCATACTTTGGGTGATGAGTACCATTTCCTCCGGTGAGCGGGTGCCTGCGTCGTTCCATTCCGGAATATTTTCATTGTGTATATAGGCTGAAAGCACCTGCAGAGAGTGCCTGGCAGCTGCGTCGGCATAGACTACCGCTTCGATCAGTGAGTTCGAAGCCAGTCGGTTGCCTCCATGCAGACCGGTACAGGCACACTCACCAATAGCATATAATCTCCGGATAGAAGACTGTGCATTATCATCTACCCATATGCCTCCGCAGAGATAATGGGCAGCCGGTGCTACCGGAATGTATTCGCGGGTAATGTCTATACCCAGGCTCAGACACTTCTCATAGATATTGGGGAAGTGGTTGCGGGTCTCTTCCGCATCTTTATGAGTAACATCCAGGTACACAAAATCGTCTCCCCGGTTTTTCATTTCATTGTCGATGGCACGTGCCACAATATCGCGGGGAGCTAGGGAGAGACGCGGATCGTATTTCTGCATAAACTCCCGGCCATCTTGGGTACGCAGGATGCCTCCGTATCCTCGCATGGCCTCTGTGATCAGGAAGCTGGGGCGGTCGCCGGGATGGTAAAGGGCAGTCGGGTGGAATTGTACAAACTCCATATCCTTCACGGTACCTTTGGCCCGATAGACCATAGCGATACCATCACCCGTAGCTACCAGCGGATTGGTCGTCGTCTGGTACACGGCACCTACCCCTCCGGTGGCCATCAGGGTCACTTTTGAAAGATAGGTATCTACCTTTCCGGAGTTCAGATCTAAGATATAAGCTCCATAGCATTCGATATCCGGGGTCTGGCGGGTAACGACCTCCCCCAAGTGGTGCTGCGTCAGGATCTCTATGGCAAAATGATTTTCCAGTACGGTGATGGCCGGATGGCGGTGGATGGCGCGTATCAGGCTTTCCTGGATCTCTGCCCCGGTATTGTCTTTGTGGTGCAGGATACGGAACTCCGAATGTCCGCCTTCCCGGTGCAGATCGAACTCCCCTTCTTCGTTCTTATCGAAATCCACGCCCCAGCTGATCAACTCTTCTATCTGCTGAGGAGCTTCCCGTACCACCTTCTCTACCGCCTTACGATCGCTCAGCCAGTCGCCCGCAATCATCGTATCTTCGATATGTTTCTCGAAATTGTCTACCAGCGTATTGGTCACCGAAGCCACTCCACCCTGGGCGTAGAAGGTATTGGCCTCTTCCAGTGTGGTTTTGCACACCAGCGCCACACTGCCCTTACAGGCTACTTTCAAGGCGAAGCTCATTCCCGCTATGCCTGAACCGATGACTAGGAAATCAAATTTTTTAACCATATCTTTTTGTATTGGCACTCTCCTCCGGCAGGGGTGGCAACAGGATAGAAGCCCGTTTTTTCCGGTTGTCCGGCAGATCGTTCAGCATACAAAACTACAAAATAAGTTTTTCATTTTGCTTTTGATTGGCAATAATTCATAAAATTGCTAACTTGCCGCCAAAACCGGAACAATGGACCGTATCTTTCACGCGCGCACAGCCTGGTATCAATACCTGCTACTTATTCTGCTTACAGTCAATACCGTGTATTTCCTGTGGATACGTTCCATCGGGATAGCAGTTGTACTGGTGCTGCTGTTGGTTGTACTGATCGAGCAGATCATCCATACGACGCATACATTAACAACAGAAGGGCGACTGAAAGTTCATTACGGACGTTTCCGCCGGGAGAAAGAAGTCGCTCTTTCACAGATCCGCCGGATCACTCCGGTACGGAAACTCACTGTCGGTAGCTATTCCCTGGTGAGGTATCTCCTGGTAGAGTGTAAAGACGGCTCTCCTCTTTCGCTGATCCCGCGCAACGAGGAGGAGTTCCTGAAATGTATATATAAACAAATAAATACATAAATCTGATTCCCTTGTAACTCTATGAATTACCAAGTAGCTATTATCGGTGCCGGTCCGGCCGGATATACCGCAGCGGAGGCAGCTGCCAGAGCCGGACTATCTGTAGTCCTTTTTGAGAAGAACAACCTGGGCGGAGTGTGCCTCAACGAAGGGTGTATCCCTACCAAAACCCTTTTGTACGCGGCCAAGACCTACGATGCTGCCCGGCATGCCTCCAAATACGGGATCAATGCCGGGCAAGTCTCTTTCGACCTGCCTAAGATCATCTCCCGCAAAACCAGAGTGGTGCGCAAACTGGTACTGGGTATCAAAGCCCGCCTCGCTGCGTGCGGGGTAGAGTTGGTGACGGGGGCGGCTACCCTCACCGATGCGCATACCCTTGTTTGCAACGACCAGACATATACATTTGAGAACCTGATCCTGTGTACAGGCTCCGAACCCTTTATTCCTCCGGTACGGGGACTGGATCAGGTACCGTACTGGACCCATCGGGAGGCTTTGGATGCGAAAACGTTGCCGGCTTCGATCGTGGTATTGGGTGGAGGCGTGATCGGTATGGAGTTTGCTGCTTACCTCAACGCGTTGCAGGTAAAGGTTGCTGTAGTAGAGATGTTTGACGAGATCTTGGGAGGTATGGATCGGGAACTTTCCGGATTGTTGCGTCAGGAATATACCAAACGGGGAGTAGAGTTCCGGTTGCAGACGCGGGCGGTTTCTGTGTCCGCGACCAACGAAGAGGGAGGCATACGGATGGAGGTGAGCGGACCCGAAGGAGAAGCTGTACTCGAAGCAGATTGTTTGTTAGTAAGTGCAGGACGTGTTCCGGTGACCAAAGGCCTGGGGGTAGAAGTGCTGGATCTGGCACATACCGGACAGGGCCGTATCCGGGTAGATGCCACCATGCGCAGTTCACAGCCACACATCTATATCTGTGGAGATATGAACGGACGTTCGTTGCTGGCTCATACGGCAGTGCGGGAAGCGGAAGTAGCCGTACATGCTATTTTAGACAAGCAGGACTGTATGAGTTACCGCGCCATTCCGGGGGTGGTATATACACAACCCGAATTTGCCGGAGTGGGAGCTACGGAAGAGAGGTTGCAAGCCGAAGGGATAGAACATCAATCAGTGAAACTGCCTATGAGCTACTCCGGTCGTTTTGTAGCGGAGAACGAAGGGGTGAATGGGGTGTGTAAGTTGTTGATTGGTACGGATGGAAAGATCCTGGGAGCCCATGTGCTGGGCAATCCGGCTTCAGAAATCATCGCGCAGGCCGGTATGGCGATAGAACTGGGTCTCACTGCAGAAGCCTGGCGAAAACTGGTGATAGCCCATCCTACGGTAGGAGAGGTGTTTAAAGAAGCATTGGGTCAATGTACGATTTACTAATTTACAATTGAAGAAGTCAATTCTATCATACAAACACAGAAATAAAAAGATGATAAACAAAACAATCTGTTTGCTGGTATGCCTGTGGTGGCTTGCACCGGCAACCTGGGGCCAGTCCGAAGATCTGGCCGGAAAAATAGAAGCATTGATCGCGGAAAAACTAGACGAATATTCCGATGTGGGTATATCCGTCTACGATCTGACCGCGCAACAGCCCGTTTATAATTACCGGGGCGAGAAATTGTGCCGGCCGGCGTCGACCATGAAGCTGCTGACTACCGTTGCCGCTATCTCGCGTCCCGAAGCCAATGATCCCTTTCGCACGGAGGTATGGTACAAAGGAACGATCGAACATGATACGCTCTGGGGAGATCTGTATGTGGTAGGAGGTTTTGACCCGGAGTTTGACGATACCGGGTTAAAGGCATTGACAGATGCGGTGATCACGTTGCCTTTCTCTGTGATTGACGGGTATGTCTATGGAGATGTATCCATGAAAGATTCTGTCTATTTCGGTTCGGGCTGGGCCTGGGACGATAATCCCTATTATTACCATCCCTATCTCTCTCCGTTGATGCTTCACAAAGGCTACATACGGGTGACTGCTACCCCCGGTGAGCGGGGAGACACTGCCCGGTTGGAGTGTGAACCGGCTTCTACCTACTATACCGTGACCAATGAGACCAAAAGCCGTACGAATTCCGCAGGTAAATTTATCGTTTCCCGTAACTGGCTGGAAAACGGAAATAACGTTATTGTCCAAGGGAATGTAGATACCCAAAGAAGCGGTACGGTGAATATCCATGATTCCGGACGTTTTTTTATGCATACTTTCCTGGATCGGTTGCAGGAGCAGGGTATGATCATTACCAAAGGCTACGCGTTTGAAGAATTGATAAAAGACGATGCAGCTAAGCATATTACCACTTTTGAGTCGCCTGTGCAGACGGTGATCGGCGAAGTATTGAAGCGTAGCGATAATCTGGGAGCGGAAGCTCTGCTCTATCGGGTGGCAGCGCAGGCTACCGGTAAGAAGCGGGTATCGGCCGAAGATGGATTGCAGCAGTTGTACGAGTTGGTGGAGAAGATCGGACACGAACCGGAGCGTTACCGGCTGGCCGACGGTTCGGGGCTTTCCGATTACAACTACCTCTCTCCGGATTTGTTGGTAGATCTGTTGAAATATAGTTACGGACACACCGATCTTTTCCAGAAATTGTACAAAGCCTTACCTATCGCGGGGATCGACGGTACATTGCGCAACCGTATGAAGAGTGGTAAGGCTTATAAGAACGTACACGCCAAGACCGGTTCCATCGGGGGCATCTTTACACTGGCCGGCTATCTGAAAACTTCCGACGGACATGAAGTGGCTTTTGCCATTATGAATCAGAATGTACGTTCCAGCACCAAAGCCCGGGATTTCCAGGATGCTGTCTGTGAACTGCTCTGTGAATAGATTGTTATGACTTTTTTATAAATTTGCTGGAATCTGTTTTTCAATATTCCAAAACCCGATCTGAAAAACAGACCAATTCCGGTAACCAAAATTTTAAAAATGGTAATCAATTCGGAATGGATTGGTTACCATTTGACTGGTCTTTGTTGCATACCTGAATTCGGGAAGGAGAATATACTTCTTTCTAAATGTTGGGAAAAATGAATCTGTTACTGTCAGCATTCACTTGAGGAGACGAACGCCGTGCGTCTCCTCAAGGTATGTCCAACATAAGTATCCTATTAGATTGCATCATTATAAGTAGGATAGATAATTTCCTGAAAAGGCTGAATCCCTGATACTATTTCATCTCTTTATTAAACTTGTTGTTTCGCGGAGACGCACGCCGTACGTCTATAGGTGGATACCGACAAAGGTTAAGATATTTTTCTTTCCAATTGGAAACCTTTTTTCCTTTCTACAAGGATATAAAAAAGCGGAGAACCCTACAGAGGTTCTCCGCTTTTTTTATAAAAGAGGGATTTGTATTTATTTGGTATAATCTGCCCAGTTCACTTCACGCATATCACCTTTCTCGCTCAATGCCACATGCATACCCAGAGCGGCCTGCATAAAGTGTGGGGTCTGGTTCTTATTTCCTGCCAGTTTCAGGTAATCCCACAGCAGTTGTTTGTAATCCGGGTGAGCACAGTTCTCTATGATGGCTTCCGCGCGCTGTTTCGGACTTTTACCACGCAGGTCTGCAACGCCTTGTTCGGTGATCACAATGTTTACTGAGTGCTCGTTGTGGTCATGGTGAGATACCATCGGTACAATGGAACTGATCTTACCCCCTTTGGCTATGGAAGGACAGGTAAAGATAGAGATATAAGCGTTGCGGGTAAAGTCGCCCGAGCCACCGATACCATTCATCATTTTTGTACCGGTAATGTGAGTAGAGTTGATATTTCCATAGATATCCGCTTCGATGGCTGTATTGATAGATACAATACCCAACCGGCGGGCAACTTCCGGATGATTGGAGATCTCGGAGGGGCGCAGCACCAGTTTGTCGCGGAAGAAATCCATATCGTCATAGATACTGTCCAGACATTCGTTGGTCACACTCAGCGAGCAGGTGCTTCCGAACTTGATGCGTCCTTCACGCATGAGGCCGATCACGGAGTCCTGGATCACTTCGGTATACATCTGGAACGCCGGGATCGTCTTGTCACGTCCGAGCGCGCCTAATACCGCATTGGCTATATTACCTACACCCGACTGCAAAGGCAGGAAAGAGGCCGGAATGATGCCGCGACGCATATCCGCGGCCAGGAAGTCGGCCACATTCTGACCAATCTTGTCCGTTACAGGATCTGCTTCTGCGAAAGCGCGGGCTTCGTCTTTCAGGTGGGTTTCCACGATACCAATGATCTTTTTCGGATCTACCTGTACATACGGTTGGCCGATACGGTCATTGGGCTTGTAGATCGGTATTTCACGACGGTAAGGAGGATCGAGCGGTTCGTATACATCGTGTAGTCCCATCATGTTCTTGCTGTGAGCACTGTTGAGCTCCACGATGATGTGGTCTGCCTGATTACATACGGTAGGAGTGATACCACCCGCAGCGGTCAGATAGATCTTACCATCCGGAGTTACTTCACATGCCTCTACAATGGCTACGCGTATTTTGCCCAGGAATCCGTAACGGATCTCCTGGGCCACTTGTGAGAGGTGAATGTCGTTGTAGGCAATTTCACCATTGTTCACGGCTTTACGGAAATCTGAGTTTGTGGTGTAAGGAGCGCGGTAGCGGATCGCCTGGGCGCGCGTAAGCACCCCGTCGCAGGAATCTCCCGTAGAAGCACCTGTCAATAGGCTGACCTGGAAAGGTCTACCGTTGCGGTGCTCTTCTTCTGCGATCTTTGCCAGCTCCATAGTTACGGCTTTCGGAGTACCCGCGGGAGTAAACCCGCTCAGTCCCAGGATATCGCCATCTTTTATAAAGCTTGCAGCTTCGGCTGCTGAAATGTAAGTAAATGACATAGTGTTATTAGTGTATTTTAATAGTTGACTCTTCTCTTACAGGTGTCAGTCGTATTTGCGTTTGAGTATTTCCGACCATACGATGGCTCTGCGGGCCTCTTCTACAGAATAAATTCCATAATCAGGTTCCTCTGTAGCCTCTGTCGGCAGAGCTTCGGGTGCTTTCCGGGCAGTTTGTGGTCTTGCGGTAGTGATCCGTCCGGAAACATGGTTTTTACGTGCGGAAGTCTCCTGCGGATATAGCTCCCGGATCGTTTTCTCTTCTTCGTCCCACTCTTCGTATGCTTCCGGATCGTATGATGGTGCCTGGACTTGTGCTTCTTCTGCTGCTTTACGGGCTTTGACTGCCTGACGGTAGATCATGAAGCATATAATACCCATGACCACTAAAAACTTAAGTACTTCTTCCATAATTCGTGGAAATTTTATTTTTGCCCGTCAAAGGTAGCTAATAAACAGAAGGAAACCAATAATTCAGATATGAAAAAAGGGCAGCTTCACAGCTCCCCTTAATTTTTTTAACCTAAACCTTAACTATGAAAAAATCTAATGTTTCTTTTACCAGACAAAAATGTGAATTATTTCTAATATGGGCAAGTAATGCCCCCAAAAATGTTTCCTATTTTTGCATTAATTAACTATTTGGGCGTTTCTAAGAGTGATTCTGGTTAAAAAACAGACACAGAGCCCTGATAATTGCTTCGGTTGACGTATCTTTGTGCACTTAATTTTCAAAATAAAATATTCCTATGAACAAGGTAGCGGGAGCAGACTTTAAATCTGCAACTGTCGAAGACAAAAAACTATTTATAGAGACCTATGGCTGTCAGATGAATGTGGCAGACAGTGAGGTAGTGGCTTCAGTGATGCACATGGCGGGTTATTCGGTAACCGAACAGCTGGAAGAGGCGGATGCCGTATTTATGAATACATGTTCCATCCGGGAGAATGCCGAACAGAAGATATTCAACCGACTCGATTATTTCCATGCGATGAGCAAGAAAAGAAAAGGGCTTATCGTGGGGGTGTTGGGGTGTATGGCAGAGCGTGTGAAAGAGGATCTGATCAAAAATCATCATGTAGATCTGGTGGTAGGCCCGGATGCTTATCTGAGCCTGCCCGAACTGATCGCTGCCGTGGAGGCGGGTGAAACGGCGATAGACGTGCAACTCTCCGCTACGGAAACCTACCGCGATGTGATCCCTACACGTATCTGCGGTAACCATATTTCCGGCTTTGTTTCTATCATGCGCGGATGCAACAATTTCTGTACCTATTGTATTGTGCCTTACACCCGCGGACGCGAACGGAGCCGTGACCTGGAAAGTATACTTAATGAGGTGTCAGACCTGCAGCAAAAAGGTTATAAAGAGGTGACCCTGTTGGGGCAGAATGTAAATTCTTACCTGTTGGAGCAGCCCGACGGAAACCGGATCCACTTTCCGGAACTGCTGCGTCGGGTAGCACTGCATGTGCCCGGCATGCGTGTCCGGTTCACTACTTCACATCCGAAAGATATGAGTGATGAGACGTTGCAGGTAATTGCCGACACCCCGAATATATGCAACCACATTCACCTGCCTGTACAAAGTGGCAGTTCGCGTATCCTGAAACTGATGAACCGCAGATATACACGGGAGTGGTATCTGGACAGAGTGGCGGCCATACGCCGGATGATCCCGGATTGCGGACTCAGCACCGATATATTCTCCGGCTTCCATTCGGAAACCCAGGAGGACCATCAGCTTTCCCTCTCTCTGATGGAAGCATGTGGCTTTGATGCCGCGTTTATGTTCAAATACTCCGAACGTCCTGGTACCTATGCTTCCAGACATCTGGAAGATAATGCTCCGGAAGAAGTAAAAGTGGCGCGGCTCAATGAGATCATAGCTTTACAGAACCGGTTGTCTGCCGAATCCAACCAACGTAGTATCGGAAAGACCTATGAAGTTTTAGTGGAAGGTGTATCCAAACGTTCGCGGGATCAGTTGTTCGGACGTACCCCACAGAATAAAGTAGTGGTTTTTGACCGGCAGGGATATAAAGTGGGCGACTTTGTAGAGGTCGAGATTCTCGAGGCGAGTTCAGCCACCTTGAAAGGCAAAGCCATTTGATTTACGAATGGACGATTTACGATTTAAATTACATTTTACTTATTTATCAATCAGAAGTCAGAAGTAGACATATGTTTCTGTATGATTACCTAATGGATAAATCAATATCCTCTTTTGTATTCTCAATCGTAAATCGTCCATTCGTAAATAGTTTCAGCGTCTGGGTTCCGGCATAATGATCCACAATAGAATGTAAACAAATCCTCCGGAGAACAGAGTGAAAAAAGTCAATAGGACGTATCC
Organism: Bacteroides sp.; assembly: GCA_021202275.1. GTDB lineage: Bacteria > Bacteroidota > Bacteroidia > Bacteroidales > Bacteroidaceae > Bacteroides. The sequence goes on from JAJQDI010000031.1 coordinate 317,247, forward strand.
TATACGCACCCATGTGGGATCCCATCCGAAATATTCCGCAATTCCTCCGCAAACGCCTGCGAGCATGCGGTTCCCGGATCTGGTTAGTCTTTTGTGTTGGCTCATATCAAATAAAGTTAGATTGTATCTGAAACAAATATAAGGTTTCTGGCAATGAGTTGTTCTGCAATATTATTAAAAGACCTTAAAGAAACTGGTTGCCATCGCATTTTATTTGTTTCTTTGCACCAAATTCGGGAATAAAGTGCCTGTATGGTATCTCCTCTTTGTTAGTTGTATGTACAAGGTCAATGAATAAATTCACGGTAAATGTCTGCCCGGTATGTGAGGGAAAGGAGTTCGGTCATGTTTCTACATGTACGGATTTTTTTGTTTCCGGTGAGCAGTATCAACTATGTAGTTGCCAGCGCTGTGGATTTGTGTTCACACAGGACTTTCCTGTGGCAGAGGAGATAGGCAGGTATTATGCTTCGACCGAATACGTCTCCCATTCCGATACTCGGAAAGGTCTGGTCAACTTTCTCTATCATCAGGTACGGAAATATATGCTGGTACGGAAAGCACGGTTGGTTTGCCGGGCCTCGCATCTGTATCACGGACGTTTGCTGGATGTAGGAACAGGTACGGGATATTTTCCGGCTACCATGATCAGTCGGGGGTGGCAGGCGGAAGCGATAGAGAAAGATCCGGGTGCCCGGGAATTTGCTTCTCAGGCTTTTGGAATCCAAGTCCGCGAAGAAGAGGCTTTGTGGAAGTTCGATCCGGCGAGCTTTGATGTGATCACTCTGTGGCACGTACTGGAACATATAGAGCCTTTGAACGAGTGGATGGGAAGATTGGCAGAACTGCTCGCCGATGAAGGCGTGTTGATCATTGCCGTACCCAATATGTCTTCTTATGACGCGGATAGATACGGTACATACTGGGCCGCCTACGATGTACCCCGTCATCTGTGGCATTTCACTCCCGTCAGTATACAGGCATTGGGAGCGCGACACGGGCTCACGCTGGCTGCACGTTATCCGATGCCTTTCGATGCCTTTTACGTATCCATGTTGAGTGAAAAATACAAAGGTAGCCGTTTTCCTTTGTGGAAAGGCATACGAACGGGTCTGTCGGCCTGGAGAAGTACCTGGAGAAGTACCTGGAGACGCAAAGACAGAAGTAGTTCCATGATCTATATATTCAGAAAAAACAGGGATGAGCAGAAAACGCGGAAATCATTCGGTCACCTATTTCGATATGCAATTTATCACCTCCACGATCAGTACCATGCTGGTATTGCTGCTGCTGGGGCTGGTAGTGTTTTTTGTGCTGGCGGCCAATAACCTTTCTGTATATGTGAAAGAGAACATTAGCTTCTCTATCCTGTTAAGTGAAGATATGAAGGAGGCGGATATCCTGAAGTTGCAGCGGACGCTCAACCAGGAACCGTTTGTGAAGTCTACGGACTATATTTCGAAAGAACAAGCTCTTTCCGAATTGTCCGAGTCGATGGGAGCGGACCCTCAGGAGTTTCTGGGATATAATCCGTTTACCGCTTCGATCGAGATCCGGCTTCACTCCCTGTATGCCAATTCGGACAGTATCGCTCAGATAGAACAGCAGATCCGGAGCAATACTGATATTCAGGATGTACTTTACCGCAAAGAACTGATCGACGCGGTGAATGAGAACATCCGGAAGATCAGTCTGGGACTGCTGGGCATGGCCGTGGTGTTGACATTGATCTCTTTCGCTCTGATCAACAATACCATACGCCTGACCATCTACTCCAAGCGTTTTCTGATCCATACGATGAAGTTGGTGGGAGCCAGTTGGGGATTTATCCGCAGGCCTTTCCTGGCACGTAACTTCTGGGTAGGTGTGCTTTCCGCCTTGCTGGCAGATGCCATATTGATGGGAGGAGCCTATTATCTGGTGATGTATGAGCCTGAACTGATCCGGGTAGTAACACCGGATATTATGTTGCTGGTAGCAGGAGCCGTACTGGTCTTCGGGGTGCTGATCACCTGGATGTGTGCCCTGATATCGATCAACAAATACCTGCGCATGAAAGCAAGTACCTTGTACTATATATAATAAAAACAGATCGTATTTAACCAAAAATCAAATAAGAAATGGCTGATAAGCAGAAATTTGCTTTTGATAAGATGAACTTTATCCTATTGGCTGCCGGTATGGTGGTGGTAGTGATCGGGTTTTTACTTATGACGAGTCCTGTGTCTACAGAGACCGCTTTCGAACCGGATATTTTTAGTGTACGTCGGATAAAAGTGGCGCCGGTAGTCTGTTTGTTCGGATTTCTCTTTATGATCTATGGCATTATGCGTAAACCTAAAACTCCGAAAGAAACGAAATGAATTGGTTAGAAGCATTGATCCTGGGACTGATCCAGGGTCTGACAGAGTACCTGCCTGTGAGCAGTAGCGGCCATCTGGCCATCGGATCAGCTATGTTTGGTCTGGATATGTCGGGAGAGCAGTATCTTACTTTTGCAATAGCTGTGCACGCGGCTACTATGCTGAGTACGATCGTAGTTCTCTGGAAAGAGATTGAATGGCTCGTGAAAGGCATCTTTACCCCCCAATGGAATGATGAGAGGCGATATGCGGTGAATCTCCTGCTTTCCATGATCCCTATTGCAGTGGTAGGATTTGTTTTCAAAGATCAGCTGGAAACCATTTTTGAGCAGGGTGGTTTGTATCTGGTAGGAGCTATGTTGCTGGTAACAGCTGTGTTATTGACATTCTCTTATTATGCCAGGCCCCGTCAGAAAGATAAGATCTCTGCCCGGGATGCATTTATTATTGGGGTCTCACAGGCGTGTGCCGTGTTTCCGGGACTTTCCCGTTCAGGTACTACCATTGCTACAGGGTTGTTGTTGGGAAACAGAAAAGAGGCAATCGCGCAGTTTTCTTTCCTGATGGTACTGGCACCCATTGCAGGTGAAGCGTTGCTGGATCTGATGCAAGGTCAGTTCAGCCCGGCGGCTTCCGGTATTCCCACCGTATCGCTGATCGTAGGTTTTGTCGCTGCTTTTATATCGGGTTGTTTTGCCTGTCGGTGGATGATCAATATCGTTAAAAAGGGAAAACTGGTCTATTTTGCTGTGTACTGCGCGTTGGCAGGGGTAGCTACTCTTATTTTTTCATTCTTACAACACTAAATGAATTTTAAAGAAGGAGAGATCCTCTGTTTCAATAAACCGTTGCGCTGGACTTCGTTCCATCTGGTCTCCCGCATCCGGTTGCAATTGTGCCACAAGATGGGCATAAAGAAATTAAAAGTGGGTCATGCGGGTACATTGGATCCATTGGCAACCGGGGTGATGATCATCTGTACCGGTAAGGCCACCAAACGAATTGAAGAGTTTCAGTATCAGACCAAGGAATATATCGCTACCATTCAGTTGGGAGCTACTACTCCTTCGTACGATCTGGAAAAAGAGATTGATGCTACCTATCCGACTGACCATATCACCTGTGAGAAGGTGAAAGAGGTTCTCACCCAGTTTGTCGGGGAGATACAGCAGATCCCGCCTGCTTTTTCTGCCTGTATGGTCAACGGTACCCGTGCTTATGACCTGGCACGCAAAGGAAAAGAGGTCGAACTGAAACCTAAGTTGCTTGTTATTGATGAGATAGAACTGCTGCAGTGTCACCTGCCGGAGATCCGGATACGGGTGGTCTGTAGCAAAGGAACTTATATACGCGCCCTGGCGCGCGACATAGGTGAAGCGCTGGAAAGCGGAGCCCACCTGACGGGGTTGATACGTACCCGGGTAGGAGAGATCCGTCTGGAAGACTGCATGGATCCGGACGATTTTCCTACGTGGCTGGATGCGCAGGATATAGAAACAGATAATTAATATAGAAGGAAAGAAAAAGTATGAAGCTGTCTCAATTTAAATTTAAATTACCGGAAGAAAGAATTGCTTTGCACCCTACCAAGTACAGAGACGAATCGCGTTTAATGGTGCTTCACAAACAGACAGGAAAGATCGAACACAAACTGTTTAAAGACATTCTCGATTATTTCGACGATAAAGATGTTTTCGTTTTCAACGACACCAAGGTATTCCCTGCCCGTTTGTATGGCAATAAGGAGAAGACCGGTGCCCGTATCGAGGTTTTCCTGTTGCGTGAGCTCAACGAAGAGTTGCGTCTGTGGGATGTGCTGGTAGATCCGGCGCGTAAGATCCGTATCGGAAATAAACTCTATTTCGGTCCGGACGACTCTATGGTAGCCGAGGTGATCGATAATACCACGTCACGTGGCCGTACCCTGCGTTTCCTGTACGACGGACCGCACGATGAATTCAAAAAAGCACTGTACGCATTGGGAGAGACCCCGCTGCCGCATAGCATCATCAACCGTCCTGTAGAGCCGGAAGATGCCGAACGTTTCCAGTCTATCTTTGCAAAGAACGAAGGTGCTGTTACTGCTCCTACGGCCAGTCTTCATTTCAGCCGCGAGCTGTTGAAGCGTATGGAGATCAAGGGGATCGATTTCGCTTATATTACTTTGCATGCGGGTCTGGGCAATTTCCGGGATATTGATGTGGAAGATCTGACCAAGCATAAGATGGATTCGGAACAGATGGTGGTAGGCCCCGAAGCTGTAAAGGTGGTCAACCGCGCCAAAGATCTGAATAAGCATGTGTGCGCGGTAGGTACCACGGTGATGCGGGCTATGGAAAGTACGGTAAGTACAGATGGGCATCTTAAGGAATACGAAGGATGGACCAACAAGTTCATTTTCCCGCCGTATGAATTTTCGGTGGCAGACAGTATGGTTTCCAATTTCCACATGCCTCTTTCTACCCTGCTGATGGTGGTGTCGGCGTTCGGCGGATACGATCTGGTGATGGATGCCTATCAGGTAGCGATCAAAGAGGAGTATCGGTTCGGTACCTATGGAGATGCCATGCTGATCTTGGATAAATAAGAGAGAACAGAGCGATGGCAACCGTTTATCTGAGTCTGGGTAGTAACCTGGGCGATAAAGAGGAAAACCTCCAGCGGGCCATACGGAATATAGAGAAGCGGATCGGGAAAATCATTTCCCAATCCGCTTTTTATCATACCGAACCCTGGGGGTTTGAATCACGGAATACGTTTGTGAACGCCGCGATAGGGATAGATACGCTATGGGCTCCGGAAGAGGTTTTGTTGCGTTTACGGGATATAGAAAGGGAGATGGGGCGATTGTGCAAGTCGTCCGGAGGGAAGTATGCGGATCGTATCATCGATCTGGATATCTTATTGTATGACGACCTGATCTATGAGAGCCCTACACTTTCTATCCCCCATCCGTTGATGAGAGAAAGAAAATTTGTACTGGAACCTCTGGCAGAGATCGCTCCGGATCTGATTCATCCTGTGTGGCATCAATCCATCAGGGAGTTATTGGCTTTGCTTACAGAGGAGTAAGCATACTGGTGAAGGAATAGGGATCCGCACTTTACTTTTCGTAATCCAGGGTAAAAAACAGAACCGTATGCAGGGTTTCTTTCAAAAGAAACCCTATTTTTGTATTCTCTATTACTACCACATATACCTATGGAACACGACCGACTGTTGAGAAGGAAAACCCTATTCCTGTTTGTTTTCTGTATGTGCCTGATGCCTGTCAGGGCCAGTGAGGACCGCGCGTTCTATTTCTCCAACATCCATCTCAAAGACGGACTTTCGCAACTCTCTATCCTGAGTATCTGTGAAGATGCGAAAGGATATATGTGGTTTGCTACCCGCAACGGTCTCAACCGGTACGATGGAGAGCAATTCACCATATACCGGCACGAAAATGAACCTCCGTATAGCCTTTCTTACAACCACACCACGGTGTTGTTGCCCGATCTTTCCGGCAAAGGGCTGTGGATAGGTACCACCAACGGACTCAATTACCTCGATTTCGCTACCGATCGGATCACCTCTTATCAACGGGAATATAGTCCGGGATTGGCGGGAAATGATATTCTGTCTCTCTGCTTCGGTGTGGAGGGGCGTCTGATCGTGGGTACCCGTACAGGACTTTGCTATACCGGGTCGGACGGAGAAGAGTTCCTCCCTATTCCGTTGGGGGGGGGATGGCGGAGGAAGAGCCCATCCTGGCAATCTGCAAAGACCGTGCGGGAACATTGTTTATCGGTACGCAGACCCAGGGACTCTGGACATGTGAATCGGATCTGAAACCGGCCTATCTATTAGGTACAGATACGCAGCCTGCGTTGGCAGATAACTGTGTGACTTCCATTTTTGAAGATTCCAACGGTCAGGTATGGATCGGCAGTCAGACCCAGGGCATACACCGTTGGGATCGGCGGAGCAACCGGCTGGAGAATTATACCCGGCAAAACAGCGGCCTTACAGATAACAACATCCGATGCTTTGCGGAGTACAACGGTGGACTGCTGGTAGGTACCTTCGACGGACTAAGTATGCTCAATCTGTTCGACAATACCCTGTCGCGTCACCATATCTTTGATATGAACCGCAGCAGCCTGAGCCATTTTTCGGTCTATAGTATTCATGTCGACAGGGTGGGTACACTTTGGGTGGGTACCTACGCCGGAGGGGTGAATTACTACAACCCGCTCAACAACAGGTTTGTATTCTATCATCCGCAGGGAAATCCTGTTCATGAGATATACGGTGTCTTTGGTACCATGCTTTTTCACGACGACGCACTCTGGATGGCCACGGAAGGAGGAGGACTTTTCCGCTTCGATCCGCGTACCCGATCTTATACCAACTACTTACCGGATGAACAACGGGGTAGTCACCACAACCGCAACATCATCAAGTCGCTGATGCGGGAGGGCGACTATATCTGGTGCGGTACCAACTATGGAGCCATCTATCATTTCCATGTCCCTACCCGGCGTTTTACGTTGTATCACCAGTTTGACCGGGAGAAGAACATGGGTATCTATACCATGCACCGGGATCGGGAAGGCGCGTTGTGGGTGGGGACAACTTCCGGCAGGGGACTGTGGAAGTTTTCCGCCGATGGCAAGAAAACCGACCGCTTTCCGGTAGGAGGTGACTCTGTTTTTGTCAACTTTCCCGGTATACGTTCCTTCCTGGAGCTGAGACAAGATGTCTATCTCATCGGCACCCGTGCCTACGGCCTTTATCAGTACGATGCCGCGCGGCAGACACTCATCCGGTACAATACTACTGAACAGGAGGAATCACGCCGTCTGGAAAGCAACTACATCACCTCTATCCTTCGTAAAGAGGATGGTGAGATCTGGATCGGAACCTTCGGAGGGGGAGTCTGCCTGTTCGATGAAACCGGGGGCATCTGTCGCAAAGTGGATGTATCTGCCGGGCTGCCCAACAACCATGTATACGCGTTGGTAGAGTATGATGGCAATCTGTGGATCAGTCTGGATAAAGGGATCACGGAGTTGCGTACCGCTACCGGAGAGATCCGGAATTACGATTCACTCAACGGGTTGGAGGCACTGGAATTCACACCCAAAGGCGGTATCTGCCTGCCCGACGGGGAGATCTACTTCAGCGGCAGTAATGGTTTTCTCTCTTTCCGGCCCGGTGAACTGGTGGAAAATACCTGGCTGCCACCGGTGGTGCTCACCGGACTCACTGTCAACAACCTTTCTGTGACACCGGGAGACAGTACCGGATTGCTGACCCATGTGTTAGACGATACCGATGAACTGGTACTGACATACGACCGGAACAATTTCTCTATCGCCTATTGCGCGATGAACTACATCTATCATTTCCAGAACCGATACGCCTATCAGCTGGAGGGACACGAATTCGGTTGGAATCAGGTGGGTACCCGGAAAGAGGCCTACTATACCAACATTGCTCCCGGGAAATATACATTCCGGGTAATCGCTTCCAACAACGACGGATACTGGAACGAGACAGGTAAAAGCCTGCGCATCACTATTCTGCCTCCCTGGTGGAAAACTCCGTGGGCCTATCTGGCCTACTTGCTGCTTTTCCTGACCGTGACAGGTACCATCGGCTATTATATCTATACCAAGAAAAAGCTCGAACACAATCTGCGGATGCGGCAACTGGAGAGACAGCGCCTGGAGGAGTTCCACCAGACCAAAGTGCGGCTTTTCACCAACTTCTCCCATGAACTGCGCACACCGCTCACATTGGTTATCAGTCCGTTGGAGGAGTTGTTGCAACAGATTGATCTGTCTGCTTCCATCCGGGAAAAGTTGCGGTTGGTACTGCGCAATTCGCGCAGGCTTTTCCTGCTGGTCAATCAATTGATGGATCTGCAGAAAAACCAGAGCGGGCATCTGAAGCTGGAACTTTCCGAGACAGATATGAATGCCTTCCTGAAAGAGATCTATTTTGCCTTCAGACAGATTGCCGAAGGCCGTCGCATCGAATTCCGATACGAAGCTCCCGAAGAAGAAGTACCCGGCTGTTTCGATTTCGATCTGTTGGAGAAGGCCGTATTCAACCTGCTTTCCAACGCGTTCAAATTTACCGTGGCTGGTGAGTCCGTCACACTATCTTTGGCAGTTTTGTCCGGTGAAAAGGTGAAAAAAGAGTATTCCTCTCTCCTGACAGAGGAAGCATACGATGTCGGAGAAGGTTCCTCCTATGTAGTGATCCGGGTAGCGGATACCGGAAAAGGCATACCCGAAGAGGAACGCAAGCATGTATTTGCCCCTTTCTATCAGATCACGGATTTGCGGAAAGCAGCGGATAATACGCATGGAACAGGGATCGGACTGAGTCTGACGCAATCTGTGGTCAAGCTACACCGGGGAATGGTAGGCGTGTCTTCCCATCAGCCCAAGGGAACGGTTTTCACCGTTATCATCCCCAACGACCGGACCGCCTATCCGGAAGAGGAATTCACCACCGGAGAAAGTAGGGCTGTAACAGCTACTACTTCCGCTCCGACAGTAGAGGTAGTACCCGGCAAAACCATTCTGCTGGTAGAAGACAACCCGGATATCCGGACCTATATCCGTCAGCACCTCGAGCCCCATTACAAAGTGCTTGAGGCGGCAGAGGGTGCGGGAGCGTTTGAAAAGGTATTGCAAGAGTATCCCGATCTGGTAGTCACCGATATCATGATGCCGGGAGTAGATGGTCTGGAACTCTGTGGTAGGCTCAAGGAAGACCTGCGTACCAGCCATATACCCATTATCCTGCTCACGGCCCGTACCCTGGTAATGCACATCAAAGAAGGGTATCGTACAGGCGCGGACGACTATATGGTGAAGCCCTTCCATATGGATGTATTGCTGATCCGTATACACAACCTGCTTGCTCAGCGGGAGAAGCTGAAAGCGGCCTATGGAAAGAATTTTTCCTTAGAGTCTCTGGGAATCGAGACTACTTCGGCAGATGAGAAATTTATGCAGAAGCTGTTCGTCGTGATCGGGAAGCATCTCTCCAATCCCGATCTCAGGGTGGAGCTGATCTGTGAAGAGATGGGGTTCAGCCGTACCAATTTCTACCGGAAGATCAAAGCCATTACCGATCTTTCGCCCAACGACCTGATCCGTACCAAACGCCTGGAGATCGCCGCCCGCATGCTGTGCGAAACAGACAAGAATGTATCGGAAGTCTCCATGGCAACAGGATTCAGTACACTGGCCTATTTTACCAAATGTTTCAAAGCCATGTATGGAATGACGCCTACGGAATATATCAAAACAAGGAATGGGATGAATTTGCAAACATCCGGTACACAGGAATAAGCCTTTTCGGAAGGGTTCTCCTATTTTTGTGTCGTACTACTTTAATGATACTTATATGGAGACCCCAATGAAACATTACTTCCTGATGGCGGGCATAGCAGCCCTTACCTTCCTGACCGGATGCGACACAAAGAAAGGCGACGATCTGGTAGCTGATAATTTTGAATTTGCAGATAAACAATTGCGCCATGCGTTGGTAGCGGTAGACGAAGCCCGTACTTCGGAATCCGAAGAAAGCCGGGAACGCCGTGAAAAGCGGGGATGGGGCGAACTCACCAATCCGCGCAACAACGAACCCGACGGATCGCTGAATCTGGTGGTATCCCGCGATTGGACCAGCGGTTTTTTCCCGGCGAGTTATGGTATATGTATGAGTATACGCGCGAACCATTCTGGAAGGATCAGGCCGACCTGCATACAAGACTGATCGAGCGCGAGCAGTGGAACGGCGGTACACACGATATGGGATTTAAGATGTATTGCAGTTACGGCAACGGCTACCGTCTGACGGGAGATCCTGTTTATAAGGATATCTTGTTGCAGTCTGCCCACACACTCATCACCCGCTATAAAGAAGGAGCCGGTATCCTGCGCTCCTGGGATCACAACACAGACAAGTGGGATTGCCCCGTGATCATCGACAACATGATGAACCTGGAACTCCTTTTCTGGGCATTTAACCAGACACAGGACTCTGTTTTCTACCACATCGCCGTGAATCACGCGCGCACTACACTGAAAAATCATTTCCGCGAAGATTATAGTACCTATCATGTAGTAGACTACGATACCCTGACCGGTGCCGTACGAACCAAAGCTACTCATCAGGGATATGCCCATGAATCGGCATGGTCGCGCGGACAAGCCTGGGGATTGTATGGCTATACGATGTGTTACCGGGAGACGGGGCTGCCTGAGTTTCTGGAACAAGCCCAGCAGATCGAGAAATTTATTTTCAACCATGCCCGGCTACCTGCCGATCTGATCCCCTACTGGGATTTTGATGCCCCTGAGATCCCCGACGAGCCCAGAGATGTATCGGCGGCTACCTGTACCGCATCGGCCCTGTACGAACTCAGTACCTATGTGCCTGGCAAAGGGGAGAACTACCGCCGGAATGCCGATCGGATCTTAGAGAATGCGACCCGACACTACCGTGCCACATTGGGAGAAAACAACGGATTTCTGCTGTTGCACAGCACAGGTTCCAAGCCTCACAATTCGGAGATAGATGTACCTATTGTATATGCCGACTATTATTTCCTGGAAGCCTTGCTCCGTAAAGCCCGGTTGGATCGCAACGAACCTCTTTTCTGAAACGGATAAGAGATGTTGATTTGCTGTAGAGATGCAAAGAGATTTACGATGTACGATTGAAAATTACAGGAAGGAGACTTAAGTTTTGAGCAATAAGTAGAAAAATATCCGAAATCATGCGCTATCTGATATGTAGTATAAAACTCAAGGGATTACTTGCTGTTTTTCCTATCCGCATGGTACTTATAACTTAAAACTCATAACTCCTATATTTCATACTACCATGAACAAACAAACACTATCTTTATTCGCCCTTCTTTGCCTGGCTTTGGCTGTACAGGCAAAGATCCCTGCTACCCAACGGGTGCGGCTGACGGAAAACTGGGAGTTCCTCCGGCAGGATCTCGGAAGCATATGGGGGGCCGTTCGTCCGGCAGAGCCGGGTTCGTCCGAAGCTGTACCTGTGTGGAGCGCGGTGACCCTTCCGCATTGTTTCAATGCGGACGATGCCGTAGACCCCGATGTCAACTATTACCAGGGTCCCGGATGGTACCGTACTCTGTTGGATATACAATCTCCTGTGGAAGGCGAACGCATCTTACTGGAATTTGAAGGGGCCGGACAGAAAACCGAAGTATACCTTTATACTACCCTGGTGGGTAGCCATGTAGGTGGATATGACGAGTGGAGTTTAGACATTACCGAAGCCATACAGGCCGTGCGTGCAGATGAAACCTGGCTGCGGCAGTCTGGCGGTCGTATCCCATTGATCGTCCGGTGCGACAACTCCCGGGATGTGGAGATGATCCCTTCCGATCTGTCGGATTTCAACTTGTATGGAGGATTGTATCGTTATGTCAACCTCATTCGTCAGCCCGAACTCTCTTTCCGTAGTCTGCAAGTGGATACCGAAGTGGCGAGAGACCTGCGCAGTGCTTCTTTGCGGTTGTATGCCGATTTTTACAATCCGGCCGATCATACCGAAGCCGTGGTGGAGATCTCTCTGAAAGATCCTTCCGGTAAAGTGGTACTCAGGGATACACAGACCGTGTTGCCGTTGGGCAGAACAGAGTTGGGAACTTTCACTATGAAGAATCCGCACCTGTGGAGCACCGATCGCCCGCAACTATATACCTGTGAGTTTACACTCATTACGGCCGGGAGCCGGCAGACAGTGAGCGAACGCGTTGGCTTTCGCCGTACGGAATTTATGGAACAAGGACCTTTTCTGCTTAACGGACAGCGGTTGTTGCTCCGGGGTACACACCGCCACGAAGATCATGCCGGCGTAGGTGCCGCTATGACAGAAGAGCAGATGACAGCGGAAATGCGGCTGATGAAAGAGATGGGTGTTAATTTCATCCGCCTCGGACACTACCAGCAGTCCGATATCATCCTCAGCCTGTGTGACGAACTGGGTATCTTGGTATGGGAAGAGATTCCCTGGTGCCGGGGTGGCCTGGGTGGACCCGTTTACAAGGAGCAAGCCAGAAGAATGCTCACCAACATGATTGTGCAGCACCGCAACCACCCTTCGGTAATCATCTGGGGAATGGGCAACGAGAACGATTGGCCGGGAGACTTCACTACGTTCGAAGAGTCGGAGATACGGGCCTTTATGAAAGAACTGAACGACTTGTCCCACACATTAGACCCCTCGCGAAAGACGGCCATTCGTCGTTGCGATTTCTGCAAAGACATTGTAGATGTATATTCCCCTTCGATCTGGGCCGGATGGTACCGCGGTATGTTTACCGACTACAAATCCGTATCCGAGGCAGAAAGCAAACGGGTGAAGCATTTCCTACATGTAGAATGGGGTGGCGACTCACACGCGGGACGTCATGCCGAAGATCCCTTCCTCAACCTGGAGCGCATCGAGAGCGGGTCGGGTGCTGATGAACGCGCCGGAGATGCTTCGCTCTACGGAGGCAATGCCCGCGCGTCCCGCGACGGAGACTGGTCGGAGAGTTACATGGTGAAACTGATCGACTGGCACCTCAAAGAGCAGGAAACCATGCCCTGGCTCACCGGTACAGCCTACTGGCCTTTCAAAGATTTCTCTACTCCGTTGCGTCCCGACAATCCGGTACCTTACGTCAACCAGAAAGGAGTAGTGGAGCGCGACCTGACTCCGAAAGAGAGTTTCTATGTATTCCAGTCCTACTGGACCACCCGCCCTATGCTACATATCTATGGACATAGCTGGCCCGTGCGCTGGGGAGCGGAGGGAGAAGAGAAAGAGATCTTAGTCTACTCCAACTGTGCTGAGGTAGAGTTGTTTGTCAACGGCACCAGTCAGGGAGTGAAACGCCGCGACAGTCAGGACTTTCCGGCTGCCGGGCTCCGCTGGAATTGTGTGTTGCAGCCCGGAGAGAACCGGATCGAAGCGGTGGCTATCCAAGGCAAAGACCGATTGAAAGACGAGATCCTGATGCGGTATGAGACCTGTAGCTGGGGAGTTCCTGCGCAGATCTGCCTCACTACCCGCGACTCGGAAGCAGGAGCCTGGATAGATGTACAGCTGGCCGACGGGCAGGGAGTTCCCTGTCTGGACGATGCTTCGTGGGTGAGTTTTGAAATAGCCGGAGACGGCAAGCTGATGCAAAATAGGGGTACCTCCACCGGATCACGCAAGGTACAGACCCGCAACGGCCGCGCTTCCATACAGGTGGCTCTCACCGGAGAGTGTGTGGTAGCAGTGAAGTCGGAGCATATTCCTACAGCTTATATACACGTAAAAAAGCCATGAAAGCCATATACTATGTACTGATCCTGTGTCTGGGATGGAACTATGGTCCGGTAGCTTTAGCGTCGGAGAAGTTGCGATCGGAGATCGTTGCGTTGTTGCAGGAAGAGGTCATCGCCAGAGCCGATGCGGCGTTGGAGGCACAACCTGTGACCGTGACAGCTACACCAGCGGTACGGAGCGCGGGCGGTCTCCACGATTTCTATTCAGAAGGTGATTATTGGTGGCCCGATCCGCAAAACCCCGACGGGTCTTATATACGCCGCGACGGAGAGACCAATCCGGACAATTTCACTGCGCACCGGGAAGCCATGATCCGTTTCAGTCAGTTGGTCGGCGACCTGGTATCGGGCTGGTTGCTTACCTCCGACACCCGCTACACCGATGCAGCCCGTTTGCATTGCCGGGCTTGGTTCATGGATGATGCTACCCGGATGAATCCCAACCTGCTTTATGCCCAGGCTATCCAGGGGATCGCTACCGGCAGGGGCATTGGTATCATCGATACCATCCACTTGATGGAGGTAAGCCAGGCGTTGAGGCTGATGGAGCAATCCGGACTGATCCCCGAGCCTGAATTACGCGCTTTCCGACTCTGGTTTTCCGATTACCTTACCTGGATCTCCACCCACCGTTATGGGGTGGCCGAAAGAAGTGCAAAGAACAACCACAGGACCTGTTGGGTGATGCAGGCAGCGGCTTTTGCTTTGTTCACCGGCGACGAAGAGATGCTTCGTTCCTGCCGCGAGCAATACAAGGCGGTATTGCTTCCCGGGCAGATGGCTCCGGACGGCAGTTTTCCGCTCGAACTGGATCGTACCAAACCCTACGGATATGCACTGTTCAATCTGGACGCGATGGCTGTTACGGCCTGGCTGCTGTCTACACCGGAAGAAGACCTCTGGGACTTTACGCTGCCCGACGGACGCGGCATACGTAAAGGGGTGGAATGGATGTTTCCTTATGTGGCCGACAAATCGCTCTGGCAGCTACCCCCCGATGTCATGTTCTGGGAGGAGTGGCCGGTGGCACATCCCTTTCTCTGGCTGGCCTGTCTCGATCGGTTCGAACCCCGCTATTGGGAAGTCTGGAAAGGACTGGAACATTTCCCTGCGAATGCCGAAGTGATCCGTAACCTGCCGGTGCGCCATCCGTTGCTGTGGCTGCCCTGAGGAAGAAGCGATCCTGTTCTGTGCGGTAGGCTATTATAAATCCATTAATGAGTTTCTATTCTAACCTCTACAGAGAAAGGGATTACCTGTAGAGACGCACGCCGTGCGTCTCCGCGATGTAGGTCCAACAAAAAGGCGTGCGTCTGAATATGGTGCGACTTCGTGATGTATATCCAACAAAAAAGTATATCGCAAGGTATATACCTTCCCATTCGGTATGCTGAGACGCACACCGTGCGTCTCTACAGGGTACGGAGTAGGATATATCTAGGAAGAATGAACTTCTACTTAAGGGAAACATATCATAATCACGTTTATAAGTTCCGTTGAAATGCATACAAATAACAAATGGGATGAATTTACAAACATCCGGTACGCAGGAATAACTGATTCTCAGGGTGTTCTTCTATTTTTGTGACAGGCTCTCTGGCTGAGAACCGAAAGAAAAACCCAAAAAACACGATAAACTGTCGGTTGGGAATTGGGATTTTCAGACTACGGTTCCCGGCAGAGGATCTACAAAAAAATAAATACTCTTCTTATAAAAAGATTTTCCGTTGATGAATGCGTGACATTCTAATGGGAAGAAGTAAACAAGCAGAGATAAAAAATGAAAAATACAATTTTATTTGAATGAAAAAGATGAAAAAAGTATGGTTAACCTGTCTGTGCTGCCTGTGTGCTGGCTGGCTTTTCGCACAGCAGCCCCGGGTCTATAGTTCGGAGCGGCTGGCGAAGATCAAAGCCGAACCGGCAACGCATAGCAAAGCAGTCAGATCTTTGTTGTCTCAGGCAGACAAAGAACTGAAAAGCACTCCTCCCTCGGTGATGGAGAAAACAATGATCCCTGCCAGTGGCGACAAGCACGACTACATGAGTATGGGGCCTTACTGGTGGCCCGATCCCGATAAGGAAGACGGACTGCCTTACATCCGCAAGGACGGTGAACGCAATCCGGAACTGGACAAACTGGATCGCAACAAGCTGGGGCGTATGGCTCGCGCGGTGATTACCCTGGGACTGGGCTACTACTTCTCCGGCAATGAAAAGTATGCCGACAAAGCGGTGGACTTCCTGAAGGTGTGGTTCATGGACCCGGATACCCGCATGAATCCCAACCTGATCTACAGGCAAACCATTCCCGGTCGCAACAACGGTCTGGGACGTGGCGAAGGGGTGATCGATACCTACTCGTTTGTAGAGATGCTGGACGCGGTGGAGTTACTGAAAAGTTCCAAAGCCTGGACACCGGAAGTGGAAGCCGGCATGCAAAGCTGGTTCACCGCGTTTGTGGAGTGGCTTACCACCCATCCGGTAGCTATCCAGGAGAAACAGGCCAGAAACAATCACGGTCTGGCCTACGACGTACAGGTGGCGCGTTACGCGCTCTTTACAGGCAATGAAGAACTGGCCCGCTCCCTTGTAGCCGGATTTCCCGAAACCCGTCTGTTCAAACAGATCGAACCGGATGGCAAACAACCCCTCGAACTGGCACGGACCACAGCCCTCGGATATACCGTATTCAACCTTACCCATATGCTGGATATGGCAAGTATTGCCCGGAGCCTGGGTATGGACATCTACCATGTGACAAGTGAAGACGGACGTTCGGTGACGGCTGCCATTGGGTTCCTGATCCCTTACCTCGGCAAGCCCCAGAGTGCCTTTCCCTATCAGCAGATCAAGGAGTGGGACGAAAAACAGAACGAAGGTTGCTGGGTATTGCGCCGGGCTGCGAAATACGATCCTGCTGCTGGCTATAGCCAGATCGCTGCTACGTACGACAAAACTTCTCCTTCGAGCCGCTCGTGGCTGCTCTATGACATAGACTAATACCAATATAACTTTAAATCCTGTTATTATGAGGAATAAAACCCTGAACAGCTATCTTTGTATAGCTTTGCTGTGGCTGGCACAGATCCCTTTCCTGGGCAATTTGCAGGCACAGTCCAATCTTGTCAAAGGAACTGTCCTGGATGCCGAAGGCGGTATGCCGGGAGTGAATGTGACCGTCAAAGGTACTACCAATGGTACCATTACGGATATAGAAGGTAATTTCAGTATCAGCGTGCCCGATGGCAGCTCCGTATTGATATTTTCCTATATCGGATACGTTACCGAAGAGGTGACCGTAGGCAATCAGACACAGATCACTGTTACCCTGACGGAAGATGCCCGCACCCTGGATGAGGTGGTTGTAGTGGGATACGGTGTACAGAAGAAATCTCACCTGACCGGCTCTGTTTCCAAATTAGATACCGACAACCTGACCGATATTCCTGTGACCCGTGTGGATCAGGTATTGCAGGGAAAGATCGCCGGGGTCAATATCCAGAATTCTACTTCGGAAGCGGGAGCCGCTCCCCAGATCCGGGTACGCGGTATGGGATCGATCAGTGCCGACAGTAGTCCGCTGGTGGTGATCGACGGCTATCCTACTCCGGACGGTCTGGAAACACTGGATATGGCAGATGTCGAATCTATTGAGGTATTGAAAGATGCCGCTTCGGCAGCGATCTACGGTTCGCGGGCTGCCAATGGGGTGATCCTGGTGACTACGAAACAGGGAGACTTCAACCGTCCGCGCTACAACGTGAAAGCCTCCACAGGTCTGAAGTGGGCCTACCAGTTACACCCGATCATGAACTCGCGGGAGTATGTGGATATGCTGGCCTATGAGGCTCCGTTGCGTGGAGTAAAGTTGAATGAGAACGATGAAGCCATGAGGTATATCAACAACCATACCAATTGGCAGAAGCAAGGTTTGAACAGTGCTCCTCAGATACACCAGGTACAGCTTTCGGTGTCCGGAGGAAAGAAAGATCTGACCTATTACGTATCCGGGAACTTTGTACAGGAAGATGGTATCATGATCGACAGCAAGTATACCCGTATGAATATGCGCTCGCGTATCCATGTCAAACTGACCAACCGGATGGATTTCAGTCTGAATATCGCACCTTCATACAACAAGACCCAGACGCCTTCTACCAATTTTATCGACTTCTATCGGGTTCCCTCTTTTATGCCGGTAAGACATACCGAAGAGACCGCTGCACTCACCGGAAAACCGGTAGGTAGCTACGCCCACGGAAGAGATTTCAACGATGTGATATTTACCCGGGAAGACGGTACTACCTTTACCGCCAAACCTTTTCAGAGTGCGAACAACAATCCCCGCTCACTGATGGACAATGAAAAACGCTACCGCGAAGACTATAACCTGCAAACCAATGCCGCCATCAACATAGAACTCGCCAAAGGGTTGATCTTTACTACTTCCAACGGTTTCTTCTTCCGGTATCGCCAGAACAATGAATACCGCAACTACGAAGCCAAGAAGGATGGAGAATCGGCACAGGCCACTTACAAGAACCGCCTTTATATAGACCTTCTCAGTGAGAATACACTCCATTACACAGGGAAGAAGGGTAAACACGATTATGCCGGATTGGTAGGGTATACAGCACAGACTACTGTAGAGCAGACTGCCGGTATTGTGGGACTTGGATTCCCTACGGACTATATCCATACGCTCAACGCGGCTACGGTGATCGACCTCGAAGGTACCAATACATTTAAATACCGTACCGCGATGATGTCTGTATTGGCTCGTTTCAATTACGGTTATGCCGAGAAATATCTCTTTTCGGCAAGTATCCGTACAGACGGTAGCTCTATGTTTGCTCCGGGCCATCAATGGGGCTGGTTTCCCTCGGCTTCTGTGGGCTGGAGAGCTTCGGAAGAGCCTTTCCTGAAAGATGTAAGCTGGCTGGATATGCTGAAACTGCGTGCCAGCTTTGGTATCACGGGTAACAACAACATCCCGGCTAATTCCTATTACGACCTTCTCTATCCAAGCAACTATGTACTGGGAGGCGGCAACGGCAACCTGGTGTCCGGATTAGGTATGAACAGCAGTACCAAAGGAAACCGAGAGATCACCTGGGAGCAGACCTATGAATACAATGCGGGGATCGATTTCAGCGCTTTTCAGAGCCGGCTGAATGTGACGCTGGAAGGATACTACTCCATCACCAGGCAGTTGCTGTTCAAACAACCGGTACTTTCCTTTATGGGATATAGCGACTATTGGAACAACATCGGACGCATCCGCAACAGTGGTATCGAGCTGGAAGTCTCTACGCACAACATACGTACGAAGAAATTTGAGTGGGTCACCTCTCTCAACCTCTCTTCCAATTTCAACAAACTGCTGGAACTTTCTGGAGAAGAGCGTCTGATCTCCGACGGAGAACGTAGCGAGTTGTACCTGGCACAGGTAGGCAAGTCGGCCATTGCCTTCTTCGGATACAAGACCGACGGTGTATGGCTCAGCCAGGAACAGATAGACAACCATCCTCACCTGCCGGGAGACGTACCGGGCGGATTGCGTATCGTGGATGTGAACAAAGACGGGGTGATCGATGACAAAGACTGTACGGTGATCGGAAATCCCTTCCCGAAACTCAGCTGGGGAATGACAAATACATTCAAATGGAACAATTTTGATCTCTATATCCCCATACAGGGGGTACATGGGCTGGATGTATTCAATGGAGACGGATACTACAACGAAAGCAAGAAATTCAATCGCAATTACGTGAAAGACAGATGGCTCTCCCCGGATTTTCCGGGCGATGGAAAAACTCCTTTCTTCGACAATGGCATCGCGTGGCAGTATACAGACTATATGATCGAAGACGGGTCTTATATCGCTTTGCGGGATGTGGTACTTGGATATAAGTTCCAGAAAAAACAACTCCGGAAAATGGGTCTGAATTCCCTGCGCCTCTATGCTTCGGGACAAAACCTGCTCCATTTCTCAGCTAAGAACTACCGCGGTATCAACCCGGAAGCTCGTATGACAAGCGGAAAATACGCTTCTCCTCTGGTAGATGGGTATCAGCGCGGAGGTTTCCCGTTGCAATCGACTGTGACTTTTGGTCTGGAAATCAATTTCTAAATCCCTAAAGAGATGAAACATATGAAACTGAAACAATATATATGGACTATCCTGGGTGTATGTGCCCTGGGACTGACCTCGTGTGATCTGAATATTGCTCCCTATTCTTACATTGCCGATGAGTATTACTTTGAGAATGCTGCTCAGGTGAATACCGCTGTGATCGGTTGCTACGGAGGCATGCAGGCCCCGTTGCGATACGAATGGGCACTCACCGAACTTCGCTCGGACAACAGCCGCATGTACAGCAGCAGTACGCAGAATGACGCGAACCTGCTTCTTCTGGCATTTGATAACGGAACGATGAATTCTGCCAACACACACATCCGGAGTTATTGGGAGAGTACCTACAACAACATAAACAGTTGCAATACGATCCTTCTCCCGGAGAATCTGGCTGTGGTGGAAGAGGAGAAGCTGCGCGCTCAGTACGAAGGAGAGGTACTTTTTATACGGGCTTATCATTACTTCAACCTGGTGCGCCTGTGGGGGCCGGTATTCCTGATCACAGATCCCCTTTCTGTAGAAGAATCTCTGAAGGAGAACCGCGCGCCGGTAGAAAAGGTATATGAGCAGATCGTGAAAGATCTGACCCGGGCAGTGGAAAACCTGGACGGAGTAGAGTACGGTAGTGTGGATCTGGGAAGAGCCACCGTAGAGGCCGCGCGTGGGTTGCTGGCTAAAGTATATATGACGCTGGGACAGTTTGCCGAGGCCAGGCCGTTGCTGGAAGCAGTGATCGCGGAAAAGGGAGAGGATCTGATCCCGTATGAGAGTATTTTTGATATCAACAATGAAATGAACGAAGAGATCCTGTTTGCCGTACGCTACAAGACAGGCAACTACGGGATCGGATCGCCTTTTGCCAACATGTTCGCGCCCAACAACAGTGGTATCTGCGTGGTCGTGGGGAGTGGCGACGGCAACAACTATCCTACGGATGAGATCTGGAATCTCTATGAACCGGAGGATGTCCGCCGGGATGTGACCATCGCCGATCATTACATCGACGAAAGCAAACCCAATCCGGTGATCTCGGATTCGTATGTGAAGAAGTTCCTTTCGGAAGTGACGGTGCGCTACGATGCGGAAAACGACTGGCCGGTGCTCCGGTATGCGGATGTACTGCTGATGTATGCCGAGGTGATGAACGAATTGCAGGGACCTGCTGCCGGCTTGCACTACCTGAACCTGGTGCGGCAGCGCGCCGGCCTGCGGGCATTAGATTCATCGGAAATAGGAAGTCGGTATGTGTTCCGCACAGCTCTGGAAAAAGAAAGACGGCTGGAACTGGCATTTGAGAACCACCGTTGGTTCGACCTGCTGCGATGGGGCAAAGCCAAAGAAGTGATCAACGATCACATACACCGGATCGAATGGGCTTTCTATTCTACCTATGACAACGAGCCCCCCTATCTGCAGGACTATCAGTTGATATTGCCCATCCCGCAAAGTGTGATCGACAACAACAGCTATGTGGTGACACAGAATCCTTATTATTAATCTGTAATCTAAAAGAGAGAAAACGATGAAACATTCAATATATACGATCTGGTCTCTCCTGATCCTGGGAGTATGCCAGTTGGCCACAGTGGGATGTAACGAGAAGGTCTCCGTAGATGAGATCATTCAGGGCGATCCGGTGATCGGAGCGTTTGCTCCGGCCTCGGGAAAGCCCGGTACAGAGATCACAATCACCGGCGAATATTTTCGCGATGTGCTTTCGGCTACTTTAGGCGGTGTGGAAGCGGATATACGCTATAAGATATCTCAACAAGAGATGGTATTGGTAGTTCCCGCGGGAGCCAGGAGCGGAAAGATCGTTCTGAAGACCCGGAAGTTGGAAGTGGAGAGTGCGGAAACCTTCACGGTGGTATTTCCTGTACCGGAAATGACGGAGATCCCCGAAAAGGGCGAACTGGAAGAAGAGGTCGAAATAGCTGGTACCAATCTGGATGTGGTGACCGCGGTTTATTTCAATGATGTAGAATCTTCTGTGGGCTACCAGAGCGAAAAAGAACTGGTTGTGAAAGTACCTTTTGTGACGGAAGACAAAGTAGATATTTTCCTGGCCTACTTCGATGAAGCGGGAGAGAAACGCGTAGGAACCCAGGGAGGAGCTTTCGAGATCATAAAGATTCGTCCGGAAGTCGGTTCAGCCATGCCTGCCGGGGTGACCGAAGGGGAGATCGTGGTACTGACAGGTACCAACCTGCACCTGATCGAAGGGATTGTGTTCGGCGAGACCCCGGCTGTGATCAACAGTCAGAATGAGACGCTGATCTCTTTCCGTGTGCCTACGCTGGTGGAGACTTCTACTGTTGCTGTAAAAGCCATTTATTACAACGGTACAGCTATTCTCACCTTGTCGGAGGCCTGTGAGGTAATTATTCCCAAAGTCTTTTACTATCCCGGTGTGGAGCTGGGGGGCGCATCGTACGGCGGAGGGCAACCTGCTCAATGCCACTACAGGGGTTGTTTCACAAGTGTGCGCCCTGAAAGAGAAGGAAAATCAGAAACTGTTTGATATGGCTGCCGTAGTCAATACAGATAGCAGTGTACAGGGCATTTCCAGGGCTGTATTTGCCGTGAACGGTCCGCAGAATACAGTGGGTGGATTCCGCAACTATTGGTGTAATGGAAGCGCGCTGACCACAGCCAACACGGCAGAGGGTATTATTTCGGAAGGCTACGGAGATTTCCTTTCAGTGACGACTACGTTCCTGGTGCTTTCCGAAAGCGATCCTGCGCAGGCCGAGATCATCCGCCTGGTGAAGAACGGTCTGTTGGAAGAGATCTCTCCGGAAGCTACGCCTGCCTTGTTCAATGGGACCATTGTGCCCTCCATAGCTACCGTGCGGATGGCCAATATGTCCGAAGGTCTTGATTTCCAGAGTACCAGTGTATTCAACGAAGGACATGTGATCGCCTTTAAGAACGAACACAAGAACCGCATCGGACTGATGGAGATCAGGACCATCAATCTGGACAGGACACAGGAGAAGACCTACAGCGACCAGAACGCTTCATTGATCTTTGATCTTTATTACCAACGTTAATCTTAAAACCATACGATGATGAAAAAGCAAGATAGTAAAACGGGACTTTTCCTGATGCTGCTCTGCCTGATCCTGACGGCAGCAGGATGTGGCTATGACAACGATATTGTGATCCCACAGACATCCATTGACCCCGTCAGTCTGACGGAGGTCACTGTGGGCGACGAGATCCGGCTGACCGGAAAAAATATGCACCTGATCACACACGTGACCTTCGGAGAGACGGAAGCGGAAGTTAATCTCAATCTCGGCGAGCGCGACCGCAACGAATTGGTGGTGCGGGTACCTGCGTTGGAACTGACTGGAAAGGTAGACGTGACAGCTACTTACAATACCATGCAGAAGATCGTGGTATGTCGCGATCTGCACGTGACGGTGCCGCCTGTGATCCCTACGGTAACTACCCAGCTCTCCGGTGAGGTAATGGCGAAAGAGATCATTGAACTCTCAGGTACCCACTTGCATATCATCCGGCAGATCCTGGTAAATGGAGAAGAAGTACCTGTACGTAGCATAGATGTCACGAACCTTACTTTCCTCGCTCCTGAAGTGGAGGTGGAGACGGAGGCGACTGTGAAACTGATCTATGATAACTCACTGGGCAAAGACCAGGAACTTGCCGTGGGTGGTTCGATCCGTATCCTACCCCTCTCTGTAGCGCGGGTGTATACCTGGACCGATGTGGTGATTGGCGGACAGGCTACCGGCCTTTCTTTCTTCGACGGTACTACCGGTATTGTCTCTTCTCCCTGTGATCTGTTCGGGCATCAGGCAGAGATAGACTTTATGATGAATGTGAGCAACGCGGGTGAAAATCAGTTCTACGATCCGAGCAACACCACCAATGTATTGAAAAACCAGTGGTGCGATGGTCTCGCCCTGGGTGCGGAAGATGGAAAAGACTACTCACTGTTCCACGCTGTTAGCACCAGGTTCCGTATCCTGTCGGAAAGCAACGCGGCACAAATGGAACTCATTACCAAAGTCAGAGAAGGTGGTATCGAAGAGATTACCGATGAACTGTTCGAAGGTATATCTGCTCCGTCGAGTCGCACACCGAAAGATTTTGTTGCCGGAAATGTGGTGTGGTACTATAATGAGTATAAAGACAAAAACGGATTGATAGAGATCGTGGAAGTAGTAGCAGGTGTTACTCCGCAGGAAAATACGATCCGTATGAATGTGTATTTCGAGAAGTAGAAGAGAAGATCGGCTGCTAAGAGCCATTTTATACTCAATAAACACTGGCCGGCCATGGATGTAAATGGCCGGCCAGTGTGATTATCCTCTTATTCTACAGAGGATATAAGAGATCTTTTCTAAGAAAGCATTGTCAAATTGTCAAATTGATATTTTCAGGCTCTATCCCTGGCGTATTTCCGGGAATTATCTGTAAGGATCGAAAAAACTCACTCCTAACTGATTTTGAAATATACAATTTGATACTTAATGTGTGATTTTGTGGTTAAATGGTTTTCCTGTTTTCTGTTTGTATTTCTTATATTCTTTTAAATGCTGCTTTTGTGATCAGTATGTTATTCTCTGTTTGGTGGTGAATTCTTCTCTTCTGGATTGAAATTTCTGTTTTTCTGACATTTAAAAATTGTTCCATTGAGACCATGCAAATGTTCTACTGAGAGAAAAGGAATGTTCCATTGAAACAAGAGAAGTTTTCCATCGAGAAAAGATAGATATTCCTATGAGAGAATGTGCATATATATGCGTATTTTAAGGTAGAAAAGGTATAAATATGGGTTATATATTCCTTTTTTGTTTCCTGGAAGTGTTCTTATTGCAAAAGCATGAAAAAGCGAAACAGGGGAAACTGTTACTTTTTGTCAGGAATATAGAGAATAATTTGACATTAGGTCAAACGACAGTAATGCCCGAAACTATCCTTGAATCTTAGTCCCGCATGGATGATCCGTCCCCTGTAGTGACGCACGGCGTGCGTCTCCGCGTGCCGAAAGGAAATATAAAGATATAAAGCATCCATTGGTTTAATAGGAGATGTATACGGCGTATAGATAGCCGGGTGTATCTGTATACAACCCCAATATATTAAACTATGAAAAAAATATTCCATTCCATCATACACACAAAAAACAGTCCCCTGCACACGATAATGCAGAAGACTGTCCATTCCTCTTATAAACCACTATCAATATCCTGGATTCTGAGGTGTAATACCCAGGCTGGTATAGTCTTCACTCAATGGGATCGGGAAACGATATAGCTTGCCGTCCAGATTCTCCACTTTGGCACGCAGATGCTTATGTACACGCGCATAGAAGGCTGCATTTACCACGTCAGCTACTTCCGGGAACGCCGCTTTGATACTTTCTGCGGACGCATATTCCGATTTGTAGTACTCATAGTTGGGTACAGTGTTTTTTACCCGTGAAAGCAGCGTTCTCCAACGTACCAGGTTGGTCCAGTTCTTTTGCTCCTGTGCAAACTCATAGTCCCATTCGTTGTACAGCACCTCTTCTGTGACTGCGGTCAGACGTCCCCCATGATCGTAGTGTCCGCCGAAGGCTCTTTCCCTGATCTGGTTGATAAGTGGGAGTGCTTCGGAGGCTTTGCCTAAGAAGAAGAGAGCTTCCGCTTTGATCAGCAGTACTTCGGCATAGCGGAAGTCGATATGGTCGATGTTGTTGGGTTGTTCATCTACGGCTCTGTGGGTGCCGTCGGTAGTACGGTGTATCCATTTGCCCGGACGTACGATACTTACCGGCCAGGTCAGTGTGTCCACCACCCCGTCTGTATACTCTATACGGGTAGCGTAGGAATAGAGTTTACGGGTGTCGTATTCACTTGGGATACGATCTTCCAGCGTAATATCCGCATAGCTCAGGTGCGGGTCGGTTCTTGCACTCTTGGGCCAGGTGAACCCGCAATGGGTCTGATGATTTCCCTGCGCGTCGATCCCATCCCCTTCGTGGTTGATGGAGAAGATCACTTCGGCATTGTTCTCGTGGATCACTCCCCAGAGGGTATTGTAATCATCCAACAGTTGATAATTGCCACTGTCGATCACCTTGTTGGCATATTCCACAGCTTTCTCTAGTTTATCGGAATCGACCGACGGTTTACCGGGATCGGTAGTTCCCCCGGCAATGGCGGCTACCTCTTCCTGGGTGAGTGGATGCTGTCCCCAGGTCAGATACACCTTAGCCAGGATTGTATTTACTGCACCTTGCGAAGGATTGGATTTGTTGCTGTCGAAGGCCGGTAGGTCGTCATACGCCCGGGTCAGATCCGCGACGATCTGGGTATACACTTCGTCAATGGATGCACGGGTATAGTCGCTATTACCCGAGGACAAGATCAGAGGTACTTCGCCATACAACTGTACCAGCTGGAAGTAATTGTACCCACGGATAAAATACGAACGGGCCACGAACAGGTTTTTGTCGGCCTCCGACAGGCTTTCGTTCACCTCTGCCGCACCGATCTGTTCGATGGCCAGGTTGGCCGCTCCGATGCTCTTGTAGAGGCGGTTGAATACCTTGATCGCGTACCAGTTGCTGGGAGTTGTCTCGAAGATACTTACCTGTGGTCCATCTTTCGAGTCATCCACCTCTTCGAAAGAGATGGTAGTTTCCGTGGCCGACTCTACCAGGAAAGTATACGAAGAAGAGAGAGTCTGCAACGGACCATAGACCGCATTGGACAGTGCTTCTGCTTCTGCCCGGGTCAATACTACAGGAGTCTCATCACCTCCACCGGGACCAGGATCAGGATCGTTGTTGTCATCACTGCACGAAAAAAATGCTGTAGAAAAGAGTGCGAACAGCACTGCCTGGAAAAATAGTTTCTTTTTCATTTTCTAAAAGTTTTAGAGTTATAAAATTGTATTCATATGCGTTTGGTAAATAGTATCTCCTGTTATTTTCAGAAGGTGATGCTTGCACCTGCCAGAAAACTTTTCGACGAGGGGTACACACCCAGGTCTATCCCGTCTGCTACCTCCGGATCATACCCTTTGTATTGTGTCAGGGTAAACAGGTTGCGTGCGGAGGCGAAGATGCGCAACTTTACCGAAGCTGTATTTACCTTCAAAGGAAGGGTATATCCCAGGGTGATGTTGCGCAGTTTCAGGAACGATGCGTCTTCTACATAGCGGCTGTCCAGTTCGGTCGGACGTGTACTGTTGAGGTGCGGAATGGTGTTCGACGGGTTGGTTTCTGTCCAGCTGTTAAGTAGTACGGCCGACATATTATAAGAATCATTCGGTCGTTCCAGATAGCGTCTCAGCAGATTGTACACTTTATTGCCCTGCGAACCCTGAAACAGTACATAGAAATCCAGGTTCTTATAGGTCAGCGTAGAAGAAAATCCATGGGTAAAAGCGGGTTGTATACTTCCCAGGACCACCCGGTCGTATTCCGGTGATATTTTCCCGTCGGGAATACCTTCTGCACCGCTCACATCCGCTAATTTGACATCTCCCGGTTGCGGGGTACGGCTTCCGGTGGCCGGCAGTTGCGACACATCCTCATCGCTTTGTACCACTCCCAGGAACCGGTATCCATAGAAAGAACCTACCGCTTCGCCCACACGCAGGATCTGCTCCTGATCGTTACCAAGGGTCAGTTCATTGTACTCACCCAGGTCGGTGATGCGGTTGAGGTTGCGGGCCATATTGGCCGAAGCCGTCCACAGGAAATTCCTGCCCTCTATCAGCCGGGCATTGACAGCCAACTCGAACCCTTTATTGGTCACACTTCCGATGTTCGTGATCTGTTTTTCATTGGTTCCCGAGCCCAGCGGAGCCGGTATCCGCAGCAACAGATCCTTAGTCTCTTTGTAATAGATATCCGCTGTCAGTGTAAGGCGGTCGTTCAGGAAACCCGCGTCGATCCCGGCGTTGTATTCGGTGGTGGTTTCCCATTTCAGATCCGAATTGCCCAGGGTAGACATATCGTAGGCCGGAGCGCCGTTGTATCTGCCGGTGTTGAAGTATTGTTCGTACTCATCAAAGTCTATCTCCTGATTGCCTGCCTTTCCATAGGTAAGGCGTAGTTTCAAGGTACTCAGCACGGGCGATAGCGGTTGCAGAAAAGATTCGTTGTCCACATTCCACGATAGCCCCACTGAAGGGAAATATCCCCATTCGTGTCCTTTGGCAAATCGGGAAGATTTGTCGGCACGGAAAGTAGCTGTCACGTTGTATCGTTCCAGCAGCGTATAGTTGGCCCTTCCTAAGAACGAACGGAAAGAAGCCCCTTGTTTGCGCGATATAGAAGGGAGTTCATTCCCTGTTGCCAGGTTATCGAACGACTCCAGATGATTGGCCTTGCTGACCGAGAAATTTGTTTTTGTACGCTGATACGTATGTCCTGCCAGCAGGTCGATGAAATGGATCGGATGCAACTGCCGGGTGTACGTGAGCAGGTATTCGGTTTGTGTCACGTCTGTACGCCTGTTGCCGATGGCTCCCATCCCACGGATATCCTGGTTGAGACCCAGAGCCGTATAAGGAGGAGCAAAATAGTTCTGCGTGATGTAGTCTATATTTGCACCGGCATTGATACGGGCTTTCAACCCTTCGGCAAGGATATATTCGGCATAGAAACTACCCAACAACGAAGTACTCACCGTTTGCCCGATGCTGTTCTTCAGATCCGATACCGGATTCGCTGCCTGACCGTAATAGCTCAGATAGCTGTACTCGAAAGGATTGGTATAGTTGTAGCTCCCGTCCGCATGGTAAATAGAAAGTACAGGCGGCATATACAGCGCGTAAGTCAGAGAATTGGCAATCCCATGTGAGTAAGGCGAATCGTTGTAATTGCTTCCCTCGAATGTGGTCAGCGCATTCTGCGTACTACGGTTTATGTTGGCGGTAACTCCCACTTTCAGGTTGCTGTAGAGCTCCCGGTCTATGTTCAACCGTCCGCTGAAACGTTTGAATCCCGAATTCAGGATAATCCCTTTCTGGTCTGTATAGTTTCCCGAGATCAGATACCGCGTTTTCTCATCTCCTCCGCTGACAGACAATTCATGGGTTTGCGAGATCCCGGTCTGCAATACCGCGTTTTGCCAATCCGTTCCTTTGTCAAATGCGGCAAGTTCTGCCTGGGAGTAGTATTGACCGGGCTTGTCATTGAAGTACTCCTTCTGTACCCCCAGCCACTCTCTGGCAGTCATCAGGTTGAGTCTCTTTGCCGAACGGTCTACCCCTATGGTGTATTGATAACGTATGGTATTGCTGCCTCGCTGTCCCTTTTTGGTGGTGACAAGGATCACTCCGTTGGCCCCGCGTGAACCGTAGATAGCTTTGGCCGATACATCTTTCAACACCTCTATGGATTCGATGTCCGCGGGATTGATTGCCGCCAAAGGATCGAGGCTACTGTCTACCCCCCCCCTACACCCGCCTGTGTGGCATTTTTCTCGCTGAAATAGATAAATCCATCGATCACATACAAAGGCTCGTTGCTGGCATAGATCGAATTGCCGCCACGGATGCGGATGGCAGAGCCCGCGCCCGGCTGTCCGGAAGTCTGTGTTACATTCAGTCCGGCCACACTTCCTCCTAACAGTTCGTTGATAGAGGTGACCGGCTGTTCCAGGGTAGCTTTGGGAATGGAAGATACGGAGCCGGTGAGCTCTTTTCTCCGTTGGGTACCATAGCCCACGACAACCACTTCATGGATACTGTTGATCTCCTCTTCCAGGCCGATAAGGACTTCTTCAGGGGTTTGGATGATCACTTCCCGGGACTTGTAGCCCAGGTAGCTGACAGCGAGTGTAACCGGGAAAGAGGGGATCTGCAGGGAGAATTGTCCTTCCGGATCTGTAACGGTGCCCTGACCGGTACTCCTTTCCAGTATGGTAGCACCAATGATAGCCTCCTGAGAGGTCTGGTCGAAGATCCGACCTCTCAGCCGGGTTTGTGCCGATGTACAGAGAGAGGTCAGGAGAAGTCCTGCTCCAATGTACATAGATCGGGATAACGAAAGAGCAAATGCTCTATGGATAAAAGTACAAAATGATAGTATCATGGGATTTCATTTTCATTGAAGAAGCCTTCCCGGCCATACAGGGTGGGAAGAATGCTCTTCGGGGTATGTTCAACTATAGATAAATACGGGTACTCGTCTTATGACAGGTAGATATATACACCTGTCCCGCAAGAGAAAGTAAAAACGATGTGACGAAGTATTGCGGAAAGAAAAGGCAGGAAAAGATATCAGCAGCAACACATTCGTGCGCTCTCCAAAAGAAGATCTTGGATCGGAAGTGAGAAATAAGAGATCTCAGTTCCGGAATAATTGGCAAGAATAGTATACCGGATGTGTTTAGCTGAAAGTTTCATTGTATCTCTGTTAAGAATGATGTGGCAAAGATAGCGGGCTTATCTGCTCCAGAAAATACACCATCTGTGGTATTTTTCTACCATACATTCAGTGCAGGGTTGATCCGGCGATTTTTCTTTTGTAAAAAGAGGTGGGTAGATCAACAACTAATCACAGGTATACAGGAATAGATAAACGGTCGGGATACGTATTTCCTCAATAAACAAGGAATACAAACAATAAGAAATTTTTGTTTATCCTAACCTGTTGTATTCTTTTTGTCTCTGACAGCTGATTACCTGCTTTGTATGGTTCCGGACGGGTTTTTATCGTTGTTTGGTGTTATTAACACATAGATATGACAAATATTCTATAAATAATATCTACCTTTGTAACCGATAGGCTACCGTGACTTCAGGGTAGCCGGATGATGTGGAAAGATTTGAGTAGCTTGCAACCACGAAAAAAAATGCTAAAAGACATTCCATCCGCTTGCAACTCTACTCTGTGTGCTTTTCCACAGACACAAACAACTTTATTATTCATTTCAATCCTGATTTAAAATGGGATATTTATTCACATCCGAATCGGTGTCCGAAGGGCACCCCGACAAAGTGGCCGATCAGATATCGGACGCTGTACTTGACGAATTGCTGGCATTTGATCCCAATTCGAAAGTAGCCTGCGAAACCCTGGTAACTACCGGACAGGTAGTACTGGCTGGAGAAGTGAAATCAGAGGTGTATGTAGACCTTCAGGAGGTAGCGCGTACAGTCATCAACCGCATTGGTTACACCAAAGGCGAGTATATGTTCGAAGGAAATTCCTGCGGCGTATTCTCTGCTATCCATGAACAGAGCGCGGACATCAACCGCGGTGTAGAGCGCGAAGATCCGATGGATCAGGGCGCGGGCGACCAGGGTATGATGTTTGGCTACGCTACCAACGAGACAGAGAATTACATGCCACTGTCCCTCGATTTGTCGCACAAGATCCTTGCCGTATTGGCAGATATCCGTCGCGACGGTAAGATCATGACTTACCTGCGTCCCGATTCCAAGAGCCAGGTAACGATTGAATACGATGACAACGGCAAGCCGGTACGTATCGATACCATTGTGGTATCGACCCAGCACGACGATTTTATCCAACCTGCCGATCGGTCTCCGGAAGCACAGGCGCGGGCCGATGCGGAGATGGTGGCCGTGATCCGTAAGGATGTGATCGAAGAGTTGATGCCGCGGGTGATCGCTTCGATCAGCCGGCCCGAAGTACTGGCACTGTTCAACGACAATATTATCTACCATGTCAACCCTACCGGTAAGTTCGTGATCGGCGGCCCGCATGGAGATACCGGTCTCACCGGTCGTAAGATCATTGTAGATACCTACGGTGGTAAAGGTGCACACGGAGGGGGAGCCTTCTCCGGAAAAGACCCCAGCAAGGTAGACCGTAGCGCAGCCTACGCGGCACGGCACATCGCCAAGAACCTGGTAGCTGCCGGAGTGGCCGACGAAGTACTGGTACAGCTTTCGTATGCCATCGGGGTGGCACAGCCGGTCAGTATCTATGTAAATACCTACGGACGCAGCCACGTGCAGATCTCCGACGGAGAGATTGCCTGCAAGCTGGCAGAGATATTCGACCTGCGCCCCAGAGCGATCGAAGAGCGGTTGAAACTCCGCTTCCCCATCTACAGCGAAACTGCTGCCTACGGGCACATGGGGCGCGAACCTCAGGTGGTGACCAAGCAGTTCAAATCCCGCTATCAGCCGGCCAGGGTGATGGATGTAGAACTCTTTACCTGGGAAAAGCTGGATTATGTAGACACACTGAAGAAGGCTTTCGGATTGTAATCAGCATAGCTTTACGCTATTATTTATAGACCACCGTTCGGTACTGCTCCTCTGGGGCAGGAAGAGCGGTGGTCTCTTTGTAGGATACAACCCAGACAGGCAGGTCTGATCAGGGCAGGGAGTAATCCAATATTCCGGACTTACAGCCTGGATATACCGGCAGAGAGATGTGCCAGAATATCTTCTTCGATCTTCTGCGCCGATTGTCCGGAGGGATACACATTTTTCCCGTCAGGATAATTTTTTGATCTCTCTGAGGTTATGTGAGTAGAATACTTTATTTTTGTCACGGAATTAAAAAAGATAGCCATCTCCTATGAATGATATAAAAACCGTTTGTGTCTATAGTGCTTCCAGTACACAAATAGCTCCTGTTTACTTTGAAGTGGCCGATGAACTGGGACGATTACTGGCCGGACAGCAGATCCGTCTGATCAACGGAGCCGGTTGCATGGGATTGATGGGGTCAGTGGCGGATGCGGTTCTCGCTGCCGGCGGTCAGGTGACGGGCGTCATTCCGTCTTTCATGGTGGAACAGGGATGGCATCACCAGGGGCTGACCGAGCTGATCGAGGTTGCGGATATGCACGAACGCAAACAGCGTATGGCGCAACTGAGTGATGCGGTGATCGCTCTGCCCGGCGGATGTGGTACCCTGGAGGAGTTGCTCGAGGTAATTACCTGGAAGCAGTTGGGGCTTTACCTCAATCCGGTCGTGATCCTGAATACCAACGGATTTTACGATCCGCTGTTGCAGATGCTCGAAAAAGCCATTGATGAGAATTTTATGCGTCGACAGCACGGAGACATCTGGCAGGTGGCCGCTACGGCGGCGGAGGCTGTCCGACTGATCCGTACACAACCTGTCTGGGATGCTTCCGTACGCAAATTTGCTGCGATATGAGTCTGTGGCAGGGAGTACATATAAGCCTCACCACGTTCGGTCCGGAAACAGATCGTCTTTCTGCGGACAGTTGTATGACCCTTGCTGTAACCAAAGGGACAGAAGGACTTCCCATTCCCTATTCTCCCCGTGCGGATGATGGCATTGCTGCGGTGTTGCTCACCTGTTTTCTGATCGCTTCCTATGTGCTTGCCCGCAGCAAGAAATTCCTGCTGCAACAACTGAAAGACTTTATGCTTCACCGGGAGAGAAGCAGCATCTTTGCCGATTCCACCGCTGTGGATGTACGGTATCTTTTACTTCTGGTGCTGCAATCCTGTATCCTGGCCGGCCTGTATATATTTAACTATTTTAATGATATTCAGCCCGATTCCATGAGACTGCTGTCTCCGCATCTCTGGTTAGGTATCTATATGGGGATGGCATTGCTCTATCTGGCTGCCAAATGGTTGCTGTATTCTTTCCTGGGGTGGACTTTCTTTGATAAAAACATTACAAATCTGTGGCTGGGATCGTATGCTACCCTTATATATTATGGTGGTTTTGTTCTTTTTCCCTGCGTTCTGCTGGTTACTTACTTCGATGTAAATGTCTTCTTTTTAATAACTCTTGGCATTTGCTTACTTATTTTTGCTAAAATATTGATGTTTTATAAGTGGCTAAAACTTTTTTTCAACAATATTCATGGCCTATTCCTATTAATTTTGTACTTTTGTGCCCTGGAAATCATGCCCTGTTTTATGCTGTATCAGGGGGTGATGCAGGTAAATGATTTGTTGATAATAAAAAATTAGGACTTTGAAAATAAAAAAAGTACTGGTTTCGCAACCACAGCCAACTTCGGAGAAATCTCCTTATTACGACATTGCTCAAAAGTATGGTGTAAAAATTGATTTCCGTCCTTTCATCAAGGTGGAAAGAGTGTGTGCGAAAGAATTCAGGCAGCAAAAGATCTCCATACCGGAATTCACTGCTGTTATTTTCACTTCGCGTCATGCCATTGACCATTTCTTTAATTTGTGCAACGATCTGCGGGTGACTGTTCCCGATACCATGAAGTATTTTTGTGTGACCGAAGCGGTAGCGCTTTATATACAGAAGTATGTGCAATACCGGAAACGTAAGATCTTTTTTGGAAATACGGGTAAGATCGACGATCTTTTTACCTCCATTTCCAAACATAAGAATGAGAAATATCTGGTGCCGATGTCGGATGTGCACAACGACGATATGAGTAAACTGCTGGATAAAGCAGGGGTCCAACATACCGAAGCGGTGATGTACCGGACAGTAAGTAATGACTTTCAGGAAGGAGAAGCTTTCGACTACGATATGCTGGTCTTCTTCAGTCCGGCAGGAGTCTCTTCCCTGCAGAAGAACTTCCCGAACTTCGACCAGAAAGACATCCGTATCGGTACATTCGGATCGACTACCGCACAGGCTGTACGTGATGCCGGGCTGCGTCTGGATCTGGAAGCTCCGACCGTAAAAGCCCCTTCGATGACTGCCGCCCTGGATATGTTCATCAAGGAGACGAACAAAGGAAAATAAGAACAAAAACAAAGACAGGACTGTTGGTAGAAGGTATTGAAGCCCTTTTCTACCAACAGTTTTTTTATATTTTAAGGGTTAAGTTATGAGTTTTAAGTTCTAAGTTTTAAGTTGGTGTGTCAAAGTTAAAACTTAAGCTGACAAATTATGAATGGTGATTACTCTTGAACTTCACACTGATGTCCTATTTCGGTAAACTATACCAGAGGAGGAAGTCCGGACAAGAGGAAAAGGGTAAATATTCTATAATTATCAGATCGGATATCGCTTATTAAACTTAAAACCCATAACTTAGAACTCATAACTTAAAACTTTAAAAATGGGATTGACATTCACCAAAGCCGAGCGGCTCAAAAGCAAAAAGACCATAGAGAAGATGTTCGCGGGAGGTGCCCGTTCCTTTTCCATCTTTCCTTTGCGGGTGGTCTATATGCCTGTGGAAAAACACGAAGCCGACGTCTCCGTTCTGTTGAGTGTCTCTAAGAAACGTTTCAAAAGGGCAGTGAAACGAAACCGGGTGAAACGTCAGCTCAGAGAAGCATACCGGAAAAACAAAACGTTACTCACCGATACCATTACTGCCAGAGAATACGGTCTGGCAGTGGCATTTATCTATCTGGATGATTCTTTACCGGATTCTGCCCGGGTGGAAGAGGTGATGCAAAAGTTGTTGAGACGTATAGCGGAGAACCAGGTATGAAAAAATTGCTCAGTTATTTGTTGTTATTGCCTGTCTACTTCTACCGGGCTGCCATCTCACCGATGCTACCTCCTTCCTGCCGTTACACTCCTACGTGTTCGCAATACGCGATCGAAGCCATTCGTAAACACGGCCCGTTCCGTGGATTTTACTTGTCCGTGCGTCGTATTCTTCGTTGCCACCCCTGGGGAGGTTCCGGATACGATCCTGTTCCCTGATGTGTATGCCTTTGCTGGATATACATACCCACCATATCCCGAAAGATCCTTGCCAGGCCATCCGGAGTTGCCGGCCGGAGGAGTTCTCTCCCGCTGCCAAAGGTTATTTTTCCATAGGATTGCATCCCTGGTTTCTTGCAGATAAACCTATAAAAGATGCAGACTGGTGGAAAGAGTTCATCTTTCTGCCGCAGGTGCTGGCAGTAGGAGAGGCGGGGCTCGATAAAGTTGCAGATACCCCTTTCCCGTTGCAGCAAGAATTCCTGATCCGTCAGATCGCCTGGGCCGAGGAGAGTGGCAAACCGCTGATCCTCCATGCGGTTCGCGCTACTGCTGAACTCATTGCGCTGAAAAGGGAATACAACCCCTCTGTTCCGTGGATCATACATGGTTTCCGGGGAAAAAGAGAATTGGCCCGGGAATATATCCGACACGGATTTTGTCTTTCTTTCGGAGAGAAATACCAGGAAGAAGCCTTGCGTGATGTTCCGGTGGAAAGGATGTTTTTAGAGACAGACGAAAGTTCCGAAGATATTCATGAGCTTTATCGGCGTGCGGCTCAGATAAAGAAGATGTCTGTAGCAGACTTTGTGGGAAATGTGACGCGAAATATAAATTCCGTTTTTAAAATAACCACGATACACGATTGAAAAATCCGATGGATAATGGTTTGAAACAAAGAGTCGGCAAAGTCAATCTAAATTTCACAAAACCAATCGTAACCACACACATCCGCAACACGCCTGTCACATGTGTTGTGTCGTTTTGGGTTGCCTTGGGTCGCGCCGCATCAGACGCAGTGCAGATGTACGCCGACCCGGCAGCAGGGTCTGTCTGAGCGGAGCGGGTTTATCCTGCGAAGAGGCGTAGATCAAACGGAGTAGCGAAAAAAGATACATTCTCCTTTATGGGATGTATTTTCAATTGTACATCTTAAATTGTCTAATCGTAAATCTCTTTGTTTCTTTGGCGGAGCAAAGAAATGAACAGATACAGAGTTTGTTTCTTCCGGGAAAGAGTCGTATTTTTGTCCCTGTAAAATTTAAATATACAATCATTCGATGAATTTTGTAGAAGAATTAAGATGGCGCGGTATGTTGCAGGATATGATGCCTGGTACCGAAGAGTTATTGCAGAAAGAGCAGGTAACCGCTTATCTCGGAATTGACCCTACGGCAGACTCCCTGCATATCGGTCATCTGTGCGGGGTGATGATGCTGCGGCACCTTCAGCGTTGTGGTCATAAGCCTCTCGCGCTGATAGGAGGAGCCACCGGTATGATCGGTGATCCGTCCGGAAAGTCCGCCGAAAGGAACCTGCTGACCGAAGATATACTTCGCCACAATCAGGCTTGTATCGGAAAACAGCTGGCCAAATTCCTGGATTTTGAGTCAGACGCTCTCAACCGGGCCGAATTGGTCAACAACTACGACTGGATGAAAGAATTCTCTTTCCTTGACTTTGTCCGCGATGTAGGTAAGCACATTACGGTCAACTACATGATGGCCAAGGAATCTGTGAAAAAACGCCTCAATGGAGAAGCGCGCGACGGTCTCTCCTTCACGGAGTTTACCTATCAGCTTCTGCAAGGTTACGATTATCTGCATTTGTATCAGACCAGGAACTGTAAATTGCAGATGGGAGGTTCGGATCAATGGGGAAATATTACGACCGGTGCCGAGCTGATCCGCCGTACCCTGGGAAAAGAGTGTTATGCGCTCATCTGCCCGTTGATCACCAAAGCAGACGGTGGTAAATTCGGTAAGACAGAATCCGGTAATATCTGGCTGGATCCCCGCTATACTTCTCCGTATAAATTCTATCAGTTCTGGATGAACGTAAGTGATGCCGATGCCGAACGTTACATCAAGATATTCACCTCCCTTCCCAAAGAAGAGATTGATGCCCTGACAGCCGAACACCGGGAAGCACCTCATTTGCGCGTGTTGCAGAAACGCCTGGCCTATGAAGTAACTGTGATGGTACATTCCGAAGCAGACTACAATGCGGCTGTGGAAGCCTCCGGTATCCTGTTTGGAGGAGCCACCTCAGATGCCCTGAAACGTCTGGACGAAGATACCTTGCTGGCCGTGTTCGAAGGAGTACCGCAGTTCCAAGTATCCCGTGACGTGATCGCAGCAGGTGTAAAAGCAGTAGATCTGTTGGTGGAAAACGCGGCTGTATTCCCTTCCAAAGGAGAGATGCGTAAACTGGTACAAGGCGGTGGAGTCTCTCTGAATAAAGAGAAACTGTCTGCTCCCGATCAGGAAATTACCTCTGCCGACCTGCTCAATGATAAGTATCTGCTGGTGCAGCGCGGCAAGAAAAACTACTACCTGCTGATCGTGAAATAAACAAAAAGTAACCGGAAAACTTGCACATCCGGCTACTATGCACTATCTTTGCATCGCTTTTGAAAGAAAGCCCGTGTTTGTCCTATGGTGTAATGGTAGCACAACAGTTTTTGGTTCTGTTTGTC
>JAJQDI010000001.1 GCA_021202275.1 Bacteroides sp.
TAAATGGGGCCCTCGAAGTACGGGCCGTCGGGGTTGGGCCGCAGCTCAGACGCAAACGCGCCCGCTACAAGCGAGCCCGCTGCAAATAAGCCAAGAAAAAAAACACAGGCACCTTTCAACATGGTGCACTTCCTTAGCCTCGCGGCGTTTGAGCGCGTTAAAAGGGCAAATCGCCCGTGTTTTCGTCCGGCTCAGGGAAAGAGCCAGGGTCCTGGCCCTCTTCCCGTGGCTCGCGCATGTATCCTTTCGTGAAATCCATTTTTATTACTTTCGCTCTACTGGAGGCAGCGGCACTTTCATCCACGTCGTTTTCTTCGGGCAGCTTAACGCCGTACATCTGTTGCAAACCTAAGCCTTTAATACGCACTGTGGTAACCAGCCGATTTTGTTGGCTTCTATTTCGGATCGGCATCATTCCGGCCTTTCGCAAGATGCGCAGCTCATACTTCCATTGCAGCTTGTCCTTGCAATGTGCTTTAAACGTACCCGGCCAGAAATAAAAAACACCATCCTTCTCAACCCCAAA
Organism: Bacteroides sp.; assembly: GCA_021202275.1. Taxonomy (GTDB): domain Bacteria; phylum Bacteroidota; class Bacteroidia; order Bacteroidales; family Bacteroidaceae; genus Bacteroides. The sequence goes on from JAJQDI010000001.1 coordinate 527, forward strand.
ATCTTGTTGCCGCGCAGGGGGCAAAGAGGGGTCCGCAAACCTGTGCCTGTTTTCTTGAATAAGCCTTGTCCAGCGTTCAATGCATTCTTGTTCCTCGGTTTTTGGCGTGGCCTCCAGGGCCGCTTCTCGCCACGCGTAAAAACATTGTGCTAACATACAGCACTCAGTTGCTTCATCCCAGGGGAGAATCCCCCACTTAATAGCAAGGTGTATTGCTAGGCGGTTGTAGACCATGGTGTCCGCAACGCGCTGCGCATCACCACCTGAATCTTCAAATACACCAAAAAACGCGCGCCCCTGGACCCCAAGATAAAAATCCTGATCCTCTTGTGAAACGCCGTGTAGGGAAAGTGCCGACAAAAAGGCGGGAAGGGCGGTTCCATAATATTTTAAGACATTATTGTTAACAAGGTCAACAAAAACCTTAGAAGAAGAGCAGCCATGAATATCTTCAAAAAGATTTTCTTCAAGATTGGCAGACGGGATGTCGCAAACGCGGACTTTTTGTCCCCCATGAACCACGCCGCCACCACTTTCAATAAAAGACATAAGGCTTCTTTCTCCTGTTGAAACAAACCCGATGCGCCATGTGTAAGGCTTGTCTTGTGTCATGCGCCCCTTCCCAACCCCATTGGAAAGAATATACGCCATTTGCGCCAAGGCTGCGGAGTCTTTTGTTACCGCCAGCTTCATTTCGTCAAGGAATAGGCATAAGTGGTTGTGTGCGGCACACATCTTCTCCAGATTGTTTGCCGTGGTTAACCAGGATTCAACAGCTCCATGCGCCCCCCGTTTTCTTTGCCCCATCCCGTACGTTGACGCGCCGAGGTTCAAACAGGTGCTTTTCCCAATGCCGCTTCCCCCCATAATATGCCAGCCGGAGACATCGTCTGCCGCAGGCCCGCCAAGATATGTCCTGAGCGGCGCGGCGAATGCCTCGGAAACGGCAAGAACGGCGCGGGAATTGCCAGCGGCCAGGGCGGCCACATTGTTCTTCCACTCCTGCAATGTGCCTTGCGATTCGAAAAAACTACATTGTGCTCCGTCGGGGAAAAGGCAGGTTTTTCCTTCAATAACCGCTTCTTTCCCGGGGAAAAGAAAATCCTTACCTACCCATCCCGGTTTGCGAAAAAGTAAAAAATACTCGGACGGAGTAAAATTATTAATGAAAATAGGAAGAAGGTCCTGCTGTTCCCGATTCCAGCTATACCCGGGCAGATTTTCTATCACCTTGTTACCGTGCGGCGCGGACAACGCCTCGTCCTGTATATACAGCCTGATTTTCTCGTCCTCACCCGTGGTGCGTTTGTCTTTTGGCACAAATTGCACAATCTTGCCGTATGAACCGTCTTCATATTCCTTATATCCCGCGACAACCTCCAGGACGTCTCCAACGCGAACCTCGCGGACGCTCGTCCGCGTTTCTTTGCGAAAGTACAAGCCGGCCTCGCCCCCGGATGACTCCAAAGAAAAACCAGGAGGAAAGCCTTCGGCATACCTGCCGTCACGCCGCGCGCCAAGGGCTATGGCCACGTCCTCCGGCGTTCTAAGATTCAAGGCTTGGTGGCGGGCGATTTCCGGGTTTCTTTGCCATAAATCGTTGAAATCACAAGAAATTGTACCCAATGGCGCCCGCGGAGAGATATCTCCTTGGACGGGGATGGCAATAGAGGCGGGGACACCCGAGTTTTTCGCGGCGGCAAGGGCGGCCTCCACTCCCGTGTTTTTTTTATTTTCACAATCGTTATCAGCAACAATAACAAGCTTTCTGCCGTTTAGGACACGGGCTACAGCCTTGGCCACATACTGCATATTGCCCGCGTCTATCGCTGCATAAACCGGCATGCCTGCAAGGCGCGCGTATGAGTCAGCCGTAGCGAAACCTTCAGCTATGCCAACACATTTACCGGTATCATGTTCAGGCTCCACGACCAGGTACGCGCCGAGTTTTGAAGCCCCTCTATACAAAAGCTTCTGGCTCCACAATTCTTTGGCCTGCGGGATGCGCTGCAGCGTGGCTAACGTGCCGCCAATGTAATATGGGACGATAAGAGAATTATCAAGCCAAGGAAAAGAGCCCTCGGGCGATTTGCGGCAAAGGCGAAGCGCGGGGTGCGGGCGGACCTCTTTTGCCTTCAGGTAGGGATGCGAATCACCGCACTCGGTCAGGGAGGCATACAGCTCGGTGAGAGACCGGACTGCTTCCTGCTGGTCTTTCTGCTGCAGTTCGCGAGACTGCTGCTTTGCCGTCTCTACAAAACGACACTGGCTTGCAGTCCAGGACGTCGGCGGGCTCGTGCAAAACCCGGCCCACTCGCTCTCCGTATCCCAAGCCTGGGACCAGCCAATGTAAAAATTGGCCTCGGCGTGGTGCCAAATCATATAGGCCCCGTTTTTGTTCTTCGGCTCAGGGTGGGCAGCCGTAGGGCACCGAAGAAGAGTAGCCAAGGAAAAAACAGTCGCCAGCACGCCGCGCCCGTTGAGATACTGAAGAATTGCGGTCTCGGAGGCCGGGACAATATCATACGCCGCCTGCATTATTTATCCTTCCCAATGAGGGTTATCATGGCATAGACATTCTTGATTCGCGAGCTGACGCGGGGGCCGATCGGGACGCGCCCGTTTCTATAGCCGTAAAAAGTGGACGCTGTCATTCCCAATAGGTTTGCCGCTGCGGAGACCGTTCCGCAATGTGAGGCAATAGTGTCGAGCGCCTCAACTATCTCCTGGCCGGGGGGCATGCGGTACGGCTCAAGGGGAGGCTTCTTCAAGATGTTTTGAAAAAGGTAGTCGCGTTCTCTTGTCGTAAGAACATCTATCTTTTCTATCAAGCTGTCAACGTTTTCTCTTTCTTTGTTGGTAAGCATAGTGTTCTCTCCTTGCTTCCGTTTGTTTGTTGTTAAGTAGAAAAGTGACAAACCAAGAAAGTTCTGTCAAACAGAAACTATAAACCAAGAAAAAAAGCTGGAATCCCCTATGACTTCCCGCATGTACGCAACATCTTGATTTTTTTGGCGTTTACCGCTCTCCTAAAATGTAAACAAAAAGTAAACAGAAAAAAGATAATAAAATCAGATATATATATATATATGTTTACATGTTTACATGTTTACATATAGTAGTAGTAGTAGTAGTAGTAGTAGTAGTATACGGG
>JAJQDI010000002.1 GCA_021202275.1 Bacteroides sp.
ACCGGGGACACAAGGATTTTCAGTCCTTTGCTCTACCAACTGAGCTATGGCACCAATCATTCTGTTTTGCGGTTGCAAAGATAAGTATATTTTTTAATACCGCAACAGACGACAGAAAAAACAGAATATTTAGCAAAAATATTTGCTGAAAATAAAATTCACTGTATCTTTGCAACCGCAATGATCGGAATGTAGCGCAGTTGGTAGCGCACTACGTTCGGGACGTAGGGGTCGGGCGTTCGAGTCGCCTCATTCCGACAGATCTGCCGCAATCTCAGCAAGTTCTGTGATTGCGGTTTTTTTATTATATATCCATCCGATTCGCATCGGATGGATAGTGGAGATCCCTGTACGAACACGGAAGACTTTTTCTTCCATCTACCGTGTATGCTACGGCATTATCTGTATTACAAACAGTAAATAAACTGTTGTCGGATTACCAGGGCAGATCACAACTGTCCAAGAGTCGCGCCCCATACTGCCATCGCTTTGCCACTAATTTGCCACAGGGTTGGCAAAGTTTTGCCAACCCTGTGGCACAATGGATTAGAAGATCTGTCCAAACAGTGATCCTCCGACCTTTTTACCTATCCCTCCAATCTCCGGAAAGAAGAGATCAGACTTCTATGAAACACATCCCAGACGTTTTTCCGCCCGGATGGAGAAAACAGTTCCCGACTCCTATCAGAAAGTATGTTTTTTCAGGCAAAAGAGATACACGACAGAAGATCTTCAGGCTTTTACGTGGATCCGATCCTGTTTCATTGTCTACCCTGATCCCTCTTTACCCACAAAAAACGTATACCTGCTTCACCGTTGCAAAGTCACTCCCATCAATCCGATCACCACATCGTTGGAGAGAGTTTCCAGGATCAGATGGCTGAGTTCCTTTTCCGGATCCAACGACATCTCCAATAAGACTCCGGCTCCCCCGTCAATAGCCCTTCCATAGACACCTGTGATATTCAGTTCCTGTTCGAGATCGTTGCTGACCAAGCCACTTTTCAGATGTACCCGGTACGGCCGTGGACGGCGCAATGAGAACGCCTGATCATCTACAAAGAAATCCTGCTCGATCGGGCACCAGTTGTCCGGATTGATCAGTTGCAACGTCTCTGCGGAACCGTCGGTATAGTACACTCTCACCACGCCGTTAACCAGGTGACATTGCATATGATTGGTACTGCCTGCCATCATCAGGTAGGCGCGCGAAGCTCTGCCGGAGAGAGCCATACGGACGCTATCCGGATAATTGTCCCACAAAGAGGTAAATACAATATTATCTCCTTCGGCAGGCGAGAAGAAGTCGACTCCTAGTCCGGTCTGAAAAATTCCCCGGGCGATCTGTGCCCGGAGACCGCTATCGTCTATCTCCGCCATCGTTTGGGGATGACACCATTCTCCTATTCCCTGTACAGGCAACTGAAGGGTGGTATAGGGCGAACGCGGGGTCAGGTATGTATTCCGGAAAATGTCTGTGACCGAAGCATTGAAATGCGGAGCTATACTCACAGGTTCACAGGCAGCAGATTGTACCCGACTGAAATCTGCTGTATGCTCCTGCTCCGGTTCGCGTATCTCTACCGGCACAGGCAGCCACCACAGCATGTCGTCCTGCTTCACCTGAACAAAAAAGATACGGTGTCCGGGAATCCCGCCCACACGGCCGGATATCTGCGCAGATTGCGGCAGTATCTCCTGCTCCGTCCATACCTGTTGTGGATCATAAACCTGCTGTATCTCTACATCCGCCAGACTGACCCGCAGGGATTCACCTCGCATATAGACATATTCCATCCTTTGCGGGAGCGGATCACCTGTCCACTCCAATATGAAGGAAGCAGTCTTTTCCGGAGGAAGCAATACTTCCAGACGTACCATAGGTTCACCGATCGCATCAGGGAGTTGCTGCCAGGCGAGATAATTGCCCGGACAGGTGATGGCGGCCAGCTTGCTTTTTCTCGCGGGAACCTCCAGCACTACCCTCTGCACAGTGGGTAGCTGATGAGTAAGGGTATAGTTTTCAGTTATCTGTGCATGTTCCTTCTGCCTGCTGTACGTAAAAGAGACATCCGGAGTTTCCAGCTCCGCGAAAGGCCAGGAGTCCGGGAAGCCGGGACGTACCACCAGTGTTTCGTTGAGCGCATCGGGCAGAATGCCAAACAATCCCTGGATAAACACCCGCGAAGCCACTCCGATGGGATCACCAAAGTCGCGGTAGCACTCTCCCCGGGCAGCATCGTAGAAACTGATCTGTCCGAAGTTGCCGGGGCTGCCTCCCAGGTACATCCCATCCAAGACGGAACTTTTGAGCAGGTGAAATCCCTCTTCCCTGCGTCCGGCCTGGAAATAGGCAAGAGCCGTGTGCATCACCTCGGCAAAAGCTACATTGTTCACACTCCAGGCATAGGGCAGCCAGTTGGTCGTAGAGAGGGTGGTATACCTCCCATCAGGGAGTCCTGCCGCGCGTACGGGAATGTGGGGAATTTCCGTATCCACATACCGGGTGGCCTGCCAGGCCTGGAAAGGATCGGCCGTTTCTCCGTCTATCGCATGATAGATAGTCCATAGACCGGCATTCGGGTGCAGACGTTGATGTCCCATGAAATCCTGGTACTCTGCCCAGTGTCCCCGGTCGGACATCCAGAGACGATCGTTCAGGGCTTTCCGGATCTTTTCCGCTTCGCGGCGGTAGGGTTCCGGATCTTCACCGATCTTTCCGGCGATCAGCGCGGCCATTTTGTGGGCACGGTAGTTGTAAGCGGTAGAGTGGGTCACCGCTCCGCTGTTGTAATAAAGTGCGTCACTGGCCCAGATACAGACGTAAGCATCATACAGCCCGTCATCATCGGGATCGTAATTGCGTTTTTCCCACTCCAGATGCCGGGTGATCACCGGCCACATCTGCCGGGCATATTCCAGATCGCCCGTCCAGTTGAGATGCCACAGGAGTTCGTCGATGTAGCACAGATTCATATCGTAGTGATGCATCTGGTCGTTGCGATAGGGGTTGCGGCAGATGTATCCGTTGCTGTATTGGGGAGTACCCCATCGTTTTTCCGAACGGGCCAGGTTTATCTCCGGGTCCTGTGCCGGGTGAGAAATAGTCTGTGGCACTTCGGTCACCTGACTGGCGGCGTAGGCATTGAAATGCTTCCGGGCACGGTCGTGCCATCCCAGCGCATCTCCCGTATAGGCCGCGCGCCAGCCACTGAGCGGCATACGCCAACCCACCGCACCGTGTAGCCAGACCTGACCGTCCCAGATACCATCGGCAGCTACGGCCAAGGCTCCACCCAGTGGATTGAACCAGGGATCAGGTGTATGGAAACGGATCCGTGCAGCAAGCGCGCGACGGCTCTCTTCGGCCCGGGAAAATTCATCTGCCAGTGAAAGGGTGCGGATCGCGGGATCTACCGACAGAGCCAGGTACTGGGTTCCGCTGAGCAGTACGGTCCCATAAAGTACAGGCCAATCATCGGTTCCGAGCCGGGAACCTTCGGGGAAGGAGCCGTATAACATACGTTCTCCTGTTCCGGAATGCTGTCCGAAACGCAGGGAAAATGTATTTCCGGACAAGGTATACTCGTTGCCCTGACAGTATTCGGGTTTCAGGTCGAAACTGTCCGGCGGATCTACTCCCATATCTCCCTCCCGGCTGAAGCGTTTGTCTGAAGCTCCGCCGAATCTCCAGGTCAGCCGGGCATGTTCCGGCACATGTTCCGAACGGATCTGCCAGATGCCCCCGTCCTTGTCGGCCAGTGCCAGCGCGGTAAGGATCAGCCGGCCTCCCTGCAACAAGGGATCTTCTATGGTATAGACGCGGCTGCCCGCCCGGTAGCGGCTCTCTATCCGGGAAGCCTCATTCAATGCGATGGAGTCCTTGCCACACACCAGCCCGAAAGAGAGATTCCCTCCCATACGAGGCAGGTACAGGGCAAACTCCGGCACATCACCGGTCTCTACCCGGGAAGCGTCATGGCTTCCGTACAGGGCACGGTTGAATTTGCGGTCGCCATTGACAATCACGAAGTCTTCTCCATCGGGAGTATAGCACAGCGTACGTCCGGCTCCCCGCTGGTTGTCGTTGAGAGAGGACAGCGGCTGTGCCTGTACCCCGGAGAAAAGAGCGGCACTGAAAAGTGCCGCCAGGGAAAAGGATATGTATCGGATCATATGTTTCGCTATCCGGAGGTTAAGGCATCGGGTTCAGTCCTTCCCAGCGTACATTCCATGTACCGTCTTTCGGGAATCCGGGATTTTCTGTCTGGCAACCGTCCCAACCGGCACACATCATAGCTACCGCGGTCAGCAGGCCACCGTTGCCCGGCAGGTAAAGACGCAGACGACCGTCCTGGTAGTTATGTCCGCTCACCAGATAGGTATTGGTACGCTTGTCCATCAACAGAGCACCGACTGCCTTTTCCGGCTCACCCAAACGGGCGGCATTCATAGCGGTCATCGGATAGTCCCAGCCCCAGGTCTTGCCCCAGTTCCAGTTGTCCCATATCCAGTGGAGAGTATTAGTCATATAATCCTGACGGATCAGTTTGCATATCGGCAGGATGCCCACGGCACCCAGTACCGCCATGTGATCGGAGGTATAACGTATATCCTTGTACGTATCTACCGCTGTTTCTGCCGCCAGATACAGTCCGTCTTCGTTGTAGGCCAGCGGAGAGAGTTTGTCTATCATTTCGTCCCATTGCAGGTTGCGCTGCTCCCCGGCACGTTCGCGCCATTTCTGGGCGGTCTCCATGGCAAAGTGCCAGTAAGAGAGTTCGAAAGGCGGGTTCACGGTCTCAGCCGCACGCAGGGTTTCCTGCGCAGGGATGGCTCCTTTCAATACAAAACGCCCTTCGAGTTCGTCGTAGGTAGCGAAGGAGTACATAAACTTCGCTGTCTCCTGGATCAGGGGATTGTATTTCCGGATCACCTCTTCGCCGGGATTGGCCCGGTAAATCAATTCTGCCAGATAGATCAGGTGAGGCTGTTGCCAGATCAGGAAGCTACCCACCTTGGAAGGTGCTTCCATACCGCTGGGATCGGTCATTTTCATCCAGCGGATCCCTTCGAATCCCTGCCGGGAGGCGATCTCCCGCGCAATGGGTTCTACGGTTTCGTACCAACCCAGGGTACGGTCGAGCAGATGGGCACGGTTCCACAAAGCGAATTGTGCCTGGTGCCACCAGATCATCTCGAGGTGGAATTTGCCAAACCAGGAATTATAGGTCAGCCCTGTCTCCTGCGGTGGGGTATCTCCGGCACATTGGATAGCCAATAGATACTGGCTGAGCACGACCCGGCGTTCCAGTTCGGCCGCGCGCGGATCGGTACACCCGGAAAAATCGACCGCGGCTCCGTCTTTCCAGAAAGTGGACCAGTGATGGGCAGATGCTGCAAAAGTCTCTTCGGTGGAAGTAATCGCTGCCGGCGGAGCGTCCGGGGTGAACGCACAGGTGAAATCCAACTCATTGCCCGAGGGTGTCAATACAAAATAATTCTTTTCTTTCTCTGCCAGTCGGGCATCTCCCTCCCAACGAAGGGTTACATAATAGGTGGTTTCATCGAGCTGACGTTTCAGTATGGCAGACTGTCCTTCCTGGCTTACTAAGGTAGTCGTGTGTTTATCGTTGGCATTCCAGTCGCAGGCATCGTCGCAATGTCCTCCGGTCGGATAGGCAAAACGCAGTTTAATGGCCGGTGGCACGTCGGCGCGCAAACGGGAAGCGATCAGATCTGTCGCGGGATGACACATAGTCTCTACCTGATACGAATGGCCTTCCCGCTGAAAACGGCTTCGGATCACTCCTTCCCAGAGGTCCAGCTGCTGATCGATATCCGTGAGTGCGGAAGGATCAGGAGCTCCGGAAAATTCCAGCCCGACAATGCCGAGGTGCAGACGATGCGGGTTGACCCGGTACCAGTCGGCAGCGGCCTGCGGGCGTCCCGGTTCGTTGAACTGTACGGCATAGGGTTCCAGCTTGCCGCGACCGAAATCATAATCTTTCAGGGTCTCTTCGTGACGGTAGTTCTGCGGATTGGCAAAATTGTGCCAGCCCCATTGGCTCTGTGTACCCAGAGGCACACCCAGGGAATAACGTTCGGGGAAAGTCTGAAGACCGGTGGCATCTACGGTCATGGCAAAACGTCCGTTCCCTACGGAAAGGGAAGCCAGGGAGTCAACTGCCGTGACGCGCGGATTGTTCCGGTGGACAAGGGCTTCGCGATCGATCGGCGCGCGGTCGTTGCCGCTACATGCGACTAACGCAAATGCCCATAGGGAGTAGATGATCTTCTTCATGGTGGTTCGTGTATGATGTAATTCGGTTATTAAGAATCTGTTTGAAGGCCCTGATCCTGTTTTCTTATAAACTCTTTCCGACGATTTTTTCTTTTGGCTCTCCTCACATAGGAGTTCCTATGCTCCTCCAATCAGAGAAAAAATCCTCCTGAAATAGCCATAACACATTTCGACAGGAAAATTCAATCTGGCTCAGCAGATGAATTGATGGTACAAAGATAAGTGATAGCGAGCAGGTTCCCTCTGTTTGGAATGGCATAAATCCTGTGTTATTTGTCCGCGACCAGAGAATGGATATACATCTCTATGTTGGTATAAAAAGGATGCAGGGAGCATACGGAAGCATCGGAAGGATCGTTGGGATCCAGTCCGTTTGCCAGTTCCCAGGCGTCGGGTATGCCGTCGCCATCGCTATCTGGCAATGGCGTACCGCTACGAAGCAACGGCCACCCTCCTACATCGGAAGGGGTATTGATGATACCCCTATCTCCCGCACCGGCTGTACCCCGGCGCACTTCTTCTATCACTTTCGCATCGTAGCTATCCTGTCGCAGACTGCAACCTACCCCGGCCAATACGCTTTCATAGGCTTCCTGTGCCGACTCTTCCGGAATGGGTTCATAAGCAAAAGGCTCTTCTACCCTACCGGCCAGCGGATCCTTTCCACCTACAGCGGACCAGTTGTCGCGACAGGCCTCTTCATCCCCCTCCATCACATTTCCGGAAAGATAGTACTTTCCGGTCCCATCTTCCGCTACATCCAGCAAACGGGTATGTTTCGAAGCAGGGCCGGGCTTATAGTAGTTATTGACCATATTGATCTCTCCATAACGTCCTCCTCCGTAGGCTGTTTTAAAATCCCAGTTATAGACTACATTGTTGCGATAATCGACCATTTTTGTTTGCTCTACCGAAGAAAAACGGGGATTCCTACTGGCATGGTGAGCCAATAAATTATGATGGAATGTAGCTTTGTATCCTCCCCAGATGCCTCCGAAGCCGTGACTTCCTTTGGTATACAGGGATTGATTGAGACTGTGTGAAACCAGACACCATTGCACGGTCAGATTCTCTGTTTTATAAATGGACAGACATTCATCAATGGACCAGCTGGCAGAGAGATGGTCGAGGATCACGTTTTTCTGCTCGTACCGCCCTCCGCCTATCGCATCGCTATCCAACTGGTATCTATCTCCCAGCCGGGAACGCAAATAACGGATAATGACTTCGCTGGCATTCACGACCAACGGATAATCTTTCAGGCAGATGCCTTCTCCCGGAGCTGTCTGTCCGGCAATCGTGATACTGTCGTTATCGATGCGTAAGGTAGATTGTAATTCGATCGTACCATCTACATCAAAGACCACGATGCGGGGTCCGGTCTGCTCTACCGCATCCCGCAGGCTGCCGGGCCCGGAGTCGTTCAGATTGGTCACTTTGATCACCCGGCCTCCACGCCCTCCGACGGTATATTTTCCATACCCTTCGGCACCGGGGAAAGCAATGGGAATTACAGGAGATTCCTGCCGGCAAGAGGCCAGTAGCAGAAAGAGAGTAAACAGGAATAATAGTTTTCTTTTCATGGTTTATGTGATTGGTGGTTTTGTGTTTATAAGTTACCGGATCCGGGAGTAAAATCTTTGCTGAACATCCTTTTTATATGTACCGTTGCCCCCTGTAGAGACGCATACTTGCATCTACACGATATATGTCCCATACAGGTAATCGTCATTTTACATATCTTCCCTCATCCATAATATACAATTTTCCATCCGGCACGCTGAGACGCAACTATGCGTCTCGTATGTTTTTATATAAAATGTTACGCATAGAAATAACATATTCTTTCTGTAATTTCAATCGTACATCGTAATTAGCTTCGCTGACCGTTGGCTCGTCAAATCGTAAATCTCTTCCTGTCTTTATAGGAAATATCTGTTTTTACAGACCCTTAACAGAGGAGCATGTCGTTGATGTACTCCCCTCCTGATTATTTAGCGGAAGTCAAACACCAGACGGATCCGCATGCCTTCGTCTCCCTTTTTGATCCGTATATTCCCCGGCTGACTACGGGGTCCGTGCTGGGAAATGGGTTTGAAACAACGGATGGCAGGTATATCCAGCAGGAACGACAGGTCGCCTTCCGGGAAGTCGGGCATGGTGTTTATACCCTCCTGCCGGCCCGCGGGTTCCTGTGGGGTGAATACCCGGAAATAGAGTCCGTCCGTCGCCGAATAGACCGTGAAAGGTGCCTGATCGCTTTCTAAGGTAGCCCAGTAGAGATGGGCATGGTATCCTTTGAATTCGGGATAGATCAGGGATTCAAACGATTCACCGGTAATGGTATTGTTATAGTCTTTTTGCCAGATGCCGTAGTTCATGCCACGGATACGGTTTTTCCATACCCGATACGGCCCCCGTCCCATCCAGCGCATGCCCGTGCACAACTCTTCCGGATAGGAGAAAGTAAGCCCCAGGTGATAGACCTCTTCATCCATAAACGCGTCGTCGAAGCCACCTCCACCGGAAGCCCGGTTGAGCAAGACAGCGTCCATGTCCAGCAAGCCCTCCTTGTTCAGTGTCCAGACAATGGAATCTACACCTCCGGTATAACGTACACACAAAACTGCCCGATCTGCTTCTGCACGCGCGGTGATCTCCCGGATCCTCATTTTCATACCGACAGCCACCGGACCATCGGTAAAAGGTATTTCCGTTCGTCCTCCCTCCCGGGTGATCCGTTGAATCGTTCCATCGGAACATCGGAAAGAGACGGCTGTATGCTTGTTCTGCAACGTGATGAGAGAATCTGTTCGTATGATCCGGGGAACTTCTTCTTTTACCGCCAAACCTTCCCGTTGCCGCTCCAGATATTCATCGGTATACCGTACAGGATAGCTGCGCAGAAACACGCTATGGCCATCCGGATCATATCCTTCGATCTCCAGGACATCGGCCTGCATAAAATTTTCCGGCAGTGGTATCTGTACACGCCCGGTCTCACCGGGACACAAAGCGGGCAGGGGAATAGCACCGGAGCCGATCGTTTCCCTCTCTCCTCCCAACAAAGGCGAAGGACAGCGATAGGGCCGATATTCCATCCGGCACTCTTTCAGTGGAGTGTATAACCAGTCGTTGGTCACAAAGATCTCTCCCCGGAACGAAGGAGTGATATAGAAAGGCCGGATCTGTATGGGCGACCAGATATCCCGCACCGTATAATAGCTGGCCTCTTTCTCCCGGTAAGGTCCCAATATGCCATCGGGGGCATTGAAACGTTCGCTGTCAAGTATGCCTCCCTCATCCGTACGCCGCACGGCATTGTCGCTGAAATCCCACAGGAAACCGCCTGCGAAAAGCGGATGAGCGGTATAGCGTTCCCAGAAATCTTCCAGTCCGGCACCATGCCCCTGGTCGTACTGCCCGTGCATAAATTCAGTGGGCATAAATACTTTATATCCGTTGGTAAAGCGCCCTACCCCGGTCAGAAAAGCCGGATAGTGGTGGGTATCCAGTCCGTTGAAATCGGCCCACGGATGGATCACATGGCGTTTTTGCGGATCACAGGCATGGAAAAGAGTGTCCAGTGCCGTATTCCACCCACCTTCATTCCCGTTGCTCCACAGAATAATACTGGGACGATTGACATCGCGGGAAACCATTTCCCGAAGGAGCCTGCTTCCGGTCTCGGTATCATAGCTATTCTGCCAGCCGGCCAATTCGTTGATCACAAAAAGCCCCATCGAGTCACAAGCCTCCAGGAAATGTGTATCAGGCGGATAATGGAATCGCACTGCATTCATATTCATCTCCTTCATCAACTTTACATCTTCTATACTGATCTGCTTGTTGGTCGTACGTCCACCGTCCGGATGAAAAGAATGACGGTTGACTCCCTTCATAACTATTTTCGTACCATTGACATAGATCCCATCCCGCGGACGGAACTCCACGGTACGGAAGCCGATCCGCTCTTCGTGGATGTGCAACAGCCTGCCTGTTCCATCCGCCAGTTCCCAGCGTACCCGGTAGAGGTGAGGAGTCTCCGGTGTCCAGGGTTGGACTTCCGGCCATCGCGATGTAACCCGCTGCACCGTACTGGTGTCAGAGAGTATCTCCTGCTGCGAGGGATAGGTCACATTTTCCCGATCTGAAAAAAGAGTCGTGGTAAGCTGATAGCCCGGCTGCGCACCGGACAGATAGAGCTCCGTGGTCAACGTTCCGTCTGCCGCCGCATCCGTAGCTACCCGGGTGATATGAACCGGAGGAAGTGCCCGTAACCAGACCGGACGATAGATCCCGCCGAAAAGCCACCAGTCGGCCCGTCGCTCCGCCGCGTTCACGCTACGGTTGGCGGAATGTTTGGAGACCTGCACCTCCAGTTCATTGTCGGCATCCATCCGGATCAAAGAAGTTATATCGTAAGAGAACCGGTAAAAACCTCCCTGGTGCATCTCCCCGGCCTGCATGCCATTGATCAGGACTTTCGCATCTGTCATGACTCCGTCAAAGACAATCTCTATCTTTTGGCCGGCCCATTCCGCGGGAACCTGGAACCGATACCGATAGATCCCTTCCTCCATACTGGGATGTTTCACGCCGGGTTCTTTGTACCAGCGGCCGTAGGTATATTCTCCATATCCCTGCAACTCCCACTGGGAAGGGACTTCAATGGTGCTCCACACCCCACTATGACGTCCCTGGGAACAATAAAAATCCCACGTCACCGTATTTCCCAGACCAGTTCCCGACAGGTACCGGACCTGGGTGTGCTGCCCCCAGACAGGTATAGTGAACAGACAAAAAAAGCAGAGAGATCAGGTGTTTCATATCCGGTAAGATGGGTTCATATCCACAAAATAACAGAGAATAACTCATTCCATCGCTTTCTACATTGACAGTTTGACTGGTGGAAATGATGTTTCCGGAACAGTCTTATCGCTTTTTCCTCTATTTCCATGACGGAGTCTGAGTACACCGATAAAAAAGAGGCCTGTCTTCACCAGGACACAGCCTCTCTTACAACACTTACAAGGGCTATTTAATTAATAGATTTTATTAGAATCTGACTTTCTTACTCCGGAGTCATAGCTCTGTTACTCTGATCAATAATTTCCAGGGCAGTTCCCAGCCAGGTATCCACATCTTCCGGATAGTGCTGCGGTGTGAAACTCTCTATACGTTTATGACCCAGTCGTACTACTACCGCATTCTTTTCAGGGATGGCAAAGACATATTGTCCCAGTACGCCACGCATGTAGTTGACTTCCAATCCTTCGTAGATCAATTTCCAGAACTGATAGCCGTATTGTTCGTTCCTGTCGTTATAGGTCTTATTGATCAGTGTGGTATCCAGCCGGAGCGCTTTCTCGAGATAAGAAGAGGATACCAGCTGTTTGCCTTCCCACTGACCTTTATTCAGAAGAAGCTGGCCAAACCGGGCAAAATCACGCACATTTGTATTGTAACAACAAAAGGCTTTTTCTACACCCTCCTTTTTATCGAGACTCCAGAGCGCGTCTTCTTCCGCGTGCATCGGAGTCCACAACTTCCGTGAGACATAGCTACTGATCGGTTCACCGGTGACCTCTTCCAGAATGAAGGAGAGAAGTTGTGTCACTACACTCTGGTATTCGAAATAGACTCCCGGTTCTTCTTTCTCCTTCAGGTCAAAGGTCTGTTTCACCAGGTTATTTCCATAATACAACTTGGTTGCGGGCGAAAAAATACTACCATAGGTTTCGTCAAAATCAAATCCGACACTCATGGTCAACAGGTGATGCAGGGTAAGCGTCTTACCACCATAACCGGTAAACTGCGGAAAAAAATCGGCTACCGGCTGGTCTGTACTTTTGATCAGACCTTCGTCCAACGCGCAGCCGATGGCCAGCGATACAATACTTTTCGCCACAGAGAAAGAACCGGAGAGAGATTCCTGATAGTATCCGTCCCAATATTTTTCGAACAAGATAGTGGTGTCTTTAATAATGATATAGGCTACCGTACTGAGATCTTCAAAGACCGGAAGGTATTTTTCCGGGATCTGATACTCATTATAATCAGGAGCTATGTCCCAGGGTCTGGGAGAAGCTGCTTTCACCACCCGGTTCTCAAAAAAAGTATAATCGTCTATTTTGGAATCTCCATGTTTCAATGCCTGACGGAGGTAATAATTCGAAGGCAGGAAAAACCAGACGACAAACAGCAACAGTACCAGTGCTAAAATAATACACGTAATCTTTTTCATTCCATCATGTTTTTAGTGTTAATAATTTTATCAAACAAAATTAAAAAAACTCTTTACAATCACAAGGAATTTAAATGATTTTTTGTTAAAATAGTTGCTATAAATAAAAACGGATGAAAATCCCAAAAAGTCAGGAAAAGACACTAAGCACTACAATCAGGTAAAAAATTATGTTGAGATCTATAAAACAAGGAACAAAAAAACATCTTTTCAAAGATACAGACAAAACTAGTTTTAATAAAAAAACTCCCGGACAAACAGGTCCGTAAGAAGGAACAAAAAACACCCTTCAAAAGTAGGCTAACTAACTTTTGAAGGGCAGTTCTTCCGGGCTATGTCTCCTTGTCAGGAAACGGGACAGTATATATTCCTTATGAAAAACGTTTTAGTAAGCCGGATGCTGCTGATCGGTCAGCCCCGGATTTACATCAATGATACTGGTTGTATTGAAGGGCAAGATCTCTACCTTATTCTTTTCCATTCCGTAGAACATCTCTGTGATCCAGGTGTTTTTGCTGGCAAGCCCTTCCACATCCACAATGGACAATCCGCCTCTCTGTTTCACGGAATTACAGCCAAACATATTCAGGATGGTATAAGTCACTTCCTCTACATCCACCCCCGCGGGTACGGCAGCGCGGGTAAAGTAGACATTGCCGTCACTGCCTTCGTAGAAGGTCTTTTCCAACGCTCCCTGACTGGAAGAGTTCAATGTATTCAACGTCGTTTCTTCTTCCGCGGTCAGTCCCAGCGAAGCGATATCCGCGTCGCTCATAGCGATATACGGAAGAGCGATGGTAGGATCTTTGAGTACCGCTTTACCATGATCTTTATATGCCCAGTACACATCTACGTTGGCATAGCGTCCTTCGCGGCTGGCCAGCTGATACAGTTTTTCTTTCTCCGCGGTCAGGTAATCTACCAGGATGCCCCAGCGCGCCAGGTCACTCTTACGCAGCGATTCATTGGAAAGTTCCAGTTTGCGTTCCTGGATGATCGCGTCTCTGAATGCCTGATAGTCTGTCGGAGTGGTGCCGATCTTATCCGCATCGTTCCGGAAGGCACGCAGACGCACCTGCTCATACGCTTTCACCGCTTCCGGGGTGGGTCCGTTGTGGAGTTCGTTCAATGCCTCGGCATACATCAGCAATACATCCGAATACCTGAGCAACGGGAAGTTCACATTCTTGCGGGCATCCGACGGGCCCTTCTCTTTCAGCCAGTTGATGCGGTACTTACCCACTCCATGCCCGATCCATGTATTCATCTGGTATGAATCGTCGCCCAGGATCGCATAATTACAGATAGATACGTCGCGCCGCTGGTCTCCCTCGTCAAATTCGAAATAGAACGTGGGCATGGCTACCATCTGGGCCCCTCCTTTTCCGAAAGTAGCAGGCGTTCCGCTGGTAGGGATGGTATTTACATACGCCGTGCGCACATCCGGAGCATCCGGTCCGTAGGTACCGTATTCCAGCATCGTCTCGTTGTTGTATTCCTGCGCGCACAGATCGCGGAACACCTGATCGTAGTTATTCAATAGCGTATTTTCCCCTTTATCCATCACGGCTTTACAGGCATCTGCCGCGATCTGCAACAGTTCTCTGATACGGGCCTGGTCTTCCCGCTGGGCAATTCTCAGTGTACTGGGATTATAAGGCGTAGTGGAGAGATCCCAGCGCAGCGAATGTCCGGCCGCATACAGTGCTACCCGTGCCAGGATACCATAAGCCGCGTTTTTGGTGAAACGTTCCGGTGTAGCTACCATGTTCTCACTTTGCCAGGGCAGCAGTTCCACCGCCTGTTGCAGGTCAGCTACACAGCGGTCCCAGATCGTATCCCGGTGTACCCGGGAAGAAGAGAAAGTAGTCAGATCCGTAGTAGGAACATCCGAATAGGGTACATCTCCGTAAAAACGGACCAGGTTCCAGTAGGCATAGGCACGTATCGCCAGGGCTTCTCCCATCAGCGAGTTGATCTTCTTCTCTTCACTTTCATTTTCTGCTGTCAGGGAAGGTAGATTCCTGATACATACATTGGCATATTCAATGGCTTTGTACATTCCGGTATAGGTACCGCTCAGCATACCGGTAAGGGCGGTATAGTCGTAGTTGGCTACATAATACTTGGAGTTGGACTCTGTAGAGCTCGATTCGTCTGTCCCCATCAGCAACTGATAACCCAATTCCTGGGTAAATATACTGGGGTAGGCTCCTACGACAGTCATCTCGGCCCTGCTGATGGTAGTAAAGATCGAGGAACTGTCTGCTTTGGATTCCGAAGGCATATCCAGCCAGTCTTCGCAAGAGGTGAATGCCAGGGCAAGGGCAGTAACACCTATTATATAGATACTCTTTTTCATACGTATATACTGTTTATAATGTTAAGTTGATACCCAATACCCAGCTCTTGGCACGCGGGAAAGAGGAGTTGTCGATCCCCGGGGTGAGGGAACTGCTGGTAGTAGCCGAATCCGAGGAGCGGCTGATAGAAACTTCCGGGTCGTATCCGGAATAGCTGGTGAATGTATAGATATTGTTCAGTGTTCCATAGACACGTACAGAACTGATCTTCGCCCGCTGTACCAGTTTTTTGGGCAGCGTATATCCCAGGGTGATCGTGTTCAGGCGCAGGAACGAACCATTCTCGATGTAATAACTGCTATGGTCGCTGATCGCGTTCTTGTTGTTGGAAGAGATGTTCCATACTTTGTTCTTGCTGTCCTGATCGGGATTCAAAGCAGCCAGACGATCCAGGTCGGTAGTCTCTTTTCCCGTCGCAGGGTCAATCAACGTAAAACGATCTTTCATCTTGGCCAGCGTGTTCTGGTTGGCCATATACGGACCGATAAAACGCTGTGTACTCATGTTGAACACCTTATTGCCGTAGACAAAATTCATAAAGATGCTCAGGTCGAAACCTTTGTAAGCGAAGGTATTGTTCATACCACCGGTGAACTTGGGCTGCGCGTTTCCGATCACGGTACGGTCATTGATGGAATATACCGGATGTCCGTCATCATCTACCTCTCCAGCCACATCTTTGTATTTGACATCTCCCGGTCGCACATTGTCGCGGACTGTTCCTTTCAGATAGGGTATACCTTCCTTCAGTGTATAGGAGCCATCGGCATTCTGGGTAAAGTCGGTCGTCTTATAAATACCGTCATACTGCAATCCGTAGAATTGCCCCAACGGTTTTCCCACCTCGATCTTATATCCCATTCTGCTTTCGTAGTCCTGTATCCAGCTGTCTATCTCGTCGTCTCTGTACAGGTCAAGTACTTTGGAACGATTGAAAGCGATGTTGAAATCCGTAGTCCAGGTAAATCCTTTGGTGCGTACATTCTGTGTATTCACCACGATTTCTACCCCGCGGTTGCGGATAGAACCTAAATTCTGGATCTGTGTGGAATATCCGGTGGAAGTAGGGATCTTATTGGACACCAACAGGTTGTTGGATTCATTGTTGTACCAGTCTACCGAGAAGTTGAGCCGGCTGCTGAACAGCGAAACATCTACTCCCACGTTGGTAGTTGTGGTCTTTTCCCACTTCAGATCCGGATTTCCCAACGTAGTACCGGGTACATAGGTAATATACTCGCTTCCGTTGTATCCGTACACTCCCGAACCGTAGGTAGTGGCATACATATTGTCTTTGATGTTGTTGTTACCGGAAGTACCGTAACCGATCCGTACTTTCAGGTTGTTCACAAAATCTGCGCGTTCCATAAAGGCCTCTTCGGAGATACGCCAGGCCACGGAAGCAGACGGAAAGTAACCCCACTGGTTGCCCCGTGCAAATTTCGAAGAGCCGTCGCCACGGAGCGTACCGGTAAAGAGGTAGCGATCTTTCAGGTTATAGGAGAGACGACCGAATACGGATACCAATCCCATCCTTGTCTTATCCGACGCGCGGGAATAGGGCGTACCCATCTTCACATCATTGAGTCCGAAGTTCCCATCGGAGAATTTACGATACTCATTGTCCAGTTTCATGGTCTCCATGTAGTAGGTTTCTTGTCCCACCAATACAGTGAAACGGTGTATATCGGCCAGACTGAACGCATAATTCAGCGTATTGGTCACCTGCCAGGAGTATTTCTCACTGTTGTTCCTGTACCCGTATCCATAGGGGCTATCGTTGGATTTTGCCTGCTTGGTAGAGCCGTCGTCCCAATAGTCGTGGCGTACCTGCTGCCAGAGGTAACTTCCGGAGGTGCGGAAAGTGAGGTCTTTCAGGATATCTATTTCCAACCCGACATTTACCGTAGCCATACGGGTGTATTTCTTGTTGGTAATAGCCAGGTTGTCCAGCAGGGGGTTGTTGGCATCGTAGTTGGGATCTCCCATGATATCGGAGAGTTCAGTGCCGAGATCGGAACCGATCATCTGTTCATTGGTCCAGCGGATACCACCGGTGATGGGTTGAAGGATCGTCTGCTTGAGTTTACCCCCTAAGGAACCGCCTCCGTCCAGTTTGGTCATCTGAAGATTGGAAGAGAAATCGAATCGCACCCCTTTCCAGAGTTCGTGATTGATCTTTGTACGGATGTTGTTGCGCTGGTATCCCGACCGCTCCATGATACCGTCCTGTCCGGTATAGTTGTAACTGAATATGTATCTGGTCTTGTCGCTCCCTCCGCTCACGTTTACATTGTGGTTCTGGGTCACTCCGGTATTGCCAAACACCAGATCCTGCCAGTCGATCCCCGCGCGGTTGCCATATTCCTGTTCGATGCGGCTGTAAGCACCGGTATAAAAATCAGGGGCATTCACATCGCCGCCAAACAGGTTGGCAAACTCGTTCTGGCCGCCACGAAGAGACTAAAACTCGTATTGGTATTTCACGTAATCCTCTACGCCCAGCAAGTTCAGTTTCTTTCCCAGTCTGTCGAAGCTGACAAATCCATTGCAGGAAACCTCCGTCTTGCCGGATTTACCCGATTTGGTCGTGATCAGGATCACCCCGTTCGAACCACGCGCGCCGTAAATTGCTGTGGCGGAAGCGTCTTTCATCACATCGATGCTTTCTATATCGTTGATGTCTACATTCTGCAAACCGTTCTCCATCTGGAAACCGTCTACAATATACAGCGGATCGGTACCCTGAGTGATGGAAGTACCTCCACGTACCGTAATGTTGATATCGGCTCCGGGAGCACCACTGGCCGTAACGATCTGCACCCCGGCAGCTTTACCCGCCAATGCCTGCGCGGCGGTAGTTACCGGAGACATGCGCAATTCATCGGCACCCACGGATACGGAAGAGCCCGTCAGGTCTCTGCGCTTCACTTTGGCGTACCCGATTGCTACCACTTCGTCCAGCATGTGAGAAGATTCCCGCAACATAACATCAATACGGGTCTGGTTGCCAATGGTAATAATCTGAGTGTCATAGCCAATAAAGGAGATAGTCAGTTCTTTGTCCGCAGGAGATACGGTAAGTGTGTAGTTACCGTCCATATCGGTAATAGTTCCATTAGAACTTCCTTTCACTGAAACGGAAGCACCAATGACAACATCCATTGCATCTCTTACCGTACCAGTAATTGTTTTGTTCTGTGCCAATATGCTTATCGGGCAGCCTAATAGCATGACTATCAATAAGCATAGATTTTTGTGTAAGATTCTCATAGATTATTAATATATAATGATTAATAAATAAATTCAAGCTTAACAATGTGTCTGTGACTATGTATGTGAGGTTACACAGCAAAAGTAGAAAGTATGCCTAAGCAAGGAGATATTTTTTTTGATTGAAACACTTTCGTATTTGATCTTAAATGACGGAAAGTTCAGGTCAGGGCATAAAAATCACAGAGTTAATAAATTGATTACTAACTAATTTGATTTTCTATTAATCATTTTGATCTTTTCGCCGGGCTACGAAAAGCGGCATCAGCCCTCTTCTTCTTCGGCATTGGTTTCCCTGCCGTAAGACCGATATTCGAGCGGAGTAAAGCCCGTACGTTTTTTGAAAAGTGAGAAAAAGTGTTCGGTAGATTTATAGTCCAACATAAAAGATATTTCTTTCACCGAATGCGACATCCCTACCAGCAGTTGTTTGGCTTTGCGTAACTTCAGTTCCTGAAAGTATTTGGCCGGAGCATATCCTGTATAGTCTTTGAATACTTTACGAAACCAGGAATAGCTGATGTTGAGTTTCATGGCCAGTTCTTCCGGGTCTATATTCTTGAATACATTTTCATTCATAATGATCTTGGCCTGTTCGATCTTCTGATCCACATCTCCTATTTCGTATATCTTATTTTTGGAGATGGATAAGATCATACCGATCATATGCAGTACGATCCCTGACAGGTATTGCTGAGCGGATATTTTGTCCGATTCCGCAATCTCGAGAGCCCGGGAGAACAAGTTGACAAGTTCTTCATTCAAACCCACTTCCAGGATCTGATTTTCTTTGGTCAGAAAAGAACCTTTAATGATATGATCAATAATAGTACCCTCAAATCCAATATAATATTCGTTCCATCCTGTTTGCATAAACGGATAATAGGTGTGCCACTGCCCCGGAAAAAGCATCATCAGTCTGCCTTTGCACACCTGCTTTTCCGGAGTGGTCTCAGAGGTAAACAGTCCCCTCCCTTTGGTGATATATACAAGTTGGTATTCACGAAGAATGCGGCCTTTCTTGGCATTGAAGAAGTACCCGGTCGGATGATCTTTCAGAGGATAAGGAGAGTTGGGTTTGATAGACTGGAAGCCCACCGTATTTACACAAAGACCAAATTTCCGATCCATGTCATTTACTATCAAATATTTGAATTCAACCCCCAGGTCATTATAGTTTTTAGTCATATCGTGTTCTTCGTATAATATTGGTGTGAGCAAAAATAGAGATTATTTTTAATTTTCCATGTAAAACCATCTTCTAATAGTTCTAATGGAACTATATTTTTGATCGGGTAGTAGTTCTAATGGAACTATTACCGATATGGACGGTAACTACACAATCACAGTGTCTCCGACCGATAAGGAGCTCACCTTTTCCTTTGTGGGGTATGATACGCAGACTGTGACGATCGGCAACCAGACCCGTATAGATGTTACTTTGCAGGAGACTTCTCATCTGTTGGATGAAGTGGTAGCAATCGGGTATGCCAAAGTGAAGCGTAAAGACCTGACCGGAGCTATCTCTTCCGTGTCGGGTGGAGAACTGGCTTCCGTACCGGTCATCAGCGCCGCCCAAGCCCTGCAGGGGAAAGCAGCGGGGGTGAATATCGTTTCTTCCAGCGGAGCTCCGGGTGCGGATGTGAACATAACGATCCGTGGGGGAACGTCGATCACGCAGAGTACCAAACCAATCTATATAGTAGATGGATTTGAAATGAGTGACGCGCTCACCACGATTGACATCAACGACATTGAAAGCATTGAAGTACTGAAAGATGCTTCTTCCACAGCGATCTATGGCTCCCGGGGTTCGAATGGTATCATCCTGATCACCACCAAGTCGGGCAAGCAGGGAAAAACCACGGTCAACTACAATACCTACCTCTCGTTCGACAAACTTTCCAAAAAACTGAATATGATGGCCAACGCCGAAGAATTCGTGAAATACCAGTACGAACTGGCCGAATTACAGGGAAAGACCACCCAATGGAGCAATGTATTCGACAACAGCCTGGGAGTGGATAGTCCGGATTTCTACACAGGTGCCTACGGGCGTATCAGTCAGCGTTATGGCGACGACTACGCGATCGACTGGCAGGACGAAGTGTTTGGCGGCTCTGTCCTCACTCAGACCCATAATGTGAGTATTTCTACAGGTACGGACAAGACGCAGGTATTGCTGAGTTACAACTACAGCGCGCAGGACGGTTTACTGGCCAACCACAGTGTCAACAAAAGCACGATCCGCACCAAAGTAAATTCGGAACTGTACAAAGGCATCCGTGTAGATTTCAATTCGATGTTCTCTACCCGGTCTACCGACGGCGGGGGTACCTATTCGGGCATGAAGAATGTGCTGTTGCAACCCATCAATGGCGGTACCCTGTTCACCCGGGACGAACTGCTCCATACACAGACCTATCCCAACTTCTCCAGTCTGGACTCCGGTTTCGATACGGCCAACCCGCTGGTGCAGAACGAAGCTTCTACGTCGAACAAACGCAACCGTATCTTCTCGGTGAATGCCGGTCTGGAAATTGATCTCCTGAAACACTTCACCTGGCGCACGGCAGGACTCTACTCGTGGTCGCACAGCAAGTCGACCTCGTTTGCCGATGAAAACTCCACATCCTACATCATGGACCCGGTGAATACCGGGATCAACGGCAGCATCGGCAACGAAGAGTCCTACCGATATCAGATCACCAATACGCTGAACTACTTCCAGACATTCGCGCAGAAACACAAGGTCAATGTGCTGCTGGGACATGAGGTTGTCTATACCGAGAAGGAAAGTGATTCGATGAAGCTCAGGCAATTCCCGTATCCCAACTTCGGACTGGATGATATATCCAACGCGACTGTATATGACAAATCCTCAGGTCACTCCCGCAACGGCCTGGTATCTGCTTTCGCATGTGTTAACTATACGTTCGACGAACGCTACCTGCTGACCGCTACGATCCGTGGCGACGGCTCTTCCAAGTTTGCCAGAGGCAACAAATGGGGCATCTTCCCTTCCGTATCGGGCGCGTGGCGTGTTTCGGAAGAACGTTTCTGGAAAAATAACATCGGGGACGCGGTCAACAACCTGAAACTGCGTGCGGGATACGGGGTAACCGGTAACAACGGTATCGGCGATAACCTGTATACAACTACCATCTCCCAAACAGACTATCCGATCAACAATACGGTGGGAAATCCGGCCTATGTACCCAGTACGACCCTGGGGAATAAAAACCTCAAATGGGAAACCCTGCACGCGACTAACATCGGTGTGGACCTGTCTTTTTTGAACAGCCGTATCAACTTTACCGTGGAATGGTACAACAACCAGATCAGCGATATGCTGATGAAAAGTGTGATCCCGGCCTCTACGGGATATACCAGCCAGTACCAGAACGCAGGTAAGATGCGCAACCGGGGATGGGAGTTCACACTCAACACAACCAATATACAGACCAAAAACTTCCGCTGGACCAGCGATCTGAACCTGGCTTTCAACAAATCCAAGGTAATTTCTCTGGAACAGGATCTGGAGTACAAAACCTTCACCGTGGGGGGCAACCGCTCGGGAACGCTGAACTACTATGCCGTAGTGAATGAGAGACTGGGCGATATGTATGGATATGTGTATCAGGGTATTTACACTACAGACGACTTTATTCAGGCAGCCGACGGTACCCTGACCCTGAAAGAGGGTGTAGTAAAACCTTACGGAGACGCTGTTCCCCAGCCGGGCGATATCAAGTTTGCCGCGGACAATGAAGAGGGCGACCAGTTTACCCGGGAAATGGTGAAGATCGGTAACGGTACTCCGGACTGCATCGGTGGGTTCAACAATATATTTACCTACAAAGGATTTGACCTGAGCATCTTCATGACCTTCTCCATCGGCAACGATGTGTACAACGCAACCAAACATAGCATGAGCCCCTATGCGCTCTATCAGAATGTACCTACGGAATTCGGCGACAATTATTACCGCCTGATCGACCCGGCTACAGGACAGAAAGCAACTACACTGGCGCGCCTGAAAGAGTTGAATCCGGACGAAGCATCCCGTACCTGGAGTCTGAACAATACCAACTCCAGCTACATCACCTATCCTTCTTCTTATTACGTGGAAGACGGTTCTTACCTGCGTATCGCGCAGGTGACCCTCGGCTATTCACTGCCCAGGAAGTGGTTGCAGAAAGTGATGATCTCCAACGCCCGGCTGTATTTCACCGCCAACAACCTGGCTACCATCACCGGTTACTCGGGTTATGACTCCGAAGTGTCGGCTGCCAACGACAATGTGATCTGTACACCGGGGTATGACAGTTCCACGTATCCCCGTTCCAGAAGTTACGTGGTGGGTCTGAACTTAACATTCTAATTAAAAAACACTTGAATCATGAAAAAAATATCCATTATCACCCGCATCCGGAAGACCCTGATGGTGTCGTCCGTTGTTGCACTTTCCCTGGGGATCACTTCGTGTGAAGACTGGCTGGATATGCCCTCTTACACCACCTCCGATACTGAGACCGTGTTCGCGGATGAGAACACTGCCGATATGTTCCTGCAGGGATGCTACCGCGGTCTTGTGCACCAGGAAATGTACTACCAACTGGGTATGGGCGAGACCGTGGTACACTCCAGCGAAGATGGCAGTACCAACAATTCGAAATACAATATCTGTAACTATTTCTACGATACGACTTCTCCGTACACAGTAACTACGATCTTCAAAGAGCAGTACCGTATCATTGAGTCTACCAACATTGCCATCAGCAGGCTGAATGGCATACCTGAGACAGACAAACGCAATGCGCTCATCGGCGAAGCACTGGCCATCCGCGCTTTCTGCTACCACAACCTGATCCGTATTTACGGAGATGTGCCTGCGGTATGGGAGCCTCTGGAAGAGATGGACCCGGATGACGAAGATACGTTCTACCCCAGACGTTCGCCCCGCGACGAGATCTATGACCGGATCATCGCGGATCTGCAAACTGCCGTAACGTATATCCCCTGGTATTCGGAAAGCGGTTATAATACGTACGAACGTCTGACGAAACAAGGTACGTACGCTATGCTGGTACGGGTGGCGTTGTATGCGGGTGGCTACTCGTTGCGCTGGGATCTGGAGACCAACGCTGCCTCTTCCCTGCGCATGGCACGCCGCGACGATGAAGCCCGTGTCCGGGAGCTCTATCAGATAGCCAGCGATGCTTGTCAGGCGATTATCTCTAAAAACGAGAATGCTCTGGTACAGGCGCAGGGGGGCAAGAGTGGTTTTGAATACCTGTGGTACAACTTCTGTCAGCGCAACTTCTCTGCTACCAGCCCGGAGATGCTCTGGGAACTAGCCCAATATGGAAACAATACCAACTCCGCTTTCGGTGTGTATGCACATCCGGGCAGCCGGGGCGGCACGTTCGGTTCGCGCAAGGCGATGCAATTCCTGCTGCCGACGTATTACCTGTCTTTCGATCCCAACGATACCCGCCGGGACGTGTCCTGTACGTCTTACAGTATTTACTTCTTAGATGGGGGATCAGCCACGGATACCTTCGTGGATGTGGGTACTACCTATTCCTGCATCATGGCGGGTAAGTTCCGCATCTCCTGGTGTGTGGAACCGGCAGACGCCTCCAAACGCAACCTGAATATCCCGCTGCTGCGTTATGCGGATGTATTATTGATGTATGCGGAAGCTCAGAACTATCTCAACAACGGCCCCACACAAGCTGCCAAAGATGCGTTGCAGCAGGTAAGAGACCGCGCGGGTATCGGCAACATGTCTATTCCTTCTACGCAGCAGGAGTTTGAAGATGCTCTGATCCAGGAAATGAAATGGGAGTTTGCCTGTGAGTTCAATCTCCGTACGGATCTGATCCGCATGAATCGTCTGGCTAAAGAACTGGCGGAGACCAAACAGGCGATGAAAGACCTTTCCGACCGCAAAAACACCTATGCGAATGTGCCTGTCTACCGGCTGTATAAGTTCCAGGTAGATGCGCAGACCTACGGCGATCCGTTCCTGGACCTGGATTACATTGAACTGACAGATCCTGCCGAAATCGCACTAATCCGGGATGTACCAACGGATGCCGATGATTACGATGCTTTCCAGGATGTACTGGCAGGCATTCTGGCAGCACACGGGATCACTGTAGAAGCGGGCGACAAATGGTATCCGACCCATATGTTCGAAGCCTATACCAGTACGTACAACGGCAATGCGCGGAAAGCCGTCGGCTTTACCAACGGGTTCAATGCCCTGCAGATCGGTAACATCATCTACACCAAACCGACTGGTTCGGCGGAAAACGGAGGTTCCTATCCGGACTGGATCGAGGCAGCCGACGGCAGCGACGGACTTTATTACGGTTTCAAAGAAAACTGTGTGGAACTGCTTCCTTTTGCCGCACAGGCAGCCGGACATCCGATGATCGACAACCCGAACCTGACGCAGCATCCGGGGTATCAATAAACGGTTTTCATTCAAAATAGGTAGTAGTTTTGCTCTGTCGCCGGGATACTTCGGCGACAGAGTTTTTTATTTACTGACGATGTTGTATGGTGAATAAGAATACTTATTGAGCAAAAAGCTGTCTTTTCAGTAAAACATCAGCTTCTCTCACTGGGAAAATTCAGGAACAACAGGCTTTGTTGTCCGTATAGAATATCTATGGAACAAACAGACTTCATTGAACCGGAATACCCCATCCCATCGTCGGAAAGTGTAAAACAGAACAGAGCCTTGAACAATCAGACAAATTGTCATTTTCAATATCTATGCATTTACAGGTAGCTTATTTGAATGCACCCCCTCCTGTTTTTGAAAATAATCCAACCAGAGCGATCAGATAAATTACAAACTGTTATTCAATCAGGGATTATTTCAGAAAATATCTACCCCTACATCCATATCTTTTTTATTTTGTTTGCATATTACTCAAAATTCTATCCATTATTCATTTGAAACTTACTCACAAACCCGTTCATTCCGGAAAAAAATTACCCTTGTAACGACATAAAAAGAGGTTTGTACAGGTATAAACTGTTTTCCGAATAGCAAGAATAATTATCCGGTAGTGAAAAAGAATTATCTGACCATGAAACCAAATTATCTGACTGTGAAACCAAATTATCTAAGGATGAAACGGGTGGTCAGACACCGGGATATGGGCCGTTTGACTACTGGAAAAATCGGTTTCCCGGTGTCCGGCCAGTATGATCCCGGTGCCTGACGAACAGTTTTATGTAGTGAAATGACTTTTTTATCCCCCAAAAACAGAATAAATATACA
Source organism: Bacteroides sp. (assembly GCA_021202275.1). GTDB lineage: Bacteria > Bacteroidota > Bacteroidia > Bacteroidales > Bacteroidaceae > Bacteroides. The sequence continues at coordinate 25,494 of JAJQDI010000002.1, forward strand.
TTATATAAAAACAAGAGAATTCATATTTTATATTTATGCGCATTATTTTTAGAAAAACAGCACTACAAAACAGTCAAAAAGAAACATAAAAGCACAATTATCATACTATTTATTTCAAAAAAGCACAATTCAACAAATAAAAAGTCAAAACAAAATCATACATCTATGCCGTAATAACCTCATCAAAAATCTGAGAGATTATAAAAAAGGAGAAAAAACCGGGCGGTCTTTCTCCTTTTCTCATCAAGTAACAATAAACCCTTATATAGACACATTTACTTTCTTACCACGATCTGATCGTATTGCTGTTCGGCTTTGATCTCTGTGTATTTCGGCGCGTCCATCATTTCGATCAGCGCGCGCAGTACGGGACCTTCGCCCATCGGATCGTTTTCCTGAGTGGGGCGATTGTAGTAATATGCCAGGGAAGGCATAATTCCGGTACCTACGCAGATAGCGGTTACATCGCCATCGTCACTGATGCGGGTCATCATGCCTTTCAGTCCCTGTTCGGCTACGTAGATAAAGTCGGGATGCAACCATCCATTCTTTACACCACGGGCGATACCGAACACGAACATGGCTGTTCCGGTGATCTCCTCATAGGAGTCTACCTTGTCGAGCAGTTGATGCCACAGGCCGTTCTTTCCCTGATAACGGGCTACTCCGCTGGCCTGCATGTTGAAATTCTCTATCACGGCGTCACGCATGGGATGATCTTCCGGCATCATCGCCAGCAGATCGGCCTGTGCCATGAATACCCATCCGTTGGCACGGCTCCAGTGAGCCACACCGTGCTCTTTGTTGTCGGTATGGTAGCAATGATAGTAGATCTGCTTCTCCGGACACCAGAGATAGCGGGTATAATTGATCACCTGGTTGGCTGCGTCGGTAAAGTAGCGGTCGTCGCCCGTCATTTTTCCCATACGTGCCAGAAAGGAAATGGCCATAAAAGCATCATCCGCCCAGATCGTATTTACATGGGGCCATACCCGGGCAATGGTGCCATCGGCCAGGCGGGGTTCGGCATATCTCAGGTGATCGGCTGTCTCGCTGATATAGTTCATAAAAGAAGGATGGGGATAGCGCATCTGCAACTCGATCAGGCTGGCCCCCATCGGTCCGTTGTCGTCCAGACGCTTGCCCCGGAAGATCATGTGCCAGCTCAGCTTGCGGATGGCATTCCACCCATCTTCCTTAAAAGCGGCATCGTATTGTTTGCGAAAGAATTCCAGGTTGCCTTCGTTGAAGACAAAATCCATATTCTTTAATACATATTTTTCGTATTTCTTATCCCCGACCTTATCACCCAACTCCATCAGTGCCATATGGGTGACTCCATTGGTATAGTGCCAGTTGTTGTACTTGCAATTGACTTTCACATCCATGGAAAGAGGCAGGTTCTTCACGGAAGAATAAACCTCTCCGGTCCTGGTATTTTTAAAATCATAGGTTGTACTCTCCAGAATACGGTTGGCTATCTTCTCCGCGGCTTCGGCGGCGGTTATCTTTGTCTGTGCCGAAAGTGCACAGACACTCATAAAAAAGGCACACGTAAGCAAAATTCGTTTCATGTCTTTTTGTTTATCTTGGGGTTGATCTGATTATCGCTATTTAGGCAGATTGAATGCCACTTTGAGTTCTTCCATCTGTGCGTCCGACATCCCTTCCGGTACAAATCCCATGGAGCGGGCGGTCAGGTAGATCTGTGCCGACTTGGAGAGAGTATCGATACTATCGAATGCTTCCATAATATCTTCGCCCACGGCACAGACACCGTGTTTTTCCCACATCACTACGTCGTACTCCTCCAGCTGGTCGATGGTGGCGTCGGCCAGTTCAATGGAGCTGGGCAACTGATAAGGCACAATGCCCAGTCCGCGGGGACAGAATGCCCGTGTCTCCGGGATCATGCTCCACAACAACCGGGTCAGTACATCCTTTTCCAGAAAGGGAGCATGGTGGGTCATGGCCACCAGATCAATGGGATGTGTATGAATCGCGGCTTTGTAGGAAGATCCTTTACCGATCAGGTAATTGTGCATAGACAGATGCGCAGGCAGTTCTGAGGTGGGCTTCACCGGATGGTCGGCAATGATCTCGTAACTGGCACAGTCGTCACAGATACGGATCATCGCACCATTGTCCATGGGTCTGCGGGCCAGATCGCGCATCCGCTTGTTGGTCCCTTTGCAAAAGAAGTATCTGCCTTTCAGATGAGGCAGTTCCTTACCGATCGGCATACGGTCACTGATGGCCGGCAGGGCACAGATCTCCGCGTCTACCGCATCGGTGATATTGATGGTTATGTTGCCACCGTTGCGCTCGGCCCAACCCTTTTGCCAGAGATAACCTGCGACCTCGGCCACATCGGCTATCTGACGAGCCAGTTCCGGGCGGTTTTCTAAAATTGATTTCATGAAGATATTTACAATTTACGATTGAACATGCGATTATTTATAAGTTATTATGTACACGGTTCATATGCATGTAGAGACGCACGGCGTGTGTCTCCGCGGCGTACGCCCCATACAGCCATGGGATTTTCCGCGGTGTCCTTCTTCACGAAACAGGTAATCCCTCCCTGTGCGGTGACTATCCATGCAGAATCTGTTCCCATACGGTATGCCGATATACACCTTTCCGGATTGGACCTGCCCTGCTGAGACGCACGCCGTGCGTCTCTACAAGTGGATGAGAACCATATATTGGTGATATAGATATAATTGTTTCTGATATATTTCTTACGATCTGCGAAACAGGTACGATCTCCGGAATCAACGGTCGACAAAGTCAATCGAAGATCGGCATAGCCAACCAGGCGGTCAGCAAAGGGATTTACAATACAATTCATATGTATAAAATATAGAGTACGGGCAAATTAAATCGTACATCGTAAATCAGTAAATCGTACATCTATTGCTGTGCCATCGCCACCACCACGATCGAAGAGATCAGGATCAATAGCCCTGCGAGAAGTACCGCAATGGTAGAGGTACCAGCCCCTTTCCATTCTTTCAGGAGAATGCCCCAGACATTGCTGAAGGTTACATTCAGCGACATGAGGATGCTCCAGGAGAAGGCCAACAGGATCGGACTTCCGGTGAGGAAGCTCTTTCCCATTTCTAGACCGAAGAACTGCGAATACCAGAGCACTCCGGCCAACGCGCAGAAAAGTACATTGTTGAGGAGTACATTTCCTTTGACGGAGAAATATTCTTTACCCGTTTTGTTCCGGATATTCTGCTGGATGCAGTAGCAAGCATTGGTCACGAATCCTCCCAACGTTACCAGGAAGATCACAGGCAAGCCTGCGTACAACGCCTCTACCCCGCCTGCCAGTGCAGCTTCTTTGATGGGAGTACCGGCATCCAGTCCCAAGGCGAAACAGGCACTCATCACTCCGGCAAGCAGCGCAACAAGTAGTCCTTTGGTCAGGGCAAAGTCCCTGACAGCCGCGCGTTTTTCTTCCTCGGTCATGTGGCGGGAACGCAGGCTACCGGCATAACCGATCACAGCGATACCCGCCAGTGTGATACACACACCGATCAGCAACATCACCCCTTCGCCGTGCAACAGGTCTTTTCCGGCAAACAGAGCCGGGAAGAGCGTTCCGAAAGCCGCACAGGTGCCCAGCGCAATGCTCTGTCCGAGTGCTACCCCGAGGTAACGCATACTCAGACCAAAGGTAAGCCCGCCTACCCCCCACAGGATGCCATAGATAATAGCGGATAAAGCGCCACCCGCTCCCCAGAGAGCAAACAGGTTGCTCCCAACCGGAATAGCAAGCAATGCTCCCAGCAAAGGGAAAACCAGCCAGGCAAAGATCCCCTGGATGAGCCAGAAACTCTCCCAAGACCATTCTTTTACTTTCTTGATAGGCACATACGAACTGCTTTGTCCGAAACTGCCGATGGCAATGATAAGAAGTCCGATCAATGTATTTATGTTTTTCTTATTTAGGCGACTTTTAAGTTTTAAGTTCTGAGTTATAAGTTATAAGTTTTAGTGGAGGTTCTTTAGGGATCCATACTTCACATCCGAATGGTACTTAAAACTCAAAACTTAAAACTTACTACTTAATAAAACTTATTCCCGCATGGTACTTAGAACTTACTACTTAAAACTTAACATCTTTTCAGTGTCACTTCCGTTTCGTATTTCCGGATCTCCGCGATGTACTCTTCGCCTACCGGGACGTCGTTTCTCAGGCAGAACATATCCCATACAGCATTCCAGGGAAGTCCTTTGGCCTCTTCGAGCAATGCCAGACGTTCGAAAAGCTGATCGTTGGCTTCGTACGCACGCAACTGCGCTATGGGTTCCAGCAGCGCCTGAAGCACGCACTTCTGTGTGGCGCGGGTACCTACCACATAGGCTCCGATGCGGTTGATGCTGGCATCGAAATAGTCCAGACCGAAGTGTACCCGGTCCAGTGCGTGGCTGCGTACAATCTCTTTGGCCAGATCCAGGGTATCGTCGTTCATGGTAGTCACATGGTCACTGTCCCAGCGGATCGGACGGCTCACATGCAGCATGATCTCCGGTGTATAGAGCAACAGACAGGAGATCTTATCCGCCACACTTTCTGTCAGATGGAAGTGTCCGGTATCCAGCGTCACCATCTTGTTATATTTCGCCCCGTAGCCCAGGTAGAAGTCATACGAACCTACCGTATAGCTTTCCAGACCGATACCGAACAGTTTCGCCTCGATACAGTCTTTCATATGTTCATATTTGGTCTCAAAGATCTCGTCAAGCGACTGCTTGAGCAACTCCCGGTAGCGCAGGCGGTTCACAGTCTAATCCTTGCTGCCGTCGTGCACCCAGATGTTCATGATGCAGGGATCTCCCTGGAATTGTCCCATGGCCTCCGCTATGGCGCGGCTGCGTTTGGTGTGTTCGATCCAGAAATTACGTATCTCATCGTCGGGATGGGCCAGTGTCAGGTTGCCACTCTTCGGATGCGAGAACGAGGTAGAGTTGAAGTCGAGGTACATACGATTCTCCTTCGCCCACTCCATCCAGCCCCGGAAGTGCGCAGGTTCGATCTGGTCACGGTCTACCACCTGGTCACCGAAATCGCCGTACGTAGCGTGCAGGTTGAGACGATGCCGGGCAGGGATGTAGCTGGTCGCTTTCAGGATATCCTGACGCAGTTCGTCTATGTTGCGCGCCTTGCCCGGATGATTGCCCGTAGCCTGGATGCCGCCGGTGAGCTGACCGTCTGTATTCTCAAATCCGGTCACATCATCCGCCTGCCAGCAATGCAGCGAGATGGAAACTTTCTGTAACTCCCGCAATGCTTTTTCTACATCTACTCCTACCGCAGCATAGCGTTCTGCGGCAATCTCATAGGCTTTCTGAATCCATTCTTGTTTCATACTGAATACTATATTTACTGTTGATTATTATTATCATATCTCTGTGTCACCCCGAGATAGTGTTCATATCCTTTTTGTCAGATCTCCCGGTCCTGCGGTTCAAAACGGCTGAGCGGGAGGGAGCGGCTGATGAGCCGGCGCATTTCGGCCATCGTACTGCATTTGCCGGCAGCCATGGCTTGCACCATGATGTTACCGATGGAAGTCGCTTCACAAGGTCCGGCTACCACCGGAACACCGGTAGAGTTGGCCGTAAACCGGTTCAATAGATCGTTACGACTGCCCCCGCCGATCACGTGCAATACCTCGATCCGATGTCCGGCCAGTCCGGCCAGGTTTTCCAGTACCTGCCGGTAGCGCAGTGCCAGGCTGTCGAAAATACAGCGCACCATTTCTCCCCGGCTTTCCGGCACAGGTTGTCCGCTCTGGCGGCAGTAGGTACGGATCGCCTCCGGCATATCCGGAGGATTGGCAAACAACGCGTCGTCCGGGTAGACTAAGCTACGGAAAGGCTCTACCGCCTCTGCCTCCGCGATCAACTGTGGGTAGGAAACCTCTTCCCAGTGCAGGCGGCAACGCTCCAGTAGCCACATGCCGCAGATATTCTTCAACAGACGGATGGTGCCTTCTACTCCTCCTTCGTTGGTAAAGTTCAGAGCCTCTGTCTCCGGTGTGATCACCGGCTCTGCCGTTTCTATCCCCATCAGCGACCAGGTACCACTGCTCAGGTAGGCAAACCGGGGATGCGTAGCCGGAACCGCTGCTACGGCAGATCCGGTATCATGCCCTGCTACCGCAACTACAGGAATGGCTCCCAGACCGGTCTGCCGCTGCACTTCTCCGGTGAGCGTACCGATCACCTCACCTGGCCGGACAAAGCGTCCGAAGTGCTCCCGGGTCAGCCCAAGCGCATCCAGCAGTTCGGTTTCCAGTTCACAGGTACGTGCGTTCACCAATTGCGCCGTGCTGGCAATGGTATATTCGGTCACCGCCTCTCCCGTGAGCATGTAACTCAGGGCATCGGGCATAAATAAGATCTTTTTCGCAGCGGCCAGCCCACTGTCGTTGTTGCGCCGCATCGCATCCAGCTGGAACAGACTGTTGAAGTTCATCACCTGTATGCCTGTCAGGGTATACACCCGGCTACCGGATACCCGGCTGAAAAAGACATCCGGCGCTCCTGCCGTATGAGGATCCCGGTAGGCATAGGGCTGACGAAGGATATGTCCGTCGGCCCCGATACAGACAAAATCGACTCCCCAGGTATCTATCCCGATGGAAAGCGGCGTAATCCCTCTGCGGGCCACGATCTTCAGCCCTTCCAGGATCTGTCTGTAAAGCGCGAAAAGATCCCAGTATACATGTCCACCGACTTCGGTCAGGGGATTCGGGAAACGATTGATCTCTTCTATGTCCAGCCCTTTTCGGGAAAAAGAGCCGATGATGGTACGGCCACTGGTGGCGCCTAAGTCTACAGCAAAAAAACAGGAATTCATCCCAGGTTGCGATTAAAGGTTATATACTGATGATCTCATCTTCACGTGTGCCAAAGAAGTACCGACCTGATAAGAGCAGACATATCCTTCGCGGCTACCACATACGGATGTTTTCCTCTTTCGGGAGAAACAGATCGTAGGATCGGTGCATAGGGGGCGTCCGGCAACTACCGTCCATACCCCTGACGGGCGGGTCTGTGTGGTCTTGTTCTTCAGGGTATACTTCATATTCGTGTCAGCTACGATCAGATGATACAAAAATAGGGGATGGCTCCCCTATTTTCCCTAACCTTTTTGATCGAAAGGGTGTATGATTTGGCAAACAGCGAGCAGGTCTGAGACGCCGCTACCACTCATTTTTAAGGTTGCAGCCCTTGTACGGATGCGCTGTGTCTTACCACAAAAGGTTTTCCTTCTTCTGTCCGGATGGTCACCTCTTTCAGTGTTACGTCTTTGCAGTAGATAAACTCTGCTCCCAGTTCAGCGGTGATCGTTACCCTTTCGAGGGTAATATGTTCAATCGGCATTTCGGGCAGTCCGTTGAAAAACAGCGCGCGACGAGCTCCCGCGCACACTAAGTCTTCGATATGGATGTTGCGGAACGCAGGAGTGGTATCGTCTACCGGAAGAGGCTCTACGGCAGCCAGTACGGTCTCTCCACTCTCCAGGACTTCCACGGCCGACTTCCCCCCGTAGTACAGGTTGAAGGTCACCGGCTCGGTGGGGATATCCATCATGGAGACCTGACGTATCCAGATATTCTCTACCACACCGCCCCGCCCCCGGGTACTCTTGAAACGAAGGCCCACGTCTGTACCCAGGAACTGGCAGTTGCTCACAGAGACATTGCGTATTCCCCCGCTCATCTCACTACCCACGACAAACCCTCCGTGACCTTTGAATACGGTGCAACCGTCGATCACCACATTTTCACACGGACGGGCCCGCCGACGACCATCCGCGTCTTTCCCACTCTTGAGGCAAATACCATCGTCGCCTACATCGAAGGTAGAGTTTACGATCAACGCGTTGCGGCACGATTCCAGATCCAGTCCGTCGCCGTTCTGCGCAAAGCTGGGATTGCGTACCTGTATCTCTTCAATGAGCACATTCTCACACATCAGCGGATGCAGGTTCCAGGCCGGAGAGTTCTGGAAGATCACTCCCTGCAACCAGAAATTTTTACATCCGATGAGGCTCACCATCACCGGACGCAGGAAATGGCGTACGCTCTGCCACTCCTCTTCCGTAGTCAGGTGCTGAGGCACATTCATGTTGCTGATGGTATCTCCTTTCAGTGTTTCCGGATAGGGAAACCAATAGGTCGGACGTTTGTATACCCCACCCCGCGCGATGGTCTTTTTCCATTCGCTTTCGGTCACCTTCTCCCGTTTCAGGGGACGCCAGAAGTGTCCGTTACCGTCTATGGTTCCCTGACCGGTAATGGCTACGTCCGTCAGGTTGCGTCCGGAGACCGGCGACTGGCAACGACGGGTATCCAACCCTTCGAACACAGTCTCTACCAACGGATAAAGATCCACATCCGGGGAGAAGAGGATCACCGCTCCTTTTTCCAGGTGCAGGTTGATCCGGCTTTCCAATACGATCGGTCCGGTGAACCATATGCCCGCGGGGACAGTGAGCCGGCCTCCGCCCTGATCTGCCAGGCTACGGATAGCCGCAGCAAAGGCTTCGGTACAGAGATCCGTTCCGTTGCCTACCGCGCCAAAGTCGGTAAGTTTCACTTCCCGGTCGGGAAAGCGGGGAGCCTCTACCCGGGGCATATCGAAAGGAAGATCCCGGTAGAGGGATTCGTATGTATAACTCTCCTGCCGGCAGGAAGTGAAAGACAGGATCAGCAGGAATAAGCTTAATGGATAAATTTGTTTCATCATGAGTCTGTTCTGTTTTATCTGAATGTTGTTCTGATCTGAGACCCACGCCGTGCGTCTCTACAAGTGGATGTTATCCTACCATGTAATTTCAATCGTACATCGTAAATCCGTAAATCGTAAATCAATTAATCCCTTCATTTTTCCCCCAAATAGTACGACGGCACCGGTGCCTGCGGATACCCCATGCTCCGATGCAATACATAGCTCCGGTAGAGAGGGTCCTGCATCAGCGTCACCCGGCGGTCCCGTGCCGGAATATTCGTCCGGTAGATACGCGGTTCACCCGGCAAAGCGGTGATCACCTCTTCCCGCCAGTCGCCATCCATATCGGCGATCAGGACAATGTCTCCTTCTATGCCTTCGGTAAAGGTCTCTCCCTGCCATTTCCAGATGCTCTGGCTGCGTCCGTCGGACGAGGAAGAGGCTCCCCAGCGGTTATCGTCGCCCCGGAAAGTTTCCCGCAACAGATCGGCATCCCACCACACCCAGTTGCGACAACCCGGTACCTCCTCGCTGGTAGTATGGAGTTTCTTTCCATCGGCGGTAAGCAGGTATTTGTCTGTACTGCCTCCTTTGCGGTCTTCGCTGGCAAAGCACTCCAGTCCCGGATGTTCCGGATCGAAATCGGCTACCATACCGTCGCCCACATGATAGGTGGTATGGCCGATGCCCCAGATCAGTTCACCGGTACGGGCATCCACTACAGACACCCCCCGGCCGTCTTCTTTTTTAGGTTCGCTCACCATAAATACCTGCATCCCTTCATGGTCCGGGTGGAGCTTGCACAGGTACGCCTTATCGCTATGTCCGAGACCGGAAGACCAGAGCAGCGTACCATTGTCGTCCAGTATACAAGAGCCCAGCAGGATCTCATCCCTTCCGTCACCGTCTACATCCCCTGCCACCATACTGTGTGCGCCCATACTCCGTACGACAGGGTTTTCTTCATCACCGTCCCACCGCCAGAGTCGTTCCAGCTTACCGTCCCGCAGTTGCCAGGCATCTACCACCATCAGTTTGTAGGTGCCCCGTGCCGCCAGGATACAGGGCGTTTTCCCGTCGAGGTAGGCCATACCGATCTGGTTACGGTTCTGACGGATCAGGTTGCCGTACCGGTCGTTGCGTTCGGGCTAGTCGACACGAGCGATCTCTTTTCCGGTCATCCCATCCAGTACAGAGAGGTATTCACTTCCACCGCAGACCCGGCCTTTCTCATTTTTCATATAATCATCTCCCGCGGTTTTGATCGCCACCTCGGCACGGCCATCCCCATCGAAATCATATGCCACAAACGGAGAATACCAGACGCCCGGCTCTATGCCCGGCCCCATATCGTAGGTCCACAGGTAAGTACCATCACTCAGATAGGCAGATATCTTGTAAGTAATCCCGGTTGTATCGCCCGGCATACCCGGATCCACATTGGAAGAGGGCGTACGTACAATATAATCATAGACACCATCTCCGTTCAGATCGGCCAGGGCCACCTTTCCCGCTTTGTCTTCATCCCGCAGGCGAATGGAGGTATAGTTGGAAAAAACTTCCCGGTCCACTTCGATCTCTCCTTCGGAAGCTACCGCTTTTCCCCGTACCATGGGCACCACTCTGTACGTAGCCTTTTCCGTCCAAGGAGAGGCATCGGTAAAGTCACAGGTATGCGTCACAGGCCGGGAAGTCAGCCTGCGACTTTTTCCGTTCTGTATGCGATACACATGAAACGCAGTAGCAGGATCATCCATATCCAGGAGTCGCCAGCTCAGATACACGCCCTGACCGTCCCGGGATGGAACAGCCGCCAAGCCTCTGTCCAGGTTTTCACGCACACGTTCGGTAGCAAACCCTTCCACCAACGGTTTGGGTTCGTGGCGGGGTTCCAGTATTTCGTAATGATAATGTCGCTCGCGGGGATCCTGTGCAAACAGGTTGATCATGGGTAGCAGCCATGCCAGCCCTATAAAAAGTCTTCTCATGGTAACAGAATATTATTTACGATTTACAATGGAAGTTTGTCTATTCAAGCGATAATTGAAAGGTGTTACTTCCATCGTAAATCGTAATTCAGTAAATTGTACATATCTTCACTGGCCCCAGCAACCCACTCGCTACCGGCTGCCAATGTCCGTACCCGGTAGATTTATAGTGTATATCTACCAGATTGATCTCTTTGAATTTTCTCCAGGGTACTCCCCGGCGATCCATATCCGCGATGCGGTTGGCCGGCAGGTTGGTCACCTCTATTTCTATGATATTCTCACCGGGACGCAGGTAACTTCCGATCCGGCAGCGGTAGGGAACTGCGAACAACACGGCTACTTCTTCTCCGTTGATACGTACCCGCGCGCTTTCCCGCACATCCCCCAGATCCAACACCCAGTCCGTAGCCTCCGTATCATCGATCCGGAACGTTGTGGAATAGCAGGCCGTGGCCATGGTACGCGCTGCATTTTCCACGGAGAGTTCCGTCCAGGAGCCCAGGGATACGGCAGCAGGCGCACCGGTGACTTCCGGCACACTCTCTACAAACCGGAACTGCCACATTCCGTCCAGGGAGATCTCCCGGCCTCCGGCTGTGAAATAGTTCCACTCTTTTTCACCCACCTCCTTTCCGGTATAGGTGCGCAGGATGACAGACTCGCCCGAAGCCAGTTGCAGGTAAACCTCAGCCTGCCCGTCACGCTGTCGCAGGCGGGCTTTCCCTTTTTCTCCGGTCATCGGATCATAGAGCATAGCCGAAATTGCCGGTACAGCCAGGGGTATCCATCCGTCCGTATCCTGCGGGCAAAGTGCCGAGATAAAGTAATGATGCCCTTCCGGATTGCTCCGGCGGATCATATGTAGTCCGTATTCGCTCTTCATCCGTTCCGGAAGTATGCCTGTCTTTGCCAGCGATATACTATCGTTGTGATATCCGTAGATCATTCCCGCAGGAGAGACATCCCCCCACTGGAAAATCTCTTTCAGAACAGTCTCCCGCTTTTTCTTCTCTTTCATTCCGGGCACCGTATGCGGGAAAGAGTTCAGGAACACGATCGTAGCTCCCTCCTGAGCCAGCTGCACCAGCCGGGCTGCCACATCTTCCGGCATAGTCTCTGTCCGCGGTACAATCAGCCCTTTGTAAACAGTTCCCGCGGAAGTGATTAATTTCCCGTCCCGACACACCAGGTCCCGGACAAAACGATCTGAAATATAATCCATATCATACCCCGCGTTGTAGAGGGTATGCACAGTAGCAATAAATTCCGGTGCACGCCTCGCCATTTTGTGGATATCAAACATCAGCAATGTCCCGTCCTGCTGCGCCCACATATCATACACAGGCAGATAGAGCAGAAAGTCATTGTCCGGTTCTCCCATCTGCAGGAAACTTTGGCAACGGCTTATATAGTCGAAAAACGCAGGGGCATCCCGCCAGATCGGGTTGGTCGGGCTCATATCCACTGTGGCGTAGAACTTCCATCCCGGCCACTCCGCTTCCCAGGGCGAATAGGTGGTTCCATGAAAATAGGCACGGTTCACTCCGGATACGAACAACAAGTCGATCTCCGGTTTGCATTGCGAAAGGGAAGTGCGGAAATGTTCGGTCAGCCACGTAAATGTCTCTGCCGAGGTATAAGGCTTTCCGGCGATATGTGCCGCCGAAGAGGCGTATTTCAACATCGTAAGGTCGGAGTCATTGGGCCGGGTGAGCGAATCTTTGCGCAAGCCCCGGATACCGAAATCGGTGATACCGAATCCTTCGCATTCGGGAACATCTACCGTTGCGTACAAATCGATCAGGTTACCGGGCGAGCCGTGCGCCTGATTGCGTGTCTTTACTCCGTGTCTGTGTGCCCAGTCTGTCCATTGCCGGGTGAAGTTTTCCAGCAACAACTCGGCCATCGTCTCCCGGTAATCAGCGATCACATCCCGGGTGAGCCGGTTTTTCTCCACCATAGACAGGTTGTACTGTGACATTCCCTGAACATACTCACGGGTAGCTTTTTCATCTAAGAATTCCGGAAGATACATCTCCATCGGATAGCCACGACGACGGGCGAACTCATCGAAAAACCCTTCGGTCCAGTTGGCACCGTAGACTTCGTAGGAGTCATTAAAGAAATGATCCGGATAAGGAGTAGCAGTGCGGGAAAACGCCTCCTCAAAACGTTGCAGGTAGTTGCTGACTGCCCTGACAGAAAGATGATCCATGACATATCCCTCTCCACCCGGAGCAGCGCGTTTGACCTTCTGCAACGTCTTTCCACAGAAAGCGGCGATCAGCCGCCATTCTCCCTCCCCGTAAGGAGCTTTCCAGTCCAGTGTCCCGTCCGGCTGTACCCGATCGGTCAAATCCAGAGGTTGCATTCGGGTTATCTCCATAGGGTTCCCATAGGGATCGGCAGGTGGAAAAGCCATCATCCGCTCCAGACGAGCATACGGAGGCTGATCTTTATCTGCCACCGGAATCTTTTCCACAAATGGGCTCCCACATGGTACCTGATATTCCAGGACAAGCAGCCGGGAAGCCGCATCTTCGATACTTACTTCCGGCCCCCCGAACGGCCAGCCTGTACCTGTATTCATATCGATCTGAAGCCCGAGTCGTTCTCCTTCTTCCAGGGTATGGCGTATCATCTCCATCCATTCGTCGGAAAGATGCCGTAATTCTTTATCATCCATTCCCTGAACACCGTAGATCGGGGTGATCTCCAGGGCTCCCAGACCGGCACGGGCATATTCTTCCAGATTGTAAGTCAGATTGTCCCGGTCTACCGCACTACCCATCCACCACCAACGGGCACCGGGACGGGATTCTGTTCGTATTTCCGGCCAGTCGGTTTGTTGAGCATTCACAGACAAACTCATCGCGGTAAGGATGAAAAAAAACAGATTATAGAGTTTCATACAGAATTCTTTCTATGTGTTTGACAAAAATAGCGAAAGCCGGATACAAGGTGACGTTTACTTCAACTATGCGAAGACACCTCCTATATGCTACAAATATATAGAGATTTACGATTTAGTTCCTTCGTCATGACCCATTCTTTGATTTTTAACATCAAGGTAAGTTGATGATGTACGATTTATTCCTTTATCACGACCCTTATCTGATGATTGACACTAAAGAACGTTCGACAATGCAGGATCGGAACCGGTAGTATCGACCTGTAGAGACGCAAGGCGTGCGTCTCCGCGACATACGTCCAATAAAAATATAAAGTGTTATCTCTTGGTATATTCCTCCACTAACTCAGATATATCCTGTAGTATTTTAACAACTCCATGCAGCATATATCTCCATTCGGCCCGCGGAGACGCACGCCGTGCGTCTCTACAAGTGGATGCTACCCTATAATTTGTAACTTCAATCGTACATCGTAAATCGTCCATTCGTAAATCTCTTCATTCGTAAATCTCTTTATTTTCCCAGTTCCAGGCAGCCCATGATAAAAGGCCCTGTCGCTTTGGCATCGTTATCCCGCATCTTCTCACCGATATAGTATTCAAAGCTACCGTCGCGATAGGGATGTCCACCCAGGCCACCGACCTGGCAGCAGCGGGTCAGCGTCAGGGTACCATCCGGATTTTCAACAAGTAATTTCTCTTTCAGACCGTTGAATGCTTTTTCCGCAATCTTCCGGTATTCCGGACCGATATAGCCTTTGTTCACCGCTTTAGCGTAGGCATACATACACTGTGTGGTGACGGATGCCTCCGGGAAGTTCCCTTCCCGCTCAGGCTGATCGAGTACCTGATACCAGAGCCCGGCTTTGTCCTGATATTTCGGCAGGGCATCCGCCAGTCCCTGTATCCAAGAGATCATTTCGGCGCGGGCAGGATGCTGTTGGGGAATGTAGTCCAACGCATCTACCAATGCCATGTACCACCAGCCGATGCTCCGGCCCCAGAAGTTGGGAGAATGTCCCGTCTGCGGATCGGCCCACCGCTGGCTCTTGCTCTCGTCCCAGGCATGGTGGTACAATCCGGTCTTTTCGTCATACGTATGTTTGTGACAGAGCCTGAACTGCTTCACCGCCTCTTCGATCCACTCCGGCTGGTCGAATTCCGCTCCGTAACGCGCCAGGAAAGGAGAAGCCATATATAAACCGTCGAGCCAGATCTGGTGCGGATAGATCAGCTTGTGCCAGTAGGCCCCTTCCAGTGTACGCGGGTGATTTTTCATCTGGCGGATCAGCGATTCCATTCCCAGCTTGTACTTCTCTTTTCCGGTGATCCGGTACAGATCAAACAAAACCTTGCCCGAGTTGATGTAATCTATATTGTACGTTTCCACATGGTGCAGGTGGATCATTCCCTCGTCGTTGATCAGAGAATCGGCCCATTGCTCCACGTAGTCAAAATAGTGCTGCTCGCCCGTAGCCTCCCACATACGCAGCATGGCACAGCATCCTACGCCCTGCGCATATCCGAAGAAAAGACGCTTGCCATGATCCAGTTGCCAGGCTTCCGGAAAACGGCGCATTTCCGAGTCGGCAAACCAGCGGGCATACGTATCCGGCGCGAAGTCGTCCGTACGGAAGGGAACGGCAGGCAGTCCGTCACCGTTACACAGGTTGACCCGGAAGAATGTTCCGTATCCGTAGCGCACAGCTACCGGTTCTGCAACCTGCGGAGCAGAAACCTCCAGGCTATTGTCTCCTGTGATCACAGCCGTAGCCGGATAGAAACGCGCGTCGGCACCCGAAACAAAAAATCCGTTGACAGCCTCACCGTCCGAAGTACACAAGCCTCCATCTGTATAGTCAAAAGTCACTGTTACTTCAGAACCATTTACTTTCATGCTTTTGTATAAAGGTCCGGAGTA
This sequence comes from Bacteroides sp., assembly GCA_021202275.1. Classification (GTDB taxonomy): domain Bacteria; phylum Bacteroidota; class Bacteroidia; order Bacteroidales; family Bacteroidaceae; genus Bacteroides. The sequence goes on from JAJQDI010000002.1 coordinate 41,074, forward strand.
AGTTACCTGCTTATGGTATTGTCTGGCAAGTGCCCAGTTGGCCAGCCTTTCTCCGACCGGCCGCTTGTCACGGGGATGGATATCGGTAGAATCGGCCACATCCGTGGCCACCACCATGCCTGTATGAGGGACACGCTGCCAGGTTTTCAGTTGAGTTTCCCGGATGCCTGCCGGTTGCCTGTAATGCGGAGCGATCTGTACAAAATAGAAGGGGAGTTCCGGTTGCTTCCAGGCTGCGCGCCAGCTACCGATCAGATCTGTAAACACCTCCTGATAGTCTTCGTAACGGATCGCGTTGGACTCTCCCTGATACCAGATAGTGCCACGTATGGTATAGGGAATCAGGGGAGCAATCATACCGTTCCACAACGTAGCAGGCACTTTGCATTCATCCTTCTTACGTTTCACCTGCACGGCGGCGAACTCTTCCAGTACACCGCTGTACAACGGTTTGTTCTCCATCACTGGCAAGGGCATCCACGACTCGGCATGAGTACCGCCCCAGGTAGACTGGATCAGTCCCATTGGTATGCCTGTTTCTTTGTATAATTTACGTCCGAACGTAAATCCGACAGCGGTAAAATCTTTCAGGTTTTCCGGTTTACACACGACCCACCGCCCCACACAATCGTCCTTTTCCCCGTCCGGAGCCAGCTGGTGCTCCACATGGAACAGCCGGATCTCGGGATAATCGGCGTCTTTGAGTTCCTCTTCTTCCCCGATCATGCCGGTCTTCCACTTCATCTGCGGATCACGCATCACCGGGAACTCCATATTGGACTGTCCGCTACAGAGCCACACCTCACCGATCAGTACATGGTTCAGAGTAAGGGTGTTCTTGCCGGAGACAGTGATCTGTTGCCCGGTACAAGCCGTGGGAGTATCGAGTTCCAGGGACCATCTGCCTTCTGCGGTTGCCTGAGCAGTATACGAACGATCGCTCCAGGAGACAGCAACAGTTACCGCTTCACCCGGAGAGGCTTTGCCCCAGACAGCCACCCGGCTGTTTTGTTGCAAGACCATATGATCTGAAAAGAGAGAGGGAAGAGAGATCTGCGCCTGCAAGGGCAGCAGCCCCATCAGTACAAACAGAAAGATCGCTGTACGGCGAAAAAGGCTGAAAGATCTATGGAGAGACGATATAAGAGGCCATACATATCCATCCCCGTGCGTCTTATGCCTGCTTCTGTAAAACGGATCCTGTGGATTAATCAAGTGAATGTTCATGGTTCTGTGTGTTTATCAGGTTCACGCTACAAAAATAACTCATTCAGTCAGTCCACCCGGTCCGTATTTTGACGGTAATCTTATGTGTTTTGCCACTTCGTCCGAACCATTATGCATTATTTTTGTATAAAAAGGAAGAAAAAAGGATCATTTATGCATATTCTTTCCGGAATATTCCCTAATTTTGCGCCGATATTAGAATAATTATACAAAAATGAAAAAGAAAGCAAGCCGGTTAGACGCCATCAAGATGATTATCTCCAGCCAGGAAATAGGCTCACAGGAAGAACTGCTTCAGGCTCTCTCCGCCGAAGGGTTCGAGCTTACTCAGGCTACGCTGTCACGAGACCTGAAACAGCTGAAAGTGGCCAAAGCAGCCAGTACCCATGGTAAATATGTATATGTATTGCCCAACGATATTATGTACAAACAGGCCACAGGGATGAGTGCGACGGAAATGGTGATGAATACCGGTTTTGTGTCTCTGGAATTTTCCCGCAACATAGCTGTGATCAAGACACGGCCGGGATATGCGAGCAGCATGGCGTATGACATAGATAAAACAGAATTCAACGAGATCCTGGGCACGGTGGCAGGAGATGATACGATCATTCTGGTACTGCGTGAAGATGTACAGCCCGACCAGGTGCGCAAGCTGCTTTCGACGATCATACCGTCTCTCTGAACTTATACGTAACGATATCAAGTACCGACAGAATTAATGGATATAAAGATAGATGTCATGGTGGCCAACTCTTCGCATGAGATATATGTCGACACCATTCTGGATACGATCACTGAGGCTGCGAAAGTACGCGGCACAGGGATCGCCAAACGTACGCATGAATATGTAACGCAGAAAATGAAAGAGGGTAAAGCCATCATCGCATTGCATGGCGATGAGTTTGCCGGTTTTTGTTACATCGAGAGCTGGGGCAACAAACAATATGTAGCCAACTCGGGACTGATTGTCGTGGAGAAATTCCGCGCACAGGGGCTTGCCAAGCGTATCAAACAGGCAGCTTTCACGCTTTCCCGCCTGCGGTGGCCCAACGCAAAACTGTTTGGTCTTACAAGTGGCGGAGCCGTGATGAAGATCAATACGGAACTGGGATATGTTCCGGTCCCTTTTTCTGAACTGACAGACGACGAAGCGTTCTGGAAAGGGTGCGAAGGGTGTGTCAACCACGATGTTTTGCTGCGTACCGAACGGAAATACTGCATTTGTACGGCCATGCTGTACGATCCGGAAAAACATACAGAGGAAGCCCTGGCTGCTACAAAAACAAAAACTCCCGGACAGGAGACAACAGCCGGGTAGAAATTCTTTAGAGAAAAATTAAACGCATGAAGATATGAAGAAAAAAGTTGTATTGGCATTCAGCGGAGGTTTGGATACCTCTTTCTGTGCCATGTATCTCGCCAAAGAGAAAGATTGCGAAGTCTATACCGCCATTGCCAATACCGGCGGGTTCAGTGAAGAGGAACTGAAATCCATTGAGGAAAGAGCCTACAAACTGGGCGCAGTGAAGCATGCCACCATCGACGTGACACAGGATTATTACAACAAGAGCATCAAATACATGATCTTCGGTAATGTACTGCGCAACGGTACGTATCCGATCTCTGTCAGTTCGGAACGTATCTTCCAGGCGATCGCTATCGCCAATTATGCCCGGGAGATTGGCGCGGATGCCATTGCTCACGGAAGTACAGGAGCGGGCAACGACCAGATCCGGTTCGACCTCACGTTTGATGTCCTGGCTCCGGGCATCGAGATCATCACTCCGACCCGGGACATGGTACTGACCCGTGAATACGAGATCAACTATCTGAAAGAGCATGGTTATGAAGCGGATTTCGTGAAGATGGAGTATTCAATCAACAAAGGACTCTGGGGAACTTCTATCGGTGGAAAAGAAACCCTGGACAGCGCGAAGACCCTGCCTGAAGAAGCGTATCCTTCACAGGTAACCGCGGAAGGTACAGAAGTATTGACACTGGAATTCAAAGAGGGTGAACTGTGCGCAGTGAATGGTGAGGCTTTTGACGATAAGGTGAAAGCGATCAATAAGGTAGAAGAGATCGGAAGCAAATACGGCATCGGACGGGATATGCATATCGGAGATACGATCATTGGGATCAAAGGTCGTGTAGGCTTCGAAGCGGCTGCGCCGTTGCTGATCATCAACGCACACAAGATGCTGGAAAAGCATACCCTGAGCAAATGGCAGCAGTACTGGAAAGACCAGGTGGGCAACTGGTACGGTATGTTCCTCCACGAAGCGCAGTACCTCGAACCGGTGATGCGGGATATCGAAGCTATGTTGCAGTCTTCCCAACGCAATGTCAACGGAACGGTAAGTATCCTCCTGCGTCCTTACAGCTATACGCTGGTAGGTGTGGAATCCTCTTTCGACCTGGTAAAAACCGATTTCGGCGAATACGGCGAAGTACAGAAAGGCTGGACCGCAGAAGACGCGAAAGGATTTACAAAGATCCTTTCTACTCCGTTGCGTGTATATTATGCCAACCAGAAGAAAAACGGAAAAGAAGAGATCTAACAGAACATACACATGATAAAAGTTGGAATTATCGGCGGTGCTGGATATACGGCAGGAGAACTGATCCGTTTGCTGATCAACCACCCCGACGCGGAGATCGTCTTTATAAACAGTACAAGCAACGCGGGCAACCGTATCACGGATGTACACGAGAGTCTCTATGGAGAGTGTGATCTGACATTTACAGATCAGTTGCCATTGGACGAGATTGATGTGCTCTTCTTCTGTACGGCACACGGCGATACAAAAAAATTCATAGATAGCCACAACCTTCCGGAGGGACTGAAGATCATCGACCTGTCTACGGACTATCGTATGAAAAGCGAGGAGCATGATTTCCTCTACGGACTGCCGGAGCTGAACCGCCGGGCGATCTGTAAAGCGGACCGGGTAGCCAATCCGGGATGCTTCGCTACGTGTATCCAGCTGGCACTCCTCCCGCTGGCCAAACACCTGATGCTGAACGATGATGTGATGGTAAATGCCATCACGGGAAGTACCGGAGCAGGCGTGAAGCCGGGTGCCACCAGCCACTTCAGCTGGCGCAACAACAACATAAGTGTCTATAAGGCTTTTTCGCACCAGCACGTACCGGAGATCAAACAATCGCTGAAACAGTTGCAGAACAGTTTTGATTCGGAAATCGATTTCATTCCTTACCGGGGAGATTTCCCGCGCGGGATCTTCGCGACATTGGTGGTGAAATCGAAAACAGACCTGTCGGAACTGACACGTATCTACGAAGAGTACTACGAGAAAGACTCCTTTGTACATATCGTGGATAAGAACATTGACCTGAAACAGGTTGTTAATACCAACAAGTGTCTGATCCATCTGGAGAAACACGGGGATAAGTTGTTTATCATCTCCTGTATAGATAACCTATTGAAAGGGGCTTCGGGGCAGGCGGTACACAACATGAACCTGATGTTCAACCTGGAAGAGACAGTAGGACTGAGGTTGAAGCCAAGCGCCTTCTGATTTACGATTTAGTTCCTTTGTCATGACACATTCTTTGATTTTTAACATCAAGGTAAGTTGACGATTTACAATTTACGATTGAAATAACATCGTAGAGTGGCATCCACCTGTAGAGACGCACGCCGTGCGTCTCCGCGATACAGGTCCAACAAAGGAGGGCGTGCGTCTCTGTGATACGGTTCCAACAGGGGGGCGGGCGTTTCCGCAGTACAGATCCGGCACAGGTATACATCGCATGTAACGGCACCGATATCCTCTCTACGGCATCTCAGTTCGCTGGTCTGGCAGCCCCGACGGAGAGGAGAAACACCAGGAAACAGAATGATGTACAATCTGAATTTTCCATTCCGGAGAAAACAAATGTTCCCGGCATGTTCAGGTCAGCTTCCCGGAATGGTTCCCGGGAAAAGTAAAAACTAAAACTCATTTGATATGAATTTATTCGACGTATATCCGCTTTTCGATATCAACATCGTATCCGGCAAAGGTTGCCAGGTATGGGATGAAAACAATGTAGAATACTTAGACCTTTACGGAGGCCATGCTGTGATATCCATCGGCCACTCTCATCCGCACTATGTGAAGATGATCAGTGACCAGGTAAGTAAACTGGGATTCTATTCCAATTCGGTTGTGAACAAACTGCAACAGGAAGTAGCCCGCCGACTGGGTAGGATATCGGGATACGAAGACTACTCCCTGTTCCTGATCAACTCCGGTGCGGAAGCCAATGAGAACGCCCTGAAACTGGCCTCGTTCCACAACGGTCGCAAACGGATCGTCAGCTACTGCAAATCGTTCCACGGACGCACGTCACTCACCGTACAGGCTACGGACAACCCGAAGATCGTGGCACCAATCAACGCCACCGGACACATCACCTTCCTACCCCTTAACGATACGGAAGCGATGAAAGCCGAACTGGCCAAAGGAGATGTCTGCGCCGTGATCATCGAAGGTATACAAGGTGTCGGAGGCATCAAACTACCCGACGACAGTTTCCTTCAGGAGCTGAGCAAGACCTGTACAGAAACTGGTACTGTACTGATCTTAGACGAGATACAAAGCGGCTACGGCCGTTCGGGAAAGTTCTTTGCCCATCAATACGCCGGTATCCGTCCGGACCTTATCACCGTAGGAAAAGGGATCGGCAACGGATTCCCTATGGCGGGAGTATTGATCGGTCCGATGTTCGAGGCCGTTCACGGGATGCTGGGTACTACCTTCGGAGGAAACCACCTGGCCTGTGCCGCCGCATTGGCCGTGATGGATGTGATGGAAGAAGAGGGCCTAATCGGACGGACCGCGACTGTGGGCAACTACCTGATGGAGGAACTCCGGAAATTCCCGCAGATCAAAGAGGTCCGCGGACGTGGACTGATGATCGGGATGGAGTTTGAAGAACCGGTCAAAGACATCCGTCGCAAACTACTCTTCGAACAGAATGTGTTTACCGGAGTTAGCGGAACAAATGTGATCCGGCTACTGCCTCCTCTCTGTCTGAACCTGGAAGAAGCGGATATTTTCTTAGAAAAATTCCGCAAGGTATTGGGTGAATGATATACATAAGAGGGAACAGGCTATATTTGAGATCTGTTTCATCAAGATCAGCATATAAAAAGAGAAGATACCAGCTATCAACGGTATCTTCTCTTTTATTATAAATCGGCTTCCTTCTGTAGATCCCAGGATCAATATACCTCCAGACTTACCCGTTCCGTATGCTCTTCTGGTTGTTCCGGAACGGGATCTCCATTTATCAGGGAACGCAGGATCCGGACCTGGTCGGTACAGAACATATAGTAAGGATGCAAGGCTTGCCGAACGTAAAAATCGGAAATTTCTATATCCCGAACAGGCTTTTCCCGATAGCCATCCATAAAGAAAGTATAGTTGTCAGCCACACCGGCAAAAGTAAAATCGCTCACCGGCCTCTCTCCCGTCACGTATATCAAGGAGAAACGTATGCAGAGAGCGGCTGTCTTAGTCAGGGAGAAACAATATTCCATAGCGGAAATAGCGTATAGGGCAGGCTACACAGATCCGCACTATTTCAGCAAAACGTTTAAATTGTTCTGGGGAATGACTGCCACTGAATAGGCAGAAGAGCAACCGGAGAAATAAGAACTGTTTCTGTTCAAAACCAGTACACCCTGTTACACAGGCACCGTAAACCAGAAACAAGCCCCTTCTCCTTCTCTCGAATTCACTCCGATCTCACCCCCATCTGCTCCGCGATGCTTTTGCAGATAGAGAGCCCCAGACCTGTTCCCTGCGCAAAATCATCCAGTTTCACAAAACGCTGGAAGATAGCTGTATGCTCTTTTTCAGGGATCCCGCATCCGGTATCCTGAACATAGATCCTGACCTTATCTTTTCCTTCTTTATAGAAACCTACTGTAATGGCACCTTCTGGGGTGAATTTGATAGCGTTGTTCATGAAATTACCAATGACCTGCATGAGGCGGTTCTTATCTGTGCGCAGGACACAGGGAGAAAAATGCTCTCCGTATCTTACCTCAACCGGAGCAGATTGCAACTTCATGTTGTAAGTCTGGACAATTTCCTGACAAAGCGCATGCAGATCAAGCTCGTCATAAAGTAGTTCCATCGTTCCTGCTTCAATCTTTGACAGATCCAGTATATCGGAGATAAGCTGTAAAAGCAATTCGTTGTTCTTTTGTATAATGTTTACATAGGAGTTTTTCTCGTCATCGCTTTCCGTCTCTGCCAGAACTCCTGAAAACCCGACTATAGCGTTCAACGGAGTACGTATTTCATGACTCATGTTGGCAATGAATGCCGATTTCAGCCTGTCGCTCACCTCCGCTTTTTCTTTGGCTTCGATAAGCTTTTGCTCCGTATCCTTGAGATTGGTTATATCAAAATTGACACAAAGCATCTCTGACTTTGACGGGTCTGTATTCGCAGGGTTTTTAAGTACATTGATCTGTGTCCACCGCCAGGTGTTATCTTCGTGCAGCACACGCAAATCTTCTGTGAAACCATTTACTTCGCCCGCTTCTACTTTTCCGATATGGGCGAATATTTTATTCCTGTCTTCTTCATGAACATGGCTATATACACCGATGATCTGAGAGAAGGGGGTTCCTGGTTTTTCTCCCATATTGGCATACCACTGTGGTACACCTTCCCCCTCCCGGGTAGTCAGGTCAAACTTACAGTAGCCGATCCGTCCATATTTACTGATGAGTGAGAAAGAATTTTCAAAATCCGCTATCCGGCTGTAGGCCTGGTTGATCTGCGTATTATCAATGTGAATAAGCAGATAGTGTATGATCTCCCCATTGCTGTCGTACAATATATTTGCCCGGGTATATATCTCTATCGCGCCTTTTCTGTGAGAGGCGAAATAACCTTTCACCCTATCAAAGGTATACCGGATACGGAAAGAGGTAGGCCGGTTATTCTTCAACAAATCTTTATGCTCCTGCGGAATATTGGGATCATCAAACAGGTTCAGGCCAATGACATCCTCCTTCTTCGTTATGCCAAACATTTCCATGTTGCTGTTGTTCAGGTCAACAAGCCGTCCGTCTTTATCATACAGTTCAATACCCACTGAAAGATTATCGTAGATATTACGAAGAATTTTCTCACTCCTGTCCAGCTCCTCATGTACCTTGTAAGATTCGGTAATATCTGACAGTAAACACACCCGTTCGTCTTCTCCGATGGAATAGATAACGATATTACACATTTTCTGAATATCCTCTATCCATTCCTGTTTTTCGATATATCCACCGGATAAAAAGAGTCCCTTTGAAAACAACAGGTCGTTGAGGTTGGCCTCACGGCTTTCACTGCCTTTTACTCCTATAAAACGACCCGATGGGATCCGGAAAAGATCAAATGTCGCTTTATTGGCATCCAGGATCAGATAATCTTCGGGATCGCCCGCGTCATTATAAATCACCTTCATTCGTATATAGGCCAGTGGCATATTCTGATACAAACTCTGCAACTGGGCTTTATCGAACAACGCAGATCTCTCGGATCTGTTAAGCTCAATGAAAAGGCTTATGATATTGGCCAGTGAACTGAACCAGATGAGATCATCTTCTGTCCAGTTATAATAACGATCTACCACATCGATTCCTACATACCCCCAGACACCGTTTTTCGAGACCAAAGGCACAACCATCAGAGATTTTATATCCTGCATCTGTAACAGCTCCCTGGTTTCGGCAGCCTCTCCGGGCAATTCTTCCAGGGAGTTCAGCACCACAGGATTCCCCGTAAGCAACTGAGTGCTCCACCAGTTATTACTTGTAACGGAAAGATCCTGAAGTATCTCTATCTCAGGGGTTATGTACTCATCTACCACTTCATACGTACAGGACTGGGTCTGTTTTTCCTTGTCGTATTCGAAAATATACGTTCGTCCGGCACTGAATTGTTTGAGAATATCTGTCAGTATATGATGAATGACCTGCGCGGGATCTTCAGATCTGAGAAACGACAACAGGATCTCCGAAACACTGTTCATCTGATAAAGAAGATTATTCAGCCGTAAGGAAGTTCTTTGTTCCGGAGAAATAATTTCAGGACTGGGAATAACCTGGAAATAACCGAATTCCATATCCGTCTGACCGGTTTCAGGGTTACTGCCTACATGCCTGGAACGTATCCATATAGCTTCATCCGGCGGAGTCTGAATGGAGAATACACTTTCTGTCCGGAAAGAATTCGACAGGTTCTTAAGTAATTTTTCCCGGTAATCCTTACGGACCATTTTAACAAAATCGTTACCAGTCGTTGTATCGCTCCCGAGTTTGAGCAGATCCTGAACAAAAGCGGAAAAAGTAAACTCAAAAGTCTTAACATTGAATCTCCACCATCCCACATTCAGATCAGTCAGTATTTTAGTAAGCATGTCGTTGTGTTTTTAGATTTAATATCACAGATATAATTCCCATTCCTTTCCTGAGCAGAATCCCGACAAAGGTAATAATTTAATACTATCAGACAAATTTTTACGGAAACCGGAACAACGACAACCCGTGAACTACCGGAAGTCAGATCCGATCTGTCACTTGCAGCCATTCACTTACATCCATCCTGAAACCATACAAGCTCATCTCAACAATATATATATGGTTCTGCCGATCTGTCCGCTCCGATCTGTCAGGAACTGTTCAAAACCAGCATTCAAACCACCAGATACCTTGCCGCAACAGATACGAAGGAAAATAAAATCATCTTCACAGGCATACAACTTTAATATACAGAAAAAAAGGCGGATTCTGATCATCAGACCATATACCGAATGAAACCGGCATAAAACCAGCATCCTTACTGGCATTTTCAATTTTTACTTTTACCTTTGTCCATATCCGAACAAATAACAAACAGATATGAAAATAACCATTATCGGCACCGGGAACATGGGCGGTGCCATTGCCCGGGGTCTGGCCCAGGGCAGGCTGGTAAGCAACAGTGATATCACCGTATGTGACCCGAGCCATGCGAAGCTGAAAGAGTTGAACCAGGAATATCCTGAGATACATACGTCTTCCGACAATGTATCGGCAACACAGGGTGCCGACCTGGTGATCCTTGCCGTGAAACCGTGGCTCCTTAAAGAGGTGATGAGCAGTCTCCCGCTGACGGATACGCAGATGGTAGCATCCCTGGCAGCCGGCATCCCGTTTGCCGAACTTTCGCAGTACGCGGCCGTACAGACTCCCCTTTTCCGGGTAGTGCCCAATACCGCTATCAGCCAGCTGGCCAGCCTCACAGCCATAGCAGCACAGGATGCGACTCCCGCACAGCAACAGCAACTGCTGGATATCTTCTATGAAATGGGAATAGCGATGATCGTACCCGAAAGTCAGATCCCGGCAGTGACGGCCCTGACCTCGTGCGGTATCGCTTTTGTACTTAAATACATCCAGGCGGCCATGCAGGCAGGTGTGGAAATGGGGGTATATCCCAAAGATGCCATGCGTATGGTGGCACAGTCTGTGAAAGGGGCGGCAGAACTGATCCTCAACAACGATACGCACCCTTTGGTAGAGATAGATAAAGTAACCACACCGGGGGGTATCACCATCAAAGGGATCAACGAGCTGGATCACGCGGGATTCTCTTCGGCAGTGATCCGGGCGATGAAAGCAAGCAGATAAAGAGATTTACGGATTTACGATTTACGATTGAAATTATATTATAGTAGGGTAACATCCACTTGTAGAGACACACGACGTGCGTCTCCTTATACCGCATGGGAATATATACCGCATGGAGTTGTCACAACGACATAGAGTCTATCTGATTTTGTGTTGACCTACACCGCAGAGAGGCATGCCTCTTTTTATTGGACGTATATCGCGGAGACGCACGCCGTGCGTCTCTACAGGTAGATGTTATCGATCTCATCAGGACATTTGTATTTTCAATCGTAAATCGTAAAATCGTAAATCAACATACCTATATATTCGTTACCATTTAATTATATACCACCATGAACGAACCCATCAGACAAATTGCCGGACGCCTGCGCGGACTGCGTGAGGCACTGGAACTGACTCCGGCAGAGATCGCACAGCAGTGTGGGATACCGGAAGCAGACTACTTGCAGGCCGAATCGGGTACGGCGGATATTTCCGTCAGCCTATTGCAAAAGATCGCCCGCCACTACGACGTGCCGCTGGATGCGCTTATGTTCGGAGAAGAGCCCCGGATGAATAGTTATTTCCTGACCCGGGCGGGAAAAGGTACTTCGATCGAACGTACCAAAGCTTATAAATACGAAGCGCTGGCAGGGGGATTCATCCACCGCAAAGCTGATCCGTTCATCGTGACGGTGGAACCGAAAGAGGAAGATGTACCGATGTACTACAACACCCATCCCGGACAGGAATTTAACCTGATACTGGAAGGGGAAATGCTGTTGAGTGTAGGGGGAAAAGAACTGACCCTGCATACGGGAGACAGTATCTACTTCAACGCCGTACTGCCTCATGGCATGAAAGCGCTTGGCGGGAAACCAGTACGTTTTCTGGCGGTGATCCTCTGAACACGACTCACTCCGGTACTTTCCGAAAGCAGAAACATCTTATACCAATGATCCTTCTCCGGTACCTGTCAGGCTACCGGAAACAGATAAATAACTACCATGATAGAAAAATACCTGAAACAAACCCGCTTTACCTCGCAGGAAGATTTCATCCGGAACCTGGAGATCTGCGTGCCGGAACGCTTCAACTTTGCTTACGATATCGTGGATGCCTGGGCAGAACAACAACCGGACAAGCCTGCCCTGCTCTGGACCAACGACCAGGGAGAGGCACGCCAGTTCTCTTTTGGAGAGATGAAAGAATATTCCGACCAGACAGCTTCCTACTTCCGGAAGCTCGGCATCGGACACAAAGATAAGGTGATGCTGATCCTCAAACGACGTTACGAATTCTGGTTTGCCACGCTGGCACTGCACAAGCTGGGTGCGGTGGTGATCCCGGCAACTCACCTGCTTACCTCTAAAGACATTATCTATCGCTGCAACGCCGCGGATATAAAAACAATCGTGGCGGTTGGTGAAAAAGTCATCACCGGTCATATCCGGGAAGCATTGCCGCACTGCCCGTCGGTACAGCACCTGATCAGCATCGGGCCCGACTATCCGGAAGGGTTCGACAACTTCCACAAAGGGATGGTACAGGCTCCGGCCTTTGAAAAACCGGAATGCCCCAACCGCAACGAAGATATCTCCCTGATGTATTTCACCAGCGGTACTACCGGACAGCCCAAAATGGTGGCACACGACTTCACTTATCCGCTGGGACACATTACCACTGCCTCATACTGGCACAACCTCACCGAAGAGAGCCTGCACTTTACCATTGCCGATACCGGATGGGGCAAAGCGGTATGGGGCAAACTCTATGGACAATGGATAGCGGGAGCCAATATTTTTGTATACGATCATGAGAAATTTACCCCGGTGGATATCCTTCACAAGATCGAGGAGTTCGGGATCACTTCGCTCTGCGCGCCTCCGACCATCTTCCGGTTCCTGATCCGAGAAGATCTGACACGATTCGATCTCTCTTCCCTCACCTATTGCACCATTGCCGGAGAGGCATTGAACCCGGCAGTATTTGAGACCTTTAAAAAGTTGACTGGCATCAAGCTGATGGAGGGCTTCGGACAGACGGAGACTACACTGACCATTGCCACGTTCCCCTGGATGGAACCGAAGCCGGGCAGCATGGGAGTGCCTAACCCACAGTACGACGTAGACCTGATCGATGCTGAGGGACGCTCGGTAGAGGCGGGCGAACAGGGACAGATCGTGATCCGAACGGATCGTCGACGCCCCATCGGACTGTTCAAAGAGTATTACCGGGACCCGGAACTGACCCGCCAGGTATGGCACGATGACATCTACTACACCGGGGATGTGGCCTGGAAAGACGAAGACGGATACTACTGGTTTGTGGGCCGGGCAGACGATGTGATCAAAAGCTCCGGCTACCGCATCGGACCGTTCGAAGTAGAGAGTGCCCTGATGACACACCCGGCGGTGGTAGAGTGTGCTATCACCGGAGTACCCGACGAGATACGCGGTCAGGTAGTAAAAGCGACGATCGTACTCTCCGCGGAATACAAACCCCGGGCCGGAGAAGCATTGGTGAAAGAGTTACAGGACCACGTGAAACGGGTGACTGCTCCTTATAAATATCCGCGTGTGATCGAATTTACAGACGAACTTCCCAAGACTATCAGTGGAAAGATCCGCCGGGTAGAGATCCGCGAACAGGATAATAAAGAGTAGCTATGTACCTTCCTCAATCGTTTGCATAAAAAACAAAGCATGATTTGCTGATTTTCAGCACAAGAGTTAATAAAAGCTTTTACCTTTGCCTGTGTAAAGAAGAAATTGTGCAAAAATTCTGTTGAAACAACAGACAGTGGTTTTTCATAGGTTATCATAAAGGTTAGATTAATGGTAAAGAAAACCGCTCCGATGCGATGTCGGGGCGGTTTTTTCATTTCTGAGATGTACATGTCAGTTTTCTTACTTAGGGTTTTTCGTATTTTTGCCTTCACACCTTCACTGTTGCATATAACAAACTATTTATTAACCAATTAGATGTGAAACCCATCCTTTCTTTCAGCCTTCACCGGCCTTCACGCCTTCCCCTGTGTTATATATACCTGAATGTGCTGGTTACCAGAAAAGAATGAGCCTGTGTATGTAACCTCAAAAGCCACTTTACATAACATACATTGCCAAAAGGATTAACCCTTTATTCCCTATACATTAATTGTGCCTACAACTGTGGGCCCAACTAATCTCAGTGAGAAAAGTACCTAATGTAACCGGGATATGTATATAAACAACACGGGTAAACTGGTTAAGGTCACCGGAACAGAAGAAGCAGGACCATGAGACAAACAGGTTTATACCCAAAAAGTAGTATACACAGAGAGCAAAAAGCCAGATCTCCGGTGCAGAAAACAGATTTGATCACTTCATAAAAATTCCTGTGAAGACAGTCCCACAGAGAATATACATCCTCTCATTTTGTCTTCACAGGAATCTATACATTGTCAGACCGGAACGTCTCTGTTCCGAAATTTGACTTATCAGATCAGAAACTCTCCTGAGTATCCTCTGTCGGCAATTGCTTCAGCCGGATATCTTTCCATTGATCGCCCAACTGGGCGGAAACGCTCACCTGTGGTTCCTGGAGTTTATTGATCTTCAGCGTAGCTCTCTTTACCTCGCTGGCTGTGCGGTCAAACAGTTCCTGCATGGTCAGTTCCCCCTTAGACTCCTGCAATACCTTGATGAGGAAATAGGTATAATAGCCCTGTTTTTTCTCGTGGTACACACTGGAGGTCTGGTCGCCGCTGCTGGAAGAGAAGCTGATCGTATTGCCTAACGGGAATCCCGATCTGGGTACGACGCGGATCGCTTTCTGTGCCACAAGCGGAGCTTCGCTCTTGTGTCCTCCACTGAAACAGGCATCCAGAAATACATATGCGTTCTTCGGATTATGAGCTGCCAGTTGTTTGTACAGATCGTTCAGTGAAATACCCAGGTGCATATTTCTTCCTGTGATGTCCACAGGCAGCAGATAGGGATCTTTGGTACGTTCGTCGTTATTGCCATGACCGGAGAAGTAGAAAAACAACTCGGCATCGGGATTGGCACTGGCAATGCTGGAGAGCCAACCCAACTGTTCGTGCATCATCCCGGTAGTGGCGTTATATAAGACTTTGATCTGGTTGGCCGGAATACCGAACGTACGCACGCAATACTCCCGGAACACCTGCGCGTCGTTGACTGCGTAAGGTACATTGATCTCGGCATTGGCCCCTGTGATGCTGTAGTCTTCGTTGCCGATGATCAGCGCATAACGGTTGGGGCAAACTTCCCCTTCCGGAATATTCTCCAGCAGCTCACTCTGGTAGGTGAGCGAGAAGGTATTGGCATTGACCGCAGGGGCATCCGCGCGGGAAGAGATATTGATGGTATTGGCCGCGGTCAGATATTGTCCGATCTTTACTTTAAAGACCTGGTTGACATAGGACGACCGGCTGTCTTCGCTTACCGTCATATTTACCAGGATCGAGTCGCGGTCGAAACGGTTGTTTACTACAAACCCGCAATCGATGACAGATACCTCGCCGGGAGCAATACTATCCAGGGAGATCTCCGGTGCATCGGTAGCGTACACATTCTCAGGGAAAGTGAATTTGATCTGAAGTCCCGTAGCCGGCACACGTCCGAGGTTGTTGAGGGCAACGGTCAGCTTTCCGTTCTTTCCCCGGGTCAGGGAAGAACCATCGGTAGCAAAGAACTGAAAGTCTGCCACATCCAGACGGGGGAGTGCGTACTCCAGTGTACCGATATTCATGGCTATCGGCTGCGCGTCGAACCCATTGGCCTCAAACGCATAGAGGTTGATCACCGCCTGTGCGGTAGGCAGATCCTGTTTGGCTAAGAAACGCATGGTAAACTCTTTAGAACCTCCCGCGGGCACAATACCGGCATCGAGTTCACGGGCACCGTCGAAATATTGTTCCAGTCCATGCTGCTCGGACAGACGTACACGTACGTTGTACGCGTCTCCCTCTCCTTCGTTGAGCAAGGTAAACCGGATGGTGAATGCCTCACCGGCATCGATCAGACGGTTGTTGTTGTGATCCATGAAACTATCTACCCGGATCACCAGCTGCGCCGGATTCACCGGTACCGGAGCAGAGAGATCCACCGTCTCTACGATCGTACGGTCTTTCTGCGCTACCTGGTAGGCCGCGAGCAAGGCAGGGAAATCGCTGTAGGTCTTGTTGTTTTCCAGGATCTGTTTAAGCACTTCATACTCCGCGGTCATATCCATATACTGGTAGATACTCATCAAACCCTGCATATACTGTACCGATGCCGGATCTTTGCTGAGTATTTTCAGGAAAAGTTGCTCCGCTTCCTGCAGGTATCCGGCAGCGCGCTGGCGGACGGCCGCGTACTCCGCGTCATTGGCTATCGTAGCTCCTTCGTTGATGATCTCCGTGGCATAATTGAAATGGGCCCGTGCCACCCCCGTCAGGATCTCCGGGCTATCGGGATGAAGCGCGTACAACCACTGGTATACTTCCAGAGCCTCTTTGTTGCGTCCTTCACGTTCCATCAGGCGGGCTTTGATGGGAAGTACCTTTTCGTTGTTGGGGTCAATCTCCAGAATACGGTTGATACATACCAGCAACTTCTGCATGTTGTTGGTAGCGATATGCACGTTGACCAGGTTGTAAAAGAAATCCAGAGATACCGGATATTTCTGCACCGCCTCTTCGAGGATCTGTTCCTGCCTCTGATGATCCTTCTGCTTCTGGTAAGACATGCTCAGGTAGACATACGCGTCTTTATCCTTACCTGCGTCGGGCAAGGTAAGATACTCCCGGAAAAACCGTTGCGCCTGCTCGTGCTTGTCCTGGTTGTAGAATACCACCGCCGTATAATACAGAATGGAAGCATACTGGCCATCACGTCCGAGGTAGCTATCCTGCAGGGTGCGTAGCTGAGGCAGTTCGATATAAGCCGCACCAAACTCAGCGGCCTTTGCCGGATTGTCTTTGTCGGTGTAGTACGTGAACCCGGTCAGCAGCAACGGGTAGATCTGCCGCAACCTCCGTTTGGAAGCGTCCAGATACTCACCCGCGTCGGAAGCTTCGGCCACCTTGCGGTAATTGTAATAAGAATTCAACAGATACCCGTACATACGATCCGCGTCCGTATGGTTGTCACGGGCACTCTCATACATCACAAATTGTTGAGCGGCATCATTGAACAGCGCACTGGTCTGCGCCTGTAATCCAACTCCCCACACCAGGCATATCCCCATGATCGCCAAGAATACATTTTTTCTCATAATTAACTCCTGTATATTCTCTTACACAAAATTTCATCTTCCAGTGCTGTAGTCTAAGACACAACGATACATTTCGTATGTTTGCATATAAAATGTTATGCATTGGGATTTACAAACATATTCTTCCTGTAATTGTAATCGTAAATCCGTAAATCAGAACGCATCCAGAATGGTGAACTCCACATTGATCTTCCGGTACTCCCCTCCTCTTTCCGTGGCTACCTCCACATAGAAATCATATTCGTTGCGGGTATTCTGTAAGGTGGTGATGTGATTTTCGATCATATGTTGTACGCCTGCCGCGCGCAGGTAGGCGAGCTGCTGGTTCTGGGTAATACCGCTTGCTTTGGTGACGGTGAGGTTGTCGAGTACACCGTCGCTGTAATAGGGTTCGTTGACAAAGTCACCGTACCGGCCGTCATACGCGATACGTCCACGGATAGGGCTGGCGTCTGCCGAACCGGTGATCTTTACTTTCACCCGTTTGCCTTCGCTCAGGTATTTGGCAAAGTCGCCTTCCTGGAACGACTGCCGGATGATGCGCATCATCGACATGGCCGCGTTGGATTTCTCTATATCGTATCCACCGGACGGGAAATCTTCGTTGGCCGAGAACGCGCGGTTCACCACTTCGTATTGATAACCGATCTTATAATTAAGGATCCGGTTCCCTTCCGCATCTACACCGGCTACCACTTCCGTATTCACCGTGATCTGGGTATTGTCCGTGATCAGTTTGTCCTGCTTGTTCTCTTCCAGTACCTCCTGCTTGAGGTCTTCGAGTTTCATTCCTTCCTGGCTCACCTGCTGCATCACTTCCAGCGGAATAAAATGATCATCTACCTCCATGGCATTGAGTTTCAGACGGCCGATGTTGTCATAGATATATACCTTACCAGACACCTCATTGAGCACCTCCACATAGGCGATCTCAAATTCGTCTTTATCATTCAGTACATACTGCGCATTGGAGAAAGAGAAGTTGGAAGGATCGTTGAAGTCGCCGACTTCATTGCTTCCAACGGGAATCTCAATATCGGGCATATGTTCAAAACCGATCGCAAGCAGTCCAGTAGCCACGCTGTAGTCACGGGTAAACGGATTGTCTATGGCGATACGGTCTCCGGCCAGACGGGTAGCGGCCTCAATGGAAAACAGTTCCTGCTGGCGGGCACGGGTTTCGTCGTTGACACGCAACTGATATTCTTCCAGAGATTCGCCCTGCATCATCTTTACCCATTCATTCATCTGCTGGTCTACCTCCTGGTTGAGCAACTTACCGTAGAACGGATTCAGGCCGTTGGCATTCCAGTAGACCAGCTCGTTGTACCGGTTGGTGAGCAGATGCTGTTCGTCGCTGGCGGTAGCCTTCATAAAGGCGCATGTCACCGCGCCGGCATTGCCCGGAAGGGTTTGCAGGACCTGCTGGTTGCGCAGGTTGAGTATCCGGATAGAATCTCCTCCCTCAACAAAAGCCAGGTATTTATCGTCCATATTGAAAGCAGAAAGACTCAGGGAAGACTCCGCTTCATAGGTATATACCGGTTCCCAGCTTACCGTGTTCCACAGCGTGATCCGGTTGGTATCATCTACCGAAGCCATCATACTGCCGTCGTTGGAAAAAGCCACATACGAGACCTCTCCGTCTACAGAAAGCTGTTTGCGCATGCTGCGCGCGTCAAAGTTCCAGATGTCGATCTCTTTTCCACGGACCGCCGCCACGAAGTAATTATCCGGGCTCATGCGGACAAATCGTGCGGGCGACTCTCCCTGAAGTATACACTTCAAGGAATAGTCGCGGGGGTCATATACCAGGATCTCGGACAGGGAATTGGCCACGACCAGGTTACGGGCATCTGCTCCGTAACACAAGGCACCCACCTCCCATTTTCCTTTTACACCTTTGCGTTTATTCTTTATCTTCTGAAGCACTTTGTTGTAGTCGTTGCAGGAATAGATCGCCACGCGTCCCTTCTTATCCAATACCGCCAGGCTGGCACCGGAAGGAATGATGGCGAATTCCCTGATTTTCTCTACTTCAAACAACTGGTTGTCGTTGTAGGTATGGATGCCTTTTCCGTTGTAGTACATCACCCGGTACGACGCGTTGCTCACAGAGGTGATCTTTCTTTTCGCTTTGTATGTTTTCAACTCTTCTACCTGCGTGAAAAGCGAGGCAGATACAGCTGCCATTCCCAGGCACAGGAATATTCTTTGGATTGTGATTCTAGCCAACATCTCTTTATTCTGTTTTATTTGTTATCGTCTTTGGTTCTTTCTATATATGCCTTTGGTTCCTGCTCAATTCAGGATGTCTTTTCCCAGATTGAAGGTTTTAGTGGTATGATTCTTGTCATAATCAAACAGCAGGTCTCCGTTCTGCTTGTAAAGGATCACGTGGTTGAGCCGGAACCAGATGACAGCGGCTCCTACCTTGACACCGTCTATGATATCCATCCGGATGTCTCCGGATGGTAAGGTACGCAGACTTACTTTACTGCCACTCTGCACCCTGACCTTATCAAAGCTGACCGACTTGCCGTGGGAAGTCTGGATGGTCATTACCCCGCTTTCATTCACCACGATGGAAATAGCGGCTATGTTCTTATAAATATTCGGGCATCTCTGTCTGAAGGAAGGATTGTACCTATCCAGTGCTGCAATCACATCCGCACCGTTGATCCGGCGTCCGGGCTTGCTCATCATTTCTATGAACGCAAACACTCCTGCGATGGAGGGATCCGTACGGTTGGAGATCCATTGATTGTTGAGCTGATGCAGCAGATCGGCCACAGATAGTTCTTCCGCGGCATGGGTCACCTGGGCATGAGCTACAGCCAGGTGATCACTGCCAGGCAGAATGCCGCTCAGCAACAGATTTCCGTTGTCCAGAGAAGTGAGTCTGACAGGAGGCATCTCTGCTGTCTGGGGAAACTCCAGTTTATCTATGATCCTGCCGTCGCGATCCAATGTATAGGTGTAGGCATTGCAGGCTTTTTCCTCCGGTTTCATTCCATTCAGCCAGTCTACCGTTCCCCGGGAAGAGAGAGCTGCCAGAAACACCTGTGACGACTCTTTTTCGGGCAACCGTACGTCAGCCAGCTGCAGATCCGACAGAGCCGTTCCGGTCAGATACAACCGATCTTCCCCTCCGAAAAGGGCCAGTTGCAGGATATCCTGTTGCGAACGAAGAGGGATAAACCAGTCGAACGAGCCATTCGGATCGACACGCCCGATAAATGGCGACGCGCCCGCAACCGGGTGATGGGTCTGTCCCGCGCAGGTCACCGATCGGTTGAAATACCCACACACGTAGTAACTACCGTCGGGAGCCGCGATCAGATTGTCCTTCGCCGCGCCGGGATACATACCTTTGGTTTGCAATACTTCCCGGAGAGACCATTTGCGTTCGAGCTGCAGGTCGGCGTTTTTCACCGGGATCAGTTCTGCCTTCGAGGTAGCATAGCGCGCCATGGCCATGCCAACGAGTGAGTTGACATAGGTCGGATCGCAGGATACATACTGCCTTCCCTGGTAGATATATGTATAGGCTTCTTTGTTAAAGCCTTCTATACACACTCCCGTAGAGGCGTGTCCGGGATACAACAACCCGATGGTAGGATAGCCCAGCAGAGAATGTACCATGTAGCTGAGCAATACGGCACGATCTTCACAGTCGGTATACGGATAGGCAAAACACTCTTCTACGAAGAAATAACGTTCGCGTCCGAATTGCTCTTCGTCTGTCATATAAGGGAATCCCGCATAGATGAAATCGAGCAGTAACTGTACCTTTTCTTCTCCTGTAGAACAGCTTTCCAGTAAAGGGATAAAACTGGTATACAGATCTGTTTTCAGCTCGGAAGAGACCGAGGCATCGAAATAGACCTGCATATCCGCAGACGGATAGTCGTTGTAAAAATCGATCACCCCCTGGTTGTACCGCAAAGAGACATCATGGTCTTTCCCGTTGAAGGAAAAACTTACCCGACGCTCTCCCACCGGAGCGTCTGCGAAATGAAGCGCGGTGGAAAGGTTCATATCCAGTTTTCTGTTGCCTTCGGAAAACTCACCGTCGTAGGTACGGATGCCTCCGGGTATGGGTTGCAAGGCATAATAACGCACTCCGTTCTTTTCTATATAAGGATGTTCGTAGATCTTTTGTACGAACGACAACAGGATCACCGGCTCGTTGCTGCTGGTAAAAGCCAGACGCGCGCTGTAGCCTGCTTTGTTCATCAGGAACCAGGTCAATAGACGCGCCGAAGTGAGATCCTGTCCATACAGCTGCAAAGCCATCGACTGCACAAGCCGGTAGAATCCCCAGTCATTCAGTCCATACCGCTCTTTGAGGGTAAACAACTGATCGAGCAAGCTGTCGTAAGAGGTCTCCGCTTTCGCACGCCAGTAACCGGCCACTCCTCTCTCCTGCATTTCTTCCTGATAAGGAAACGCCAGTTTCCTGTCTACGGAAATGTTCAATGTACTGCCGTAAAAGGAGAACACAACTGGTTGAGTGTCTGCCGATGCTTCCGGAGAGCGGGGGATACGGGGATGGCTGGAGGGTGCGACCGGATCCGGAACTACCGGGGTCACAGCCAGCGGAACGGTAGAAGAGGGCCGCTGTTCGTCGGGGGTGGCCTGAGGTGGGGTCACCGGTTTGGGAACACTTTCTCTCAACTCCCCGGAGAACACGCTGAATTCTTTCCAGTGCTGTTCCAGCATCTCACTGAAAGCCTTGTCCTGCTCTTCCGCAAAACGATGGAAATCGGCCCGGATCTCTTCGGTGAACAGGTGCATTTCTTCCTGAAAGCCGGAAAGCATCTGATCCATCTCTTTCTGCAACTCCTCCGGAGTCTGCGCAGAAAGAAATCCACCTACCAGGCAAAAACATATAAAGATGTGCTGTCGCATACGAATCATTTTTGAGTTCGGAGCATGGAACCGGAATACCGGTTGTCTGCCTCTGCTACTAAGATGTAATATCCTGCTTTTTACTCTGTGATCTGAAGCATCTGCAATACGGTAGCACGTTCATGGGCGGGAATGCTGTATACCCACTTCAACACGCTTTCGAAAGTGACCTTCTGATCGGTATAAGGAATATTCTGCCGGGTGGCGATCATCATAAGATTGATCCGTTCGAAAGGTTTATTAGTCACCTTGGATAGTTCGTATTTCAGGCCATTGCCGGGAAAGGTATACTCCTGATCGGCCAGGAACAGACGGGAAGCCTCGAGTTCATTCGGGAATACCACGGAACCTCCGTCTTTATCGAACCAAAAGATGGTGAGATAGGCATCCCGGTTCCGGGACCGTATGTTGAAACTCAGCCCATCGCCGTTCTTATATGTATTTCCCACACCGGTCAGTTCCAGGACAAACTCCCGGTCGGTCTGCTCGTTTACCCTGACCACCGCGCCGATGGTTACCTCTTTGGAAAGGGTCTCGGTACGCGGGTCCCAGATATTGCGGACTTTCCTGTCGGTCACATTCATCATCCCGCCGATAGCAATGGCGTTGACCTGGGAATAGACCTCGTAGAAATTGCTGTTGTCATTCTCCGATACCTGCCCGAAGGCGGAGAAGACCTCCTCAAAAACACCGGCCTTGCGCAAAGCCTCTTTACGGGCTTCCATCAACGCTTTTTCCTCGGCCTGACGCGGAGTGATATCGTCACTCACTACCCAGACTCCGGTACATCCCTGAACTTTCACCTCTTTTTGTGCGGATAAAGAGACGAAAGGCAACACACAGACCAGCCAGAGGAGAGACACAGGTTTCCATCCGGGGAAAACAGTTTTCCTCATCAAACGTAACAACATGATAATCGGATATTCCTTTTTTAAGGGTTACAGGATAGCATCTAATTTTTCTCCCAGACCATCCGATTGCTTGTTGAGGTCGGCACGGATCGCGTCTTTGGTCAGGCGGAGTGCTTCGTCGGTATCGTAACCCAGAGTGATCTGCACTTCAAAGTTCCCTGTGGGCAACTGGCGATAGATCTCTACCACAGGGATCACCTGACCCAGTTTTCCGGAGATAATGGTCTTGCTGCTACTTACCATAGACGTAACTGTGGCCGCCTCTTCGGTAGTCATCTCCTGGTTGTTGACCTTCATCTCGATCATCTGTGCCAGCTGGCTCCCCATCTGACCTACCAACTCCAGTTTGGCCAGGTTGGTTGCCTACATCTTAGCAGCATTCTGATTGCCTGCTACGGAATTGGCCTGCCCCAACAGGTATTTGGGAGTGTGTTCGGGAGTGAGTTCGTACTGCATACGCCAGGCACGTTCGAGCTGTTTCTCCATAGGGATCTTGCCCACAGGCACCATATACCCTTGCTTAGCCAGTCTTTTCGCGTCTTTACGGGCCTCCTTGCTGGCTTTCTTTTGTACCTGTTTGTCTACAACGGCATTGTGCTTGTTTTCATTCTTGTACATCTTCTTTGTTTCCCTGGTAGTCTGCGCGTAAGAGGTAGCGCTTACTAAAGAGAATAGTAAAATGAATAAATAAGTCATACCGTTTTTCATAACCAAAATGTTTTATTTTAAACTATGTATAGATAATGTCTTACGATGTAATTGAATAACCCTTGTTAGTAACGTCAATCTGCCTGTTTGTATTCTTTGTATAATTTAACGGTGGCAAATTTAGTATAAATAATGATAAAATCAAGCATTCATTATAGGTAAGGCGCAATAATCAGGGAATTTATCTGTATAGGGAGGTATACAGAATAAGAAATGTGTTCATACAAAGTATCCTTTTTACGAAATGTTAGCACGGGTATTGGAGTGGGCTTAACAATGTATATGAGAAAAAAAGGTAAAAAAAAGCTGACCTTTCGCGATCAGCTTCTTCTATTATACCTACCCTTTCAGGATACAGGGTAAACGGTTTTATATTTCCTGCTTTTTCGGTTTCCGGATCCATCCCTTTCTTTTACTGTAACAGCCTGTTTTATATACTGTAACAACCCGTTTCCGGTATGTACTACTTTCTGTTCCTCTCAGGGAAAAGAAAAATCAGAACAGCTTTTCGGGATACTCTCCGGCCTCTACCAGCGCCTGTATTTTGTCGACTACACTCTGACGATCTTCGGCATAGGTCACACCAAACCATTTGGATGTAGTATCCAGGACTTTCACCCGGGCTGTACCGTCTGTCACCAGTTTGTTGACCATAAGGGGTATGAAATACTCCGACTTCAGATTGTCCATATTCTCTTTCAGGAACTCTTTGAAATATTCTTCCGAATACTCAAAGTAGTCGGGAGTAAATCCCCACATATTCATGGATACGGGAGTATTGTCGTCAATGGTTACTACCTGCCCGTTCTCATCCGTGAAAGAGACTTTCCCGTCTACCCGTTCGATGGCTGTACGCTCTACCACAGTAGTCAGGTATCCCTCCGGATCGGTTCCGCAGATACCCCGGGCCACGGTCCCGCTTTCGCTCAATGTATTCCCCACGCGGTAGCCTACCATGCAATAATCATTCTGTTTGCCGGTCATAGCCGTGAGCGCTTCTCCCAGGACAGCGAAGCTGTGACGACCGTAGAAATCGTCCGCATTGATCACGGCAAATGGTTCGTGGATCACCTCTTTGCCCATCAATACAGCATGATTGGTGCCCCAGGGCTTCACCCGGTCTGCCGGACAGGTAAATCCTTCGGGCAGGCTGTCGAGAGACTGGAATACGAGTTCTACGGGGATATGATCCTGGTATTTACTGAGGATCTTGTCACGGAAATCGGCTTCGAAATCTTTGCGGATCACAAACACGACTTTTCCAAATCCGCCGCGTATCGCGTCATAAATGGAATAGTCCATGATCGTTTCCCCGTTCGGGCCCAGCCCGTCGAGCTGTTTCAATCCACCGTAACGGCTTCCCATCCCTGCCGCAAGTACAAATAATGTTGGTTTCATACGCGTAATATATTATTAAAAAGGTTAGTTGCTTTGATCAGATGTGGCGCAAATGTACAAAAAAATACCGGCAGCCACAGGCCAGCCGGTTATATTCTTAGACCTTTTCTGTCCGGACGGACAAAATAGTCAGGTATACTGCATCAGAATGGATAACCAATGGCCAGATGATAGCCCAGCGCGTCTTTGAAACGCGGAATGTTGTAGTATCCCTTCCTGCCCGTATCATAGGGCAGATGCAGTCCGATACCCACATCGAAACGGATCACCAGGAAATCCAGGTCGTACCGCAGACCTGCCCCCGTGCCCAGAGCGATCTGTTTGGGTACATTCTTCCAGTTGAACTTAGCTTTCGGACGATCCGGGTCATCGCGCAGCAACCATACATTGCCCGCATCCAGGAAAATAGCACCGTGCAGGTCCTTTACCATCCGGAAACGATACTCGATATTGGCTTCCAACCGGATGTCACCTACCTGATTGAGATAAGACAAATTCCGGTTCAGCGTGTCATTGACAATCGGATCGTATCCTCCCGGCCCCACACTGCGGACCGTGAAAGCCCGTATGCTGTTAGCCCCTCCCACATAGAACTGCTCGCTGTAGGGAGCCTGGGTAGAATTGCCATACGGCCAGATCACCCCGGTACCCAGCCGGGTAGCTACTGCCTGGTCGTTGTTGATCTTCCAGGTATAACGGACCTCTGTATTCAGCTTCAGAAATTGGGCGAACGTGAAAGCATCTTCCGAATGATGGCCCACTTTGTTACCAAACAGCCGGTAGATACCGGAAGTGATATTACCGGCCTCCGTAACAGTGGTCTGCCACCAGATCGGATTGCGTATCCTGCGCACGCTGGAATTGTCGAACGTGAAGGTATATTCCATTGCCGGGATAAACTGGTTCCGGAGACTTTCATAAATAGCCGGATTGGCCGCTGAGACAGAATCAAATTCCGCGGTAGTACTCTGGAGCAGATTGAATGTCAGCCGGAACGGTGTCACGCTGTGACGCATGGTACGCCGGGGCTGGAAATCATACGTTACATTCCCTCCGTAAGACAGGATGCGATAATACCGGGCACGATTGAGCAGGTCGGCATTCAGCCGGAACGTGGTGGTGGCCGGAAAATCATACTCCTTGCCTCCGAACCGTGGCAATACCAACCGGGGAAAAGTCAGGGAAGTAGAGGCTCCTATTTCATAGCTGTTGAGCAGTTTTCCCGTGCGGTTGCTTCCTGTCTGCCACTCGTAAGAACCGCGCAGCGTCACGTTCCAGGATTCAGCTCCTTTGAATACATTCTTACGGGTCACAGAGAAGGAGGCTCCCGGCCCCGTCTGATCGTTACTCTTGGTAGTCACATTGAAATCCAGTTCCGCATCTAACGGCAGGTCCATCGTAGCCCGGATATTTAGATCGAGGGTATCAATCGTAGCCATGGAATCACGGGGAGCGTACTGGAACTCCATGTAACGGAATATATTCAGAGAGGTCAGACGTTCCTGGGTACGGCTGGAACGGGTCTGATTGAACAGGCGACTCCGGTTCTCTTCCCGTACCGATGCCCGGGCGGCAAAGGACCGGTAGTTGACCCATCTGTAAAGCATCCGGGGCCGGACCGGTAATTTGTCATGATAATAGATATGCAGTCCCTGATAATTCAGCGAATCCGTAGGCCGTTCGCCATTCTCACCAAAGAAGTAAAAGGAGGTCTCGCCGATGTAATAAGGTCTTTGAGCTGCCTCAGGCAGTCCTGTCACAGGAATGAGTTTCAGACTGACATGACCGGGATTCATCAACGTATCGGCCAGATAGGTCATATAGTCCGGACGGAAATAATAGTATCCCCGGTTGCGCAGGATCTCACTGATACGGTCCCGCTCTTTATCTAAAGCGACCACGCTGAACTGATCGCCGGAATGTACGCCGGAACGCCGGCTGCTGCGATCAATGATCTGTTGGGTCTGCGGAGCAAACCGCTCGTAGTAAAGGGTATCTATATAGAAAGGATCGCCGCTGTTGACTATGTATTGTATCTTTCCTTTAAGGCTATCTCTGGGATTGATAAAGGTCTGGTAGTCTACCGTTCCGTGGAAATAACCGTAGTCGTGCAACAGGTTGGTAGCTACTTTGGTGCGCACTTCGGGATTGACTGTGGAAAGGAATACCGGGGTCGCCGCAAAACGGTTGAATATCCAGCGTCCGAACCCTTTTTCAGAGTTGACAAATCCGTTGTAGATCCACAATCCGATGGGAAGGGGAAACCGATAGCGGGAACTTCCGAAAAGGGAGTTATTGGGAGCTTTGGCCAACGCCGCCTCCACTTCATCCAAAGCCTCTTCGCCGGTGGTGTTATCGATCACCATATCTACCACCATTTTCTTCTGTCCGGTGTACAGGACTTCTCCTTCCGGAAGATTGCGTGTGGTGGAGCAGGAGAAGAACAACAGTCCCCAGGCAAACACCAGCAGGTATCCGGCCCCAGAGAAAACGGAAGAATATGTTTTCTTTTTTGTAAGATGTATCATATTGGGTTCTATCCTTTACTTGTCATTTGTGGGATCGGGTGGAGGAGATTCTGTGTGCGTGACAGATAGCTGTTGCTGCGCGGAGGGCCGTTTGCGTATGCGGAAAACAAACAGTTCCCGAAGGCGGCTCAGTTTTTTACGCAAGACCAGCCCTACTCCTGTCTCTGTGATCTCTCCTTCCAGTACACTTTCGTAGTTCTTATTGTGGAAAAGACGTACGAATCGGGTACCTGATTTGTCGAGGCGATATTCCAGCGAAACGTTGTCTATAAAAGAATCCATATCGTTATCGGCATCCGCGCCGGCAGATACCCTACCGCCAATGACTACCTGCACCCGGTCGTTGAAGAGCCGTTTGGAGTAGCGGAAACCATAATCGGTACGACTGGAACCTGCTCCATAATCTTCTACTCCGATAGAGAAATCGGAACCCCGGAACGCACTTCCGGCAATGGCGTTGATCTGGCTTTGTATCACACTGTTCAGTGCAGTACCCATATTCAACGTACTGCCTGTACCTGCCAGGTAAAGACCTGTTGCTAGCAATCCTACCGCCTGCTTACTACGTTCCTCCGCTCCCATACTGGCCAGCTGTTCCTGTACGGAGAGATCTTCCGGAGCGCTGACATCGAAGACAAGGTCCAGATTCTCCAACCGGTTCTTTATCTCGATGGATACATCAAAATTGACCATACGGCTGCTGCCGTCGTCGTCCGACACCGTGGCACGCACCCGTTCGGTAGCTTTGAAGCTGATATTGGGGTCCATGGGATTGCCACTCCATTCGACGTAACTGCCGTCGTTGATGGTAAACTCCTTCAACGGGATCACAGGCACCGTATATTTAAACATTCCTCCGGTGAGGGTATAACGTCCCGACAACGTCAGATCTCCCTGGGGAGTATACCGCAAAGTAAGACTTCCTCCGCCTTCCAGCTCCACCCGGCTGCTGCGATCCGGAGTGAGATCGGCTTTCAGACGTGCTCCTTCGTCGATCTGCACGATCACATTCATATCCAACCCACCGAGGCTCACCGCGGGAGCCTCTTCCCGTTCTAAGGTTGTGGTATCGGTGAAGGAGACAAACGTAACCAGATCTCCTAAACGATCCTGCACGGTCAGTGGCGAATCGAGCAGCACATACGTGACATCGGTATTTCCCAGGATATTGACACTTCCTCTGAGGCTTAACGCGTCTACCGGACCGCGCAAGGTACCCGTCAGATCCATAACGACCTTGCCATAAACCAGACTTTCGCGGGTACGCGACGCATCGAGCAGGGTAAAATTGCGTGCCTGCAGGTTGAGATTGGTGACCGGATTCTGCGGGGTGGTAATATCTACATACCCATCTATAGTAAAGGGATTGCGATTGACCGTGTAGATGCCAAACTTATCAAACAGGATACGGCTGTTCTCGATCTGCACCGGACGGTTGTCGAAATAGAATCGCGCTCCCGCCTGACGGGCATACAGACTGACACTATCCAGAGCGAGTTCGCCGTTGATAAGTAACTTGTCTGTAGTACCGCTCACATCAAGTTCGCCGTCGATATCTCCTTCCAGGGAAATGACCTGGTCGGGAATAAACACACTGGCTATGTGCAACGGAAAATGCTCCATCAGCAGATTCACACTCATGGCATCGGGAGCATACCTGCCATCGGCGTGCATCACTTCGTCTCCCTCATATCCTAAGTAACCATTGAGATAATGCTGGTCGTTCTCTCCCGGAAGCCAGGTCACACCCAGTGTTACATCCCCTACCCGCTGTTTTTCATAATACATTTCATCTATAGCCGCTTCGGCAGAAAGCTGCATATCCGTGGTGGTCTGTATGTAATGGATATCGGCGGAAAGCAATCCCCCGACCTCGGGCAGATAGGGGAAAATACGGCTTACATCGCCGACATCTATCTGACGGAGTTCGAGATCGAGATTCTGCAAAGAAACCGTATCAGGTATGGAATGCAGACGCAACCCCATGCCGTCTTTGTCCAGCATCTCCACATCGGCCAGCAGATGGCCGTTGTTGCGCAGGAACATGCGGTTGTTCTCATTGAAATAGAACTGCCGGAAAGCTACAATAGGGTCTTCCGGAAAGAACCTGAACCTGACGCCATTTTCCATAGGAGCAGCATTGACACCCAGGTAAAGACCTTTTTCGCCTTTGTCGTTGTCAAACTCCAGAAGCAGGTCGGCATCGGTATCACGGATCTCTCCGGTGGCAGTGGCGCGGAACACATATTGCGGGTTTTGAGGTCCGTTGATAATCGCCAGTCTGAGGTTGAGCCGCGAGGTATCCTGCCGGGCTACCAGAGAGACTGTATCCAATTGAAGGGTATCGACCTTCAACTGATGAACGACTGCCCTTCCGTTGAGCCCGACACGGGGTGCTGTACCGAACACCACAGAAAGGTCTTTGTAAGAGACTCCCTGAGAAGCGAGATAATAGGCCAGCGCGTTCTGTTGTCCGGCGGTCAGAGAAAAAGCTACGGCAGGCATGGATTGGCGAAGGGCCACATGATCGAGCTGGCGGCGTTCGATCTGGTGGGTGAGTTCGTCGGCAAAATCCGTGGAACGCCCGATCAGTTCCTCTACATCCGATCGGGCCGTCAGCCTGAAATTCAGATCCCCCCCCTGCACACTGGCAGTGACCCTGTCCGCCAGGGCTTCTGCCTGGGCAGAGAAGGCTATGGTACGCCGCAGAGGGTCGGGCAACTGATCAAACGTACACAGATCCAGCTTCGCCACCTCCATAGAGACCTTGCCCTCTATATCGGGGGTTCCCAGCCGGTATTCACCTGTCGCGTTCATCTGCAACCAGGAATTGTTGCCCACGACTGTCGCGTTGAGCAGCGTACCCCGCAGCCGGGCATCGGCAGAGATACCGGTGATATGTATGTCTTTGTAATAGAGTTCTTCCAGTTCAGCTTTAGCCACCGCACCGATGCGGTACGAATCGAAGTCGATCCCACGCCCCCGGATACTGGCCGTGGCGGTCACAGCATAGATAGAATCCTTAGGAAGGAAATGTTCCAGTTGCAGATTGGTAACACGCAGATCGGCACTGTAACTATCATTACTGTCATCGAAACTACCCACCAGGCTCACCTGTCCGCGCGCTTCATTCATCTGCACATTGGCTTTATACTGAGGGCCCTGAATATCTCCGTCTATGGTGAGGTGCAACCCTGGCGGGATGACAATGGCCTCCGGGTCTTCCGGACTGAAAAGGTAACTCAGGAAGCGAAGGTTGCCGCTGGTGAAAGCCAGATCTACCTTTCCGGTGCGGGTGATACTATCGGTCAGGTTGGTCAGATCACTGTTTCCCGTCAGTGTGAAAGCACCTGGCAACTCTGCGGAGATACGCGAAACACGTGCATGCCGAAGGTTTCCCTGGGCATCCAGACGCACGGTGAGGGGGTGCGAAGGATAGGTAGTGCGAAATGCTTCGGGCAGGCTTCCGGCAAAGAGCATGATATCCTGTTTACCCAGCCGGGCAGTCAACTGCGCAAGGAAATTGCCGGCCGAGGGGTCTTCTACCGTCTCCCACAAGGTATGTAATTGTCCGCTCAACTCGGAATGAGAAGTCTGCACCAGCAGATCTGGTACGTCGATCCCCGTACTGTCTGCCTGTAGATGGGCCGTAGCCCGGACAATGCTCAGTCCGGACTGCTCCTCCATGGAAAGTTCATGGATCGCTGCCGCGATCTCTCTCCCGGCATATCGTACGGAATCAATCCCGATCTGGATGTTGCGCAGGTAGAGGTGATTGAAATCCAACCCTCCTACAGCCGGACGCGCCAGCATATCGTAGGCCAAGGTACCCCCGGTGAGCGACAGAGCGCGCATACTATATATATCCTGGCTCAGGTCTATTTCTACATTTTCTGTCTGCAAGTCGTCTACCCAGGCGGTAAGTTCCAGCGTATCCGCAGGCTCTGTCAGGCGGAAAGCCAGCTGCTCCAGTTGCAGTTCATTGACGTAGATCTTCCAGTTGACCGCAGCGGTGGTATCTTCTTTCTCTTCACTTTCTCCCCACTCCAACGCAAGACTGGTATTTTTGATGCTTACCTGATTGATGATAGCTACTTCCTGCGAAAGATCGACACCCCGGCTTTCCAGATATACCTCGCCGATAGTCCCGCCCAGACGCATGCCATCTATCAGATCCACCGTATTCACAAAACCTTCTTTGAGCGTAAGGCCTTCTATATTCACAATGCCTTTGAACAGGGGCATAGCTTTTACATGTATGTCTAAGGATGCCAGGGCAAGGATCGTATCCGGCACCTGTACCACCTCTACTTCAGTGACCTTTAATTTCAAAGGAAAACGCAAATCAATACGACCTACATGTACCTGCATACCCGTAGCATCAGAAGCATAGGCAGTAACCTTCCTGACTAAATAGTTCTGGACAGGAGGCACATAGAGTAAGATAGCTGTCAGGATAAAAAGAAATACCGGAATAAGTAATACAATAACTATCCGTTTGATCCATTTGCGTTTCATTCGACAAATAAAAATTGCATAAAGTTATACAAAGTAAACAAATTAAATCAAAAAAAGATGATGGATACTTATCAAAATGAGTACCAGATCCGATAATGCTTCCCCTAAACGTATGCAACAGGTTGTATTTCTACTCCTTTATACGCTGGTTGCCGTACTTTTTTCTTTCTGATAGTTACAAAAGATCTCTGTATGTCTTTGCTTCCGACAACACTTCGCCTATCACCTCTATGGCCTGTTGTGCTTCTGAACGCATCTCTTCTGAAAAAGGCTGTTCTCTTCTTCTCTCCAGCGAAGTCAACAGTTCTACAGCCGCTCTCACTTCCAGCATGGTAAAGATCGGAAGCAGTTTATGTGCCACGCCCGTGACCTGTGCGGCCTCTTCCGACCGAACAGACTCGGCAAGGATCTCCCGGTTCTTACCGGTCTCTTCGATAAAAGAATCGAGAATGCCACGGGCTGCTACCGGATCTTCCGCAGAAAAAGCAAGTAAAGCAGAAAAACGGGAAGCAGATGGAGAAGGGTTGCCTTCCTTTTCTTCCGGTAAGGTTAGTTGTCCCTGCCAGGAGGTTACCTTACCTAAAACACCATATAGTTCTTTCAAAGAAAAGGGTTTATGCAGACAGGCAGTAAATCCATGCTCTAAAAAAGTAGCTTCATTTATATCGCTGCGGGCCGTGACGGCAACTACAGGTATATCTCTGGCATTGCCCAGTTGAGACGCTCTCAGCAGTGTGAGCAGATCGAACCCATTCATGGCCGGCATCTGTACATCGGTAAGCAGTACATCAAATGAAGCACTTCTCAGGTGCTCCAGCAACTGATCGGGATGCTCGCAAAAGACCGCATGTATATTCAGTTGTTCGAAAAGAGCAGCGGTGAGTTCCAGTTGCATCTTGTCATCATCAATCACCAGCACCCGGATGTCTGTGGAAAGCCTGTTCTCTTCTTTCGGTTGCTCGTGGTACGCTATGGCTGAAGCACTACCCTCTCCACCTACCGGAAAGAGCGGAAGATTGACGGTAAAGACGGTTCCTTCGCCGGGCTGACTATCTACATTGATGGTCCCATCCAATAGCTTTACTAATTTATGAACGATGGACAGCCCCAGTCCGAAACCCTCTTCTCCCTGCGCGCCGGGGAGACGGGTGAATTCCTTGAAGATACGTCCCAACCCTTCCTTATCCATCCCCTGACCAGTATCAGCCACACGGATCAATAAACGGGAGTGCTCGTAGCGGGCAACCAGTGCGATCTCTCCCTGAGTAGTGAACTTAATGGCATTGGAGAGCAGGTTGTCTAAGACCTGTCTCAACCGCAGAGGATCTGAGATATAATTGCCGTCCAGCTCTTCCGCGATTTCGATCCGGAAAGCAAGTCCTTTCTTGTCTACCACCGGTTTGTAGCTGACCCCAAGTTCTTCGAAGAACTGATACGGATTGAAAGAGACACGATTGACTTCTGCTTTGTTTAGATCCAGTCTGTGAAAATCGAGCAGGTCGTTGACCAGTTTCAACAGATGCTGAGAGGATTTCTTCATGCTTTCCAGGTAGAAGCGCTGACGCTCCTCTACCGTGAGCCGGGAAAGGAGATCGGTGAACCCGATCACGGAGCTCAACGGAGCTTTGAAGTCATGGGTAATGGTCAGCATCAGTTTCTCACGCGCCTCGACCAGTTCTTCCGCTTTCCGGCGGGCCACTTCCAGTTCCCTCCGATAGCGGTTGCTGCGGGTAATGTCTTTCCAGATCACCGTAAAGAACAGGAGAGAAAGTACCACAGCCCCGATAGCCATCCCTCCCAGCACCCGGGCCGAATGCTGGCGGACCTGCTGTTGCTGCTCTACCTGCCGCTGGGAGCGCACAACCATTTCTTCTTCGTACTGCGCTATCAGGCTGTCTATGCGTTCGGTAAGTTCCCGGTTGAGTCGGCGTAGCGCGTAATTGCGGTTTTGTATCTCCTGGCTCCGGGCTCTTCTCTCCTGGGTCACTTCCAGGAGGCGATACTGAAGGGAATCGACCGGAGTGTATGTGTCAATGATCGTGTCTACAACTACCTCTTCCGAGGTATTGACCACTAAGGAAGAATCTTGCCTGGAAGGACTGAAGGCTTCGGCCAACCTCCGGATAAATCGTTTTTTCTCCTGAGGAGCGATCAGGGAATCTGTTTTGGTAACTACCCGGTACTGTACTCTTTGCTGTTGCAATTGTTGCTGTCGCATGAAAGAGTTGTGCTGAGCGATGATATCTTCCAGTTCGGCCGGACTGATCATGGCCTCGTTGGCTTCGTTCAGCGTACGGATGAGGCGAAGCATATGTTCGTCCTTCTCACGGATAAGCAGAAGCAGACTGTCGCTCTGCAAATGGTGCTCTTCATCCGAAGTAGACAGGATCTCCATCTCTCCCGACACAAAGCGAAGGGAGAAGAAGAGGATCAATAGCGGCATCAGATAGCCTGCCGCGATCTTGATATTGGTGAAACGGGACGGTGCAGCCATAGAACGACAAAAATAATAAAAATCAGCGTTTTATCCTCCGATCTGAGGTTTTATAACGAAATCTTAGCCAGAGCATGATCCCCGCGCTGGTGAGCCCGAAAGGAAAAGCCATCCACACACCGAATATGCCACCATGAAGCACAAACCCAAAGAAATAACCGGCAGGCAGGGAAATGACGAAGTAAGAGACGAAGGCTATGATCATCATCGGCGTTACATCAGAAATACCGCGCAACGCGTTGGCAAAGTTGATCTGCATGCCGTCTCCGAACTGATAAAGTAGCAAGGGAATCATCAGTGTTACCACACTGGTAGTCACCTCCGGATCATCGGAAAACCATCCACCCAGGGAATGCCAGAGCGAGAAGATCAATAAGGAAAGCACAACAGCCATAGCCAAGATCACATGAAAACCGGCATATGTGGTGCGACGCACATTCACGACATCTCCCCGACCGTTGAAGTTACTGACCCGTACGGCTACAGCAGCTCCCATGCCATAGAACATCATGAAAGTGAAGGTAGAGATCGTGAGCATGACCTGGTGAGAAGCCAGGGCAACCGCTCCCAGCCAACCGATCATAATGGTACTCAGGCTGAAGGAAGCAGCCTCCATACCCATCTGTAGGCCAATGGGCCATCCCAGCGCGTTGAACCGGCGAAACAACACTCCGGACCAACCCAGACGGCGAAACCCGATCCGATATTCTACATAGCGGGGAGAACAGAGAAAAAATGATCAGATAGAGGATCACCGCTACGACACGTGAAAAAAGTGTGCTGATACCTGCTCCGATCAGCCCCAACTCGGGAAAACCTCCCTTTCCATAAATAAGCAGGTAATTACCAACGATGTTCAACAAGTTGGTGCCTAATAAGATCCACATGGAGACTTTGGTCTGGGTGATACCATCCGTAAATTGTTTGAATCCGTTGAACAGCATCACGAACAAGAGGGAAGAAAGTAAGATCAGGAAGTAGGGTCTGATGAGTGGAAGCAGTTCTTCCGGTTGTCCGAGATTACCGACATTCAGATAAAGTATGCACATGACAAATGTGAGCAACAGAGCGATCACCAAATTGGCAAGCAGGCTGTTGCGTAGAGCCTGACCGGCTTCCGGGAAACGTTTGTTGCCGTATAACCCACCTACCACCGGTATGAGGCCGTATGAAAATCCCGTACCGAAAATAATGGCCAGGTTGAACATATTATTCACAAAAGCAGCTGCAGCCAGTCCGTTGGTGCTGTAGCGACCGATCATGAGGGTATCTGCGAAACTGAGAACGATCATACCGATCTGACCGATCACAATAGGAATGCCCAGTTTTAATAAGGCCTGATAATGCTTTTTATAATGTGTAAACGTATGCATAGATGTGTCTGAATGAAAATAGGTGAGGAAAGGCACAGGGATCTCTTTTGTACAAAGCAAGGCTACCGCACAGCTTTGTAATACAGGATGGAACTATTCTCCCGGCGAAATGCCTGCCTGGCAACAGCCATAAGCTGCCCGGCCGTTACAGCGCGGTATTTATCGACTTCCTGGCTAACCATTGCTGCATCTCCCAGCAGTTCGAACCAGGCGAGATGATTGGCTACATGCAGATAGTTGAGGTTACTGAATACCTGAGCTGATTCAAATTTATTCTTTACCTTTTCCAACTCCTCTTCGCCGACAGACTCTTGCTGCAAGTGATCCAGCTCGCGACGAATAGCTGTCTCGGCCTCTTCCAGAGAAATCCCCTGAACAGGCTTGCCATACAGGTGGAACAATCCGGCATCCCGGCTTCCGGAGATATAGGCATCTATCTGTGAGAAAACACCCTTCTGTTGCACCAGACGCTGATTGAGCCGGCTCGACAATCCGTTGGACAGCACATCCGAAAGAATGTCATACGCGTAATAATCGGGATGCGTGCGGTTGCACATATGAAAAGCCATATACAGCGCGTCAACAGGCACCTGACGCTCCACAGTGAGACGACGTTCTCCGGTTTGCGGCGGTTCCTGCGGCAGATCACGAAAAGGGACATTCCTTCCGGGGATAGGTCCGAACCATTTCTCCGTCAGACGCACAGCCTCTTCGAAAGAAAGATTACCGGTCACGGCCAGGATCGCGTTATTTGGCGCGTAATAGGCGTAGAAAAAGTCTTTTACCTCCTGCAAAGTCGCGTGCGCGATGTGAGAAAGTTCCTTTCCGATGGTGGGCCAGCGATAAGGGTGTACTTTATAGGCCAATGGCCGGAGCAGGTGATCCGCATCTCCGTAAGGCTGGTTGAGACAACGCTGTTTGAATTCCTCCATGACCACTTCACACTGTACGGAGAGGCTATCTTCACTGAAGTCCAATGCCAGCATCCGGTCCGACTCCAACCAGAAGCCGGTCTCTACGTTATGAGCAGGAACAGTGAGGTAATAATTGGTAATATCATTGTTGGTCCAGGCATTGTTATCGCCTCCCGCCAGCTGAAGAGGGGTATCGAAATCCGGTATATGCGCAGAGCCACCAAACATCAGATGCTCAAACAGATGGGCGAATCCCGTATGATCCGGAGCCTCGTCACGGGCTCCCACATCATACAGGACATTGAGTGCGACCATTTGTGTGGTATCATCCTGCGAATGGACCAGTCTTAATCCATTGGATAAAGTATGCCGGTTGATCAGAAACATATTACCCGACCACCGATACACGTATGATCTTTACATCTTCTTCGGGACGATCGCTACGGTCGGTTGCCACCTGCTGAATGCGATCTACAACATCCAATCCCTCTACAACCTCACCAAAAACGGTATATGCATTGTCTAAATGAGGGGTTCCTCCTACCGTACGATAGGCTTCCAATTGTTCGGGAGTGAAACGGAACTCCGGCTGAGTGGCGGCTTCTGCCTCGGCCTGCGCAAGCAACTTATCCTGCAGATCGTACAGGCCCTCTTCGTCGTTGTTTTTTCGGAGTTGGTAGATCTCTTTCATGTGCTTCTGTGCCAGGGAATTGAAGATACCATGAACACGGTTCTGATTGATCTGCTCTTCCATTCCCAACAGGGTACTATCGTTGTAGACTTTACCGGTTACAATATAAAACTGGCAACCCGAGGAGGCTTTCTCCGGATTGACCTCATCTCCCTGACGGGCAGCGGAAAGCGCGCCCTTTTTATGAAAATATTTGGGATAGACAAATTCCGCAGGAATGGTATAGCCTACATCTCCGGAACCCAGCATCTTCCCTTTGGGAGCGTTTTTAGATTCGGGATCACCGGCCTGGATCATAAAATCTTTGATCACGCGGTGGAAAAGAGTACCTTCGTATGTACCCTGTTTGG
Organism: Bacteroides sp.; assembly: GCA_021202275.1. Taxonomy (GTDB): domain Bacteria; phylum Bacteroidota; class Bacteroidia; order Bacteroidales; family Bacteroidaceae; genus Bacteroides. The sequence goes on from JAJQDI010000002.1 coordinate 79,043, forward strand.
CTAATTTAATAAAATTGTCCCGGTGTTGTGGGGTCTCATTATATAATTTTACTTTGATAGTACCTGCGGTTGTTTCGATCAGCAGTAACGTTTCCGATTGATTATCCATATTTACATCTTTCTTTTGGCCGGACTTACATGCACTGAAGCATGTAGCCAGGACTGTTAAACATATCCATATTTTTAATTTCATGATCTTCACAGTAAATGATAATTATCTGCAAAAGTACTATTTTAAAGGATTCAGTTCTAACAAAAGTTCATAATATTATGCGAAGATCGATACAAGATTCCTTAAAACGACTTACCTTTGTAAGAATTAGAAACCACAGATAAAGGATATGAAGTCAATATTGATCGTAGAGGATGACATCACTTTCGGGATGATGCTCAAGACATGGCTGAAAAAAAAAGGGTTTACTGTCTCCTCTGCCAGTACCGTAGCACGTGCGAAAAAACATCTGGAAACAGAACCGGCCGATCTGGTACTTTCAGACCTTCGTTTGCCCGACAAAGATGGTATTTATCTGCTTTCCTGGCTACAGCAACAGGGAAAAGTACCTCCCTTTATTATGATGACCGGCTATGCCGATATCCCTTCGGCCGTACAGGCTATAAAAATGGGTGCGCAGGATTACATAGCGAAACCTGTAAATCCGGAAGAACTTCTCAAAAAGATCCATAAAGCATTTGAGGCCGGAAAGGATACACCTGCCGCTCCGGCACCTACCAAGGAGAAATCCCCACAGGCTCCTGACGCACACTTCCTGGAAGGAGAGAGTGGTGCCGCGCGTCAGCTCTATAACTATGTTAATCTGGTGGCTCCGACCAATATGTCGGTACTGATCAACGGAGCCAGCGGAACAGGCAAAGAGTATGTAGCGCATCGCATTCATCAACTCAGCAAACGGGCCGGCCGGCCGTTCATTGCAGTCGACTGCGGTTCTATTCCCAAAGAACTGGCGGCTTCTGAGTTTTTCGGCCATGTCAAAGGGGCATTTACCGGAGCACTTCAAGATAAGACAGGAGCATTTGTTGCTGCGGACGGAGGTACGTTGTTCCTGGATGAGGTAGGTAATCTGGGCTACGAGACACAGATACAACTGTTACGCGCTTTGCAGGAAAGAAAGATCCGCCCCATAGGCTCTACCCAGGAGACCCAGGTAGACATACGCCTGATCACTGCTACCAATGAGAACCTGGAACTACTGATAGAGAAAGGTAGTTTCCGGGAAGATCTGTATCACCGGCTCAATGAATTTACGATCCATATGCCTGCGCTGAAAGACCGCCAGGAGGATATTTTGCTGTTTGCCAATTTTTTCCTCGACCAGGCCAACCGGGAACTGGATAAAAAACTGATTGGTTTTGACGAAGCCTCTTCACAGGCCTTATACCACTACCACTGGCCAGGAAATCTGCGACAGATGAAAAACACCATCAAGCGGGCTACCTTACTGGCAACGGGAAATCTCATTACCCTGGCCGAGTTGGGCCATGAGATTAGTAGTGACCCTGGCAACCACCGGGAGATCTCGCTGAGAAATGAGAAGACAGAACGTGAATATATACTGGAAGCCCTTCGGCAAACAGGTAATAATAAAAGCAAAGCAGCGGCTTTACTGAAAATAGACCGGAAAACATTGTATAATAAAATGAAACTTTATCGGATCGAAGTATAAAAGTGTGGAATAATTCCACACTTCCCCACTGACTTTCCACACTTTTCCCCAGTGTGGTACGTGTTACGCAAACGATCAATAGACTAAGAATCAGCATCCTACCCTAAGAACCCTTTCTCTGGCACGCTCTTTGATCTTTAATAAGCAGGAGGTTATTGACTCCTGGATTTATTTGAGAATCTAACAACTGTATAAAATTGTTTAAAGCAAAAAAGATTATGAAAAAGGTAGTATTCGTATTAGCAATGTTTATGTTTATCTGTGGTGGTTCATTTTCTGCAATGGCTCAGGATCCTGTAAAACCTGAAGCTGAAACTGAAGAAGTTCAGGCTACTGAAGAAAGCAGCGATGCTGAGCCGGCAGAAGAGGCTCCTGCTGAAGCGCCGGCAGAAGCCGAATAAGCGTAAACTAACAAAAAAGTCTTCCCTGATTGTCTATTCCGGGGAAGACTTTTTTCATTTCATTTCCTTTACCATTCTCATCTGATATCACCTGCTATTCAGGGACTGCTCACTGAAATTCTTTCCAGATACCTGTTTCCGGCACCGGAGCATCGATCTCTATCTGCTCTTTAGACACCGGATGAATAAAGCCTATATGCCGGGCATGCAAACAGATACTTCCATCGGGATTTGAACGGGGATATCCATACTTCAGATCTCCCTTGATCGGAGAACCCACTTTAGCCAGCTGACACCGTATCTGATGATGACGCCCGGTATGCAAATCCACTTCTACCAGATGATACGTATCGGAATGGCCGATCACTTTATAACCAAGGGTTGCCTTTTTAGAGCGTGGGACCTCTTTATCATAAGCATAACTTTTATTCTGCTTCTCGTTCTTGACCATATAATGCGTCAGTAATGCTTCAGACGGGTGTGGCTCTTTCTTTACAATAGCCCAATAGGTTTTATGTACTTCTTTGTTGCGGAACATCTCATTCAGACGCGTCAAGGCCTTACTGGTCTTGGCAAAAACAACAAGGTCACTCACTGGCCGGTCGAGCCTGTGAGTGACCCCTAAAAATACATTTCCGGGTTTTCCGTATTTTTCTTTTAAATATTGTTTTACCGTTTCCGACAAAGGCACATCGCCTGTCTTATCGCCCTGAACGATCTCGGAACTGGCTTTATTAACAATGATAATATGATTGTCTTCGTATATAACAGTCATACATTTTTTACATGTTCATACCACCACAACAGCAGATCACCTGTCCGGTTACATACAAAGAAAGGTCAGATGCAAGGAAAGTGGCTACATTGGCTACATCTTCCGGAGTACCTCCACGACGTAAAGGGATGGTTTTGGCCCATTCTTTTTTCACTTCTTCGGAAAGTTGGTCGGTCATATCGGTAATGATGAATCCAGGGGCAATGGCATTGGCGCGTACTCCACGTGAACCCAGTTCTTTCGCGATGGACTTGGCCAACCCGATCATTCCGGCTTTGGATGCAGAGTAGTTACATTGTCCGGCATTTCCGGAAACACCTACCACAGAAGCCATATTGATGATACTTCCTGATTTCTGACGCATCATGACCGGCGTACAGGCATGGATAAAATTAAACGCGGATTTCAGGTTTACATGGATCACCATGTCCCACTGTTGTTCAGTCATACGCATCATCAATCCATCACGCGTGATACCTGCATTATTTACCAGGATATCGATACGGCCAAAATCTTTCTGTATTTCCGCTACCACTTTAGCTGTATCTTCGAAATTAGCAGCATTTGATGCATAGCCTTTTGCCTTCACACCTATGGCTTCGATCTCAGCTGCGGTTTTTTCCGCATTTTCATCTATCACAAGATCGGTGAACGCGATGTTTGCACCTTCCGCGGCAAATTTCAATGCGATCGCTTTACCGATACCACGTGCGGCACCTGTAACAATAGCGGTCTTTCCATCTAATAATCCCATAATGATTCTATTTGTTTTATGTTCTGTTTATTACGTCGTTTTGTGCAAAGCACCAAAAACAATGTTGGCTACATATCGCTTGCGGGTTTCCACATCCATATCAGGACCGATATGCCCCCGGATGTAAGGGACTTCGATCCCTTTGACACAGTAGTGCATTAATGCGGCAGTCATATCGATATCGTCAACCATAAAAACTCCTTTCTCCACACCTTCTTCCAGTATTTCGCGAAAAAGTTCGATCTCTTTCGCATCAAATTTTTTCCTGACTTTCTCTACCTGCCAGATATCCCGGAAAAAGTTGGCGCGCAATGTACCGTTCCGATAGACAACCTCTTTGACCGCATCTAATCGCGTATAGATCATTTCTATGATCTTTTCATCAGGAGACTTACTTTTTGCCACAACCCTCTTCATGAGATCGGACAAAATATCCAGCTCAGACTCTACGACTGCAAGATAGATGTCCTCTTTACTTTTGAAATAAGTATAAAGAGTTCTCCTACCTTTCTTCGAAGCCACGGCAATATCGTTCATGGTGGTATTTTCCACTCCCATCTTAGCAAACAATTGTCGCGCCACATCTACCAGTTTAGATCTTGTCTTGGATACGGCCATAATTAAACTGCACACATTTTTATTATGTGAGCAAAAGTAATTCTTTTATTCTTTCCTTACAAGATTTATATACAATATTATGTATCGGTATACATCCATGCAAATAAAATGCAATGCATATCCTACTATCCATCAATCCCTTGCCCGGAGATTAAGATATTTTCAGAAAACTATCCCACCAAAAATTTGTTTTTTGTATGAAAAGCACTACCTTTACACTCACAAAACACCGCGGAGTGGAGCAGTTGGTAGCTCGTTGGGCTCATAACCCAAAGGTTGTCTGTTCGAGTCAGGCCTCCGCAACTATTCTGAAAGGATTGCTATTTGGCAATCCTTTTTTTGTATCCTTATTATAATTCCTTGATATTCTGTTAAACACACAACACCTTATGAATGACAGGAGATCGATAGATATGCTTTGATATTACTCATTGTCATTCAATAGAAACTCTTTTTATATGATAAAAACAAGGATGATTCGTCATCTAGAAGAGAAATGTGATTCTTTTTATGAAGATCCTCTATAAATTTCTTATTTTTATAATTTCAGAATCTTTATCTGATAATAAGCTAAATTATGACACAGTACGGTACTTCCGACCAAGTAATTACAATGAACACTATATCAAAAAATAAGATGTGTTCGGAAAAACAGAGAAACAAAGGATATTTTTTCAAAAAAATCTGTTTCACCTTGTTGACAGCAGGTACCTTTTTCGGAGTAGGTAACCCTAAAATTGAGGCTCAGACTATTATTAAAAACGATAGTATCAAACCGTACATCAACTTTCTGGAAAGAGATCGGTCGTTGTCTTCCAAAGAATATATTTTTTCTAAAATTTGAAACACATGATATAGTCATATTATCAGAAAGATTTCATCAGGAGATGACTCAATATGATATGATTATGGAAGTTGTAAAGGATGAACGGTTTAAAGGACATATCTATACAGAAATAGGACATGTAAACTTATATGAAAAGTTCAATAACTTTTTGATGAATGCTACATTTACCGAAGAAGAAAAAGAAAAAGAGCTACTGAGTATATATAGAGATCTTTGTCCCAGCCTTGTCTGGGGTGCATATAATTATTATCACATGCTGAACGAAGTATGGGTGATTAATAAAGATCGGAATAAAGAAGACAAGATATTCATTTTCCCAACAGATGTACCTTTTGATTACAATGAAATTCAGACTCATCGTGAGTGGGATATACATTACAATCTGTTTTTTAATTCCATTTTCAGAGATCAAATGATGGCCATGAATTTTGTGGACTATTATGAGGAGGTAAAAAAAGAAAAAAGGAAAGCATTGGTCATTCTGAATTCAATGCACGCCTACAAACGAAACCCAACTTACTTATCTTTACCCACCAGACCTCTTATCAGACGCGCAGGAGAGTTCATTTATAAAACATATCCTGAAGAGACATTTGTTATCTATATCAATAGCTGTAATGTAGATAATTTTAAACTATCTAATCATGGAATTATTGATGCTGCGTTTGAGTATACTAAAAAAGATGATATAGGATTTGATCTGAAAGACACTCCTATAGGAAATACAAAATTTGATCTGTATTTTACGTATGCAGCAGATTACTTTGATCTTAATATAAATTATGACTATCTCTTTGATGGAATGATCTATTACAAACCCTTAAAGGATATGGTTATAAAAATGGGTATACCTAATATTTACTCCAAAGAATATGAGGATATGTATTATAGAAGAGTAGCCCTTATGTCTAATAAGAAATTTGAAGAAGTTAAGAATGATGAAGAATATAGGAAAGCATTGGAACAAATCAATAACCCTGCTATAATTCCCTTTGACGATTATTTTGGAGAAGGAGTAGTAGAATCCTGGGATAAGCAAATACAAAAATGGATTGAGTAACAGGTAGTATGCTTGTTTTTATGTAATTTTTTGAAAAAGCCAGGATAGTATATAGATGGCAAATACATGAATAGGTACTGCCTTAATCCCATGACGGTATTGATTTTATAAAACTATCAGTTATCTCGTTTTATGGAATAACCCTCATTAACCGTCAGTCGTTGCAGCTACTGCGACGGCGATAGATTTTAGCCCAAGGTGACGTTCGCTCTGGTTCTATACACTTCACCTTACTACGGGCTAAAGTCTATCATGCTTACAGCAATAGAATTACCAATATTTTTCTATATGGAGAAAGTTCTATATACGATCAGTAATCTATGATATACATACATCATATAAAAGAGAACATACAATTTAAAATTTGTGGTACATACTGCTAATTACTTAGAACCATCTCACTCTTTGCCTGCAGTTCAAGACTAAGGGACGCATCCTCTTCTTTAGGTGTCCATACCAATTCACGAATTGCTCCTGAACTTTTTAGCGTACTTTTTCCATTACCTGTACAGAACAATTTCTCTATTTCCCCTCCTTGCATTTCAAATGTCTTTCGCTGGGCTAATTCCAGATACATCTCTTTGATGGTAGCCTGACGAACTTTTAATCCATGTCCGGTAAAAGAAAATCTGTTCACTGTACATGAAATCATCTCCAGTGTCTGATCGGTTCTTATCTGTAAAGAATCAAAGGATATATCCGAGATATTCCATCTGGCATTGGAAGAATGGCTATTCAAATAAGTGACCACAGAATCAAGTTGCAGATCAAAAATCAGTTCATCCATAGAAAAATGACCGTTACGCACACCGTCCATATCAGCAAAATAATCATTTATATCCATTGTGATATACAAAGTATCCCCATCATTTTTGAAATGAATATGATCTGCCAGGATTTCCGGATAATTAAATGTACAACTTCCCTCTTTGGCAACAGGAGATACATTTATCTTTCCGGAGAAGTTATACATTCCACCTTCCCGTTCCATATCCAGATAGATTACTTTTACATCCGTAAATTCTCTCTGACTTCTCTCGTCAAAAGTTAACTTTTCCGGCTCTATGTATCCGCTAAGGATGATATAAACAGCGACCATATGTGCGAAAATGACAGCAAAGACTACTCCTATGATTATATATGTTGTTCGTTTCATTGTTATTTACTTTTATCCGTATGATTATAACTTCTATACATCTCTTCGATCTCTTCCATAGATATTCCCAGCGTATGCAGCTGACGGAAGAAATAAACCAATTCATCTTTCAGAAAAATACTCCTACGCGCAGAACGGATTTTGTCCGTTGCGCCTGAAGAAACAAAATAACCGATCCCCCGCTTATTATATATAATTTCCTGGGATTGCAAATGGTCATACGAACGCATTACTGTATTGGCATTTACTTCTACCAGAGAAGCATATTCACGTACCGAAGGGATACGTTCTTCTTCCGGATATTTACCCAGGAGGATCTCGTCACAGATACGATCTGCTATCTGAAGGTAGATTGCCTGATTATCTTTAAAGTTCATAACTTTCGATTTATAAGATATCGGTTTCTTTAAATCTATAATAACCGATGATCCAGTTGAACAAAGTAAACCCTATACCTAAAGCCCAATATATATTTCTTCCTAAGATATCAGAGCCATTCTCAATATGGACTCCCTGAAGAGTTTCTTTAAAGAGGAATATTCTGACTATACCCCACAATGCTACACTAAAAAGGATCAAAATGCAGAATAAAGCCAGGAATGTTTTCGGAAAAGCATTTTTAGGCCACCATACACTTCCCAATACAAAACACGATTGCAAAAAGAAATATCCTATAACCAAGCCGGATACGGAGGATATATTATTATAGAGATGACAATCCAGACCGGATATCGTAAAAATACTATTCAAAGAAACCGGATGAACAGAAATCGAGGGAAACGATAGAGAAAAGACTAAGACACGGATATAATCCGCCAGTTTAAAAGAAAAAACAAAAAGCAACAGAAATATGACTGTATGTATGAACCAACGGCTGAAATATTTTTCCAAAGGAGTAGCGGGCAATGTAAACACGGATATACGATTTGATTTACGTTTCAGATTCTCCATAGTGAAAGAAGCACTTACACACCCATAAATAAACCACATAGCGATAAACATATTTACACAGGCAGATACCATACGATCCGGAACATCGGTTGGCGTAACTTTGTAAACAAAAAAGCCTCTCCAGAGGAAGAAAATAACAAATACACCAAACATGGTACCTACGTAGAGAATATATTTTCTCCAATTCTCTGCTACATCTTTATGAAAAAGATGGATCAGGCGTGAAAAATTAAATGTAGTATCTTTCATAATAATCAGGACTTAACATTAAACAAACGCTCCATCCTTTCCGGATGTGCCAGGGTAGCATTAAAAAGTACTTCCAGATTTAGTTCAGACTCTTGCTGCTGACTGTTTTCCATAAGTAAATAATTACCTTTCACAGAAGGAGAATGATATATAGCCTGTTCTTTCAAAAAAATATCATCACTCTCCATAAAAAACAGATGTTTGCAAATTTCCTCAGTAGAGGCATCCAATAACAAATGATTCTTATCCATAATAAGTACATGATCCAGTATCTTATCAATGTCTCTGACCTGGTGAGAAGATATAAGAATAAGACGATCCTGATTCATTCCGGAAGCAATCAGTTTGCGGAATTGACTCTTGGCAGGAATATCCAGACCATTGGTGGGTTCGTCCATCAAAAGGATAGAAGTGTTGGTAGCCAAAGCAAAACTCATAAATACTTTTTTCTTTTGCCCCATAGAAAGAGCTTTCAGATGAATATCAAAATCCATTTCAAAATAATGAAGATATCTAACCAAATCTTCTTTGCTGAAATTGGGGTAAAAAGGACTGTTGAGCTCTACAAACTGAAACAAAGAAATCGGTGGAAGGTTGAATTCTTCCGGTACCAGAAAGGTCTCCTTCAAAGTAACTGGAAGCCTTTTTCTGACGTCTATTCCATTTACTTTGATCTTTCCTTTATGAGCAGTTAAAAGTCCCATCATAAGATAAAGAAGAGTGGATTTACCTACTCCGTTTTTACCCAGAAGCCCACATACCATACCTGTACCCAACTCTAAAGAAAAATCGTCGAGAACCGCTTTTTTAGACCTACCATAATAAAATGTAAGTTGTTCCGTAGTGATCATATATTAATATTTTAGTGTATTAGTATATTAGTACACCACAAAGGTAAATAAAGTTTTGGATTATCCAAGAATTTACATAAAAAATGGTTTTTTATGTAAATCTATTTTCTCTCCGAGAAGATAAAAACATATAAAAGAGGATGATATATAATTAACCTACGTACGATAAAGGAGGGAAACCTTATATAAAGATAACAAGAGAAAGACTAAGAAAAAAGAGTTACAATATAGAATGAAGTATGGTAATGGTCTGGTTTATATATAATGCATATGTGCAAAAAAAGAGCGGGTTAGTTTCCTTTGTTGAAACTAACCCGCTCAGC
>JAJQDI010000010.1 GCA_021202275.1 Bacteroides sp.
TAGTTCTCTAAATCTTAAATTATTTTAGCGGACACTAGTGTACGGCGTGCGTCTCTACAAGTAACCGGAGTAGTGTATATGAATTTCTGTTTATTTATAGGACAGTACATTCATGAGGTACAATTTGAATGAAATAATCATCGTGAATATATAGATCAGGCTCTCCTGTTCCCGTAACTTATAATTTACCCTTTATCATTTATTACTTATAACTTAAAACTTACCACTTATCACTTTTTTATCCATATATCTCATCAAACGGAGAATCGAGAAATTCGTCGTCGATCCATTCTCTTGCTGTGTCAATAAATCTCTGTAAACCTCCTTCCTCCACAAACGCCCTCCAGACTTTCTCGCCATGCTCCTCATCCTCGTCTTCGTAGGAATGCCTGAAAAGTTCTTTCAGGTAGGCCTCTATCCCCTCATCGATCGTACAGAAGGGTTCCGGATCGTATTTTACGATCACTACATAGAAATTTTCCTGTCTTTTTATTTCCAGAGCAGTGCCAACTCCCATGCCCACATGTTTATCATGGAACTGTATACCGATCCAGGGAAAGTCTTTACGGTATCTCATCTGTAAAACGAATGTACCATCGAGGGCAGTGATCTCTACCGGACTTTGACGCTCCGTTTGAAGGGAGTCCCCCCAACTGGTTCCATTTGCTTGCATGTGTATGGCGAAAGCCATCACTACGCATAAGACGATTCCTATCTTTTTCTTCATACAATTTAAAGTCTGTTTAAGTATCATGGAAGATTTGAATGATGCTGTAAAAGTAATGAATTCCTAGAAATTAATATGGCTTATTCTATCTGTTTTCAATGCTTTCAGCTTATTCTCTTTGTATATATCATAAAAAATTATTTGTAAAAAAGCAATAGAGATTTTTCCGGAAATACTTTCTGGAGGAAAATTTTTCTTGAAATAATTAGGTAAGATTTTTATCCGGCATATATCATTATAGAGTTAAAGAGGGTACAAGAAGAATACAATGTGTCATTTTGTTAGTTAAAACTGCTCAGGATCGAATATATAGGACAGGGAGCAGAATAGATGACTTTCAACGCAGGCATTTCGTGTTTGGATAAATCAGAATCATACTATTTATTAGAAAATTCATGGAAAAAGATATCAAATCTGGATATTAAATGCCATTAAGATGGAATTATCTTGTTTTATAAATTATAATGTTGAATTGATTTTTGCCGGACTCCGGTGCCTTCTGTGTATGAGAGTATGTAAATAAGAGCATTTTTGTCTGCTATCTGAAATTTACGGGAAAGAGAGCGCCCAACTTTATACAATACAGCGCCCTGTTATAAGGACAAAAAAGGCTTTTTATCCATGGAAAATCCTCATGTAGCACCATGAAAAACGTATATTTTTCAAATAAATACACAAAAATCATCCGATCTGATCTCCGGAAGCAGCATTTTGAAAAAACAAGGAGTTACGTACATAGACAGATCGGGAAAGAAAAGAATTTTTTTGAGTTATTTACTATCAAAATGTTATTTCTATATGGCTGAAAAACAGGTTGAGAAGATGATCTTTCCGTACATTAGGATCTTGTCGTACACCCGCCTGAGGCTATAACCGTCCCAGTAAAGAAAATCAGCAGTTTTTATGTGTTGTGTGTTTCAATTCCCGGATATACATCACCCTGATCCTGCGTTCTGTCTCAGTATGCGCTCTTGGTTCCCCGGAGAGGATAGAGCAGGAGCCCGGGGTTGCCTTCGGAGAACACAGGAGAATGAGGGATGAGAACTTAAAACAAGCCCCGGATCCAATTTAAACAGATCCCGGATGAAAGAAACGGATAAAATTTGGGCACGCTCTGAATGATTTTTTGTAAATTTGCACCCTTAAAATCGGGATCTGTCCCGACAACTGTAGAAAATAATACAAATCACATACATAGAGATGAGTAAGAGATTTGCTGAACATGGTCAGTTAGACCTCTCACAGGTAAACAAAGAGGTACTGAAGAAATGGGACGAAAACGATGTTTTCGCCAGAAGTATGACAGAACGTGAAGGAGCTCCTTCCTTTGTTTTTTACGAAGGTCCTCCCTCCGCCAATGGTATGCCGGGCATTCACCACGTCATGGCGCGCACCATCAAGGATATCTTCTGTCGTTACAAAACCATGAAAGGCTATCAGGTGAAAAGAAAAGCCGGATGGGATACTCACGGCCTTCCTGTGGAGCTGGGTGTGGAAAAAGCGCTGGGCATCACCAAAGAGGATATCGGTAAAAAGATCAGTGTGGCCGAATACAACGCCGCCTGTCGCAAAGATGTGATGAAATTTACCAGGGAATGGGAAGACCTGACCCATCGGATGGGTTATTGGGTAGACATGAACGATCCTTATATTACCTACGACAACCGGTACATAGAGACCCTGTGGTGGCTGCTCAAGCAGATGCATACCAAGGGACTGCTCTACAAAGGATACACCATACAGCCCTATTCTCCGGCCGCAGGCACAGGACTCAGTTCCCACGAGCTCAACCAGCCCGGATGCTATCGGGATGTGAAAGATACCACGGTGGTGGCACAGTTCCGCATGAAAGATCCCAGGCCAGAGATGGCTGCCTGGGGCACTCCCTGTTTCTTAGCCTGGACCACCACTCCCTGGACCCTTCCCTCCAACACCGCGCTGTGTGTAAGTCCGCAGATAGACTATGTGGCCGTTCAGAGTTACAACGCGTATAGCGGACAGCCAATCACCGTAGTACTGGCCAAAGCGTTGCTCCATACCCATTTCAATCCGAAGGCTGCCGATCTGGAGATGGACGCCTACAAGCAGGGAGATAAACTGATCCCCTTCCGCGTGATCGCCGAATACAAAGGGAGTGACCTGCTGGGTATGCAGTACGAGCAACTCATCCCCTGGGTAGATCCGGGTGAAGGAGCCTTCCGCGTGATCGCAGGTGATTACGTGACTACGGAAGACGGTACAGGGATCGTGCACATCGCACCCACTTTCGGTGCAGACGATGCCCAGGTAGCCAAAGCAGCAGGAGTGCCGCCTTTGCAACTGATCAATACCCGCGGCGAACTGCGTCCGATGGTAGACCTGACCGGTAAATTCTATGCCCTGGAAGATCTGGACCCACATTTTGTAGAAGAGCGTGTCAACACCGGACTCTATGCTCCGTATGCCGGACGTTTCGTAAAGAATGTATACGATCCGGAGCTGACTGAAGCAGACGAGACCCTGGATGTATCTATCTGTATGATGCTCAAAGCCAACAACCAGGCTTTCCGCATCGAAAAGCATGTACACAACTATCCGCACTGCTGGCGCACCGACAAACCTGTGCTCTATTATCCGCTGGATAGCTGGTTTATCCGCACCACCGCCTGCAAAGACCGGATGATCGAACTCAACAAGACCATTAACTGGAAACCCGAATCTACCGGTACCGGACGATTTGGCAAGTGGCTGGAAAACCTGAACGACTGGAACCTGAGCCGTTCGCGCTACTGGGGCACACCGCTGCCCATCTGGCGTACGGAAGATGGCAGCGAGGAATTGTGTATCGGTTCGGTAGAAGAACTCTATCAGGAGATCGAGAAAGCAGTGGCTGCCGGGGTGATGCAGAGCAATCCTTACAAGGAAAACGGATTCGAACCGGGTGTATACGCGGCGGAAAACTACAAAAAGATCGATCTGCACCGTCCTTATGTAGACGATATCGTACTGGTATCCTCCAAAGGGCAGCCGATGAAACAGGAAAGCGACCTGATCGACGTATGGTTCGACTCCGGAGCGATGCCGTACGCGCAGATCCACTATCCGTTCGAGAACAAAGAACTACTGGACAGCGGAGAGGTATATCCGGCAGATTTCATCGCCGAAGGTGTAGACCAGACCCGCGGATGGTTCTTCACCCTGCACGCGATAGCTGCGATGGTATTTGACAGTGTTTCCTACAAAGCAGTTATCTCCAACGGGCTGGTCCTGGATAAGAAAGGCAATAAGATGTCCAAACGCTGGGGAAATGCCGTAGATCCCTTCGAGACCATAGAGAAGTACGGATCAGACCCGTTGCGCTGGTACATGATCACCAACTCGTCTCCGTGGGACAACCTGAAATTTGATGTGGAGGGCATCGAAGAGGTACGCCGGAAGTTTTTCGGCACCTTATACAACACCTACTCTTTCTTTGCCCTGTATGCCAATGTAGATGGTTTCGACTACAGCGCGCCGGATATCGCGCGGGAAGAGCGTCCGGAGATAGATCGCTGGATCTTGTCTCTGCTGAATACACTTATAAAGGAGGTAGACACCTGCTACAACGAATACGAACCCACCAGAGCCGGACGTCTGATCTCGGATTTTGTCAATGACAACCTGTCCAACTGGTATGTACGCCTCAACCGGAAGCGTTTCTGGGGAGGAGAGTTTACCCGGGACAAACTTTCTGCCTATCAGACCTTGTATACTTGTCTGGAAACAGTGGCGCGACTGATGGCGCCCATCGCTCCTTTTTATGCCGATCTGCTCTATGCCGATCTGACCGCTGCTACCGGACGTGACCAGGCGGTTTCCATCCACCTGGCCAGATTCCCGGAGAGCGATGCCAGCCAGATAGACAGCCAGCTGGAAGCGCGTATGCGCATGGCTCAGGACATTACCTCCATGGTGCTGGCGCTGCGTCGTAAAGTAAATATCAAAGTACGCCAGCCGCTGCAACGGATCATGATCCCTGTGACCGACGAAGAGCAACGGAGCCATATCGAAGCGGTAAAGAGTCTGGTCATGAGCGAGGTGAATGTCAAAGAGGTGAATTTCATAAACGACGCGGCCGGCATTCTGGTGAAGAAGGTGAAGTGCGACTTCAAGAAGTTAGGTCCCAAATTCGGTAAACAGATGAAGGCGGTGGCTGCTGCCGTGGCCGGTCTGTCACAGGAAGAGATCAATGTCCTGGAAAGAGAAGGAAGCTATACGTTCGATTTGCAAGGCATTCCCGCTACCGTAGAAGCCGCAGATGTGGAGATCATCAGCGAAGATATCCCGGGCTGGCTGGTAGCCAACGAAGGAAAGCTCACGGTGGCGCTGGATGTCACAGTGACCGAAGAGCTCCGCCGGGAAGGTATCGCGCGCGAACTGGTCAACCGGATCCAGAACATCCGCAAAGCGAGCGGTTTCGAGATTACGGACAAGATCGGGATCGTACTCTCCAAAAATCCGTTAACAGATGATGCGGTAAACGAATATAATGTATATATTTGCAACCAGGTGTTAGGAAACTCCCTTACACTGGCCGATGAGGTGGAAAATGCGACAGAATTAAACTTTGACGACTTTTCTTTGTTTGTCAGAGTAACTAAAGAATAAGAGTGAATAATATCATTGAAACACTAACGTTAATTTTTTGAGTTATGGCTGAAAAAACGAGATACTCCGACGCGGAACTGGAAGAATTCCGGGCTATTATTAAAGAGAAACTGGAATTGGCACAACGCGATTACGACCATTACAAACAAAGTCTGATGGGGCTCGACGGGAACGATACAGACGATACTTCGCCTACCTACAAAGTACTTGAAGAGGGTGCCAATACGTTGTCCAAAGAAGAAACGACCCGCCTGGCACAACGTCAGCTGAAGTTTATCCAGGGACTACAGGCTGCATTGGTACGTATTGAGAACAAAACATACGGGGTATGCCGTGAGACAGGAAAACTGATCCCTGCCGAACGCCTGCGTGCCGTGCCACATGCCACCCTGAGCATCGAAGCCAAGAACAGTGGCAAAAAATAAACTGATCATTCATTGATCCGGAAGGTTGAAGGTTACCGGCATACGCTGTGTGAGCCCTCAACCTTCCGCTTTTACATTTATATGGTATTCCAGACTGACAAATACATGAAACAATTTTTCACGAAAGGGCGGATCTCTCTGTCTGTAATCTTTTCCGTTCTGCTGATCGATCAGATCATAAAGGTGCTTGTAAAAACCAGAATGTATTGGCACGAGAGCATCCGCGTGACCGATTGGTTTTACATCTATTTCACGGAGAACAACGGAATGGCATTCGGGATGGAGCTCTTCGGAAAACTGTTTCTGACCTCTTTCCGCATTGTGGCGGTCGGCGGCCTGTGCTGGTACCTTTACAAATGTATACAGCGGAACTACAAGACCGGTTATATTGTCTGTGTCTCCCTGATCCTGACCGGAGCGTTGGGCAACATCATAGACAGCGTGTTCTATGGAGTGCTCTTCAGCGAAAGCACCTATTCACAGATCGCTACCTTCCTGCCCGAGGGTGGGGGATACTCTACCTGGTTCTACGGCAAAGTGGTAGATATGTTCTACTTTCCCATTATCGACACTAACTGGCCCCAATGGATGCCGGTGATCGGAGGAAAGCATTTCATCTTTTTCAGTCCTATCTTCAATTTCGCGGATGCCGCCATCAGTTGTGGCATGATTGCGCTGATCCTCTTCTACGGAAAATACTTCAACACCATACACGGTTCCAAAGAAAACAAGGAAACAACGATTGATGAAGAATAACCTGCTTGTATACCTGTTTGTATGGTTGCTGATCGGTTGCATACTGACCGGCTGCAAAGTGAAACGGCCTTCCGGAGTACTTTCCGAGACTAAAATGGAACAACTGCTGTACGACTACCATGTAGCCAAAGCCATGGCAGATGATCTTCCTTCTACCGAGAACTACCGGAAAGCCTTGTACATGGATGCCGTATTTGCCAAGCACGGTACTACAGAAGAGGTATTCGATTCTTCGATGGTCTGGTACAGCCGGCATACGGAGATCCTCTCGCGCATTTACGATAAGGTGGCCGACAGGCTCAAAGAAGAACGCGACGAGATCAACTACCGGGTGGCCCAACGAGAGAAGAAGACCAATATGTCCCTGCCCGGAGATAGCATCGACGTATGGGTATGGCAGCAGGTATATCGGTTAGACGGTACTCCGTTTGGCAATAAAGTCACTTTTTCTCTGACCACAGATACCAATTACAAAGAGAGAGATACCCTTCTCTGGAACGTACGCTACCTGTTCGTAGGCAAAGAGCCCGATACACTGAGAGCTCCGGTGATGGCTATGCAGATAAAATTTCGCAACGATAGCATCCTTTCCGGCACGAAGAGCATTCTTAACTCCGGCATGCATCATATTCGCCTGGTTTCCGATACGCTGGGAGAGATCCGGGAAGTGAACGGATTTATCTACTACCCCGGCGAAGAAGGCATACCGATGGTACTGACAGACAGCATCAGTCTGATGCGCTACCACAACAACGACTCCATCCCTGCCAGCGTTGCCGATAGTTTACAGACAGAGACCGCCGATGGGGCCGTCGTAGAAACGCTCCGGGAGAGTGTGACCGCTGCTCCGGTCCCTGATACGGTATCAGAAAGGCCAAGCGACTTTCAGCGCAGAAGCAATCCGGCACACCTCAATCAGCGCCGGAGATCCGACTCCATCGCGCGTCCGGCGCGGGAACGCAGAGAAGGGGAGTTGCAACCGATGATACTCCGGGAAGATACCCGGATCATAGAAGAGTAGATATTCCGCAAAGACACATGAAACGTTATGCTTCACATTACCTTTTGTGGTCGGGTGTTGGCTATCTGAAACAATTTGCCATAGAAGTAGAGGATGGGTATGTAGTACGCATCTATCCCTGTATGGAGGAAAGAGAATCGGTAGAGTGGCATCCGGGAGTGTTGCTGCTGGCTGCGGAGAAGGAAACCGGGGCAAAAGAGCCTTCTTTCTTCCACCATCCCGTGATCTCTCCGGAAGAACTGCCCGATCAGGCGGAATCCCTCCTGGCCGGAGAAAAAAGGAAAGCAGTGCTGTTGTATCCTTTTGATTTTACTTTGTTGCAGCCTGTCGGCGAAACTCGGCACACACCACTGCCGTAGCTACCCCTACATTGAGCGATTCCGCTGCCAGCCTGTCTGCCGGGAAGGTAGGGATATAGATGCGGCGATTGATACGCGCCGCGACTTCCGCGCTGATGCCGTTCCCTTCATTGCCCATAACGATCAGACCTGTTTCCGACAAGGCTTCATCGTACATATTGCCACCGTCCAGAAAAGTACCATACACAGGAATCCCTTCCAGCGAATCCAGCAGAGCAGGAAGATCGGTATATCCGACCTTCACCCGGGCGAGTCCGCCCATGGTAGCTTGTACGGTTTTCGGGCTATATACATCCACCGTGTTCAGAGAGCAGAAGATGTGTTCAATACCAAACCAGTCGGCCAGACGCACAATTGTTCCCAGATTGCCGGGATCCTGCACACCATCCAGTGCCAGGCACAAAGAGCGCCGGGCTATCTCCGCATTCACGTGAAGAGAAGGCTGCTCAAAAAGGGCCAGCACGCTCTGAGGAGTTTTGAGCAGGCTGGCACGCGAAAGCTCTTCCCGCGTAGCTACAAGGATCTCCTGTACCGCTACTGTCCGGACCAGACTGGCTTCCAGCCATTCGGAAGTTGCTACCAGCAGCCGACAGGGAAAGTGTCCCAGGAGTTCGCCTACTAATTTCGGACCTTCGGCCAGAAACACCCCTTCCTCTTTGCGGTGTTTTTTCCCTTCCAGCGAACGGATGTACTTGATCTTGTTTTTGCTCAATGACATACAGGTGTGCTTTTAAGGAACTACAGAGACATTTTCCATAGCCCGGACAAAAATAAGAAGATATTTTGAGAGCCTGTTTACATTTGCCGCGGAAAATGCAGACAAGGTGTAGGGACAGTGCCCCCTTCCTGAGCCTGTTCTATCAGGTTTTTTAGGGGGATTAACAAAGTTTATAGGAAAAAAAAGAGACTATCTACTTAAAAGTCGTAGCTTTGTTTAAAAGTCGTAGATCTACTATTGATCCGTAAATATATCAAAAAGCAGATCTTTGGACAAATCACCTGTATAAATTCACAGATATGGAAAGATTAACTCAACAGGAAGAAGAGATCATGCTCTATTTTTGGAGATCAGGCCCCAGTTTCATCAGGGAAATACTAAATGAAATGCCCGAACCACGGCCTCCTTACACAAGTGTAGCCTCTGTGGTACGCAACCTGGAGAAGAAAGCCTATCTTTCTCCTCTGAAGCTGGGCAATTGCATTCAGTATCGTCCGCAGATAGAAAAAAGCGACTATAAGCGTTATTTCTTGGGAGGAGTGGTCAGGAACTACTTCACAGGATCTTACAAAGAAATGGTCTCTTTCTTTGTAAGAGATCGGAAACTCAGCAAAGAAGAATTGCAGGAGTTAATGGATATTATTGATAAAGAATCATAACACCTTACCCTCATGAATATATTTCTGTTATACATATTGAAAGTAAATATAATACTGACGGTATTATACCTTTTCTATGTGCTGTTTTGTACCCGTGATACGTTTTTCAGTCTCCGGCGCACGGTATTGCTGATGTGCTACGCGATCGCGTTTATCGCGCCGGTCATTCATCTGCCTGCTGATTCTTTTCTCTTTCGTCAGGAAAATCCTGTCAACCTGGGAGTAATATATGAAAAGATATGGACAGACACCTCAGAAGTCCTGATACAGGATACGCTGGTTACGGTGACACAGACAACTATACCTGCCCTGGTGAAGTTCTTGTTTGTGATCTATCTGATCGGGGCCCTTGTGATGTTGCTGCGCACCGGCATGGAATTGCGGCATACGTTCCTTTTGATTATCCAAAGCAAAAAACAATGCATACAGGGTGTTACTGTATGGATACATCCCGACAACCGCTCACCCTTTTCGTTTTTCAGATGGATCTGTATAGGGAAAGAACTCACAGAACGGCAGGAACTGTCGGAAGTGCTCATACACGAACAGACACATGTCAGATGTCTTCACTCCATAGACATGGTGCTGGCACAGATGGTCATTGTGTGTTGTTGGTTCAACCCGGTTGCCTGGCTGTTGCGCAGGGAGATACGCATCAACCACGAATACGAAGCGGATGACACGGTGATGAAGGCGGGATTCAATAAAAAAAAGCTATCAGTATCACCTGATCGGAATGGAATATACTCCTATGGCTGCAGCAAATATATATAATAACTTTAGTGTTTTACCTTTAAAAAACAGATTGAAAATGATGAATAAAAAAAGAACCCGGAACCTGATGAAGAGTAAATACGTCATGTTCCTGCCTATGGCTATCCTGTTGATGTCTTTCACTGGCATCCGCAACCAGAGTACTTTTGTAGTCCCTTTCCTTACAGAAGAGATTACTGAGACCGCTCAGGCAACAGAAATACCGCAAACCCCGGCTGAGGACGAAGAGATCCTGCATGTAGTAGATGAAATGCCACACTATCCGGGTGGAGTGAAGGAACTCATGAAATACATCAGTGAGAATCTGCGCTATCCCAGGGAAGCTGCCGACGCGGCTGTACAAGGTAGGGTCATCGTTCAGATGGTTGTTCGCAAAGACGGAAGTATTGATGATGTGCGGGTAGCCAGAGGCGTCCATGAAGCTCTGGACCAGGAAGCGGTAAGAGTGATAAAAAGTATGACCACGTGGCAGCCTGGCAAGCACGAGGGCAAAGTAAGGAATGTCTATTATACCATTCCTGTCGAGTTCCGCCTGTAACTCTGTATCGTGCCGGCACAAAGAGAATTACGATCGTAAGCCAGGGAGACGTCCGCGATCGGCCCATCGTAAATTTCTTTGTGCCGGCTTTTTTTCTCATGAGGAAAATAAGGATGATATTTGCATACTGATACCAGAACAGAATTCAAATCGTACGTTGTAATCCGCTTCGCTGACCGCCCCCACTCGGCAGTTCCCCAATGTATTTACACACATAGAGATGGATGGTACGCATATATTGATAATGAATATGAAGATCATTTATTGTTGAGAAGTAGTAAAAAAAACAAGGTTGCCTCGAAAGAGACAACCTCAGTTTCAAAGAGGATCTATTAATCAAACCTCTTCCATTTGATTTTTTTGATTATAAAGATTAGAAAACAAATCAAAGACAAAACAGCGAACCCTCCCATTATCCATAGATCTTTTTCGGTAATGTCTTCGCGTATATATCCCAACGCATACCACGGAATAGCTGTAACAAAGACAATAGAGAACATTCTGGCACTTTGTGAAATATAATGATCTATGAAAAGTTTGTTGAATATCTTTTCATCCACTAAAGGAACTTGTGTTTTATAGTATTCCTTTTTCAGATCAAACCTTTTCGTAGCTCCATAGCCTATATAATAAGCTATCGCTGACCAAAGCAGAATAAAGAAACACATAGCTATTCCGCCTGTTCCATCATCAAAAATGTAGGTGTAGGGTCTGCCTTTAATAGGGGCTATCACCAGACATAGAATAATGATAGTGACAATTAACCCTATCGTAGCGGTTATTCCATATTTATGATATTTATTCATGTTTTATTCGTTTTGTCAAAATATGGCTGTACACACCGAAGCTACCGCTGCCATCCCACCTCCGACAAAAGGATTCATGGCACTTGCCATAAGAGCTTGATAGCCCCACCAAGCATCAGCAAATGCTACACTTCCTGCATTGGCCCGGGTCTGAGGTTTATTAAGGGTTTCCATCCATACATGTAAATTAGCATTCCAGTATTCAGTTGATGCCTGGAAAACAGTAATAAAACCTATAACAGCTTTTTTCTGCTCATAGTTTAAGACTTCATCCGATTCAACTTTATTAATTAGATATATATCTAAAGGATTATTCATTACTGCTTCTATATAGTTGAATTCCTGTTCAGATATAAGTTCTTTGACTTCCTCTACTGTGATGGCATAATCAAAAAGTTGTATTTCTTCTATTTCATTATCTGACCGGGTATGCAAATTTTGTGAAACGTATTTATTTACAGAAGTAATAATCAACTGCTCCAGGCTTTCATTATCTAACGAGGAGGCTCTTGTGGAAATATTCATTAAATCTTTATATACTTCCTCGAGACATTCATTATGGATTCGGGCAATCTCTTGTCCAATTTTTACCAACTCACTTTCCTGAGTTTGTATGTTCTGAATAGAGTCATCTATGTTTGTGCAGGAATAAATTATTGCCAGCAACAAACTTACTGTAATAATAAAATAATTTTTCATAGATGTGTTTTTTGTTTAACACAACAAATATAATAAAAATATTGTAACAACAAAATAATATGATAGTTTTCATTGTTAAAGTCATCATAAGGAAATCTTGATAGATTGCCTTATTGTAGGATACATATTTCTCTAAAAACGTCCGCAGGAGTTGTATATCGGAAAGATGATCTAAAATAGATTCAGATAATTTTAAGCACATCTATGAATGTATGAACAGTTTTCCAGAGTTTATTTGTCTTAGAATTCAGCACTCCATATTATGTACATCCTTTATACCCAGGGCTGCGTCGGATTTCGTGTCTCTTCATCCGCCTTCCCGTGGGTTAGAATTGGTTGTCCCTTCAGGACTTTGAAATACCCTCGTTTTTTATGGTGACACAACCTCTTCATATTTTCTCATGAGGAAATAATAGATTATATTTGCACATGAATAATCATAGTAACATTGTGATATGATTTAAATCGTAAATAGTCCCATCGTAATTATCTTATATCCTTTTGCATGAGAACAGGTTTTTCTCTCTTTTTATGGATTCCGATCCTTGCTTTGCTGGCTTCCTGTTCGGCCACCAAATACGTACCCGAAGGAGCGTATCTGCTGGAAGAGGTAAAGATACAGACAGATCGCAAAGAGATAAAGCCCTCCGAACTGGCGCCCTATCTGCGCCAGAATCCCAATTCCAAATGGTTCAGCCTGTTCAAGACCCAGTTGTATATCTATAATGCCTCCGGTCGGGATTCCACGCGCTGGATCAACCGTACCCTGCGTCGTATGGGAGATGCTCCGGTGATCTACTCCGAAGAAGAGGCCCTGAAAACCCAGGAGGAACTTACCAAAGCGGTACACAACATGGGGTATATGAGTGCTACTGTAGACGGAGGCATACGTACGAAGAGAAAAAAACTGAAACTCCTCTATCAGGTGCATTCCGGAGCGCCCTACATTGTACATTCCACACATTACGATGTTCCCGACGGGAAGATCGCACATTACCTCCGCAACGACTCAGCTTCTACCCGTCTCAGAAAGGGAATGCTCTTTGATGTCAATGTATTGGACGCGGAGAGACAACGGATCACCCAGGTACTTCAGAACCACGGTTACTACCGTTTTCACAAAGACTACATCACTTACACGGCGGATACCATACAAAATACCTACCAGGTAGATCTGACCCTGCATCTGCACCTTTACCGTGCCCATGCGACAGACGAGCCCCGCGCGCACGATCAGTTCCACATCGGAGAGATCCGTTTTGTGACCGACTACGAAGCCCTGCAATCCACTTCCCTGCAGTTTGCCCAGACCTATGATTCGATCTGCTACAAAGGCTATCCGATCTATTTCCGGGATAAGATGTATCTTCGTCCCAGGATATTGACAAACAACCTAATGTTCTCGCCCGGAGACCTGTACAGCGAACAGAACATACAACGTACCTACAGCAACTTCGGACGGTTGTCTGCGTTGAAATACGCCAACATGAGGTTTATGGAACGCCAGCAGGGAGACAGTCTCACTTTAGACAGTTATATCCTGCTGACACGCAACAGGCCTCAGTCGATCTCCTTTGAGGTAGAAGGGACAAATACCTCCGGAGATCCCGGAGTGGCAGCGTCGGTCTCTTACCAGAACCGCAACCTGTTCCACGGTTCGGAAACCTTTCTGCTCAAATTCCGCGGGGCTTTTGAAGCCATCTCCCAGATCAGTACGAACAATACGGACAATAACTACACCGAATTCGGGGTAGAAAGCAGTATCAACTTCCCCAACTTCCTGTTCCCTTTCCTCTCTTCTGCTTACAAACGCAAGATACGGGCAACCACGGAGTTCGGACTTCAGTACAACTATCAGATACGACCCGAATTCTCCCGGACCGTGGCCAATGGCTCCTGGAGCTACCGCTGGTCGGAAAGGCAACGGGTACAGCATCGTATCGATATGCTGGATATCAGTTTCGTATACCTGCCCTGGAAATCGTTGAGCTTTACAAACGATTACCTCAACGGAGACAATCCCATCCTGGAGTATAACTACAAAAACCGCCTGATCGTACGTAATGGGTATACCTATCACTACCACAGTTCCGGGACTTCTAACCTGAACCGGACAGCTACAGCCAACTCTTTTGCCATACGCGCGGGTATCGAATCGGCTGGTAACCTATTGTATCTCATTTCCAGAGCCACCAAAGGGAAGATCAACAGGAGTGAAGGTGAAGAATACAAGATACTGAACATCCCCTATGCACAATACCTGAAAGGGGACTTCGACTTTGCACAGAATATTGTGATGGACGAGCGCAACTCACTGGCTTTTCACGCGGCATTCGGCATTGCAGTGCCCTACGGAAATGCCAACGCCATACCGTTCGAGAAACGCTATTTCTCCGGAGGAGCCAACAGCGTACGCGGATGGTCGGTACGCGGTCTGGGGCCGGGATCTTTTCCCGGCGACGGAAATTTCCTCAATCAGTCCGGAGACATCAAGCTGGATGTCAGTGCGGAATACCGTACCCGCCTTTTCTGGAAATTCAACGGAGCCGCCTTTATAGATGCCGGTAACATCTGGACCCTGAGGAAAGATGAAATCAACCAGCCCGGCGGATTCTTTCGTTTCAGGGAGTTCTACAAGCAGATTGCCGTAGCTTACGGCCTTGGACTGCGGTTGGATATGGATTTTCTGATCCTGCGCTTCGACGGAGGGATGAAAGCATTGAATCCTGTCTATAGCAGTGGAAAAGACAGGTATCCGATCATACATCCCAACTTCAGTCGGGATTTTACTTTCCACTTCGCCGTAGGTTATCCATTCTGACCTGCCAGGTTCCTTCTGTCTGTTGCACGATCAGCGTGTCCCGGATCTCTTCGGTAAAAGAGAAAGTCCCGTTGATAAAGTCCGTCTCCAGGACGTTTTGTATCCGGCATACCACGCGGCCCTCTTGTCCATTTTCTTCCAGTTCGGTATGTATCAGGGAGACTGTAGCTATGCCTGATTGCCGCACCGCGTCTAAGTGTTCCTGCCGGATGTTGGAAGCATAGTACTGCAACAGGGGCAGGGAAGAAGGGGTAACGTAATTCGTAGCCAACGGATAGTTGAGGTTATAGAACGATTCGCAGAAGGCTACCGCGCACGTTCCGGCACGTTCCTGTTCGGTCTGCGGAGAGCAGCCTGCAGAAAGAGTAAACAGAAAAAAGACGAAGCAGAAAGGTAGTTTGTTTATGTCAGACGCATTTAAATGTGTGTAAAAGATAACCCTGTAAAAAAGCAGAAAAGACCTGCCTTTGCCTTCAGGCAACCGACAGATCTTTCCGTAGAGGGAATAGTTCCGGATCAGCGCATGGCATAATACAGGTCGCTCATCAGCAACTGATGCGCGGCCAGTACGCCTTGCTCGTCCAGCGTTACGTTCAATGTATCTCCGTTGGGCAGGCAGAGTTCGGCTGTACCGTCTTCGTTGAAACGGAGCAGATCGCTGCTCACACCGTCGGCCTGTACACTCCAGGTATGGGTTTCCTGATCGTAGATCAGATCCATAGAGGTGGTGTCACCCTCTTTGGTGATCGTATAACCGTTTTCTTTTACCTCTACTAAGTAATCGCCATTCTCACCTTTGATCTTTTTCACTTCACCTACATCTGCCATCGGATTGGTACCTGACCAGAACTCGATGGAATTGATCACCAATACGTCTGCCAGATATGCTACTCCATATACAGGTACTATATTGATAGCCAGGAATACGAGCTCATTCACGAATTTATTACTGATCGACTGGTTCCAGGTGGCCAGGCGATTGAACAATCCGAACGATCCTACGCAGGAACTGAACAGAATAGTAACACTAAGCATACAAGCAGTGACAAATGTAAATTTGTTTCTTCTCATAATGAATTGATTTATAGATTTATATTAAAATGAATGATCGTCTTCTCAGGAGGCAGATCCGCACAAAGAGCGGATTGACTGCTACAAATATAAATCTTTTTCCGGGATCAGAAAAGATCGGACGGACTTATTTTAGGCAGGCTGCCTGCTCCGGTCCCATGTCTTCCGCAGCAGATAATCTACGGAATATTTTCCCGGCCCGCTGATAAAAAGCATGATATAAAGGATTATGTAAACAAAAGGCAGTTCTTTGTCAAAAAAGGGATCTCCGGAATGGATTACAAAGAATGCCATGGCCATAGTGAAGGTCATCGGAATAAGGGCCAGCCGGAACAGAAAGCCAACAATAAAGGCCATGGAACAGAACAACTCGGCAAAAATAGCTAAGCTGACAGATACCGTACTGCCTACTCCCAGCGGATCGGCAAATGTAGTGGAAAGTTCATGAAAATGGCTCCATTTCTGGATACCGTGATTCATCAGTAACAAACCGAAAATAATACGCATTGCCAGAAGAAAAAGTGACTCTGAGGTTTGATCTGGCCGGGCCGGGAAAAGATATTTGTAAAACATAAGACTTTTGTTTTTATTTCTTAAAACAAATAAAGTTTATAAAAGTTTGATAAGTGTAAAATAAGATAGATAGTGATTGAATGGTTAGGAACTCCCCGTCGGTTTTTAAAGAACCTTCGGTATTCTGAATATATTCATTGTACTATAATATCTGTTCTTTTAAAACATCCATAAAAGCGATCCTTTGAGAGCCAGGGGTAACGTACATAGATAATGCTTGCGTAGAATGTATGGATGTCGTAATGCATGATCCCGATATTCATTTTTTCAGGAAGTCTTTTCTAACTGCGGTGAGAATATCCGGCATTTGAGTTCATCAAAAATATGTTGTAGTTTTGCATCCGTGAATAAGATAAGTATATACAGCAGACCTTTAGATAGAAGAGTGATTCTTATTGCAAGCTATGTAGTTGTAATAGGAATGATTGTCGGTGGATGCTTCGGGCTTCTCTATGCGGACAGATTAAGTAAGAAGTATGAATCTACCACAGCCAGGATCGAAGATATACAAATCAAATATAAATACGCACAAAACAGTAAAAGAAAAACGAAGTTCTATCGTGTGTGGATAAGTTATCAGGTGGATGGGATTCCTTATAAAACTTCTTTAGGGCATTATCAATCTTCCTGGGAAACAGGAAATAGTATAAAGATTGATTATGATCCGCAAGATCCTGCAAAAGTTACAACTATTGGCGGAAACAGACTGATTTGTAAATTATTAATAGGTATTGGCCTAGTTACTTTGGTTTTATTATATGGATTTACCAAACTTATTAATAAAATGTATAAGGGTAATTTCTGGAAACAGGCATCTTACTAAATGGTTTTTACTGCTGTTCGGTCTGTGACTTTCTCTTTGTGACTGTTCAGTATATGATCCACTTCTATTCTCCTATCTCACTGTATTTTGTGATATATTCCTCTTAGTGGGCCTCCCTTACAATTAATTGACTGTCTGATAATAGGATATTTCAGAGAGGAGAGTACGAATGTTTTTAGTATAGATCTAAGGAACAATTAATTAATTACACCATGAGTACACAAAATGAATCTCAAAAAGCTATTTACATTACAGCAGACAAAATTGAAGAGTCTCCCATTATGCCCTCAGCGTATGAAACAACTCAGATCTTTATAGGAAGATACACAGTGATAGGAGATAGAGATAATTATATTGGATCCGGAGAAGTCTGGAAAATAAATACCGAAACCAACAGAACAGCTGGTCCATACCCTGTATGTATACCTTCCATCCATTTTGAGGAAAATAACGCGGAAAATTGCAAAATGATCTTAAGCACCACTGTAGATCCGGAAACTAATAGATATGTTTTTAATATCTACAATCCTACCTCGCAACGAATACGTTTAGGAATATTTACTCTGGAAGAAATGCACAGTTTTGAAGCGAAAAGTGTCCCTAATCCCTGAGAAAACGATGTGTTCATTTATAAAGTTACAGATTGTAAGCAAGAGTCAGCAAGCAAAAGTTCTTTGGGCAATTGCTTTTTGGAGTAAGTGCTTACAATCTGTAAATTCATCAAAAGATGATCAGACTTTTCAGAAACTCTTCGTATGTCCAATGATATGTTTTTCTATACGTTTCCCTATACCTTCTCTCCCTGGCTGTCCGGATCTTTTTCATGTTCATCTTTGGCCTCTCCTTTGACCAGGGGCTTGATGATAAGACGCAGAGAAGGATCGCGTGTAAAGTAGCTCCATACCCAGTCGAAAAAGACAAAAATCTTGTTTTTCACTCCCAGGGTATTCATCAGGTGGATAAACAACCAGACAAACCAGCCCATAAATCCACCAAAACGGATGTTGGGATGAGGAAGTTCGACTTCCGCGTGATTGCGTCCGATAGTGGCCATGATGCCCCTGTTGTGATATACAAAAGGTTTGAGCGGTTCCCCTTTTTCGACGCGATACAGATTGTCTGCCAGTCGCACAGCCTGTTGTTGCGCGGGCTGTACCAGTTGCGGATGCCCTTTGGGATAGTCTTCCAAAGTCATCAGTGCCGTATCACCGATTGCAAATATGTTCTGATACCCTTTTATCCGACTGTACTCATCTACCTGAAGACGATTGCCATGCCCATAGACCTCTTTGGGAAAACCTTCCATTCCGTTGGCCTGTACGCCACCTACCCAGAAGACATTCGCTGTAGAGAGGGTACTTTTGTCACCCAGTATCAACTGACCGTTTTCGTAATTCTCTACTTTGGTATTCAGTCGGATCTGCACTCCTTTTTTCTCTAAATATCCCTGTGCTTCCTGAGACGATTTCTCCTGGAAGGCAGACAACAGACGTGTGCCCGCGTCTACCAGCACGATATGCATCCGGCTCATATCCAGATCCGGATAGTCCTTAGGAAGAATATAATTGCGCATTTCAGCCAACGCGCCCGCCAGTTCCACTCCTGTAGGTCCACCCCCCACGATCACGAAAGTCATCAGCGGGTCTACCTCTTCCGGACGAACTGTATTCTGTGCCAGTTCAAAACTCTCCAGTATTTTATTCCGGTTGTAGAGTGCTTCCGACGTATCCTTCAGTGCCATGGTTGTCTGCGCCAACTGGTCATTGCCAAAATAGTTGCTGCTGCTCCCTGTAGCAATCACTAAGTAGTCGAACTCCAGGGCACCGATAGAGGTTTCCAGGATATTCTGTTCCGGGATCACACGCTCGGCCACACAAAGGCGTATATGAAAATCTTCGCGATCCCTGAATATTTTACGAAAAGGAAAAGAGATGGCACTGGGTTCTATTCCAGCGGTAGCCACCTGATAGAGCAGAGGCACAAACAGGTGATAATTGTTCTTATCAATGAGAACGACCTGGAAGCGATCCGATTTCAGTTTCTTAGCCAACTTCAGACCTGCAAATCCACCCCCGATAATTACCACTCGCTGTCGGTTCCCTTTCTCTGGTATATCTATTTTATGCATGACTATAAAATTATTTTTATTTCCTGGAGCCTGTTCCCCTTTTCTGTACTTCTCTATTCAGACTTATTTCAGGTTGTTTCTTTTTAAAGCGATAACAGGAGGCTATCTGAGCCGCGCAAAGAGAAGAAACAAACAAAAAGAAGTCAAAAGAAAGAGTGAAAGCAACCCATACTACGTTTTCTGTGGAAAATTTAAACAGGCTCTTATAAAACACTAAAGGGAAAAGGATTGTTCTGAGTAGGATCAGGCAGATTCAGCAAGAATAACCTTCATAGATATGTATTTACAGTTAACCACCCGCCGACAAGCAGAAAGACTAAAAAAAACTGGGATTTGAAGTACCGGTGAATGATGTGTTCATCTATGACGGCGGAAGATACAGGTTTCCCGATAAGATGGACACGGAAGAGAACTGGAACCGTTATGACGATACCATATCCCGTCCGAGTGTAGCGCTGGCCCTGCAATGGCTGCGGGTGACAGTTTATTGTAAATGTGAAGTGGTGATAGCCGGATGGGAAAAGGAGTCTTACTACGGTATCTTCAAACTCCCTCACATGGAGGAGCCTGTAGTTACCCATACGGCTTCCCTGCGAGACCGGGCAGAGACCTTGCTATTGGACAAGATCATGGAGCATCTGATCGGTCATTTTGCTCAGCAATCATTCTGAGCTCTCTGCCTGTAAGGGAATAATAGAGGTTCTGAAGCTGGTGTATATAGCGTATAGAGTGTCCGATAGTACCCAGATCCACCTTATACATCATTCCTATCCGGCCGGTGAACATGAAATAGTACCCATCGAACACATCCATACAATATTTGTTGCCTTTGCTGGAACGGCAGATGCCGCAACTCCGCAGGATCTGATCGGTCAGTGCTACCGGACGATAGGTGGAGACCGAATCCGCGATCTTCCCTATATTGGACGCTGTTACCACACATATCTTTCCCTTTTTATTCTTTAAAATATTGCCTATCCGCAATTCCTGTTGCCGCAGGGCGGGAGTCGTTTCCCGGGAAGGGGAACTGAGGGTAGAATGACCTCTGCGGGAAGTTTCGGTTCTCTTTATATAGGATTCCTGTAACAGATGAGAGATCAGCGAACCTTCACCCAGGCCTTACGCGTGAGTATACCTAAAGTAAAAAGCAGATGTACTCCTTTACTCAAAGAGCCTTTTCCGGTTGTAAATAAAGCCCGCTGCTTCACCAGGGCGCGGACAAGTAACAAGATCTGTAGGATGTACCAGAGTAGTTTTAGTTTGCCAAACATGTGTCAGTTACGTTTTGTGCAGAAAGCTCTTTCATCAAAAACAGATTCCTTCTTTTCCGGATCTCCGTGTCTGTTAGTAGCTCCCTGCCTGATTTAACATGCAAAAATACAGCAGAATAGCGTTAATAGGTATGCAGAAGTAAGAAGGAATCCTATTATAGCTTAAAGCGGGAACTTTAAATTTAAATAAAGAAAGATCCGGCCATACTTCCTCAAAAATTAGCTCCTATAAAAGGATTCATCACCTATCCTTGTAACTCCGGATCATAAATAGTCAATCGTCAACGTTCCTTAATGTTAAGAATTGAATAAGGGTCATGACTGAAGGGAGTAAATCGTAAATAGCGAAGCGTCAATAGTCTTCAAAACGAATAGAGCCCACCACCAGCGCCATCCCGAAGATCTCTTCCTTCTCTATACACAACGGAGGATAGGCGCGGTTATCGCTCATGGCTATGATCGCATGTCCGGAATCATAGATCCGTTTCAGAAGAAGACCGTGGGTGGAGGTACTGATCAGATGAGGTCTTCCCCATTGGATAGCCGATGTAGCACCGATCCTTTTTACGGCTACAAGATCTCCGTTGCTATAGGTCGGAAACATGCTATCACCCCGTACATGCAGCATGAAAGAGGCTCCTTCTAGTTCTTTGATACAATATACAGCCTCTATGTCTTTTTCTTCCACTGCGAAATCCATAGAGCCGAAGCCCGCAGCTGCTTCCGTACGGAAGAGGGGTATTTCCGCCGCAGAAGAAGAAGGGGTATTTTCTATTCTCATCTGACCTTCCCCCCGCAGAAGCCACTCGGCGGAGATAAAAGGGAACGAGGACAATATACTTTGAATAAGGTCAAATGAAATACTCCTTTTTCCCAGCAACTGATTGTTCACTGTGGTCTGTTCCATCTGTATCAGATGAGCAAACTCTCTTTTTGATTTGCAATGCTCACTTACAATGAGCAAAATACGACTACGAACATCGTTTTTCATCAATTATCTTTTTAAGAAAGAACTTAAATAGGTTATTTGACCTAAAAATATGTAAATAGCGTTGTTTAATTAGGTCAATTGAGTTATATTTGCATCAGCAAACAGAAAAACAGATATGCAAAAAACAAAATCAATAACCGATGTGCAAATGTAGAAAATTATTTGATAGGATAGAAAAATGGCGTAAAAATTAAATTTCCGTCACTGACCGGATCAATAAAAAGCGATTGAAAAAAAGAAGAAATACCCGTGGCCATTCTGTCTGTTTACAGAGAAACGGAGCCTACACAATACCTGTTATATGAAAGCAAAATATATCGTTACTTTATGGGCAATAAGCTACATAGCCATTGCTGCCACTATTGCGTTCAGCATGCTCTGGAGCCTGATCTTCCTGTTACCCTTTGTGGTAAGTTCGGTATATATAGGCAGGCATTCGGCACAGATGCTCCGGGAACTGAAACTAGATATGGACACGGACGACGATTTTATTTAAGAACAGACACAGGGGTCAGACCTGAGACTTAACTATCAGTTGACAGACAGAAGCACTTTCTGCGAACACAGCAGGAAGGAACTGTCTGCGGCGACAACAGACAACTATTGCAATCTTACTTTTCCACATTTACTTTCCTGATATACTTCTATCTGCTGTCTGCATCAGACAGCCGGCCACATGACCTATACAGATTTGTAATACATACATGAAAAAAAATGAAACGAGGTACTAAGGTCAGAACATGGATCAGTTCCGAGATCGGACAAGTGATCGGCTACAACAAACAGACACGCACAGTAACAGTGGTGTACCCTGGCAGTAAAGTGCACGCCGAACTGCCGGAAACCATGTGCATAGCTATATAACGGATGACCCTGCTCACCAGGCAGGGACGCAAAAAGAAACTTTTAATTCCCTTGATTTTTATACCTTTTTGGTTAGATACAGCCGCGTAGCCTGTGAAGGTAAAACGGCAGCAAGGGTGGTCATAAGGAGTGCTCTGGACAGATAGATGATGCCTACGTGGGTTCGAATCCCATGCCGCCCGCTCCACAGAATAATAATCCCATACACATACATCAGAATGGATAATATGAACATTTATCAGAAGATTCAGGCAGTTGCCAATGAATTGAAGAATATTGAAAAAAATATGACTGTAGGCAAAGGAAACTTCTCCTACAAGGCTGTGCAGGACTACGATGTGGTACTGAAGGTGAAAGCGGCAGAGACTAAATTCGGACTGGTAAGTATCCCCGTGAAACAGGAACTGGTAGAATCCAAAGTGGTTCGCATACAGAAAGAAACCGGAGGAGAGGTGGTGAATTATGTAGATATTGTGAAGCTGACCTTGCGCATTGTGAACATAGACAATCCCCTGGAATACCTGGATGTGGAAGCCTATGGAAGAGGATTGGACGCGGCCAACAAAGGATTCGGAAAGGCTTCTACCTATGCGCGTAAATATGCGTTACTGAATGCGTATAAGATCACTACAGGGGAAGATCCGGACAAGGACAAATCCAAAGAGCACAATATCATCGAGCCCGACCAGATCCGGGAAGTAGTGATGGCCTATCTGATGTCGGACCGGGTCTACTGCCAGAATATTCTCTCTTGCTTCAATGTGGAGAATACAGAAGACATGGACAAACAACAGATAGAAACCGTTTATAAGAACCTGCAAAAGAAGGGTAAATTATGAAATCCATGTACATAGGTAGCGGAGATGTGCAGGCATTGATGAGCGGTAAGCATACCAAATCGCACCACGAATTGCTCAAACGTTTCGTAAGCGGGATGCAGCCTTATTACAATGCCAAAGCCAGTCCGATCGATCCGTTACGGATCGGAGCCATTCTGGAAGACAGATACCTGATGTTGCTGCCGGACAACTACTTTGCCCAGTGTGTCTGCCAATGCGAAGAAATGAACGTTTTCCGGTGCAGCCTGGACTTCGCGAAGATAGAACACGGTAAAGTGGTGGATTTCGAAGAACTAAAGACCGTTTATCTGTCCGATTTCTTAGAGTTCGAGCCCCTGAAACATTATCCCGAAGAGTTGTTAGAGTTTATTCGTAAGAACTACAGTTCGTATTACTACCAGGTACAACAGCAACTCTATTGTACGGGGCTGAAAGAATGTACGCTGGTGTTCCTTTCCGTACTTTCTTACATAGACGAGGAAAATCTGACACGTAACATTCAGCCCAATGAATACCTTAAAATAAGGATAGAGCGCGACGAAGTAGCGATCGCGCAGATCCGGGACAGAGGGAAGATCTTTCAACAAATCAAAGACTGTTATGATATTCAATCTCGATAACGAATACGATAGTTCCCGTTTCAGGGAATACATACATAAATTATTCGCGGAAAAGGCGACGGTGGAGCTGAAAAGAAAGCATCCCACACGAAGCCTTTCCCAGAATAATTACTTGCATGCGTTGCTGGGCTTCTTCGCCTGCGAATATGGATGCTCGGCAGATGAAGCCAAAGTGGATTTTTTCAAAAGACTTTGCAACAAAGATCTTTTCGAGCGGACACGGTACAACCGGGCAGGAGAGAAGATCACTTACCTGAGGAGCTCTGCCGAACTGACTACGGCAGAGATGAGGCTGGCCATCGAGCGTTTCCGCAATTGGTCGGCAGCAGTAGCCGGTGTCTATCTGCCGGCAGCGGAAGAAAGAAATTTTCTTTTTTACGCACAACAGAAAATAGAGCAGAACAAAGAATTTATTTAAAGAAAAGTGTGTTGACTATGTATTGCGAACAGAACAAACCCATAAAAATAAAAAAGAAGAACCGACGCGGACTACAATCCATAGGAGAAGTGATCAAAGAGCAATATCCGGATCTGGTGAAACGGGTATGTTCTCCCAGGAAAAGAGCATAGTCACAGCGCACTTCCGTGTACCTCCGCGCATAGCTGGGGCTGAAATCTCATATCCTTTTCCCTTTTGTATCAGAGCATCCGGTTCAGGACTTCACTGCTGGTTTTCAGTTTCACACCGGCCTTTCTCAATCTGCTCAGAAAATAGATCACATACTCCGGATCGGGCGTTTTCACCTCCATCAGATCATACAATTCAAGTGCTGAGCGGGTAAGAAGAAAACTTTTAAAGATCACATTTCTCATCTTTCTTATAGAGTCCGGCTCTACATAGATACACAGATCACCCATCATAAACTTAGGATCGACAAGTTCGAAGGTCGCGTCGACAGGAGCAATATTCAGCAGACCCGCGTCGGACAGGCTTCTTACTTTGCTGCTTGGATAACTATGGAACAGGACATCATTCTCCGCGACCACGGCATACAGAATGACATACTGCGATAGTTCCACAAAATATTCTCCTTCGCTCTTGCTGAGATTCCTCAGTACAGCCAGTGTTCGTTTGGAGAAGCGGCCGGGACGCTCCACCTCACCTGCCAGAATCTTTCCCCATATCACCTGGATCGTCTCATCGGAGATGTCCTGCGCATAATCAAAAAAGCGGGCAGACCAGTCCGGATCAACAGGTTGTTCAGATACCTCTTTTTTTGCTGCGCATCTCTGTACAGGCCACATCCACGATCCTGCCCAGGTTATCGGCCTGTCGTTTCTCTCTGCGGGTCTGAAGAAATTCTTCGGTCTCTGCCCGTGCTATCATCTTCCTGATTTCCGCATCCTGCAGGATCAGTAGTTTGTCTGCTTCCGCGCGGGCCAGACGCCTCATCTGCCAGGGAGTACATGCCCCTTTTATCCCATCTGCGCAAACCTCTATCAACTTGGTCAGGGGCTTTTCTATACCTATTACATCTTTTACTTCCATATGATCAAGCAGTGTCGTATTGTTAATTAATGATGCTGTAAACTAAAACAAAGGCTCAATAGATAAAATCTTTCTGTTTAAGTTAACAAAGTTAAAAAATAAATAACACAAATGTGGAGTAGAGGCAAATTTTGCTCGTTTCTTCATTAACTTATCATCGTTAAATGAATATGTAAAGACATATATCAGTGAGTTAAAAACAGGTAAATATAAGGGACTGTTCTCCTGTACATACTTTGATAACATAGAAAGAATATTAAAATGAATATAAGGAGGAACTCTCTGATAAAATTCAACCCTT
Organism: Bacteroides sp.; assembly: GCA_021202275.1. Taxonomy (GTDB): domain Bacteria; phylum Bacteroidota; class Bacteroidia; order Bacteroidales; family Bacteroidaceae; genus Bacteroides. The sequence continues at coordinate 25,900 of JAJQDI010000010.1, forward strand.
ATTTAATGGAAGTTGTCCCTGAAATCAATAAAAAAATAAGTCGTAAGGATGACATTTTCTTAAGATTACCCATTCTAATTTCCTATATTTGTCAGGGGTCACATAATCACAAAGATATAAATCGTATAAAAGAAGAGTTGTGTGAACGAGGAATTAAATAAAAAGGGAGCTGGAAGAGTTTAAGAAGAAAAAATGTATGGTATCATGTCTGGAAATCGTTAAAGTTAAAGAAGGAGTAAAGTAAGCTAACATAAAATCAGAAACAATGAAAAAACGTTTACGAAAAAAATTACATAAAGGGGAATTTCAGCAATATGGAATATCTATTTGGATCCCTGTTACCACAGAGTCCGTTGAAGCGACATTGGATACGATGGCTCATATAGCCGACTCATATAAATTATTATTTTGTGGTGGCAGTTTGGGTCGATTTGTGCTTCCCACTGACGAATATGGAGATTTGGAAATCCCCAGCAAAATAGAATACTTAATAATAAGTATTGCTTTAGAACCTGAAACACTCCATAATTGTATCATTGGTTACTTTGTTAATCCTACCGGAAAAGATATTCCTGTGGACATAGCGGATAAATTAAAAATAGATTTAGAAAATGTATTGACAGTTGATTTTAAGATCAATTGTCGGATAGGTTTGTGGAAATAAGATAAACAACCAACAAAAAATCAACTTATCCTTTATCAGAACAATACTATTTATTGATAAGCGTATCCACAACGTGAATTTCTATTCCTTCGTCTTCAGAGAGATCCCCTGTAGAGACGCACGGCGTGCGTCTCCGCGGTGTATGTCCAACAAAGGGCATGCCTCTCCTCGATGCAGGTCCGACAAAAAGCAGCCAGAAGGTATCAAAAAAAATAACGCTGAAATCAGGTATAACCTTGATTTCAGCGTTATGGAGCGTTTTTGAGGTAAAGCCGCTTCGTACACCCTCAGAGATTCGAACTCTGGACCCACTGATTAAGAGTCAGTTGCTCTACCAACTGAGCTAAGAGTGCATTTCTTTTTTGCGATTGCAAAGATATTTTTTTTATTTAAACCAGCCAAATTATACAGGGAGTTTTTCAAGGAAAATATGGACTTTTATTCAAACTCGTAAGGACCAGTGGGGCTATTTCGTTTTAAAGCAATCAGTTGCACATCCTTACCTACCAATACTCCTTTGGCCCGTAGTTGCCACTCCACTGTCTTATAGGCCAGTTCGGGATGGTTGTTGTCTTTACTGAGGTGGCAGAGCCAGATGTATCGCAGGTGTTCCCGGATATTCTCCGCGAGAAAATCGGCAGTATCTGCGTTGCACATGTGTCCGGACGGACTGGAGATGCGTTGTTTCAGATAGGCAGGGTAGCGTCCCATCTGTAGCATCTCCCGATCGTAGTTTGCTTCAAGGATCAGGTAATGAGCCTTGTGAATGTAGTTGGCGGCCGTAGGGGTGATCTCTCCCAGGTCGGTGAGGAAAGAAAATATTTTCCCGTCTATCTCGATAGAGTAGCCCACATTGTCCGTACCGTCGTGAGGGACATCAAAAGAGGTGATGCGGAAATCTTCCAGCTGATAGGGCTGCTCTTTTTCCAGATAGCGTACACAGGAATAGATCTTCTCCGTCATGCAATAGCTGCGATTGATCCCCTCGTGCATCAACGGGGTCGTATAGACCGGGATATGATATTTCTCACCCAGCGTACCCACCGCTTTGATGTGATCGGCGTGATCGTGCGTCACAAAGATACCTCTGATCATGTCTAAAGTGACATTTGCCTCTTTCAGATGCTTGCGTATGGTGCGTATCCCTATTCCCGCGTCGATCAGTATTCCGTATGTTGGTGTGCCCAGATAGTAGCAGTTTCCGCTGCTGCCACTTGCCAGACTTATAAATTTGATTTTCATTCTGTAGTCCTTTCAAAAAAAATGCCGTCCGCTTTTGTGCAAAGTGACGGCAAATATAGCAAAAAAGACAGTCTCTTTACGAAGCTATCGCTTTCTTTTTATCCAGAGAAGAGGTAAACCTTGCGTAAAACAGTAAGGCGATAGCTGCTACCAGACCAATCGCAGCAAAATAGTACCAAATATAATGGGCGTGTACACTGGCGGCTTCCCAGGCTTCCCGGCTCTCAAAGAGAAGTGGATCGGGGCAGTAGCGGTTGAGCAATACCCCGGCCAGTCCGAACCCGACCAAAGAGGACAGGAAAGAGTGGAGGTGGCTGAATCCCAGATACATTCCCTCTTCTCCTTTGGGAGCCTGCAAAGAGAAATACTCCAGATAGCGCGGAGAGATAAAACATTCGGCAAGAGCCTGTACCACAATACCCAGGATCATCATCAGTGTGATGTTGCTCAGACCGGACAGGATGTCATTTCCCAACAAATTCCCGCAAGCCATCAGCAAGGCCGAAACCGGGATCAGGAACATACCTATATTCATGGAGAAAATGGCACTCTTTTTGGACATCAGCCGGGTGATAAAACTTACACAAAGCACCACAACGAACGGATTCACATTGGCGATCCAGCCAGGCTGAGCACCCTCACCAGCCATACGAAGCACGTATTTGGGCATAGTGGCATAGAGTTGCTGCTGAACCGTCCAGAAACCGGTAACGATCAGGATAAGCAGTAACAAACGCCAGTTGAGAATAATACGCAGGAAGCCCCGGCCGATATCCGCCATGCTTTTTCCTTCACCTGCGGTGTGGACCGATTTATACAGCAAGACAACGGCAATAAGAGCGATCAGTGTCATAGTACCTGCGAAATAATTGATATACACATAGGCTTGTTCACCGACGAAGCCACGTAAAGGATCAATAATGGTCTTTCCGGTAAACGCTCCGATATTGACCATCATGTAAAATACAGAATACCCCCGGGCACGATTGGCTTCGGTAGTTTCTTTGGCTATGGAAGCGGAGATAACAGACTTGATGAAAGAGCCTCCTACCATAATAAGGAAGAGGACAGGCACTATCAACCATTTTTCCTGGCTGGCGGGCAGTCCGGTGAACTGAGTCGTCTCTCCGTAAATAACCAGACCGGATGCTTCCAGCAAAGTAGGTAAGATACCCAATCCGAAATATCCGAGGGTCAGTAGTGTGAATGCAGTGATCATGGATTTCCGGAATCCGATCTTGTCCGCGTAAGCACCCGTGAAAAGAGGAAGCAGATAGAGACCTCCGGAAAAAAGACCGGAAATCAGACTGGCTTCAATATCATTGAAGCCCAGGACCCTGGAAAGATAGAGGGTCATTACAATAAAAATGGCGTAATAGGCCATTCGCTCCAGAAGTTCAACGGTATTACTCACCCAGAATGCGCGGGAAAATCCTTTCAATGTCGTGGCAGGTTCGTTCATTTAATTTATGTTTATTTTAATTTGTCGCGCGCAAAGATACCGATTTTTAATAAATTATGAAATATAGAAAAGAAAACAACGAACCGGATCTGTATTTCCGGCGGCTACTGTGTGCAAAGGTCATACAGGATTTTTCCAGAGATCGTATGGTCTTGCCCGGCATTTGACAGACTTTTTTATTTATTCAAGGTAAAGTCCGGTAAAATATCTGTATCACATGGATCAGGGGCTCTATTTTTCAAATCATGAAAGAGTCCTATCCTTAGCAGGTAGAAGTTTTTATACAATTATAGTAAAGTATAATTCAGAAAATAATTTATTAAATTAACTTAAAATAATTATTCGATAAATATAAGTTACTATATTTATCAAACTTATATCAGTATCTTATTACTGTTTGTAACTGCTTCACTTCACCAATGAGAGAATTGTTATGTCGGATAAGATTATTATTTTATTATCTATATTCATTAGTTATACAATTATACATCTATTTATAACCTCCCTTCAGGGAATAAAATAAATATACAATCATGAAAAACGAGACAAATGCGATTCAATAGTTAAAGGACATCGTCCGGATCAATACTGTAAACGGAAATGAAACAGAAGTGGCGAATTATATAAAGTCACTGTTTGACGAAGTCGGGATCGAAAGCGAACTAGTGGAATATCAAGCTGGCAGATCACAATTGGTAGCTACTCTCACGGGCTCTTTAGAAGGGACAGGAAAAACCATTGTTTTTTCAGGTCATATGGATGTGGTAGCAGCAAATGAACAGGAGTGGACCTATCCGCCATTCGACGCAACCGAGGTGGACGGAAAGATATATAGTCGTGGTACCTCTGACATGAAAGGAGGTCTGATGGCTGCGGTAGTGGCCATGATCAACCTCAAGGAAAATGGCGCTCCTTTTGTCGGAACGGTAAAACTGTTGGCTACAACAGCGGAAGAAACGGGTGCGCAGGGAGCTGCTCAACTGAAAGAACTGGGATATGTGGAAGGGGTAGATGGAGTGATCATTGCCGAACCCACCTCAAATACACTGACTATTGCCGAAAAAGGAGGATTCTGGTTGCGTTTTACCACAAAAGGAAAGGAAGCGCATGGCTCTATGCCCGATGAAGGGGTAAATGCGATCGATCATATGCTTATTTTTCTGCAACGCATGAAAGAGACGATTGATTTCTCTGTTTATGAAAATGAAATATTAGGAAAATCAACCGGAAGTCTGGATATCATCAGTGGAGGCCATACCATAAATATAGTTCCCGGAGAATGTAGTGCTGAGATCGATATCCGCACCGTACCCGGACAAAAACATGAAGACATACTGGCTCAACTGGAAACGATAAGGCAAGAAATAACAGCAGAAGTAGAAAATTTTGATCTTACCATAGAGGTGCTTATAGACTTGCCACCGACTTCCACATCTTTCGACAATGAGTTTGTACAAACCATATCCGATGTGGTATACGAAGTTACCGGCATTGAGCAAGCACCGAAGGGTATCACCGAATTTTCAGATCTTTCTCAATTTCTGGGCGATACAAATGACTTTCCTGGTGTGATCCTGGGTTGTGGAGATACATATCAGCCTCATCAGGTAGACGAATATATAGAGATCAGTTACTATTTACAGGGAATTACGATCTTTGAAGAAGTGATCAAACGCTTTCTGCAGGCCACAGAATAAAAAAACTTGATCCATTGTCTGGATAATATGTATGGCCAGACGATGGAAAGAACACATATTCCTCCCATATCGACACGGTATGGGGAACTAATTATTTGTTATATAGAGAAGGGCATTCCCGGATTTTGCCGGAAGCCCTTTTTGTTACATACAACAGAGACAGAAAATCAAAAGATCAGAACTGTTATATTCTCTATCTCTGTAGTGTATATCAGGTATGAAGCATAACTATCTACCTTTTTTTGAAGGGAACTGCGTATTTCAGTATTTTTCTGACTGGTAGGTTAGAAAACAGTTGAAAAAAGTTGGAGAATCATCATTTCAAAGAAATATGATAGTTTTCAGAACATTTTTGGTAAATATTCAACCTGTATGAGAGAAATAAGGGTTAGCATTGCAGTAGTAACCTGATTTATGTTATATGAAGCTCTATTATCTGATCCTGATTTTTACAGTTTTTTCCTACAGCTATTCTATGCCAGCGCAGGAAATGCTGATACCAGATACATTATTAAACAGACAGATCTACGAGACCGGACTCCTTCACAGCCCTCTTCCTGTAGACTTGACCCGGTCTTATGAAACTATCGGAAAGCAGAAAAAAATTATATCCATCCGATCTTTGTCTATACCCGGTGACCTCCACGGATGGAAACACTCCGGAAAAGGATCCCTGACTTATACCGCGGAGAAAACCATCTCCGGGCAGGGAAGTCTGAAATTGCAATACGCCACTTCTACAGGGGAACGCGCGATCGGTTCTCCGGACGATCCGGACTACGCGACCTATGGAAATGCAGGCATGACTTATGAGGTAGGGGAAGAGAATTGGGAAGGCTTCAACCGGATCGCGTTCTATATTTATCCCCATTGCGACGGAGCCCGTGTCGTAAACATGAACCTGACTTTCCACAATGACAGTGGCACAGTCAAAGCCGGATACAACCAGCCTACCGGAGCGCACCTGATCAACCTGGTAAACAAACAGTGGAATCTTTGTTTTCTGGATATCGACGAATACCAGCGTGACAAAGTGAGACAGATCGGTTTCTACACATCCATTCGGGGAAACGACAGGACTACAGGTGAGACCGCGGTCTATTATATAGATAAGATCGAATTGCAGCAAACAGAGACACCGGAGATCGTAAGTGGCTGGATGCCGGGGCAGGACCGGATCGTGTATTCCACCACCGGATACAAAACCGGGAGTCCTAAAACAGCGATCTTGAATCTGACCAAAGATCCGGACCACCGATCCTATCAGATACTTGACGCACAGAATGGTCAGGTTGCCTTTGCGGGAAAGATCCGGAAAGAAAGAACGACTCTCGGAGAGTTTGATGTCATTGATTTTACAGAGTTGGACCGTCCGGGTGAATATTGTATACAGGCAGGTACGCTGCAAACTCCTCCGTTCAGGATCGATGACCGGGTATGGGACACCTCCCTCTGGCGTGTGTTGAATTTTATTTTTTGTCAACGTTGCGGATATGCCGTTCCGGGAATACACAGTACCTGCCACTTGGATCTCTATTCGGAACACGATGGAAAAATGATCTCTTACGCAGGCGGCTGGCACGATGCCGGCGACCTGTCCCAGCAGACGTTGCAAACAGGGGACGTAACTTACTCACTGCTTGAACTATACAACAAGTTGAAAAAAACCAATGTATCCCTGGCGATGCGCCTGCTCGAAGAGGCTGGGTGGGGACTGGAGTTTATTCTGAAAAACCGCTATGGAGACGGCTACCGGGCAAGCAGCATGGGACTGCTGATCTGGCAGGATGGCATCCTGGGAACCACAGACGACATCACTTCCGTGCGTGTGCAGAACCTGGCATTCGACAATTTTCTATATGCTGCCTACGAAGCCTATGCCGCGATGACGCTGGACGGAGATCCGATGTTGCAGGAATACCTCGTGAAGGTAGCTAAAGAAGATTTCAGTTTCGCTATGGAAAGGCATGAGCAGGTCGGATATGGCGAATTCTATCATCTCTACGAACACAGTTACAATACTTCGGAAAGCCAGTACATGGCCACCATCTCCTGGTCTGCGAGTATGTTGTATAAGCTGACCGGTGACCCGGAATACGCGCGCATCGCCACAGAGTATATCCGCTATCCGCTGGAGTGCCAGCGCAAGGAACCTCTGAATGAAGAGAGTGATATGTGTGGTTTCTTCTACCGCGACAAAACGCGCCGCTCCATTGAACATTACATCCACCAGTCCAGAGAACAGGTCTTCATGCAGGCCATGACTCTGCTGTGTGAGACACAACCCGGACATCCCGATTATCCGCAGTGGAGAGAATCTATTAAGTTATACGGCGGATACCTGAAAAAATTAATGCCTTATACAGCTCCCTATGGAATGATCGCAAGCGGTGTGTATCATGCGGAAGAGTATAAAGACTCCACCGGATTTTACAGATTGCATCTGTTCGCGCCTGATAACGCAGAAGAGTTGTATACAGAGCAGGTCAGGAAAGGGGTACAGCTGGATCAGTCGCATTATCTGAAACGTTTTCCTGTCTGGTTCAGCATATTCAATGGAAACACCGCCATTCATCTCTCCACAGGGAAATCGGCGGCCCTGTGCGGCCATTTTTTAGGAGATAAAGAATTGCTGGATATCGGACTGGAACAGCTCTACTGGACGGTAGGTAAGAATCCGTTTGGCCAGTCTCTGATCTATGGAGAGGGGTATAATTATCCGCAACTGAACAACTTCTCATCCGGTGAGATCACAGGTGCCATCCCTGTGGGGATTCGTACACTGGGAAATGAAGACATCCCTTACTGGCCGCAGACCAACAACGCCTGCTACAAGGAGGTATGGGTGACTTCCGCGGGTAAGTGGTTGTCTTTGATCGCGGAATATTAGTTATCGACACAATACCGTTACATATTTTTTATAAAATGAATCAGATGAAAAACATTACTTTGTATTTTACTATGCTGCTGTTGAGTGTGGGTCAGTTGCTTTGGGCACAGACTCCGGCAGGCTATCCGGCCAGCTATGCCAACGGGCTCAGGTTCAAGGCACTTGTGTTTTACACGCACCATGCGGAAGAAGCGCATGTAGACTTCTCTTTACAGGCAGTGGAGTTCTTCAAAAAGCTCAATTACGGAAACGGGTTTTCCCTGGATGTTACGACCAATCTCTCGGACTATCCGTATGAGAAACTGAAAGAGTATGATATTGTGGTGATGCTCGATGGCTATCCCTCTTCCCAGGCGGAACGGGATGCTTTTGAACAGTATATGGAGAACGGAGGGGGCTGGATGGGATTCCATGTGGCCGCATACAACGACAAACATACCCATTGGCCCTGGTTTGTGGACTTCCTGGGCGGAGGAGTGTTTTACTGCAACAACTGGCCTCCGCAACCTGTGCTGGTAGAGGTAGACAATCCCGATCATCCGATCACGCGAAGTCTTCCCGCTTCTTTCGTTGTCCCTGTAAGTGAGTGGTATCAGTGGACACCCAGCCCGAGAGAAAACAAGGATGTGGAGGTATTGCTCTCTATTTCCGAAAAGAACTATCCACTGGGCATAAAGGACGTGGTGAACTTCGGGGATTTCCCTGTGGTATGGACAAATACGAAGTACCGGATGATCTACCTGAACATGGGGCACGGAGACGAAGAATTTACGGATGCTACACAAAATTTGTTATTTATCAATGCTTTCCGATGGGTGCTTCGTACAGATAAAAAGGGAGATCCTTTCCGGTAATGTCTTTTTGATCCGGATCTATGATAAAAACGAACGACCAGACCTCGAAAAGAAGAGGTTGAATCAATAGGTAACTATATATGTATTAACTTAACTCGCAGATGACCTGTACATGGCACTTAGACGGATGATTACACCCGGCCCCCTTCCGGGTGTAATTTATCCGGTTTCATTTTACCCTTTAACATACAACAACAATGAGAACAAAAATTTCAAGCGTACTATCCTTGCTGCTTGTCGCGTGCACCTTCTGTGCATGCACTTCCAAAGAGCCCAGAATACTTACTGTGTACTACTCACACTGGGGCGGAACTGAGATCCTTGCCAACCTGATACATACCAGTGTGGGAGGAGATATATTTGTGATTGAGCCTGTGACTCCCTATCCGGCCGAGGGTACCCATGCTGCCGTACAGAAGCATGTGGACGAAGGCTTTCTGCCGCCTCTGAAAAAAAGCTGGAAAACCCAGGATCGTATGATGTCATCTTTATCGGAACCCCTAACTGGTTCAACACCCTGGCTCTTCCGGTGAAAACGTTCCTTCTGGAAAATGACCTGACCGGAAAGAAGATCGTACCTTTTGCTACCTATGGAGGAAGTGTTGGCGATTGCCTGACCGACATGGTGAAGATGGCTCCCTTATCTACTGCATTGGAAGGATTTGCCGTCAGTGGCGATGAGGTGAAAAATTCCGCAGAGGAGGTTCGGATACGTATGGAAGAATGGTTGCAGACGATCACACCGGAATTTAAGAAATAAAAAGAGGGTATTTTCTTCTCTCTGAAGAAGACATCTGTCCGGAAAAGAAAAAGTTGTTTTTGTATTCTCACACATGCTTCTGAAAGAAAGAGCCACGATTGCCCGGAACAGGCAGGAATGGCTCTTTACTTTTTCCCGATAAGGACTTCGCTGCTTTGTCTGGTCTGCGCGACAGTTATTCGACCTTTTTTGTCAATATATGAACCCCGTCTGTTATCTTTGTGCGTAATATTGCACTGTACAACAACCAACCAAAGAAAAACCATGAAAACAAAACATCTCTTATTCCTATGTATCGTGTTGTTTCTTACGGCATGCAAACAAGAAAAGCGGAACGAGTGCGCACAAAAGATCGTAGTTGCCTATGTTACTTCCTGGAGCGATGTGATGCCCGACGCCACCTATCTCACACACATCAATTATGCGTTTGGGCATGTGAATGAAGAATTCGACGGTGTGCGTATAGAAAACGAGGAACGACTGAAACAGATCGTTGCTCTGAAGAAAGATGCTCCGCATCTGAAAGTATTGCTATCTGTCGGAGGTTGGGGAAGCGGCCGGTTCAGTGAAATGGCAGCCGATGAAACTCTCCGGAGATCGTTTGCTAAGGATTGCCAGCGGGTGGTCCGTGAATTTGAACTGGACGGTATTGATATCGACTGGGAATATCCGACAAGTTCCGTGGCGAATATTTCCGCTTCGCCGGATGATACCTCTAATTATACATTACTGATGCGTGACATTCGCCAGGCTATCGGAGAAGACAAGCTGCTGACGCAGGCTACCGCGGCTTCCGCCAAATATATAGATTTCCGCGCATTGGATCCTTATATCGATTTTACCAACATTATGGCTTATGATATGGGGTTTGCTCCTTATTTCAACTCTCCCCTGTACCGTTCGGAAAATGTAGATCAGATCTGTGCCGATGAAGCGGTGAAAGCCCACCTGGAAGCCGGAGTCCCCAGACACAAATTAGTGATGGGGCTCGCGTTTTACGGACGGGGCATCGAAGGATTCACGCGTCCCAAGGACCTGACAACAGTACATCTGACTGAAGGATATATAGCCTGCTGGGACAGCCTGGCCCAAGTGCCCTACCTGACTGACTCTGTGGGAAATATGGTTTACGGATATGAAAACCTGGAGTCACTGGCCATCAAATGTGAATACATCAACGCGAACGACCTCAGGGGAGCGATGTTCTGGTCGTATACCGGTGACAACGAAGCGGGAGACCTGAGACGTACGGTATATCAGACATTGAACCCGGTACATTGATATTCTCCGCGTGTATTATGTGATTGTAGACAACTACACCAAAGAGGTAAACCTATGTAACATTCGGAGTTTGTAAACCTATACAAGAACTTCCGGAACCACAAGTGACAACATAAGTTCCTGGTTTTGTAAATTTAACTGTAATTTGATTATTTATTTGTCCAATAAGAATAGAACCGTTAGTAGGATAGTATCCTGCACTGAATTTCACATGGGAGTATATACTTGCGCTTTCGCAATAGTAGCTATTACAATTACAAAAATCATTATAATCAACTTTCTCATTTTGTTTTTCCTTTAATTATTCCACAACAATATGCATTCTTCTTCATTGAAAAGCGAAATTAAATCCTTATATAGAGATTCTTCCGGATCAACAAATAGGCCATCGCAAGAATATAATTGATTACCCTCAACAAAAGAAGAGTTCATGTGGTCGCAAATCAAGATATATTCTTGTGTATTATATTGTATGGAATACACAAGAACAGCTCGAAAGTTTTCCGATTGATTTATCACATCATTCATTTTCGCCAATAGCCACTTAGGATTATGTTTACCACAAGCTGTAATATCAATATCTGCTTCTCCCTGATTATTATCTGTACAAGACACTAACGCACACATAAAAGCAATAACAAATACATAAATAAGTTTTTTCATTGTACTGTTTTTAAAAAGATTCAACATAACTTTCTATCTGAAATACATCAAACATTTCCTCCTGATGCTACCTGCTATACCATTTTTCCATTCCCGATATAATCGGATAATCCCAGGCAGTTCTTTTTTCCTGCGACCGCGCATAAGTGAACGATACTGCCATAAAGCACAAAAGCATACCTGCGATTCGTGTTCTTCAATCAAAGTGTTCCATCATTTTATTGTAGATGAAGAAGGAATAAAAAGAGAAAATATAAAACTACAACTAATATCTCATCGAAAGGATTGGAGATGTATAAACTATTTATCTGTATGTTCACATGTTTGCAGATTTGTTCAAAACATGTTCAGGAACATTGTTCTGGTGATAACTTATGTCGGAGATAAAAGTAAAGAAGGTCTGTTCTATATGCTGTTTTGCATCAATGAATATGTTTTCAATCAATTCCTTCCAGAACCTTACCCGAATGATCCTATAAAAAGAGGTTGCCTCGCTTTTGAGACAACCTCCTGCACAAAACTTCCTCTTTGAAAGGATCTGTCTGTATGGTCATTTACCTGCTGCCCATTCAATGGCATTACGAAACATTTTCGTGAAATCTTCCACTTCATACAATTTCTTGCTGTGTCCGATAAGGAAATAGACGTTACGCGCTTTTTTATGCGGATTCACCCACACCGCAGGATGATCGCCCATTTTTATATCCGAATCCGGCGTATAGGTAGATTCGTCTACGGAAGCCAGTACATGTACATGGGGGTGGGGATTCTTGTCAAACGTATACCATTCATCATCCGGGATCACAAAAGAAGCATTCACCCCCTTCATCACAGGATGATCTTTGTCTTCTACGATCAGCGTACCGTCTGCCAGCGGAGCAATGTAATTCCTGAAGCGGATACCTCCCATAAAATCGGAGAACCACTGCCACAACGGATAGCCATCAAATTCGCCTAACAACGTTGCATGGTGAAAGCCGACCCAGCCTCCCTGACCTTCTTCTATGTAACGGATGAATGCTTTTTTGGCCTCTTCCGGCCAGGTATATGGAGGATAATCCAGCTGCACGATCACCTGGAACTGAGAAAGATATTCCTCTGTGATCGGACGAGCGTTATTGATCTCTGTGACCTCGAAATTCAGGATCTTTCCCTCTTCGGCCAGCCACTTCAGCCCGACGTCGGTGAAGCCACCGTGCTGACCTCCTCTTTCTGTCAGGACCAGTAACTTAAATGGCTTATTCTCTTCCTGCTGTCCCGCATTTTTCGAAGACCCCTGGCAACTGCAAATGACCACCAGTACTACCCATAGAAAACCGAATAACTTTTTCATACGCATTTACCTGTTTTTGATTAAATATTCGTATACCACCCGGCGCAGATCACCCGTTTCATTGTCCCCATCATACTCCCAATACATACCACCCAGCAGATCCCTTTCGATAATGTACTCACATTTGATGGCGAGCGATCGCGGATTTTCATAGCCGAAGACAAAGATACCATCGCTGTTGGTCAGATAGGGGACTTTAGCTACATCGTCCCAGTTCTCTGTATAGCCTTCCAGATCTTTGATCTTTTTGTAATCCATGAAATTCGCGAAATGCGTTCCTCCACGTCCGTAGAACGGCAGTCCCATAGTTAGTTTATGAGCCGGAACACCGGCGGCAAGATGCGCATTTACTGCTTCTTCACTGGTTGTTCTTCCGGCATTCCCGGATCTGAACAAGGCCGAATGATGTTGGGGTGCAGTAGCCATATCATACGACATGATGTTGACAAAATCGATATAAGGATCGATTGCCCGGAAATCAATATATTCGGCGCTGGCCACAGTGGCCAGGGTGAGCAGTTTGCCGGTGCCTATCTCTTCGCGGATATCTCTCATAAGCAGCGTGAAGTTGTCTGTATCTTCCGGAGAAGAAGAGATGTTCCCTGCGGAACTTGTCGGATATTCCCAATCGATATCGATACCATCCAGGGCAAACTCCCGGACCACCCGCTGACAATCCCTGGCAAAGGATCTACGGTGAGCTTCGTCTGCTGCCATCTCGCTGAACCGTCCACTTCCCCAGCCACCGACAGACAACAGGATCTTCAGCTCCGGTTTCCGCTCCCTCAATCTTACGATCTCTCTTAATCGCTCTTCGTTGTCTATACGTACTCCGTCGAAAGTCTCACTGACGTGTCCGAACGCGTAATTGATGTGCGTCATCACCGTAGGATCGGGTATGATACTGCTCCAGGAGGTGACATAGGCCACAACTACTTTTTGCGGAGCTCCCTTTTTATCCGGGCGAGCCTGAACGCATACTGTGCATAGCATGCCTAAGGATATAACCAGAAATTTAATCGTTCTCATCTTTCTTTTTCTATATATGTATTTGTATTGTTTTCATGGGTAAGGATCTTTTAAAAAACTATTCCGCGGACTGACAGACGCGTGATCCGATCAGCGCATAATAGAGCATAAACAATTCGCCGAAGATCACCAGGCACCACGACCATCTCCATCCATTCATCAGATCGGCCAGCAGCCCCTGACACAAAGGAAGGATAGCACCCCCTACGACTCCGATCATAAATACACCCGAAGCAACCGAGGTATATTTGCCTAATTTAGCCACTGACAATGTGAAAATAGCTCCCCACATGATCGAATGGAACAATCCCACAGCAGTGAGCAACCAGGGGTTGTTACAAGCAATGGCCAGTACGGTCAGTACAGTCGCGGATACCGTAGTTACCACAAGTTGTATACGCGGAGGTATGGTCCTCAGGGAGCTCCCAACCAAACGTCCGATCAGCATCCCACCCCAATAGAGGGTAGCCATAAGTGCCGGATCTCTATGAAGTTCGATCGCATACATATTGATATTAGCTCCTATACAGACTTCCACCCCGACATAAAAGAAAATGGCGATCACTCCCAGGGTGAGGTGACTGAACGACCACACGCTCTTCTCTAATTTTTCTCCCTGCTCGGCTTTGGTACCCTGGATGTCGGGCAGGGATAATCTCATCAGAACACATACGACAACGGCAATGACTCCCATCAGGGAGAGAAAGGGAACCATCAGTTGCCCCACCTGTATGTCTTCCATAGCTACCCCCCCCAAATACGATCCCGGTAACGAAATAGGGAGCCAGAGTGGTGCCGATGGAATTGGCAGAACCTCCTATGGCCATGCGCTGGATGGGCTGGGTCCCTTTTACATAACATGCCGTCAGGTATGGATTTATAACCACTTGCAGGATGGTAGCCGACGCGCCTACGACAAAAGATCCCAATAGAAAGATAAAAAATCCCGTAGGAATTACATTCAATCCCATGTGTACATGCGACCCGGGAAACTTCACCGTGAACCACGAAGAGAGGAAAAACAACCCCAGTCCGGCGATCATGACAAACAAAGAACGCACCAGCGTTCCTTTATAGCCATACTTTGTGATCCAGGAAGAACCTATACCCCCACAAACCGGATAGGCCAGAAACCACGAAAAAGTAATGAGCGTGGCAAATGTATTCTTCATCTCTCCAACCCCTTCCAGAAAAGCCTCTTTCAAGGGTCCCTGGAACTGTGTGTTGGCTGTAGTCAGGAATCCGACTATCAGGAACAGGAAAACCATGGTGATAAACGGGCCTACATAGCTGATCTGTTTTTCTTGCTGTGTCATGTGATGAATCGTTTAGTTATATAAGATCGGAAGATACTAACTTTGCAGCCTGAACATCTAACAAGACTTCACAACAGGGATGCAACTGCAACACAGAGGCAGGTACCTCCGGTGTGACCGGTCCTTCGATCATGCACTTTACAATACCGGCCTTGGCCGCTCCTTTGGCCAGGAGAATGATCTTTCGCGAACGCATGATGTTCCTGATGCCCAGGGTGAGTCCGCCCAGTTTTGTCTCCGGTGGGGTATTCGTCTCTTTGCGTATGCGGGCTTCCAACGCTTCGTCCATGTGAGTAACCCAGGTTTCCCCTTCGAACGGTGAACCCGGCTGGTTGAACCCCAGATGTCCGTTTTCACCTAAGCCCAGTATCTGAAGATCTGCTCCCCCTCTTTTCTCTATTGTCTGTTGGAACGAACAACATTCCCGCTCAAAGTCATCGGAGAGGGTAGGAGGCATGATAAAATTCTCTTCGTCTATGCCCAGAGCATCTATCAGTTCATTCCTGAGCATCGTATAGCAAGCTCCCGCATATTCCCTGGGCACGTTGGTTACTTCATCCACACCAAACAAAGTGAGGTCTGACACATCAAACGGATACTGTGTGTAGAGTCTGGCCACAATCTCGTGCATATTTTTAGTCGTCCGGCCCGTGGAAAGACCGATCACCGCGCTGGGGTTACTTACCATCTCACTCACCAGCCGCCAGGCGGCCAGCGCGTCAAACTCCTTCTCGTTTTTTACAATAGTAATCTTCATCTTCTGTCTGTTACATATTCATGGCTACGGCACCTGCTCCCAGCAGACCGATAAAATCCGGATTCAGTTTGGTAATGACCACACCATTGCTTACAAAACGCATGGTAACGGGATTCAGTTTCTCCAGGACTTTTGTATGTATATACCCATCGGAGACAATGCCTCCACCCAGAACCACCGTATCCGGATCACTGACCCTGACTAAGTTCATGATCAGGTTGGCCAGGGTCTGTGAAGCATTCTCTACTAGCTGTACACACAAAGGATCTCCTTTTTTACTCAAAGCAAATATTTCACTGATAAGTACCCGCTCTCCTTTGTCTGCCGGTATGTGAAGTTTGGTCTCGTACCGATCGCTTAACAAGCGTGCGCAGCGGTCGAACCCGATGCCTGAGGCGATCTGTTCCACACAATCCATCCGGCCGCATCCGCATTTGATGCCTATGTTTACTCCTACACAGGTATGTCCGACCTCTCCCGCATTGAAATGGCTTCCTCTGATCTGTCTGCCATTCACTACGACTCCTGCGGCGATCCCGGTCCCTGCATTTAGATAGATAAAGTTCCTGGATATCTGCCCAAACCCGAACACACGTTCCGCGCGGGTAGCACTCTTCACGTCATTGTCTATGTGACAGGGAATGCCATATGCATCAAACAGTTCCTGCGCAAGCGCTATAGGCTGTGTCCTGCCCGGATCAATCTGTAGCCAGACCCCTTCTACCGGATCTACCCGTCCGATCAGTCCGACCCCCATTCCCGCAGGTTTCTCGCCGGTAGACCATCCCACTGTACGTATATAATCGTCCAAAGATACTTTGATAATCTCAAATGCTGCCTGCTGATTGAAATAACCGGAATCGTATTTTTTATATCTTAAAATATTTCCCAGATTATCGACCTCGCCGATCAGTAATTTTGTGCCTCCTAAGTCGAGTCCCAAATATGTTTCCATCTTATTGTTTATTTTGTTTATGGTATCTGATTTCTACTGGCAATATTAGCCAGAATAGGATGAAACAAGGTTGAAAATATGACAAAAAAGGTTCGAAAATAGTTTCTCAGGGTAGGATGGGAGGGTTTCTGCCTGATAATCGGAAAAAACAGGTCTTTTTTGATCAAAGGGTTTCTGTCCGGAGAGAAAAAAGTATGATTTTATCTCAATTGTATCCCACCTAACCGACAGGGTAAATGAGTGTTTTTCCTTTTTCCGGAATCCATGCACGGTACCCCCCGTTGTCTCCATACATGGAAAAGACTAAACACAACCAGAATCAAGTGACTACATTTCTTTCCGATCTTTATTGACCGTCTATACATTCTGGTCTTTTAGTAACCCATCAGATCGGAACTGCTAATCAATTCCGCTCC
Organism: Bacteroides sp.; assembly: GCA_021202275.1. Lineage (GTDB taxonomy): Bacteria > Bacteroidota > Bacteroidia > Bacteroidales > Bacteroidaceae > Bacteroides. The sequence continues at coordinate 43,219 of JAJQDI010000010.1, forward strand.
GTCTGGTTACCAAAACTGGTCAGATAGTCGGAATTTCTATCTGAGAACCTATTTCGTCGATCCACTCTCGCGGTCAGACTTTGCTCGGACTTATGCCAAACTGTTTTTTGAAACAGGTACTGAAATACTTCGGATCTGAGAATCCGACCATAAAAGACACTTCGCCGATCGTATATTTTCTGGAAATCAATAATTCTTTCGATCGGTTGAGCCGGATGATCCTGATAAAGTCATTCGGGCTTTGGTCTGTCAGTGTTTTTAGTTTATTATATACGGAGGTACGGCTCATGCCCAGCATCCTGCAAAAATCATTGATGGAGAATTCCGGATTAGAGAGTTCCTGATGGATGATTTCCAGAGTCCTGTCCAGGAACTCTTTGTCTAACTGACTTGTATAATCCACCTCTCCGGGACTGCTTTCCGGAGACAATACCGTTTCTCTTAAATGCTGCCGGCTCTGGAGAATGTTCCTGATACGGACTTTCAGAACCGAAAAGTCAAATGGTTTGATGATGTAGTCATTCGCTCCTGCTTCGAGACCGGATATTACATTCTCTCTTTCACTCAGGGCAGTCAGAAGAATAATAGGGATATGGCTCGTTTCCATGGACGATTTAAGTATCCTGCACATCTTATCGCCTTCCAGTCCGGGCATGATCACGTCTGAGATAATAATATCGGGATTTATGTCTCTGGCCATTTTCAATGCCTGTTCACCGTCTGTCACACTGACCACTTCGTACTCTTTTGATAAATTCTCTGTCAGGTATTCCCGCATGTCTGTATCGTCCTCGGCAAGCAGAAGAACATTTTTCGCAAGTGAAGGAGAGTCCTGTGCGCCGGGAGTTGTTTCCGCAGCAGGAACCGTCTCTTTCCGTATCTCAGGTTCACTGATAACGGCAGAGTCTGCTTTCAATGGAAAAGTGATCATAAATGAACTTCCTTCATGTTGCGTGCTGGAAAATGTAATTTTGCCATCCAGTTGTTTCACCATTTTTTTACCAGCACCAGTCCGATACCAGCACCTGTCTCACTGGAATTGATCGCATTCTCTGCCCGATAAAATTGCTGGAAGAGGTTTTTACGTTCTTTTTCAGGTATGCCGATCCCTGTATCCCGTATCTCAATGCTCCAAAGGTGTTTTTTATAGGTCGCGTTCACCAGAATAGAACCTTTTTCGGTATATTTGAGCGCGTTGGACAGCAAATTTTCCAGTATCTTATTCATTTTTCCTTTGTCGAACCATACTTCCGGAAAACCGGGCTGAACAGTCAGCTGTATATCCACCCCTTTCTGGATAGCCGCCATCCGGAAATCAGTGAGGATATCCTGCAGATATGTGTAGATATACTGTGGGCTGAGCGTGAGCTTGTCCGGATGCAGATCCGCCTTTTGCAGATCCAATAGCTGAGTAACCATCTCAAAGAGTTTTTCCGCGTTTTTCGAAGCGATATCCAGAGACTTCCGCTGATCGTCAGACAGTCCGTCATGTATCCTTAATTCGCTGAGCGGAGCCTTTATCAATGTGATAGGTGTACGTATGTCATGGGCGATGCTGATGAAGGAACGGATCTTTTCTCTGGAATTGTACTCTTTGATCCGATGTTTCACAAACTGTACGGACAGATAACCAATAATACCAACGATAGTCAGATAAAACAGGAACGCCCGGTAGGTTGCCCAGAACGGTCGGCCGATCACAACAGCTAAAGAACGTTCTGCAATGACCTCATTGTTATATTTATCAATGGCTTTCAGCCGGAACGTATATTTGCCCGCCGGAAGATTCATATAATCTATATCCCGGGTTGTATCCGTGCGCTGCCACTCTTTATTAAAATCTTCCAGCATGTATTCATACCTTATCCTGTGAGGATAAACAAAGCCAATAGCGGAAAAAGAGAGGGAGAACGAATTTTGTACGTATTTCAATCTGACAGCCGGAGTTTCATTGATGGCCTGTTTCAGGAGCGACCCCTCTTTGCCTGCCTCCACAGACTGATACAAAAGCTTGAAATCCGTAAAAATAAGTTGGATATCTCCTGTTTCTTCATACTTAAAATCAGGAGAGAAGACTATCACTCCGTCTGCTGTACCCAGGGCAAGGTCTCCGTTCCTGAGCCTGATGGAAGCATTGGGATTGTAATGTCCCCAGTCTATATCCAGGAACTCATTCATACTAACTATTTTCCCGGTCTCCGGATCCAGGCAATACAGATTTTTCTCCGTATTGAACCAGATATGTCCGCTGTTGTCTTCCACCACATTGTTGATGGAATTCGACTCTATCCCGTACCGGGAAGTGTAGGGTTGGAGTTGTTTCGTTGCCGGATCGTAACACAACAGTCCGTTGCCATCCGAAGCCATCCATACCTCTCCTGTGGAAGACTCCAGCAGACAACGGACCGGGTATTGCAAAATGAAATCGCCCAGTTGGTTGTATCTGTCTATCTCTTTGGTGATCTTATCGAACACGACCAATCCTCCACATTCCGCGAGAAGGAGTTTATTATGACTACCGGCCCGGATGTCACCCACACATGTAACGGGATAGTATGTATATGTATTTGTCCGGAGGTTATAGCAGGTCAGTTCTCCCTCAATTCCTCCAAAATAGAGATCATCTCCATCGCAATGAATGGAATAGATGTAATCGGTTGCTATCCCGGCCGGATCGGGATACGTACGGGCTTTCGCTTTCTGGACTTCACCAGTTCGCTTGTCAATGCTGTATACACCGGTGCCGTAACCACCTGCCCACACATTTTTTCTGTTGTCTTCACACAAAGCGAGTATCACTCCGGAAGATATACTGTTACTCTCGTCCTTATTGAGAAAATGTGTCCATTTGTTCGGCACGGGTTGATACAGACTGATCCCATTGTTGGTGCCGTACCAGAGATCACCGTCCGAATCTTCCAGGATCACGTTCACGTGGCTCGATATCAGGGAATGCGGGTTGTGGCGTCCGTGTCTGATCCATTGGATCTGAGGATAATCGGGATTGAAATAGCCGATACCATTGGTATAGGTACTTACCCATATACAATCGCGTTCATCCACAAGAATGTCGGAGACTGTATTTCCGTTGAGACTTCCCTCTTCATCTTCATTGGCAACAAAACGCTCTATCAATTTTCCGTCGGAGAGCCGGATCCGATACATTCCTGCTCCATCTGTACCCACCAGCAGAGTCTGGTCGGACAACATGGCGAACGCACGTATAGGCACGGAAGGGATAAAGCTATGGAACGAAGTAACTTTCCCTATAGACAGATCCATCCTGTAGGCCCCATCCGAAAAAGTCCCGATAAAGAGCATACCGTCATAAGCAAATAAGGATTCAGTCTTTACTTCCAGGGGAAACCCGAGCAACAATTCCGAGGAAAAAGTCCGGGTCTCCTTGTCTTTCCACAACTGATAGAGGTGCGTGTTGGTACCCGCGACAAAACTGCCATCTTCGAGTTGTATCAGCCGGTTTATATACTCATTTGCAAGTCCGGCAGCTTTCACCTCTTTGGTCTGAGGGTCGAAATGGTAAAGACCAGATGAGAGAGAAAGCCACAATTGGTTGTCGTCGTCAAACAAAATATCATTCAGAAAAAGAAAAGGATCGGCCATCGTGTCTATCAGATCTATCTGAAGGATGAACCGATCTGTCTGTTTATTGTATGAATAGATCTTTCCGTTTCTCAGGGAGATCCGGATATTCCCGCTGCGATCACAGGTCATCGTACTGGAAGATAAGATATAATCTTTCGCCTCTATGGTCTTGTCCAGTTCATAATGCCTTATTTCATTCCCGTCGTAGCGGTCGACCCCCAGATGAGTGAATGCCCAGATGAATCCGGCGGAATCTTTATTGATCCGGAATACCTGTCGGCTGCTGAAGCCTTCTTTGATCCCTAACTGGCGGAAGGTTCGGGCAGGAAGTATAGCCGGAGATATAAGAAAAATCAAAAGGAAAACAATCTGAAGTGTTTTGTTCATGTCTTTATGGTGCTTTCTATAGATAGTATCAGAATGCAATAATAAAAACAAAATCTCAGAAAGTAGTTTAATTCCTATCAAAATTCTTTCGTTTTTTATCAGTCTTTTCAGTGTAAATAATGATTAATTACCATGGTTCCTGCTACGTGTCAGGCATTTCTATATAAAATAATTTTCATCCGGTTCCTGCGCCCTGGTGTGTATGGGTTAAATATTGATAATATTCTGTTTTGAATAAGAGATAAACTTCCTTCTCTTACTAATTTAGCAAGAAGATAGGATATACAGGATATGGATCTTGAAATTAATGAGCTGACAGATAGAAGTATAGTATCTCTACAGGGAAAAGATCATTTCATACGGAAAGGAGCACATAGATAGAAAGAGGTACATATGCCGTTGGAAGTCCCGAACGCAACAATCCGGTAAGTAGGTCGAATATGTCAAAGAACCGGAAGCAACAGAAAAAAGAATTTAAATGGATCATATAACAAAAACAGAAAAACAATTGATACAATGGGCGGATCGGTACGAAACGGAATCATTCATTTCCAATGACCCGATCCGGTTTCCCCACAGATTCACAGACAAACGCGATCAGGAAATAAGTGCGATTTTATCTGCCTACCTGGCTTTCGGAAAGCGGCAACAGATCATTGGAAAATTAGAACTGCTGCATCAGATCCTGGGAGATTCTCCTTATGAATATATCCGCAGGGGAGACTATAGTTACTTCCTGAATCGCACAGGAAAATTCTATCGTTTCATCTCTCATCAGGATATGATCCTCTTTTTCCAGACCTTACAGGAATGTTACCATACCTATCCCGATCTGGAAAGTGCTGTCTGTTATTACTGCAAAGACAATCCGCTGCGTGGGTTACAACTTCTTTTCGGGCATCTGACCTATATGCCTGCTCCGGAGAGTCAATCGGCCTGCAAACGTCTGAATATGTTCCTGAGGTGGGTTTGCCGCCGCGGCAGTTGTGTGGATCTCGGAATATGGAAATCTTTCTCTCCCGACCATGTAGTAGTGCCGCTGGATACCCATGTACACAAAATGAGCCTGAAACTGGGGATCACTCAGCGAAAAAGCGCAGACATGACTACTGCGCTGGAGATCAATGAATATTTCCGGAATATATTTCCTAATGATCCCGGATGAGGCGACTTCGCCCTGTTTGGCTATGCGATTACTCATCCGGACTATGAAAAAGTTTCATTCGATAAATGACGTATTCTAAGGATCAACAGTTTCCGGCTGGATCGACTGAGCCAGCGATCAATGTATTCAAAATATTGTCTATTCTCATCGGATGCGCTGAGTTCACAGTCGATGAAGTCAAATACCATATCCATTCAATAGTCAATGCGGTTAAAACATGGTCCATTCTTATAGGATAAGCTGAGCCAGGGAGCGACGAGGTTAAAGCCTTGTCTATTCTCGCTGAATGGGCTGAAAGCCCATCCAGCAAAAACAGTTGATCCTTAAAATAAGTGTCATCTACCGAATAAGCCGCAGGAAACCGACCTTTTCCTCACAAAAAAATCCCCTTGCCGATCTTTTCCGGAAAAACTCCGATAGACAAGCAGGGGAATCTTGGTTAGTAGTCCGTACTTTCACATCATTATCAGGATACAAAACAAATACGGAACAGTGAAGCGATGGTGAGGTCGCTTCACCCTTTTCTCCTATTCTTAAAACTGAAAATAATTCTTAGCGTTGTAGTAACAAATATCTTCGATCATCTGATTAGCACGTTCCATTTCAGAAGCCGGGATCTCTCCGTTCTCAATGTCTCTTCCTACCAGATTGCACAAGGTGCGACGGAAATATTCATGACGCGGGTAGGAGAGGAACGAGCGGGAGTCTGTCAACATTCCGACGAAACGGCTCAGAAGTCCCAATACAGAAAGCGCATTCATCTGTTTTTCCATACCGTCTTTCTGATCCAGGAACCACCATCCCGAACCGAACTGGATCTTACCGGGCACCGATCCGTCCTGGAAATTACCCAGCATCGTAGCGATCACTTCGTTGGCACAAGGGTTCAGATTGTACAGAATGGTTTTGGTCAGCTTACCCGATGAATTGAGACGATCCAGGAATTTAGACATCGCTTTGGCTGTGGTGAACTCTCCGATAGAATCAAATCCGGTATCCGGTCCCAGCAGCCGGAACATTTTGGAGTTGTTGTTACGGATAGCTCCGTAGTGGAATTGCTGTGTCCAGCCTTTTTCCCAATCCATTTCTCCGAAAACCACCAGCATGGCAGATTTGAATTTCAGGATCTCTTCTTTGGTCAGTTCTTTACCACCGTATACTTTGTCAAAGATCGCTTTGATCTCCGCCTCTGTATAGTCTTCCGCGTAGAACTCTTCAATACCGTGATCCGACAGTTTACATCCCTGTTCGGCGAAGAAGTCATGACGTTTGCGCAAAGCAGCGACCATATCATCAAAATTGGAGATAGACACACCGCTCACTTCAGAAAGTTTCTCCATATACGCGCGGAAATCGGCAGGAACCTCTACGGCCATGGCCTTGTCCGGACGCCAGGTAGGCAACATCTTGATCTCAAATCCGCTTTCACGGGTCTGGATATGGTATTCCAGAGAATCAACAGGATCGTCTGTGGTACAAACCACTTCCACACAGTAGCGACGCATCATACCCCAGGCAGAATATTCCGGAGTAGCCAGCTTCTCATTACACTCGTCATAGATCTCACGCGCGGTCTTCGGACTCAGGATCTTATCTATACCAAACGCGGTTTTCAACTCCAGGTGTGTCCAGTGATACAAAGGATTACGGAAGGTATATGGAACAGTCTCCGCCCATTTTTCAAATTTTTCCCAGTCGGAAGTATCTTTACCTGTACAATAGCGTTCGTCTACGCCGTTGGTACGCATCGCGCGCCATTTGTAGTGGTCGCCACCCAGCCAGATCTCTGTCAGTGATTTGAACTTGTGATCGTCTGCTACCATTTGCGGGATCAGGTGACAATGGTAATCGATAATGGGCATTTTAGCCGCATGTTCGTGATACAATTTCTGTGCGGTTTCTGACTGCAACAGAAAGTTTTCATCCATAAAATTCTTCATTTCTCTGTGTTTTTAAACGTGTAAAATTTTTACTTTTTATGATTTTACCTATATAGTATTGATTGTAAAGCTAATAGGCGTTTTATAGGTTTTACTTTTATTAACCGTTATCGAACACAAAAATAGAAAATTTACTTGGATTAACAAAATAATTCGTATATTTGCGCAGAATAATTTATAATATTTAAGTTTTGGGCTTCTCCCTGTTACCTTGAAACACCGGAATTACATGGAAAACAAAAATTATACGATCAAAGACATAGCACGTATGGCAGGAGTATCTGCCGGAACGGTAGATCGTGTGCTCCACAGCCGGGGAGATGTATCGGAAAAGAGCAGGGCCAGGGTACAGAAAATACTGGATGAGATCGATTATCAGCCCAACCGTTTCGCCATAGGATTGGCTGCCAAAAAGAAATATACACTCACCTGCATTATACCTTATTATATTGTAAATGATTACTGGCACGCGGTGGCCGTTGGCATAGAACGCGCAGCAAAAGAAGTACAACCCTATAATGTACAGGTAGCCTATCTCTACTATCTGCACGGAAACAAAGGATCGTACGGAGAAGCCTGCCGCCAGGCCACAGAAGCGGAGACAGATGGCATACTGATCGCTCCCAACTTCCGGGAAGAGACTTACCTGCTGACTTCTGTGTTACAGGAAAAAGGAATACCACATGCATTTATAGACTTCAATATAGAAGATACAGGAGCGCTCACATACATCGGACAGGATTCTTTCCGGAGCGGTTATATCGCGGCCAAGATCCTGATGCACAACTACAACGACGGGCAGGAACTGGTACTTTTCATGAGCAACGACAAAGAGAGTCCGGCCGAGATACAGATGCAGAGACGCATAGAGGGATTTATGTCTTATCTGCACGAGAACAGGATCGGGCAACAGGTTCACGAGGTGATACTCAATAAAGAAGACAAAGAAGACAACCGCCGGACATTGAACGATTTCTTTGCAAACCATTCACAGGCCCTATCAGGAGCTGTATTCAATTCCCGTGTGTATACTGTAGGAGAATATTTGAGAGAGACCGGTCGCCGGATGGAAGGGCTGATCGGATACGACCTGCTATCCGGAAACGTAGAGTTGCTCCGTTCAGGGCATCTGACATTCCTGATCGGACAGCGACCCGGTCTGCAAGGGTATGACGGTATTAAGGCATTGTGCGAGTATGTGGTTTTCAAAAGACCGGTTGCCTCCGTCAAATTCATGCCTATTGACATTCTGATGAAAGAGAACATTGATTTCTATTTTGAATTTGAATGATATACATTTTCAACTTTAATTAATAATAAAAAGACATGAAAGCATTAAACAAAGAAACGGCTGTGAAAGTACAGCGGCCCGAACGTATTATCCAATTCGGAGAAGGCAACTTCCTGCGTGCGTTTGTAGACTGGATCATCTACAACATGAATGAGAAAACCGATTTCAACAGCAGTGTGGTAGTAGTACAACCCATTGACAAAGGTATGGTAGATATGCTGAACGAACAGGATGATCTCTATCATGTGAACCTGCAGGGATTAGATAAGGGAGAAGTCGTAAACAGCCTGACCCTGATCGATGTGATCAGCCGCGCGCTTAATCCTTATTCACAGAATAAAGAGTTTATGGCACTGGCCGACCAGCCTGAGATGCGTTTTGTGATCTCCAACACTACAGAAGCTGGTATTGCTTTCGATCCTTCCTGCAAACTGGAAGATGCTCCCGCTTCTTCTTACCCGGGCAAACTGACTCAACTGTTGTACAGACGCTTCAAGACGTTCAATGGCGACAAGACAAAGGGTCTAATCATCTTCCCTTGCGAACTGATCTTCCTCAATGGCCACAAACTGAAAGAGACCATTTATCAGTATATCGATCTGTGGAATCTGGGCGAAGAATTCAAAACCTGGTTCGAAGAGGCTTGCGGAGTATATGCTACCCTGGTAGACCGCATCGTTCCGGGCTTCCCGCGCAAAGATATCGACGCGATCAAAGAAAAGATCCAGTACAACGACAACTTAGTGGTACAGGCCGAGATCTTTCATCTGTGGGTGATAGAAGCTCCTCAGGAAGTAGCCAAAGAATTCCCTGCGGACCAGGCAGGTCTGAATGTGTTGTTTGTTCCTTCGGAAGCTCCTTACCACGAACGCAAAGTGACACTGTTGAATGGCCCTCATACCGTACTGTCGCCTGTAGCCTATCTGTCCGGAATAAACATTGTACGCGATGCGTGTCAGGATGAAGTAGTAGGTAAATATATTCATAAAGTGATGTTCGATGAGCTGATGGAGACACTGAACCTGCCCAAGGAAGAACTGATCCAATTCGCAAACGATGTACTCGAACGCTTCAACAATCCGTTCGTAGAGCACGCTGTTACCAGCATCATGCTGAACTCTTTCCCCAAATACGAAACACGTGATCTGCCCGGACTGAAAACCTACCTGCAACGCAAAGGAGAACTTCCCAAAGGTCTGGTATTGGGGCTGGCAGCCATCATCACTTACTACAAAGGCGGAGTGAGAGCAGACGGAGCAGAGATCGTTCCTAACGACGCGCCGGAGATCATGAGCCTGCTCAAAGACCTGTGGGCAACCGGAGATACACAAAAAGTAGCAGAGGGCGTGCTGGCAGCCGACTTCATCTGGAATGAAGATCTGAACCAGATACCCGGACTGACAGCAGCTGTAAAAGGATATTTGGATTCCATTCAAGAGAAAGGTATGCTGGAAACAGTGAAGTCGATTCTCTGATCCTTTGTTCATATATACAAAAAGCCGGTTTCACACAAAGAAGCCGGCTTTTTTATATCATCATACAACAGATCAACGATCTGTACTTACTTTCATTACCTGTACAGAAAGATCTTCCTTAAATTGATCATACTCTTTCTGAGACAGCACATTCGGATAAGAGATCACTTCCAGCGAATGTCCTTCATATCCTTGCCGGTAAGGCGGGTGAATATGCTTCCAGCTGCTTGTCACAAACCCCAGGGATTGATAAAAACGCAGGCGACGGGAGCTGATCTCATCCACCACGGGATCTATTTCAAGGACAACGGTTTTGCCGCAGGTATGCAGAAAATCAGCTAATATTTCTTTCCCGTATCCGGTACCTCTTTTATTGACATCAATGGCAAAGTGCTCGATATAGATGTAGGTATCAAAAACCCAGTAAGACAGAAAACCAATATACTCTTCCTGGTCGGCTGTGTATATATCGAGGTGATATTCAGATCTGGAGAATGCGTATTGCTGCTGCCCGGAGGTATGTTGTTCGTACACAGGAAAACTGATCTGATAATTTTCTATGAATCTCTTATAAAGAGGAGACTGTGAAGAATTGAGTCGAATGGAATTCATGCAAGGGAAATAAAAAATGATTGAATAAAAAAAGACAAGGACAGGAAAGGTATTACTGCTGTTCGGTACTGTGTGCCTTATGCAGGATGAATGTAGTAGCCCCCAGGGTCACAATATCACCTTCGTGTAACGTACGACGTTCTTTATCGGCCAGTAACTCATTCATGACAAAAGTCCCGGTGAGACTTCCGGCGTCACGCAGTTGATAAGTAATAGCACCTGCTTTGCTTTTTCTGACCTGAAGGATGCAATGTCTCCGGTCCATACTCATGTCTCCGGTATCAATAGGGAGTTGGATCACTGTACCCACACAACGCCTTCCAATGATATTATCCCCTTCCTGCAGGGGCAATTGCTGTTTATATCCAAAGACATTTTCAATGACTGTAATGTATCCAAAGGGAGCGCTCTCCGCCGGATCCTGTTTTTCTTCATCCTTTCTGAGTGCGTTCAATCTGGATCTGCCCAGACGGATACTGAACTGCTTCCCACAGTGTTCACACACAAAAACCAGGGATTGTCCCTCCTGATACTTGGTTTCATCGAAATAGACATATTCTTCACACTTCGGACAACGTACTCTTTTCATCACCATTATCTTATCAGTAACCACGCATTTTCAAATCCCTGTTTTTCCCGGTAAAGAGCCAGTTGCCGATAGGCTTCCTGCCGATCTTTAAAAGAGCATATACTTACCCGTACTTTACCGTCGCCCACAATCACGCTGGCACTCTCGTAGCCCTGTATTCTGAGCTCCTCTACCTGTGCTTCCGCGTCTTTGGTGTGTACCAGACTGGAAACGATCAGATGATAAACACGCGCAGGAGAAGAAACATTCCCGGGTACCTCAGAACGTACCATCGCTTGTACCTGTTCTTCGGAATTCTCCGTAGAGCTGGCAACCACTATCTCCTTCACGGCAACAGGTTTCACATTCTGCCATACATCTTCACTTTCTTCCTCAGGCCCGGTACCCTCTTTCTCACGCGTTGTTTTCGTCTCCGAAAGAGCCAGTGGAGAAAACAGCAACGAATAATCGTTGAGTTGAGAAAGCAGGGAAGAGGGAAGGAGAGTGGCATAGTTCTCTTCCGGAATATAGGTATTCTCCACAGAAGGAGAGAAGAACAGCAGCATAAATACCGCGGCCACAGAAGCCACCATACCGCGTACGAAAGTACGATTGATATGTATTGTATAAGAGGACGAAGGATGAGCAACCACTGTTCTCTCAGTAAATACTGGTTTCGCTTTTACTTCCGGAATGATCTCTTCCATATAAAAAGCGTCCAGCCCATACAAGGAAGGAGAGAGCAGATCAGGATCATGGGGAACAAACTCATAATGCCCTGACATTCCGCAACGCAATTCGCCGATGTTTCCGAATTGTATTTTTCCCGTATCCAGAAGTATCGCGTGCATCCGGTTCACCTCCTCTCCGATCAGCCGCGAAGCATCGGAAAAACTCAGATCATACACAGACATCACCGATTGAACCAGCAACCCGTCATTGATACGTAACAAGGGATTGAAACCTACGGTACGGCAAGGAGGTAAAAACAGATTTTCCTGTTCCGACCGCCCCGCGGGAGTATAATGAGTAACAAATCCACCGAGGTCAGGAACAATCACACAATCATGTTCCAGCAGTAGTTTTTCTATATGTCGGGATAGCTCGATCATTGATGCAAAATTAATGAATTTGTCCCAGAAATACGATCAAACAGTCTGGTTTGTTTTCAACAAATTATTAACGCCAAAGAGGATCAGATGTTTAGTCAGAATTTCCGATAACGGGATCTATCTATTTTATTTACCTACAGGTTGGACAGGTAATTTATTCTTCCTATCTTCGCTCACTCATTTACCAGGAACTCTTTGAGGCATGGGGTATGTTCTTTGTTTGTTGCTTTCCCGGCACGAATACAAACCTGCATGGAAGAAAGAAAAAGCCTGATTCACCTGCAGGCTGTCCATGTTTTACATCAAAGAGACCTGTCTGGTTATAAAGCAAATGTATTGAAATGAATAATAAGTTACGACAAGCCTTGCTATTGTTTTTCTGTTTTTCCGGAATCTGTTGCGGAGTTGCTCAGAATGTGAGTTCTTACGCGGAATTCGGGACCAGTCTGCACGGAGGAGATCACACTCCTCTCTGGCAGGTAAGCAAACAGCAGGGGCTGTCCTCCTTAAAGAACAACGCTTACCTGCGTGGTGCTGCAACGATCAGCGGAGATTTCAGAAAGTGGCAATACGAAGCGGGGGCAGACCTGGTTGTTGCCACAGGATTTACTTCTGACCTCGTGATCCAGCAATTATACGCGGATCTCAGGTACAAAAGCTGGGGGATCTACGCGGGCAGTAAAGAGATGGATTCTCCTTTGCTGAATCCGGAACTGAGTAGCGGAGGACTTACCTGGTCGGGCAATGCCCGACCCATTCCGCAGATCGGAGGAGGGCTGATCGATTACATCCGCCTGGCTCCCCGCGTACGCATGAAAGCCTCCGCCTCTTTCGGATGGTTTACCGACAACAATTACCAGAAACACCAGGTAGGCGAAGGACAATGGTATACCAAAAGTATCAAATACAGCCACAGGGATCTGTTCTTTCAGTTTGGTGTCCCACAGGGCAAATGGACTTTCGATCTGGGATTTACTTTAGATTCGCAATTCGGAGGATATCTTATCTCCGGCAATTCAAAGCTGGATCTGGGAAATAAATTCATCAATTATCTGAAAGCGTTTATCCCGATGTCGGGTGACGAAGAGGTCTCTTCCGCTGAGAGATATTTCCAGGGCAATTTTGTAGGAAGCGAGCATTTCAAACTGACTTACAGGAACACAGACTTTTTGCTCTCTCTCTATTATGAGAACTACTTCGATGATCTGTCGGGAGCCAGAAAGCAGAATGGCTTCGACGGACTATGGTCTGTGGAATTTCAGCCTCACAATTGTTCCTTTATAAAAGCAGTGGTCATGGAATATTATCAGACCACCAATCAGAGTGGAGCCTTGCATGGAACCGGACATCCGGATGTGGGTAAGCCCAATGGGAACGACAACTATTACAACAATGGCCTGTATCCCGGTTGGGTGCATTGGGGCATGGGAATAGGAAATCCGCTGGTAGCTTCTCCTATCTACAACGAAAATGGCAATATGACTTTTCTGTACAACCGGGTAAAGGCCTTTCATCTGGCCTGGAACGGAGACATAAGCAGGGAATGGAGGTATACGGCCAAACTGACCTATAACCAGACGTGGGGAACTCACAACAGGCCGTTGCCTGCTATCCGGGAAAATTTTTCTACTTTTGTAGGAGTGGGATATACTCCTGAAAAATTGAAAACCTGGGATTTCCTGGTTTCCGGCGCGTTGGATATGGGAGAGATATACGGCGATAATTTGGGGATGCAAGTGAAAGTAAAGAAGACATTTTAACTCATACAAGCTTATGGATTATATACAGACAGAGATCCCGGGAGCATGGATCATACAGCCGAGAGTGTATGCTGACGAACGCGGATATTTTTTCGAAAGTTTCAGAAAAGAGGAGTTTGAAGCCCAGATTGGAAAGGTCCACTTCATACAGGAAAACGAATCGAAGTCTGGTTACGGAACGCTGCGCGGACTTCATTACCAATCCGGAGCATACAGTCAGGCCAAACTGGTACGCGTCATAGAAGGAACTGTGTGGGATGTGATCGTGGATCTTCGCAGATCTTCCCCGACTTTCGGCAAACACATATGTATAGAGCTCAGTGGTGAGAACAAAAGGCAACTTTTTGTCCCGCGTGGCATGGCACATGGTTTTCTGGTAGCCAGTGAATACGCGATATTTGCTTATAAAGTAGATAATGTATATGCTCCCCATTCTGAAAAAACCCTCCTTTATTCAGATAAAAAACTCGCTATTGATTGGCAAATTGAAGAATCTCAATTAATTTTGTCAAAAAAGGACAAAGAAGGTATCCTTTTTGATGAAGTCGATTATTTTGAATAATTATCATCTTAATTTAAATATATGAAAATTGCGATCGTTGGAACCGGATATGTAGGTTTGGTAACAGGAACCTGTTTTGCGGAAATTGGTGTGAATGTAACCTGTGTAGATACAAATACGGAAAAAATAGAAGCTCTGAAAAAGGGCATCATTCCTATCTATGAAAACGGACTTGAAGAGATGGTGATCCGGAATACGAAGGCCAACCGTCTGAAATTCACCACTTCTCTGGAAGAATGTCTGGATGAGGTAGAAGTTGTATTCTGCGCGGTAGGTACCCCACCCGACGAAGACGGGAGCGCAGACCTCAGCTATGTACTGGAAGTAGCCCGTACCATAGGAAGAAATATGCAGAAGTACGTACTGGTAGTCACTAAAAGTACCGTACCCGTGGGTACTGCCCGGAAAGTGAAAGACGCCATCTGTGACGAACTGCGCAAACGTCAGACTGATATAGAATTTGACGTGGCATCTAACCCGGAATTCCTCAAGGAAGGCAATGCGGTAAATGACTTTATGAGCCCCGACCGTGTAGTGGTAGGAATTGAGTCCAAACGCGCGGAAAAACTCATGACCAATCTTTATAAACCTTTCCTGCTGAACAACTTCCGGGTGATCTTTATGGATATACCCTCCGCGGAAATGACAAAGTACGCGGCAAATTCCATGCTGGCTACCCGCATCAGCTTTATGAACGATATAGCCAACTTATGCGAATTGGTAGGAGCCGATGTGAATATGGTACGCAGCGGCATCGGTTCGGACAGTCGGATCGGAAGAAAATTCCTGTATCCGGGTATCGGTTATGGAGGTTCTTGTTTTCCCAAGGATGTAAAAGCACTTATTAAGACCGCTGAACAGGCCGGATACAACATGCGTGTGCTTCAGGCAGTGGAAGAGGTGAACGAAGCTCAGAAAAGTGTTTTATTTGCTAAATTGATGAAACACTTTCAGGGAGACCTGGCAGGAAAGACGATAGCTCTCTGGGGGCTCTCCTTCAAGCCCGAAACGGATGATATGCGCGAAGCTCCTGCTTTGGTGATCATCGACAAGCTGCTGGAAGCAGGGTGTAAGGTACGCGCCTATGATCCGGCCGCTATGGAGGAGAGTAAAAGAAAAACAGGAGATCGTATTTATTATGCCCGCGATATGTACGATGCTGTTCTGGAAGCGGATGCGCTGATGCTCATTACAGAATGGAAAGAATTCAGACTTCCTTCCTGGGCAGTTATAAAGAAGACCATGGCAAACCATGTGATCCTGGACGGGCGCAATATTTACGAGAAAAAAGAGTGTGAAGATCAGGGATTTGTCTATTATTGTATCGGAAAATAATTTCCGGTATCCTCCTGTCCCAAACCTTAACGATCCCATAACAGGCCTGAAGTATAACATACGTGCGGGCTGTAATTTCTGATATAACAAATGAACAAATACGCGACAATCCTGATGCTACTGTTCTGTACATTCATTTCCTGCCAGAACAAGACCTCAGAAACAAATACGCCTCAGAAAGAGAATAAGAAGGCCAAAGAGTTGTTGCAGGGTATTTGGTTAGACAACGACTCAGACACTCCTTTTATGCACATAAAAGGAGATACGATCTATTATGTAGAGTCAAGAAACGCTCCTGTCTATTTTCGGATCGTAGCAGACAGCCTCTACCTGCATGGCAACGAGATCACACGCTATCAGATAGACAAACAAACGGAATATACCTTCTGGTTCCATTCCCTGTCGGATCATGTGATCAAATTGTACAAATCCGAAAACCTGTCAGATACCGTCGCGTTTGCCGGTTATCAGCATCAGGTAATACCTATATACAATGAAGTAACTCAGAAAGACAATGTGGTGATGCACGCAGGAAAGCGTTACCGGGGATATGTGTATATCAATCCCTCTACCATGAAAGTCAGTAAAACCACCTATTCCGAAGACGGAATGGGAATGGACAATGTGTACTACGACAATATCATCCATATCTGTGTATATGAGGGAAAGAATAGCCTGTATGCCAGCGATATCACCAAACAGATGTTTGCCGATATCATCGATCCGGAATTTCTGCGGAAAGCCATTCTTTCCGATATGAATTTTATGGGAATAAAGAGGAACAGCTTCTATTATCAGGCTTTCTTATGTGTTCCGGAAAGTTATGTCTGCAACATGGTCAATCTGTATATCAGTTTCACAGGCGAACTGAGCATGGAAGCAGAAGGAGGATATGAATAGGTCCGCATCTGCATGAAGAAAAAAGGCCGGAGTAATCTTATCTCTGGCCTTTTTTCTCAGAAGTCGGTTTTCTTCCATAGCTCTTGCGACGTCCGTTCCCATTTCCACCGCCATTAGGAGATTTCTTTCTTCCTCTGCCACCCTTTCCCGAACCTGAGAACGTACGGGGTTTGTATTCCGGTGCCTCGCCCAGTTCCTGAGGAACAGGGATCTTATAAATCTCTTTTTCCAGAAAGTCTTCTATACTCCTGAAGCGAGTCTGCTCTTTCTCGCTGACAAAGGTGAGAGCCACTCCATCGTTATTGGCACGTGCCGTACGACCGATCCGGTGTACATAATCCTCGCAATCGTGAGGTACATCGTAATTGATCACCAGGCGGATGTCATCGATATCAATACCCCGGGCCACAATATCTGTAGCCACCAGCAGATTGATGCGCCCTGCTTTGAATTCACGCATGATGTGTTCCCGCTGAGGCTGCTCCAGATCCGAGTGCATCTCTCCCACATTTAGCTTCAGGGAGTGCAGCGAACGCGTCACCTCTTTTACTTTCAGTTTGGAAGAGGCGAATATGATCACACGCTCGGGAACCTCTTCCTGGAAAAGATTCCGCACAATACCTAATTTCTGCTTTTCATAGCAGATATACGCTGCCTGTACGATCTTTTCCGCCGGTTTGGATACCGCCAGCTTTACTTCGACCGGATCTTTCAGTATCGTATTGGCCAACTGCTGGATCTTTGCGGGCATAGTGGCGGAAAACATCACCGTTTGTCTGTTCTCTGGCAGACATTTGACGATCTGCATGATATCTTCATAGAATCCCATATCAAGCATACGATCGGCTTCGTCCAGAATGAAATAGGAGACCTTCGAAAAATCGACATACCCCAGATTCAGGTGGGAGATCAGGCGGCCTGGCGTAGCGATCACTACATCCGCGCCCAAAGTCAGTCCCCTTTTCTGCTGTTCGAAAAGGGCCCCGTCGTTTCCTCCGTAAACGGCTACACTGGATACAGGCATAAAATAGGAGAATCCCTCCATCTGCATATCTATCTGCTGCGCGAGTTCGCGGGTAGGGGACATCACGATACAATTGATGGCATCCTGTGGATGATTTCCCTTGGAAAGTTCATTTAAAATAGGCAGTAAAAAAGCAGCCGTCTTACCTGTACCGGTTTGTGCAACTGCAATCAGATCTTTGCCCTGAAGTATAATAGGAATGGCTTCTGCTTGTATGGGGGTACACTCTTCAAATTGCATGGAATCCAGTGCGTCAAGCACTCCTTCCTCTAATCCTAATTCTGAAAACTTCATTGTATTTCTATATTTTGAGCAAAGATAATCTATTTAAGAATATCTGACAAGGGTTTTAAATTCATTGCGTTAATTTATCTTTCCTAATCTGCCTGTCAATTTGTAAAATTGCTTCGTTTAAAAAATTAACAAGTAAAAGAATAATACTTCGTTGTCAATTTTCTTTCAGGCCGCAAGTAGTTACAGACGTCCCTGTTCATCTAAGTAAGAGTCCTTAAACCCTAAGAAATAAAGCACTCCGTCCAACCCGATGGTATTGATAGATTGTTTGGCATTGGCTATTACTTTAGGCTTGGCGTGAAAAGCGATCCCCAGTCCGGCAACTCCCAGCATAGGCAGGTCATTGGCTCCGTCACCTACAGCTATGGTCTGCGCGATATCTACTTTTTCTACCTGGGCGATCAGTCTCAGCAATTCCGCCTTTCTTTTTCCGTCGACCACATCTCCCAGGTAATTACCTGTCAGTTTGCCATCTACTATTTCCAGTTCATTGGCATATACATAATCTATTCCGTACTTCTTCTGAAGATACTGTCCGAAATAGGTGAATCCCCCGGAAAGTATAGCGACTTTATATCCATACTTCTTCAGTACATACATCAAGCGGTCTACCCCTTCGGTGATAGGAAGACTCTCAGCGATCTCCTGCAACACAGATTCATCGAGCCCTTTGAGAAGGGCCACTCTTTCCCGGAAACTTTCCGTAAAGTCCATTTCTCCCCGCATAGCACGCTCCGTGATGGCTTTTACCTGGTCGCCCACTCCTGCCCGCATAGCCAGTTCATCGATAACCTCCGTCTCGATCAGGGTAGAGTCCATATCAAAACAGATAAGTCTTCGCATGCGCCGGTACATATTATCTTCCTGCAAAGAGAAGTCCATGTCCAGGTCACTGGCCAGTTTCATCAACTGCTCCTGCATGATGATCCGATCTTTAGGAGTGCCCCGGACAGAGAATTCGATGCAGGCCCTTATATTGGCTTTTGTTTCATCCAGAGGGATACGTCCGGTCAGCCTGCGAATGGCATCGATATTCATGCCCTGTTCGGCCAGGATACGTGTCACCGCGGAGATCTGAAGGGCAGACAGTTTTCGCCCCAGCAGGGTGAGGATATAACGGTTCTTACCCTGCATACCTACCCATTTTTCATACTCCTCTACAGACACCGGATAAAACAGGATAGTCACCCCCAATGAAGTTGCCTTGAACAACAACTCTTTCATAATAAATCCGGAATGCTGTTCATCGGTTCTGCACAGGATGCCCAGAGACAGGGTGTCATGGATGTCCGCCTGACCAATGTCGAGAATGGTTGTATCGTATTTTGCCAGGATTTCGGTAACAGAAGCTGTCAGACCCGGACGGTCTTCGCCGGTAATAGAGATCAAAATGAGTTCAGTCTTCGTTGGTTGCATGTAACTTTATTCTAATTTTTGTGCAAAAGTAGGGAAAATCTTCGGTTTTATGCTAAATAACATAAAATTTATAGGTAAAAAAGTAAGAAAATTTCTTGTTTATTTGGAAGTTAGTATAAGAATTCATTACCTTTGCACCCAGTTTCAAATCAAAAGTATTGATTATCAATTTATTTGATATTCTATTACTTGACAGCGATCGTTCGGAAGAGAAACTACTGTTCCTGAGGGGCAGTTTCCGGATAGTATTAACTAAAGCCTAATTACATGAAGTATGTAAAATGGATTTTTGTTGTATTACTGATTTGTTCCTTGACTTCTTTCGTTGAAAAAAACAAACCGACCGGAGGTTTGATGGTAGGAGACAGAGCTCCTTCCTTTGAGATCAAGACCTCCGCAGAGCAACCAACTATGGAATTATCCCATTTGAAAGGCAAATATGTGTTGCTTAGTTTTTGGGCCAGTTACGACGCATCATCCCGGGTCAGCAATGTGAGTCTGAATCACGCGATCCGTACAGCGTCTTCCGAAAACATCGAAATGGTTTCCGTTTCGTTTGACAAATATGCATCCATATTTGACGAGACCATTCGTAAAGATCAAATAGCCGGTAGTGCTGCTTGTTTTGTAGAAACACGAGGGGAAAATTCGCAGATATTTAAAAAGTATCGTTTGAACAAAGGATTTTCCAACTACTTATTAGATCAGAATGGTGTTATTATTGCCAAAAACATCTCTACTGCTGATCTTTCTGCTTATCTGAATTGATATTCAGATAGAATGAGAAAACCGTCTCCGGAATGCCGGAGATAAACAGACAGGGAATCAATACAACAAAAAAAGCTCCGCTTATCCTGTATTATGATACAGGATAAGCGGAGCTTCTTATTTTCCGGCAGCCGGAACTTATGATGGATACGGAAAACCGTTAGCCTAAGATAGAATCAACAAATAACTCGTACTATCTAAAGGGCTTTGAGGCTCAGTTCATTCAAATAGCGGGGAACTTCTTTTGCAAAGTTATAAAGATGTATGTTTTGGATCTTAGCGTAACTACGAGCAACAAACTCCTCTTCTCTATTTGGGTGCCTTCACATACAGATAAAAAGCAATCCCGGAATAGATCAGGTTAGGTATCCATACAGCAAGCCACGGAGGCATGTTGCCGTTTACGGCAAAAGTAGAGGTAATTGTCTGGAACATGATGTAGGAAAAGCTAAGCGCCAGACCGATCCCCAGATGCAACCCCATTCCGCCTTTGACTTTCCGCGAAGAGAGGGATACCCCTATGATGGTAAGTATAAAAGAGGCGAATGACATAGCGATCCGTTTATGATACTCGATCTCAAACTCTTTGATATTGGCAAACCCTCTGCGTCTTTGCTTATTGATATATTCGTTGAGCTCGGGACTGCTCATAGTCTCCTGTTGCCCTTTGATAATGAGAAAATCGGACGGCTCCATCTTTATGATGGTATCCAAGCGACTCCCTTTGGTTATGGTCTCTTCCAGATCATTCAGTTCGCGGATCATATAATCTTTGATCGTCCATTTGTGTAGCGCGGTTGTATCGTAAGTAATACTGCGCGCGGTCAGATGCGAGACTAATTTCTTATCCTCAAACTTATCCAGAGAGAAACGGTGCCCCGTCTTACTGTAATTCTCATATCTCTCTATATAAGCGATCACTCCGTTGTCTACCTCCAACTGAATGTTCCTCACCGAATTTGTTTTCTTCTTGCGGTAATACTGATCTTCAAATTCCAGTCGCGTCACACTCCCTTTGGGAATGATATAAGCTCCCAGTCCGTAGGTAAACACAGCAATGACTGCCGCGGAGATCATATACGGCCTCATCATCCGCTTGAAGCTCATCCCTGTGGAGAACATGGCAATGATCTCGGAATTCTCCGCCAGCTTGGTCGTAAAGAAAATAACGGCAATAAAGACGAAAAGCGGACTGAACAGATTGGCGAAATAAGGAATGAAATTGAAATAATAATCGAATATGATTCCTCTCCAGGTCGCCTCATTGGTCATAAAACGATCCATCTTCTCATTGAAGTCAAACACCACAGCAATGGAGATAATAAGTCCTATGGCAAAGATATAGGTTCCCAGGAATTTCCTGATGATGTACCAATCCAGGTGTTTTAAGATCTTTCTTCTCATACTCAGAGCCGGGTAGTTACTTTTTTGATCATGGTGGCTTTCCATGAAGAAAAGTCTCCTTCTATGATATGTCTGCGCGCTTCTCCTGCCAGCCAGAGGTAAAAAGCCAGGTTGTGAATAGAGGCGATCTGCATCGCCAACAACTCCTGCGCGTGGAAAAGATGCCTCAGGTATGCTTTGGTATATAAGGTATCTACCACGGATGCCCCGTCGGCCTCAATAGGAGAGAAGTCCATCTCCCATTTCTTATTTCTCATATTCAATATACCTTCTTTGGTAAACAACATTCCGTTGCGACCGTTGCGGGTAGGCATCACACAATCAAACATATCCACTCCACGTTCGATACCCTCCAGAATATTGGCCGGGGTACCCACCCCCATCAGGTAGCGGGGCTTGTCGCGCGGCAATATCTCATTCACGATCTCTATCATCTCATACATCTTATCTACCGGTTCTCCGACAGCCAGACCACCGATCGCGTTTCCGTCCGCGCCTTTGGAGGCAATAAATTCTGCCGATTCTCTGCGCAGATCCGGATATACACATCCCTGTACAATCAGGAAAAGAGATTGTTCATATCCGTACTTCGGTTCCGTTTCACCGAATCGCTGGATACACCGATCCAGCCAGCGGTGGGTAAGCCCCATAGACTTTTTCGCATATGCGTAGTCCGAATCTCCCGGGGGACACTCGTCAAAGGCCATCATAATGTCTGCCCCGATGGTGCGTTCTATATCCATGACCTTCTCCGGGGTGAACACATGCTTGCTGCCATCGATATGAGAGCGGAATTCCGCTCCCTCTTCCCGGAGTTTGCGGATACCCGACAGAGAAAACACCTGGAATCCTCCGCTGTCTGTCAGCATCGGACGGTCGAAACTATTGAATTTATGTAGTCCACCTGCCTTTTCCAGTACCTCCAGTCCCGGTCGCAGGTAAAGATGATAGGTATTTCCCAGAATGATCTGGGCGTTGATATCCTCTTTCAGCTCGGTCTGATGTACCCCTTTCACACTACCCAGGGTACCTACAGGCATAAAAATAGGAGTTTCTATCTGCCCGTGGGCCGTCGTGATCAGACCGGCCCGGGCATTACTTTTGTTGTCAGTGTATTGTAGTTCAAATGTCATGCTTTACACTCTTTCCTGACCGTCAGATCCAACGCGTCCGCTACCTTATCATTCGTCAGCGCGATAGCAAACACCTCTTTTATATCCTTTACATAATGGAAGGTCAGGCCTTTCAGATACATATCCTGGATTTCGTCTATATTCTTTTTATTGTCCGCACTCATGATGATCTCTTTGATCCCTGCCCGTTTGGCAGCCAGGATCTTCTCCTTGATACCGCCTACCGGTAACACTTTACCACGCAGGGTGATCTCACCTGTCATAGCCAGATTGGCCTTCACCTTACGCTGTGTCAGGGCCGAAGCCAGCGAAGTGACCATGGTTATCCCCGCGGAAGGACCATCTTTAGGTATGGCACCTTCGGGTACATGCACATGGATGTTCCACTGTTCGAAAAGTTCTTCATCCAGATCCAGCAACGAAGCATGAGATTTGATATATTCCAATGCCAACATGGCAGACTCTTTCATCACATCTCCCAGGTTACCTGTCAGGGTGAGTTTTCCCCCTTTCCCCCGGCTCAGGCTGGTCTCTACGAACAGGATCTCACCGCCTACCGCCGTCCATGCCAGTCCGGTAACCACACCCGCATATTCATTTCCCTGGTATTTGTCCCGGTTGTATTCCGGTGCTCCCAGGAATTCGTACAGGTCAGTGGGTTTGATCTCTGTTTTCGCGAAATAGCCATCGGTAGCATACTGGCGGGCCGACTTACGCAAGATCTTACCGATCTTCTTTTCCAGATCACGTACACCACTTTCGCGGGTATAACATTCGATGATCATTTCCAGGGTGTTCTTCGGGAATTTGATATCCGTTTTTTTCATTCCGTTGGCTTCCAGCTCTTTCGGAACCAAGTGGCGCCGTGCGATCTCTATTTTCTCTTCGGTGATATAACCGCTCACTTCGATCAGCTCCATGCGGTCGAGCAGGGGAGCAGGTATCGTGTTGAGGTTATTGGCCGTAGCAATGAACATTACCTTAGACAAGTCGTAATCCACATCCAGGTAGTTGTCATGAAAAGCTGTATTCTGTTCCGGGTCAAGCACCTCCAGCAAAGCCGATGAGGGATCTCCCTGACGGTCCGAACTCACCTTATCGATCTCATCCAGTATAAACACCGGATTGGAAGACCCTGCTTTGATCAGGCTCTTGACGATCCGTCCCGGCATGGCTCCGATATATGTCTTTCTATGGCCGCGTATCTCCGCTTCATCGTGTACCCCTCCCAGGGACATACGTATGTAGTTGCGTTTCAGCGATGCAGCAATGGACTTACCGAGGGAGGTTTTTCCTACCCCCGGAGGGCCATACAGACAAATGATAGGCGACTTCATGTCTCCTTTCAGTTTCAGTACAGCCAGGTGCTCCAGGATCCTCTCTTTCACTTTTTCAAGTCCGTAGTGGTCTTTATTAAGCACCTTTTCGGCATGTTTGATGTTGAGGTTATCAGCGGTGTACTTACCCCAGGGAAGACTAAGCATCGTCTGGAGATAGTTCAGTTGCACACTATAATCCGGAGATTGAGGATGGGTGCGTTCCAGTTTAGCCAACTCCTTCAGGAAAACGGCCAGGACATCTTCACCCCAATTCATGCTCACGGCTTTCAGACGCATTTCTTCAATTTCCTGCTCCTGACCACTTCCTCCCAGCTCGTCCTGGATGGTTTTGATCTGCTGTTGCAGGAAATATTCCCGCTGTTGCTGGTCTATATCTTCACGGGCCCGCAACTGGATAGAGGCTTTTATTTCGGCCAGTTGTACCTCCCGGTTCAATATTTCCAACAGACGATAGGTACGGTCGCGCAGCGAATTAAATTGCAGCAGTTGTATCTTTTCATCCTTCTTCAGAGGAAGGTTTGTACAGATAAAATCTACCAGGAATATCTGATTGCCAATGTTCTTAATGGCGAAAGCAGACTCCTGATGGATCGACTCGGACGATTTGATATAGCGGATAGTCAGGTCTTTGCAAGCCTCCACCAAAGCGATGAATTCCTTGTCATCTTTAGGCGGGATCTCTTCTTCCAGCAACTGCACTTTCCCCTTCAGGTAGGGATGAGTGTGCGTAATACTTTTCAGATTCAACCGTTTGATCCCTTGCAGGATAACCGTCGTGGTACGGTCCGGCATTTCCAGAATGCGCACGATCTTGCCAACGGTACCGATCGTATGCAGATCGTCAAAATCCGGTGAATCGATCTGTTCCGCTTTCTGACATACTACAGCCACATATTTGTCCTTTTCCTCCGCCTCGCGCACCAACTTCAGAGAAGACTTGCGCCCCACGGCCACCGGCATAAATACTCCCGGGAACAAAACCATGTTGCGAAGCGGTAAAACGGGCAGATCATCGTCTATATTTATATCGAAAAGTTGTTCTTCATTCCCCTCGTAATCAGCAATAAATGAGAAAGCATTGTTGTCCTGATCCTCTGTTTCACTAAAATATCTATCTCTATTCATCTTCATTAAATTAGTTTATGTCAATTTGGCAGGCATAAAACACCTGCAAAGGTAATCTATTCTTGTTTAATTGTGAACTTCCTTCTTCATAAAAAGACAAAATCAATGCCAAATAAAACTATTTACAGGATAATAACTAAAATTATTATTTAATTTTGTAGAATAATTCAAGTACGCCTCAGCGATCCGGACAAATCCGGGAAGAAACAACTTTCCTTACAGAGTGTCCGGATAAGAATGAACAACGTATATCAAACAATTTCCTGATCTATGCCCACTCCCTTTTTCCATTTCAAGCAATTCACCGTCCGGCACGATCGTTGTGCCATGAAGATCGGGACAGACGGAGTTTTGTTAGGTGCCTGGAGCGCCGCAGAGAACAGACAACGGATCTTAGATGTAGGAACCGGTACCGGACTCATTGCCCTGATGATAGCCCAGCGCAATCCGAAAACCCACATCACAGCATTGGAGATAGATCCGGAAGCCTGTCTGCAAGCCTGTGAAAATGTATCTAACTCTCCCTGGGCAGACAGAGTGGAGGTACGGCAGACTGACTTCAAGACCTACACAACAGAGACAAAATTCGATCTGATCGTATCCAATCCTCCTTTTTTTACCAACTCTCTTCCCGGTCCGGATCACAAACGCAATCTGGCCCGGCATACCGGAGAACTTACTTATGCTGATCTGTTGCAAAGATCGGCCGCATTGCTGAGCCATACAGGGGAGCTGGATATCATATTCCCAGCCACGGAAGAGACTCTGATCCAAGAACAAGCCCTGTCCCTGAGACTGTTCCCACACAGACAACTGAACATACACCCCACACCGGATTCCCCGGTCAAACGTATCCTGCTCGGACTCTCCTTTTCTGAAAAAGCATATATCCCGGAAGAGATGATCATAGAAATGGATCGTCACCGGTACAGCGAAACATATATCTCACTGACCAAAGATTTCTATCTCAACATGTAGATCCGCAGACAGGCATATTTTATCCGGAAGTTCCCCTGGGCCTGAAAGCTCCGGAGAAAAGCCTCATAGTCCATTCAGCTCCCTGACAAAAACCACAACATTTTAACATCTTTATTTGTTACCATGTTCTATTAACGTACCTAACAACCCACAGCAGACATGGAGTATCAGGGATATCTCATTGCTATTCTGATCGTATTGTATATATTTTTAATCGTAAGATATGTATACAATATCATCATTTCTTATGATAACTGCAATACTGTCAAGACCATAAGCTGGATATTCGCGGTTGTATTTTTTCCCATTCTCGGAGTAATTGCCTATATCATTATCGGGCGCAACCTTACCCGCAGGAATATACGCTTTGAGAAGCTGCGCAGAGAGATAGACGGATATATCAGCCACAGAAACAAATTTGTGTATGAGGATAACAGCCGATCCGCAGGAAAACACAAAGAACTGAAGCATCTTCTTACCTGCCTGTGCGAACTACCGGTATTTCCCGGCAACAAAGTCGATTTCTATGCAAACGGAGAAGATAAATTCCGCGCGATGTATGCGGATTTTGAGACAGCCACCAAATACATTCATATCATTTATTATACCATCGGTGGTGACGAAACGGGTATCCGCTTCAAAGATCACCTGATCAAAAAACGCAGGGAAGGAGTAGAAGTACGGATCATTTATGATGATGTAGGGTGTAACGAGACCCCTAAACACTATTTTGAAGAACTGAAAGAGGCCGGCATACTGATCACTCCCTTCTCGCCCGTCAAACTCTTCAAGAGAATAAGGACCATTAACTATCGCAATCATAAAAAAATAGTAGTGATTGATGGAGATATCTCTTATACGGGAGGGATGAATGTCAAAGATGAATATGTAAAAGGTTTGCAGTGGGGAGTATGGAGAGATACGCACGTACGCATCCAGGGATCGGCTACCCTGGGACTAGAATCTGTATTCCTGGTCGACTGGTATTATGCTCACCGGGAACATCTCGACTACGACCGCTACTTCCCGAGAGCGCGGTTCTATGGAGAGTACCCTATACAGATGGCTACCGCAGAGCCGTTTGGAGAGAACGCCAACATCCTGCAGGGAATGTTCCAGACCATTACCCGGGCCAGGAAATCGGTATACATCGAGACCCCTTACTTTGTACCTCCGGACAGCATACTCACTGCCATACGCACCACAGCCCTGAGCGAAATAGAAGTCGTAATGGTATTGCCCGACCGGTCAGACAATGCCAAGGTACAGTATGCTTCCAACTCCTACATCAGCCAATTGCTATCGGCGAATGTAAAAGTATATAGATACACCAAAGGATTTATCCATTCTAAACTCATGGTCATTGATGACGAAATCACTATCGTCGGATCTTCCAATATGGATAACCGAAGTTTCGAGTTGAATTTTGAGTGCAGCATTTTTGTATACGATACCCGGGCCAGTGAAGAAGCAAAGAATATGATACGCACAGACATACAGGACAGTTACCTGCTGACACAGATCTTATGGGAAAAAAGAACCAAATGGCAAAAATTCGTTGAAGCCCTGTTCCATCTGTTCTCCCCTTTATTGTAAAACGAAAACCTCTGTTCCATTCTTCTTTTCCGGAATCATCAGCCATGAGAAAATGGGATTTTATTTATGTTAATAACCTCTTTTCCGATGAACATAAGGAAAGGTGAATTGTATCTAAAACAGTTGAAACGAAACAACTGTAAAACATAAATCTATAACAAGCCTCATATGGATCTCTATTCCGGTTTACCCTATTGGATTGTGAAAAATCCCTTGTACGATGATTACAATCCTTTGTCTGCCGACCTGCGTACGGAGGTGGCTATCATTGGTTCCGGGATCACCGGCGCGTTGGTGGCCCATGAATTATGTAAGATGGGTATAGAATGTACGGTTTTCGATAAGCGAACACCCGGTACCGGAAGTTCCGTTGCCAGTACGGCCTTGTTGCAATACGAAATAGATACACCTTTGTGCAAGTTGGTCGGAAAGATAGGAGAGGCCGCGGCAGTCAGAGCTTATCATTCCTGCCTGCAATCTATCAACGATCTGGAACACGTATTCATGGAGCTAAATCTATCACCGGATTTTATGCGGGTTCCCAGTATTTACTATGCCAGCGACCGGAAAGGACTTTCGCTCATTCGTGAAGAGTTAGAGATCCGCAACCGTTTCAAACTTCCGGTGATCTATTTCTCAAAAAATGATCTGTCGGAGAAATACAACCTCAGGGCACCCGGAGCGCTGGTCAATTACAGTTCTGCTCAGGTCGACCCATACAAAGCCGCGACAGCTATTATCCGCCATTATCTCGACAAAGAGCAATTGGAACTATATACGCATACGGAGATCACTCAGTGGGAGGAAGAAGAGGGAGGATATAAATTGATCACCTCAACCGGCAACATCATCCATTGCCGGTACGTAGTGGTGGCTGCCGGTTTCGAAGCCGGCAGGTTTTTACCCGAAAAGGTGATGCAACTTACCTCTACCTATGCCATCTTGTCCGAACCTGTAGATAAAAAATACATCTGGCCGGGACACAGTCTGATCTGGGAAACTCATGAACCTTATCTGTATATACGTACTAACAACCGGAACCGCATCCTGGTAGGAGGAGAGGATGAAGAATTCAGGGATCCGGTGAAGCGCGACCAGCTTTTACGGAAGAAGGTATCTATCCTCGAAAAGAAGATCAGGAAGTTATTTCCGGATATTCCCTTCCGGACGGAGACAGCCTGGTGTGGCACATTCAGTTCCACACCAGACGGGTTGCCCTTTATCGGTGCATGGCCCGGAAAAGAAAGAATGTTGTTTGCCCTGGGGTACGGTGGCAATGGGATCACTTTCAGCATGATAGCGGCCCAGCTTATCCGCTGTAAGATCCAGGGCATCAAAGACGAAAGAGAATCAGTCTTCGGTTTCGAAAGACTTCATTAAATATATGTTCAATTATAAAAAATAAAGAGATGAGTTCAAAATCGTATGAAGAGATGCAGAATCCTTTGCATGAATATCGTGAAGAGGGTTATCCGGAACAATTACAGAAAGCTCCGGGTATACAGAAGGAGATGAATCCTGTACCCGACTGCGGGGAAGAGACCTATATCGGCCACGGACGCCTGAAAGGCCGGAAAGCATTGGTGACAGGAGGTGACTCCGGGATCGGTCGTGCCGCGGCCATAGCCTATGCCAAAGAGGGTGCGGATGTGGCCATCAATTACCTGCCCTCCGAACAAAAAGATGCGGAAGATGTAGCGAAGGTGATAGAAAAAGCCGGACAGAAGGCCATTCTGATCCCCGGAGACATCAGTGATGAAGAATTCTGCAAGGAAATGATCGAGGAAGCCAACGCCAGCCTGGGAGGGTTAGACATCCTGACGCTGGTAGCCGGAAAGCAGGTAGCCAAAGAAGATATACTGGAAATTACAACCGAGCAGTTGACCACAACTTTCGCCACGAATGTATTTTCTCTGTTCTGGATCGTGAAAGCGGCCATTCCCTATTTGCCGGAAGGAGCTACTATTATCACCACATCTTCTATCCAGGCCTTCCAGCCGAGTCCTACCTTAGTAGACTATGCTGCTACAAAGAGTGCGATCGTAGCATTCACCCGCGCACTGGCCAAGCAGCTGGCTCCTAAAGGGATCCGTGTAAATAGTGTAGCTCCGGGTCCTATCTGGACGGCTCTGCAGGTGAGTGGCGGACAACCCCAGGAGAAACTACCCAAATTCGGACAGAATACTCCGCTCAAACGTGCCGGACAGCCGGTGGAACTGGCAGCAATATATGTATTACTCGCTTCTCAGGAGTCCAGCTATGTAACTGCGGAAGTATACGGAGTGACCGGAGGAAATCATACCACTTAAACTCTTTTGGGTTTTACTCAAGGTCTTGCATTTTTGCTTTTACGTCTTCACGCTTATACATAAGAATCTATTTAATAGCTTATGAAGTGTGAAGGCGTATAATATAGGTTGGGGTCTACAAGTGCGGGCTGAGAAGCCTTCATCTGTGTATCCAACTAAACATACAGGAAAAACACACAAAAAACTCCCGGATTCCAGCTACATCTGAGGCCTGATATTCACAAAGGATATATTCCTATATATATACCCGTTCCCACTCCGGATGCCTTTTCAAAAAACTCCGCCAGTATCTATCGTGGTTACTTTTGATAAGGCTTTTACACGCATCAGGATCCATACCGCGTTCTTCTGCGTATACGCGGGCCACCCAGTCGATCTGATCGTTGTGCAGGTTGCTACGTTCAAAAGCGTGGCATCCCTTTTCCGGGCTTACAGGTCCGAAATCGATCCGGTTCAGATCTATCATACTGAAACGGTATCCATCCTCAGGAGTCTCATCAAACAATACATTTCCCAGAGAATAGTCTCTGTGATAAATTCCCTGTGTATGAATAAAGGCTGTAAAACGCGCGTATGCTTCCAGCAGAGTTTTCGTTTCCTCATCTGCAAGCGCATACACATACCTCATAGAGCGCATATCCGCTTCATGGATCGAGAGGTAGTAAGAGGCGCCTATCCATCCATACCTATAGGTCTCTACATATGCAATCGGCTCCGGGGTCAGCACTCCGGACGCCAAGCAGCGAAGCGCATACATATAGGAACGGGCCGCTTTGGATTTTCGCACCGAACTGTACACCACACGGTTGATCACATGTGGGATCCGGAAAGATTTTACATTGACCCTGATACCCTCCACGTCAAATACCTTCACTTCATTTCTGCCTTTATAAATACGTTCTCCCTCTTTCTGAAAGATATCGGGGACAGAACGAACAAACGATTCAAGAAAGGAGTAATTGGGATGTATATGGATTTTCATAACGACTTTTTTCTTACTATGCACCAAGAGTACGGCGGTCTGCTGTATCTTTGATCGTAAAGTTAGCTGAAAATTTCTTTGTTATATAAATGCAGACAAAGATAGTGAATCCCGCCCATTCTCTCTTTCAAACAGAGAAATATTAAATAAAATACCAATTATTGATAATGAGAAACATTTTTTTCTTATCATAATTACTATATTTACTCCCTGAAAAAAACAGTTTTCACCTTTTTCCTGAACAAACGGTTCTACCCTGCAGAGGACACTTCCCTGTATGGCAAGAGCTTAACCAATCATAAACCAGCTAATCGCCTTGATTATGTATACATCCTATGGCAGTTATCGAAAAAAAGAAGTAATTTCTTCTTTCCATCCGGCAGTCTATTACCTCATCCTTCTGATAGTATGTTGTTTCGCGTTTATCATAAACAATCAGGTGATCCCGGCAGACCTGATGGAGTCGCGCAATCTGGCCACTGCCCAGGAAATGGTTCGGGAAGGGAACTATCTGGTACCTACCATGAATGGTGAATTGCGCCTGGAAAAACCTCCTTTGCCTACCTGGATCGCGGCAGGAGTGGAAAACCTGATCCCCGGCAACCTCATTGTACAACGCTGTATGGCCGGGCTTTCTGCCACGCTGATGGTCATTTTTCTGTATCTGACAGGCACCTACCTGACACGTAACCGTAACATCGGTCTGCTTACCGCTCTGATCCTGGCCACCTGTTTCAACGTTGTATTGATGGGCAGGACGGCTACCTGGGATATCTATTGCCACAGCTTCATGACAGGGGCCATCTATTTCTTCTTGGTCGCCTTTGGTGAAAGAGGAAAACAATGGGGTAATTTCCTTGCCGCCGGACTTTTCCTGGGACTATCGTTCCTGAGCAAAGGCCCGGTCTCTTTCTACGCTCTGTTGCTGCCTTTCCTGATCAGCTACATTCTGGTGCTGCATCCCTCCCTGAGAGGGAAAAAAGCCCCGTTCTTCTGTATGATCCTGATAGCCGTGATCGTATCCTGCTGGTGGATGGTATATATCCTTATTTTTCATTCCGACATGGCTATTGCCATCGCTCAGAAAGAATCCACCTCCTGGATCAATCACAACGTACGCCCCTGGTACTACTACTGGCAATTCCCGGCCGAAGCCGGAATATGGGCCCTGTTCCTGGTCACTTCCATCGTCTATTATTTTACCTATAAAAAACAGGAGTACCGCAGGGAGTACACCTTCTCTACGCTATGGCTGATCCTGTCACTGATCCTGTTGTCCCTGATCCCGGAGAAAAAGACACGCTATCTGCTGCCGATCCTTGTTCCCGCTGCTCTTTCTGTGGCTTTCTATATCTATTATCAGATCAAATGCAGCCTGTCCAAAGGAGAGAAATTCCTGTTCCGTCTCAATGCTTTCGTCATTGCCATCATCCTGTTGGGAATACCTGTAGCACTCTACCTGATGTTCTTCCAACAGGGAGAGATCTCTCTGCTGATGCTAAGTATAACAGGCGTCCTCAGCTGGGGCCTGGCATTGTTTATCTTCCTCTCTATTTACAACAGAGGAGGTATCCAGGTAAAAGGAGTATTTGTAGCTATTATCCTGACCATGATCATGATCGAGGCCGTTTGTCTGATCCCGATCGGAGATATGTTTATCAATGAAGAGCGTCACAGCATACGCATGCTCAGAGACAATGAACAAGTGGCCGGACTTCCCTTTTTCTATAATCCCGAAGAGGGTCTGCTGCGTATGGAACTGGTATACGAAGCCAATAAAACCATTCGTCCCATAGACCTGTCAAAGGATGCCGTGATCTACGACAATCTTCCTTTCGTACTGGTAAGCGGTATGCCCATAGACAGTCTGATGGCAGGGAAACGGGTTGAAATTGAATGGATCGATCTGTTCGATAACAACTGGCGCAAAGTAGGACATAAACGTCACAATCCGGAGCTTGTGCGTGAAGTCGCTATCATCCGCCATCTGGAAGTGCAGACAGAGCCTGTAGAAGAATAAAGGAAAGGCTTAACATCTCCTGCTGAATCCCGATACATTCACATATACAATGCAGGAATAAAAGACAATAAAAAAACCCTCATTCCGCTAACGGAATGAGGGTTAAATGAATGTATATCTCCCAAATATCTGTCAGATCATTTAACCGATTTAATATCTCTGGTTTCTATACCGTTGGTCCAGTCTCTGGTAATGGTTATATGTATCTCTCCCGAATCATAGATCATAAGAAACTGTAAATCGATATATTCTTCGTCTTCTCTATTAAAATATTTAAATTCAGGAACCTCAATGCGGTATCCGGTATTCGTACTTTGGATTTCATTCATGTCCTTGAAATTAAATGTTTCATCAAATTCCACATACTCTTCCTCATCATAAATTTTCACCGTAAAACTGCTGGAAGTATGAGAAATAGTCACTTTAGCATCATACGGATCATACGTTTCTAAGGGTCGTCCTTTTTCTTTCCAGGTTTCTGTGATCTCTACATCGAAAATACCTGATACAATTTCAAAAACTTCTTTGGGATCCGGTTTTCCATTTTCTTTTTCATCGTCCGATGATGAACAGGAGGTAAGAGCAAACAAAGCCAACAGAGGCAATAAGAATAATTTATTCATATCTACATGTAGTTTATGTCATCCCAGACCCGAGAATGACAGTTTGATTATGAAAGTTGGGTCTGATAGTCTATTTCGTTTTTATGTATTCCCTTGTATAACAAGCAGGTAAATGGGGACAAGAATAAAAAAAACGACCTGAACTCATTTGTCAGGTCGTTTCTCTCTTTTGTCGGGGTACCAGGATTCGAACCTGGGACCCCCTGCTCCCAAAGCAGGTGCGCTAACCGGACTGCGCTACACCCCGAATACTTTTTCTATGGTTCCGTTCGTTGTCGGGGTACCAGGATTCGAACCTGGGACCCCCTGCTCCCAAAGCAGGTGCGCTAACCGGACTGCGCTACACCCCGTTTTCATCGGAACAGGAACTCTGTCAAAAGCGGTGCAAAGATAATGACATTTTCCGGAAAAGCAAGCGTTAGTAAGTTTTAAGTGGTAAGTTTTGAGTTATAAGTTTTGAGTGGTAAGTTTTAACCAGGCGGATTTTCCATCGTGGAATAAGCAGACTGATCACTTAAATCCCGGAAATAATCATCCTTTCTTAATAGATGTCGGATATATACTTATAACTTATAACTCAAAACTTATAACTTAACCCTCAAAACTTATTCCAGCAATCCCAGCTTACGGAAACATTTCTCCAGTTTATCTACCGCCATATCGATCTGCTCTTTGGTATGAGTAGCCATCAGGGAAAAGCGGATCAGCGTATCATTGGGTGAGCAGGCAGGAGGAACCACCGGGTTGACAAAGACTCCTTCATCAAACAACATCTTAGTCACCAGGAATATCTTCTCCATATCCCGTACATACAACGGAATGATAGGAGTAGAGGTGTTCCCGATCTCAAAGCCCAGATCCCGGAAACGTTTCAGAGAATAGTGGGTTATTTCCCACAGATTGGCAATACGTTCGGGTTCGGTCTTCATGATCTGCAAAGCGGCACGCGCGGCAGCAGTAGCGGCAGGCGTGTTACTTGCGCTGAATATATAAGAACGTGAGTTGTGACGCAGGTAGTTGATAACAGACTCATCGGCAGCAATAAATCCTCCGATCGAAGCCAGGGATTTACTGAAAGTACCCATGATCAGATCCACATCATCGGTCAGACCAAAATGATCGCACGTACCACGTCCGTTGCGTCCCAGGACACCCAGACCGTGTGCTTCGTCTACCATGATACCGGCGTTGTATTTCCTGGACAGACGAACGATCTCCGGCAGATTGGTAATATCTCCTTCCATGCTGAAGACCCCGTCTACAACGATCAGCTTAACCGATTCGGGACGGCATTTCTGCAGTTCCTTCTCCAACGACTCCATATCGTTGTGTCTGAATTTCAATGTAGTAGAGAAAGAAAGACGACGTCCCTCCACAATAGAGGCATGATCCAACTCATCGCATATCACATAATCTTCGCGGCCTGTTACACAGGAAACCACTCCCAGATTCACCTGAAATCCGGTAGAATATATAATGGCGTCTTCTTTACCGACAAACTCGGCCAGCTCTTTTTCCAGTTCCAGATGCAGATCCAGCGTACCGTTCAGAAACCGCGAACCGGCACATCCTGTTCCATACTTACGGTTAGCTTCTACAGCTGCTTCGATCACCTTCGGATGGTTGGTGAGCCCCAGGTAAGAGTTCGAACCGAACATAAGCACTTTTCTTCCGCTCATGATCACTTCTGTGTCCTGTTCGCTCTCTATGCAGCGAAAATAAGGATATACTCCTTTAGCTTTGACTTGCTGGGGGAGGTCATATTTAGCTAACTTTTGCTGTAATAATCCCATTGAATTGTTAATTAATAAAATCAGTTTTTTGGTAAAATCCTGATTGTGTCTAACTTACTTATGCCCTATTTTATACTGTGTCCAAAACAGGGGGCAAAGATAGTAAAATATGTTTTTAGCTGTTGCAAATACCGGGAAAAAAACGGATCACCTGTCATTAAATAAGGGATATCCGTTACATATTCACAGAATTGTATTATTTTTGCCTGTCTTTAAAACAAGAACTGACCGCATGAAAGAGCCAAAGAAAAGCATCTCATTTATTATCAATCCCATATCCGGAACGCATGATAAACAGGCCATCCTGAACATGCTGGAAGAGAAGATGGATGCCAAAAAATTCACGTGGGAAGTTATACCTACCGAATATGCCGGACACGCGGTGAAGATCGCCGCGGAAAAAGCAAAACAGGGGGTAGATGTGGTCGTTGCTATCGGTGGAGATGGTACTGTGAATGAAGTGGCCCGCTCGCTGGTGCATACCCAGACAG
This sequence comes from Bacteroides sp., assembly GCA_021202275.1. Taxonomy (GTDB): domain Bacteria; phylum Bacteroidota; class Bacteroidia; order Bacteroidales; family Bacteroidaceae; genus Bacteroides. The sequence goes on from JAJQDI010000010.1 coordinate 79,225, forward strand.
CACTTGCCATCATTCCCAGCGGTTCCGGCAACGGACTGGCCCGCCACCTCCACATTCCGCTGGAACCTAAAAAAGCCATCGAGGTACTGACTGAAAGCAAGCTACAGACGATCGATTACGGTTTGCTGGACCAGACACCTTTTTTCTGTACCTGCGGTGTGGGATTTGACGCGTTCGTCAGTCTGAAATTCGCGAAAGCAGGCAAGAGAGGTGTACTGACCTATCTGGAAAAAACACTGACAGAGAGCCTGAACTACCAGCCGGAGACCTATGAGATAGAAACGGAAGACGGTACCCAACGTCACAAAGCCTTCCTGATCGCCTGTGGCAATGCCTCTCAATATGGGAACAATGCATACATTGCTCCGCACGCTACCCTAACAGACGGATTGCTGGATATTACCATTCTGGAACCATTCACCGTACTGGATGTACCTTCACTGGCTTTCCAGTTGTTCAACAAGACCATCGATCAGAACAGCCGGATCAAAACTTTTCGTTGTAAAAAGTTACGTATACACCGCCAGAAAGAAGGAGTGGTGCATTTCGACGGAGAACCGATGATGGCCGGTACAGACATTGATGTAGAGGTAGTGCGCCAGGGGTTACAGGTAATCGTTCCCGCGCAAAAAGAACCAGCCACCATGTTCCGGAAAGCCCAGGAATATTTCAACGACATCATCCAGCTCAACGACAGGGTAGTGGCGGATATCGTGGAAAAAAACAAATCGCTCCTCAGACACAACAAAGATCTGATGAAGAAACTCACCGGTAAAGAATGACACGATGCAAATATTTATGTATTTTTGCCGGACATTTTCATGTGTACACGAAGTTAAGAATATTTCTTTATCATATAAAAGACAACTATTATGTTCAGGACACATACCTGCGGAGAACTGCGTATCTCCGATACCAACAAACAAGTGACTCTCTCGGGGTGGGTGCAACGTACCCGGAAAATGGGCGGAATGACCTTCGTGGATCTGCGCGACCGGTACGGTATCACTCAACTTGTATTCAATGAAGAAACAGATGCCGCTCTTTGCGAACAGGCCAACAAGCTGGGACGCGAATATGTGATACAGGTGACCGGTACGGTGAACGAACGCTACAACAAAAATAAAAACATCCCTACAGGAGACATTGAGATCATCGTTACCTACCTGCTGGTGCTCAATGCGTCGGAAATACCTCCTTTCACGATCGAGGATCAGACCGATGGTGGCGACGACATCCGCATGAAATACCGCTATCTGGATCTGCGCCGCAACTCTGTACGTGCCAATCTCGAACTGCGTCATAAAATGACCATCGAGATCCGCAGTTACCTCGATAAGTTAGGGTTCCTGGAAGTAGAAACCCCGGTACTTATCGGCTCTACTCCGGAGGGAGCGCGTGACTTTGTGGTGCCTTCCCGCATGAATCCCGGACAGTTCTATGCCTTGCCGCAGTCGCCACAGACACTGAAACAGTTGCTGATGGTATCGGGTTTCGACCGCTATTTCCAGATCGTGAAATGCTTCCGCGATGAAGACCTGCGTGCAGACCGCCAGCCTGAATTTACACAGATCGACTGCGAAATGAGTTTCGTGGATCAGGAAGATGTACTGAATGTATTCGAAGGTATGTCGAAACACCTGTTCCGCACCCTCAAAGGCATAGAAATAGAAAAGCCGTTCCAGCGTATCACCTGGCACGATGCCATGAAATACTACGGCAGCGACAAGCCTGATATGCGTTTCGACATGCGTTTTGTAGAACTGATGGACATCCTCAAAGGGCATGGCTTCCCGGTATTCGACCAGGCTGCTTATGTCGGAGGTATCTGCGCCGAAGGAGCAGCTACCTATACGCGTAAGCAATTGGACACACTAACCGATTTCGTGAAAAGACCTCAGATCGGTGCCAAAGGTATGGTCTATGCCCGTGTAGAAGCAGATGGAACCATGAAGTCAAGTGTCGATAAATTCTACTCTCAGGAGGTGCTTCAGCGGATGAAAGAGGCCTTCGGTGCCAAACCGGGAGATCTGATCCTGATCCTGTCGGGCGAGGATGTTATGAAAACCCGCAAACAGCTCAACGAACTCCGTCTGGAAGTTGCTTCCCAACTAGGACTTCGTGACAAAGACAAATTCGTATGTCTCTGGGTGGTAGACTTTCCTCTGTTCGAATGGGACGAAGAGAACAACCGCTACGTAGCCATGCACCATCCGTTCACCTCTCCCAAACCGGAAGATATCGGATTGCTGGATACAGATCCGGGAGCCGTACGTGCCAATGCCTACGATATGGTGATCAACGGCGTAGAAGTTGGAGGGGGCTCTATCCGTATCTACGACAGTGAACTCCAGAATAAAATGTTCCAGTTGCTCGGATTCACTCCGGATCGTGCCCAGGAACAATTCGGCTTCCTGATGAACGCATTCAGATACGGTGCGCCTCCCCACGGTGGTCTGGCCTACGGTCTGGATCGTTTCGTATCCCTGTTCGCTGGTCTCGACTCTATCCGTGACTGCATTGCATTCCCCAAAAACAATTCAGGAAGGGATGTGATGCTCGATGCTCCTTCTTCCATCGAACCGGCACAGCTGGAAGAATTGCATCTCCGGCTGGAAGAAATAAAAGAATAAAAAGCTTTTAACGATACCAGGCGGAGCAACATAGCTCCGCCTTTTTTATCAATCAGAGAATCGTGTATAACACATTCTCCCGATCCGGTAACATGACCGCAACTAAAAGGAACATAAAAGAGCATACACGCATCATGCGGTTTATGATCATAGGCACCCTTAATGCGATGATCATCGCGGGAGTAGTGGCCCTCATGAGTGAGATATTGCATTGCAATTATGTGATATCCAACATCGTGGCTTATACCCTGGCGCAGATACACAACTTCCTGTGGTGCAGATACTGGATATTTATCTCTCCCGAGCGCAAAACCACATTCTGGCAGCAGGCCCTGCTTTTTTGCATTGCTTTCGGTATGGCCTATGGAGCACAGTTACTTTTCGTGGTATTATTGGTAGAGAAGGCAGGGATGCACGCATACTGGGCACAATTTCTCGGACTATTTGTGTATGGAGGAGTGAATTTCATTATGAACCGGAAAGTAACGTTCAGATAATTTACGATTTGCTCCCTTCGGTGATGGCCGTTATTAGGTTCATACCATCAGAAAACGTTGACGATTTATAGTTTACGATTGAAATGCCATGACATATATACGCCTGTAAAGACGCACGGCGTGCGTCTTCGCGATACACATATTTATAACAGGATAATTTTTTGCGATGTGCATATAATAGGAATATATGGAAGTGGATGTATACATCCATCCCGCCATATCATTTCAATCGTAAAAGAAAACTATTCCCTGTTCTTTAATTTAAATGAGCAGATAAAGGTCATCCCCCAAGAGAGTAATCGCACCTATCAAATGAATCGCTTTTTCAATCCAGAAAACGTCTAGTAATACCTTCGTATTCATCTATCCGCCGGTCCCGCAGGAAAGGCCACCACCTTCTCACATTCTCCGAACGTTCCAGGTCTATTTCTACCACCAAATTCTCCGGTACGTCATTTCCCGCCTGAGCCAGGAACTCTCCCTGTGGCCCCACCACAAAGCTATTGCCCCAGAATTGTATACCATTCGTCTGTCCGGACGGGTCAGGCTCATGACCTACACGATTCACAGCTACTACCGGAAGCCCATTGGCTACCGCGTGTCCGCGCTGAGAAATGATCCACGCATTCAATTGCCTGTCTTTCTCTTCCTGCGTGTCGCTGCTTTCCCATCCGATGGCGGTCGGGTAGATCAGGATCTCGGCTCCCTTCAACGCCATCATGCGCGCGGCCTCCGGATACCACTGATCCCAGCAGATCAGTATCCCCAGCTTACCCAGAGAGGTCTGCACAGGCTCAAATCCGATATCACCGGGTGTAAAATAGAATTTCTCGTAATAGGCCGGATCATCCGGAATGTGCATCTTCCGGTATTTCCCGGCCATGCTTCCATCTGTATCAAACACCACCGCTGTATTGTGGTACAAACCCGGAGCACGCTTTTCAAACAGCGAAGTCACCAACACGATACCATGCGAAGCCGCTATTTCGGAATAGAAGCCGGTAGACGGGCCGGGAATGGGCTCTGCCAGATCAAACAGCTGCGTATCTTCTGTCTGACAAAAATAGAGCGAATTGTGCAACTCCTGCAATACGACCAGCTGTGCTCCCCGCGCTGCACACTCTTCTATATTTGCCGCCAACCGGGCCAGATTGGTTTTCAGGTCGGATGTATTGGACTGCTGCACCAGTCCTGTCTTTATCTTTTTCATAAGGTACAAAATTTATTTTTTATCCTCAGATCCCCGTAAAGCAGAGATCACTCCCCGGGGATACTGCATCGTTACACAATGCAGGGAACCATGCTGACGGATCAGCGGGCAACAGTCTATCCCTATGATCTCGCGGCCGGGAAATGCCTCCTGCAACACTTCTCCCGCTTTCCGGTCGTTATGAGGCTGTCGATACGTCGGATAGAGTACAGCCCCGTTCAGGATCAGGAAGTTGGCATACGTAGCCGGCAGTCGCTCACCCTCTTCCCGGACAGCGTCGGCCATAGGAAGTGCCAGCAACCGGTAAGGCTTCCCTTCCAGGGTACGAAACTCCTGCAACTGTTTTTCCATCCGTGCCAGCGATCCGTAATGCTCGTCTTCCGGATCGGTACATTGCACATACGCGATGGTATCCGGTGAGCAGAAACGAGCCAGTGTATCTATATGACTATCGGTATCGTCTCCGGCCAGGTAGCCATGATCGAGCCACAAAACCCGTTGCAGATGAAACACCGAACGCAGATAGGTCTCTATCTCCACCCGGTTCATCTCCCCGTTGCGATTGGCAGACAACAGACATTCCGAGGTAGTCAGTAAGGTACCCATGCCATCACTCTCTACAGACCCACCTTCCAACACAAACCCCAGACGATTGATATATCTGCCCTGCAAATGTCCGGCTTCAAACGCCTGGCGGGTGATGCGGTTGTCGCGGTCGGAAGCAAACTTCAACCCCCAGCCATTGAACGTAAAATCGAGTAACGAAGGCCCGTTTGTATCCATCAGCGTGATAGCTCCGTGATCACGTGCCCAGGTATCGTTCGTATCACACCGGAAAAAAGTCACATTCTCCATCCGCACCACCGGAGCGATCCGGGCAGCCACCCGCTGCGGTTCGGGGGTTACGATCAGCAATTGTTCCCTGCAGGCAATCTCCCGGGCAATCTCCGTGAAACAGACCTCTACCTCTTCCAGCATATCTCCCCAATCGGTAGCGGCATGCGGCCAGGTGAGCTGCACCCCACTTTGCGGATACCACTCTGCCGGAAGAAAAGGCGCACGCACCTCTTCCTGCTGATGAACCACCTGTCCGAAATGCAGTTGAAGTTCCTTCTCAGAACCGCCTGTTTTGGGCAAACCAACGATTATTCCCATTACTTAATGACCTCTTTGGGTTTACGATCGAAAAAAGGATTTTTGGAAGAGGCACTCACCGGAATAGCTAGTACCATTTTACAGCCTTCCAGCTAGTTGAGCCGTTGGGCAGCCAGTCCGGCCGAGAACATGATCCGGGTATCTACCCGCAGATCCGCGGCCGTGGCACAGGCAGACCCTACAGCAATCCCTACGTCCATGCTATTCAGCGCGCAAGGTACCCCCTCCGGACGGGAAGTACAGGTCAGGAATCCGCAATGTCCGCAATTGAGTCCCTGAGCCTGCTCACGGGTTCCCACAAGCACAACACATTCCGCTTGCAGGATATTATCGGCATCGCGCAGGAAAAATTTCAGTCCATACTCTTCTACCATATCTATCATGGTCCGGAACAACAGACGGAGCTTTTCTTCTCCTGCCACCAGACCGATTTCGATCAGATCCACTCCTTTGCCTTTGGGAGCCGTGCGGGCAGCAGTCATCATCTGCCGGGCCACATTCAGTACATGTTCGTGGCGACTGTCACGTTCGTTTATAATCATATCAGTTTCTTTAATTAGTCGTGCAAAGATAAAAAACTTTCCCCACAGCACTGTTCCTTTTACCAATATTCAGATATACTTGGCTATTTCTCCAAACTTCCTTAAAACACCGAACCATGAGTAGTTCCCGTTTGTCTAAGGAGAGAAACCAAATAAACAGTAAAGAGTATGAACAGAGAAAAACAAATGGTAAAGGATCTGGAAAACAAGCAGGCGCAGGCGCGCGAACAGTATGCCAAAAACAAAGCTCTTCTGGAAGAAGACAAGGTGAAAGAAAAGAGTGCCAGTTTCAATTTTACTCATAAAAAGAATAAAACCAAAGAAGGAGAGGAAGAGATCTGACCTCTCCCCATCGCATAGCCATCAGGTTAACCCTGAAAAATCGGGCTTTCATTTTCTGTGGTAAAAATGTTCTGTGATCAGAAAAATCTTCTTTGCAGAGAACAGGAAAAGTGTGTGATCTCTGCAAAATGTACAGATTCATACTCCTAAGCGAGTATAGCCGTCAGACAAAGAGATCAGCAGTTGTTATACTTCCTGTGTTTCGATTCCCGGATATTCACCAGCCCGATCCTGCACTCCGTTTCAGTATGTTCTTTGTGTTCCATCTCAGTATATTCTCTGTGTTCCCCGAAGATAAATGAGATAGAATGGTGTTTCTTACACATTCTTTCCCGATGAGAGGATACATTCTTTGCCTGTGCGTTGGCAAGGTATTGCCAAAGGCGTGGCAACACCTTGCCAATGGATTGGCACAACGTTGCCAGCGCGTTGGCAATACCTTGCCAATACCATCAATAGTTGTTGGCAAAATCTTGCCAACAGATTATATATATGTTGGCAATCCAAAGAAACACCAGACCCTGTCTCTACCTTATAAAAGGATTCTCTATAACTATTTTAACTATAAGTAATTACACCCAACAAAAGAACCATGAAAGCAACAAACACAAGAAATCCATCAGCAAAGAGAAAGAAAAAAGGCCCTCTCCATATTTATTGTGGAGACAGGCTCTTCTTGGAGACTCTGATATCTACTTATGTGTACACCCCATTCAGATGTTCAATGAATATGGAGAAAAAACCAAGTAGTTCGTTTGGGTATGTATGGCAACTATAAATCTCAGACACGTTCCATAAGATCGATCGTATGCAAACAACGAGACATACACCTTATCTTTCTTCCTGTTCAACTTCCATATTCTAAAATCCTTTGTATATTTATAGGGAATTAATCATTGACAAATGCTACATATAGATAATGCCAGTATCTCCTTTGGAGAGAATATCCTCTTTTCCGGCTTTTCCATGCACCTGCGCAAAGGACAGATCGCCTGTATAGCCGGAGAATCGGGTCGTGGCAAAACCTCTCTGCTGAAAGCCATTCTCGGATTCGTTCCTCTGGCCGGAGGTACGATCACGGTCGATGGCATCGTCTCGGAGAAGCAAACCATAGATGCCATACGCCAACGCATCGCCTGGATCCCGCAGGAACTGGCACTTCCCTCGGAATGGGTGAAGGAGATGGTATAATTGCCCTTCCAACTGAAGCACAACAGGCAGATGCCTTTTTCCGAACAGGAACTATTCGGCTGTTTTTCAGAATTGGGTATCGAACAGGAGCTTTATCACAAACGGGTAGCGGAGATCTCCGGCGGGCAAAGGCAACGCATCATGATCGCTGTATCTGCCTTGCTGGGCAAACCGCTGATCATCATAGACGAACCCACATCGGCCCTCGACGCGGACTCTGCCGATAAGGTACTTGGTTTTTTCCGCAAACGGGTAGGGCACGGGCTGGCCGTACTGGCTGTATCACACGACAAGCAATTTGCCAGAGGATGCGACCAGCATATATTCCTCTGAATGTAAAAATATAAAGACGAAAGAATGGGAACGATAGATATTTCATACACCAGTCTGCTGATCGGGTTGCTGCTTCTCTGTATTCCGGTCTTTTATTTGTGGAAATACAGGACGGGTATGGTACGCGCTACACTGATCGGTACGGCCCGGATGATCGTACAACTGTTCCTGATCGGTATGTATCTGAAATACCTGTTTCTCTGGAACAGTCCGTGGATCAATTTCCTGTGGGTAGTGATCATGATCTTTGTAGCTTCCGAAACGGCCCTGAGCCGTACACACCTCAAAAGAAAGATTTTACTGATCCCTGTATCCGTTGGGTTCCTGGTGAGTGTTACCCTGGTGGGGCTTTACTTCCTGGGGGTAGTACTGCAACTGGACAATGTGTTCCACGCGCAGTATTTTATACCGATCTTCGGCATCCTGATGGGAAATATGCTTTCGAGCAATGTGATCGCACTAAACACCTATTACAGCGGATTGCAGCGCGAACAACAACTGTATTACTACTTGCTGGGTAATGGGGCCACGCGAGCCGAAGCACAGGCCCCTTTCATCCGGGAAGCCCTCATCAAATCGTTCAGTCCGCTCATCGCCAATATCTCCGTCATGGGATTGGTGGCCCTGCCAGGCACCATGATCGGGCAGATCCTGGGAGGGAGCAGCCCCAACGTCGCCATCAAATACCAGATGATGATCATGGTGATCACCTTCACCGCTTCCATGCTCTCCCTGATGATAACCATTTCCTTGGCTTCCCGCCGCTCTTTCGACAGCCACGGGCGTCTGTTGCATATATTTAAAGAGAAAAAACAATGAGAAAACTTCAACTCTTTTTTATCCTGCTTTTCTGTCTTACCTCTTATATACCTGCTTACGGACAGAACGAAACGGCAGAACTTACTTTTGAAAAAGTGATCGCGATTTGCGAAACAGAGGCCCGCCAGCGGGTAGAGGAATTCATTCAGGAGAAGATCCGGTTTCACCGCTGGGATCCGGAATACGATGCCCTGAAGATCGAATTCACCTCAGATACCTTATTTATAGAGAGCGTAGAAATTTGTCTCTCAGAAAAGGGTAGAGACAACATGATGGAAATGAAGTTTACAGCAGCATACAAGGAAGAAAAATACGATCAGTTGCTCAATAAGTACTACCGCATCGTCAGGGATCAGCTCACTCCGGAACACCAGCAACTCTTCCTCAACGCGCAGCGCACCTGGCTTAGGTACAGAGACAGTGAAGAAGAGATAAACAAACAGCTCATTACCAGCGGCGCGTATACGGGAGGAGGGACCATATGGCCATTGGTCTCCGCACTGCGCAGTGTGCAGATGATCAAACAACGGGTTGTCTATTTCTACGAACTACTCGATTGCATCTGACGGAAACATACACCGAACAGCTACTCTGTGAAGTGGGAGAGATGACTTTTCCGGGATTTTTCGTCACGGCAGAAGTACTCTCCTGCACGGCGGAATTCCCTGTGAGTCACCTAGAATTTCTCCACAAAAAACACCAGGCCATCACAAAAAAAGGAATAAGCGGACGGATCTTTTCTTTCCGTGAAAATGGTTGGCACATCCGGTTCACTTTCTTCCCCACAGACCGGGTCGTAGAAGAAAGGTATGCCTGGAAAAACCGAGTCGTCCGGAGAAGATGATCCTACACATATCCGGATACTGTCCGCCCCTTACAGGATAGTTACCTGTGTTACAGAAGTTGAGAACCCCTAAGAAACAATTATTTTATTTTTTCTCTCAGAATATCCGGATCCTGTCTGCAATCCCAGATATCTGCTATTGTAATAAATTCTTCTTCGATGTAATATACCACTTTATAACGACTCATTACTACAAGGGCTCTGAATAAGATAGGTTTATCTGACAAAGATTGTTCCACAGGAGCCATTTGTGGAAAATGGATGAGAAATTCTGCTTCTTCTACAAGCTGACTGTAGAGTCTATCTGCAATGGAAGGATGGATCTCGGCATAAAAAGCATAAATGTTATCAAGGCTTTCTACGGCCTTGACAGACCACTTCATTTTCATACACTCTTTTTATAGCGGTTTTTTACCTCTGTATGTGTAAAATAATATCCCTCTTCCATACTTTTCACTGCTTCCTCTATTCTTTGCTGCCGTTCTTGCTGCGAATATACACAAGGAGCCAACTTACTATCTTTGCTTTTCATATTGTCCAGAATAAATTCCAATTCTTCAAATGTATTCTCGTCAATATCAGTTAAGACAGTCTTTATAAATTCGGCTTTTCTTTCTAATACCGTCATATTCTTATTGTTTTAAAGTACTAAGATACTTCCTTTTATACGGTTTCGCAAATTCTTATCACATTTTTAGTTTCCTTTAATGTTCACATGAACAAAGAATTACTATCACTTCCGGATTCGTTAAGAAAAGAGTAGATATTTTTTTATTAAAGTATGCTCTCATTCGGCTTCTGAATGCTCATTAAATAAGTATTCATTGTATATACATTGCTGCATTCATCTAAAAGAAAGGGATTATCTGTAGAGACGCACGGCGTGCGTCTCCGCGATGCAGGTCCAACAAAAAGATGATATGTCTTCCCACTCGGTATGCCGAGACGCACGCCGTACGTCTCTACAGGTTATCGGAGTAATATAATACCATATTAGTTATATTCCCTCAATCGAATATCAACCCTTACATTTTTATTTAGTTGTTCAAAGATAAGTTTTTAATACAAATTCTCAGTACCATTCTTTCCTCTCAATAGAAAAATCAGATGAATCCTGATTTGCCTTTCTCGGTATATTAGCCTATTTTTGTGGGTAAGGAATTGGTAACCTATGAAAGGCAGCTTTACCTCATCTATCGTTTTGCCTACTCATTGTATCTGTTGCTGATCCTTATTATTTGAATGAACCGGTTCGTTGTCTGTAGGGACAATGAGCCAACCTCCTGTCTTAAAGAGTCTGCGGACTGTTTAAGAAAATAGGAGTGTATACGAACAGAAAGGGATTTTGGCAATTTATTTTGCAGCTTTACCTCAATGATCCGGCAAAATATTTCGTCAGAATACTGCATCACTTTTTCTGAAACCTAGAAAGAGTGATGTAGCTATGTGATTGTATAAACAGATAGAAGCTACATAAGGTATATGCAATGCAGAATCTTATGTAGGCTGACCGTTGTTTAGATAAATCCCCTTTCTATGTGAGATAGAAACAATTATCTAAATAACAAATAAATATGGTGTCCGTTTATATCTTGACCTTTAAAGAAACAAATGAGAAGCATTACTTTACAAGTCTTGTAGCTCTTTATGAGAATTTTGATTCTGATGTTTTAAAAGTAAAATATACCACCCTTAGTAAACGTGGTTTCAAAACTGAAGGCCCTTACGAAAATAAAGCCATTAAAATTGTAAAGATCACGGCACTAAGTAAAGGGGATGCTGAAAAATTGGGATTAAAGAAAAAAGAGAAATAAGAGTATACAACAAGAAAAAACAACGGCAAATACAACTATTTCCCGTGAAAACACTTGTTTTTTATAAATTTCTCCTTATCTTTGTGGCGAGGTAAAGCTGCATATCTTATATGTTGCTTAGCAAAAATCCATCAGGCAAGTTCCATAGTTATGGAAAGATTGCTATGTTGGATAATACTCCTACAAAAGTGAAAACAAGTTTGTTTGTTTCTTAACTTGGCATTTTTGTAGTAACAAAAGGTGAAAGATTTTTTTGTTTCTCCTATTAACGAACGGACTAATGGGATATATAAGAAATATTTCTCCTTTAAAAGAACATCGTCAGGCGATAACAGAGAGAGTTAGGAAATGAAATTATCAACCTTTAATCTGGAGAAAAAATGAAATAAAGTTTCTATCTTTGCATAGTATAGTCAAGCGAGACAAAAAATACATACTATATATGCGGAACATTTTACAATTCGATTGGAAATTCGGCAAAAATTACCAATAGACTCGAAAAGTAAAATGAGAGGCAGCGTCTATGTCTAAAAATTGGCATAGGCGTCTCTCATAATTCGAGTCTAGGGTTTGCCGAAACCTCCAATCAAGTTATGTAGAGACAGCCTATGCTTTTTTTTAGGCATTTTTTATCCGATCCTATTTACATGGAAGTCATTGGAAAACACATAAAAAGACCTTATGATAGAAGATGAAGACTCCTATACGCCGCTTTTTATTAAACTAATCAGGCTATGGCAAGTAAGAGTCATTCTTTATACAGTGGTATTTGTGGTAGTAGCTGTTTTTCTTTACTGGCAGTTGTTTCTTCATCCCTTAGAGACCATCAGGCAATTAAACGTACCGGAGAATAGTTTTATGTGGACAACTTTCAGAAAGGGCATAGCCGTCGGATACCTGTGCAGTTACCTGCCACTGGCAGTCTTCTACTTCCTGGAGTTCGCATCTTACGAAGTATATAACACGGACATATACTATGAAATACAGCACATACAGGCAAGCCGCAGGGTCCGCAGGGGCATACTCCTTGCAGCCGTGATCATCACTTGCTCTATACCCATTGTCATACTAAGCAACCCCCTACCAGTGTAGTTGTTGTAGTGTGAGCGGTGCAACTAAGCACCCACAGAAGAGCGCACATGGAATACAGAAGGAAGTGTGCGCTCTTCATTAGACTTTACCAAAAAGGGGAGGATCAGTCTTTCAGACAAATCTCTGATCTGAGAGAAGTTATACCTATGCATTTCAAACATGGAAACAACATAACCACAATGACTATATAAAGGATGTAGAAGCAGGGAGCGCACATAGAAAATGTATATCGCGCGCTCCCTATTCAACCATAGAAGAACATCTACTCCCGGATAAGAATCTCAGGTTGGTATCACCTCTACCGATGATACCCGGACCTTTACCACCAGATCAACACATAATAATCAGCATAGTTTATGAAACCACATTGGATTGATTTCCCCAGGATCGTCTCTTTTTTCCGGAATTGGAGAAAAAGAAAATAAACATCCCTTCCCGTAGCAGCACATCCACACATCGCACCTGTTACCACCCCCGAAGGCATTGTGCACCTGTGTTGCAACATTGTAAGGAAGAAAGAACTTTATCTGCGTACCCAGGCACAGCGTTTAGATCCCGTCAGCATCCAGTATATAGTAGAACCGGGAGAGCCTGACGGATATAAGGGATTGCGCATAGAGACCCGCGAATATACCCTGTGGTGTCAGTTATGTACCACGGAGGAAAACTCAGAAAAAGAGCCGTCCTCTGCCTACTGCCGCACAGTAATCATGTATTTTTATGGCAGTGACAAAGTAAAGGCTTTCCTACAGACCTGAAGAATAAGCGGCGCTTCCGGTGTATCTGGGAACACCGCTGGCTGGATCTACAGGAAAAGCACGTGAAGATCATTCTGAAAATATCCAAAAGAGCCAGAATACCTCACTGTCTTATCTTTGATATATGGAACGATTAACCACATAGACAGGTCAGAGAAAGTAGCAGCGCAGAATAGGACTATTTTCTCCTTTCAAAATCTCTCGGTTCATCCATACTTATAGGCAAATGTCAGGCGCTCTCCAACGCATCAGCCACTCTTTTTCTCCGGTAGCCGCATCCACACGTTCTTCCTGGCAAACAAAACCCTGCTTCCGGTAAAATCTCAGGGAAGCCTCGTTTTTTGTATATACAGCCAGTGTGATCTCCCTGCGATCTTTGCGCACAGACTCGAGCAATTGACTTCCGATCCCTTCGCCCTGGCGCGAAGGAGTAACAAACAGAGCAGCCAGATAGTCTTCTACCATAGCAATAAATCCTTCCGGACAGCCTGTCCGGGGATGTTCGTATACAAAGACCTGCGCGGCAGGAAGATATACTGTACGCATATCTTCCGCTTTTTCTTTCCAGTAACGTTCCGGAATGAAATCGTGAGCCAACAGAGAGGCATCGAGCCAGATCTGTACCAGCCTTTCTGTATCTTCCTGGCAAAAGGGTCGTATCATAAAAAAACAGATTTAACAGAACCGGGATATGTTCGTTTTTATATACCTTTGCAAAGATACCCCAAAATAACCAATCATGGAATATACCTTACGTCCGTGGCAACCGGAAGATGCGGTTTCTCTGGCCCGATACATCAACAACATACATATCTGGAACCAGGTGCGCGACGCCCTTCCGTATCCTTATACGGAAGCAGATGCCCGTTCGTACATCGCTATGACGCAGGAAGAGGCCGCTAAAAGTGCACCTGTTAACTTTGCTGTTGTCATCGACGGCAAAGCCGTAGGCGGTGTAGGTTTTATACCCGGACAGGATGTAGAACGTATCTCCGCGGAGATCGGCTATTGGCTGGGAGAACCCTTCTGGGGAAAAGGCATCATGACAGATGTGGTGCGTAGAGCCTCTTTACAGGCTTTTCAGACTCTGCCTGTCACCCGCTTGCATGCGGGAGTTTTCGGGAAAAATCCGGCCTCCATGCGGGTACTCGAAAAAGCGGGATATGCGAAAGAGGGGATAGCCCGCAAAGCAGTGATCAAAAACGGAGAGATCATGGATTTCCATCTGTATGCGTTACTTAAAGAAGATATAGTATGAAGATCAGTCACATAGCTATCTGGACTGCCGACCTGGAAACACTCAGAGAGTTCTATATAACCTACTTTGAAGGCCGCAGCGGAGAGAAGTACACCAATCCCCGTAAAGGATTTCAGTCGTACTTTGTCTACTTCGGAGAAGAAAAAAACGCCTCTCTGGAAATCATGCAAAGAGCAGACATCACCCGGATACATGTTCCCGAAGAATACATCGGCATCACTCACATCGCATTCTCCACAGGCAGTAAAGAGAAAGTGAACCTACTGACGGAACAACTACGAAAAGATGGTTTTCGCATTGTCGGAGAGCCCCGCACCACGGGAGACGGATATTACGAAAGTGTAGTGCTCGATCCCGATGGGAACCGGGTGGAGATTACCGATTAGATCCGGTCAGAAACTGTTCTTCGTCCGCTGCACGAAGTATATTCCGCGATCGGTATACTTACCACTCAGGTATGCAGACACAAAGAAAATCATTCCCGGAACAATTATATGACCTATAGGATTTGTCTTTGATGTACAAAGATAAAATCTCACTCTCATCAACAAGAGCAATTTTAAGAGTTTAATCCCGTTTATTCTACTATGAACACAAACAAAAAATACAGATCCTTATACTATATAGCTGTTATTCTATTTATCGTATATTTTGTCACCCTATCCATACCTGACTTGCATACAGAAGAGAATCAAATTTATGGTAAAGTTCTGTTTATACTACCCTTTCTTCTATTATTGATCTATGATCGGCTAAAGAACAAGAAATCAAAATAATTCACTTGCTACTTTGATTCCCTACATTCCAACAAGGCTGCATAGTATATCTCACAGCAGTCTGTCGGATATAACTGTTGCCGGCAAGGATTGCCTTACTACGAATTTAATAAATAAAAAGAGAGTCTTTATTTTTCTAATCTGATCGTATTAGAAAAATAAATCATTTATTCCATACGCCGTTTACACATAATCTTACTATAACCGGTGATCCTGCAAGCCAATTAGAAGCCAATGAATCATCATAAATTATAAAAGAATCAACCTCCGGAAGAATAGGTCTCAGACGAATCAAAACACTTTCTTGTGGGAAATTATTATCATTTCCCCTCACCACTATTTCACTAATCAATTTATAAGCCTGAATGGAATCCATAAAACTAAAATATACAGGTTTTATATTTGAGAAATAGTTGTTTGTTATTCTTATATTCTTTATATAATACTCTGAATTTATTGCTCCAGGATTTGAAGTTCTATTTCCTCCCTGCTTATCCCCCCAATTCAAAAAACGATTGTTGTGAATAGTAAAGTTTTCAACATTATCAAAATAAATACAAGAACCTGCTATTTCAGAAGTGGGATTTATGACTTCCAATGTATTGTTGGCAACAGTTACGTTGTAATATCTTATGTCATGTTCATAACCTGTCTGTTGCATGGTCCTTTGCCTGCCCTTTATCGGATTACCGATAGCTGTTATCGTATTATTCACAATATCCAGATTATACATATTTTCATAGGTAGACAACCAATCCCCTTCTTCCTGATTTGTCTGGACCAGATCCTCCCAACAACTTATACCTGTATATACTCCGTTGATAATATTTCCTTCTATTTTTATATTACTTCCTACAATGTTTATACCCTCTACATAAGATTCTATTTCAGATGTATCCAAATATCCATCGTTGGTAATAATATTATTCCTTATGATCGTATTATCCGCATGTAGTCTGGATTCCTGACAATTAATTCCACGACGTTTGATATGATATAGAAAATTATTCTCAATAATTGAATTTTTAGCTATACATCCAATCGCAGAAGTTTTGGTTTCTCCAATTTGATTATTCGCAATATATGCGCGACCATCATAAATATATATGGATGTGTAAGATCTAAAATTATTATAGCATCTGTTTCGCATGAAATTCACTTTACCGAATTCATTTTTCGAAATACAATATATCACCTCTTTATCCGGATTATCAGTAATGGTATTATCTATAATATTTACTGTATCATAATTTTTTATACAAAAAACAGATTTATAGGTCCAGTCTTTTATCTGTATCACATTCAGAGGAATCATAGAAGCTGTAAATTTGGTAATGGTACATCCTTCTATATTTACATGCAGACAGTTTTCTATATATATGTTTGACACGGGTTGCCCTTCCATGTTGTTGATCCGATCCGTATAGTAATCCCCATTAAAAT
The DNA here is from genome assembly GCA_021202275.1 of Bacteroides sp. Classification (GTDB taxonomy): domain Bacteria; phylum Bacteroidota; class Bacteroidia; order Bacteroidales; family Bacteroidaceae; genus Bacteroides. The sequence goes on from JAJQDI010000010.1 coordinate 95,932, forward strand.
ATAGATTCTTAAATGTTATTTCTTCAACCTCTTCTATGGATGTAAAAATATTCTTAGATACATTTACACAGCCATTTTGTTTGACTGCAAGAATTTTACTTTTCTTATTTCCTTCAAACGTAAGATTCTTGTTTATCAAAATATCATTTAATAAATAATTTCCTGTAAATTTTATTGTTCCACCTTTAGCTATCAAATGGATACAGTTTTGTATGGCCCGACTGTCATTTGTGACTCCATCACCTACTGCACCAAAGAACTCCGGATAATAAATATCATTTAAAGTTTCACCCAATAATATTCCATTCTTCAACATTCCTCCTTCGAATTTGATAAACGAATTCGAAGGAATACAAATAGTTTCATTATTTAGATCAAAAACATATGGAATGATATAACATGCATTTTCATAGAGAAGCATATCCTGGGTCAGAATATTAACCCCGTTCACAAAATTCTCTTCTAAATAAATTCTTTTCAAATTAAATTGATTTACATCCATAGTAATTTCATTTTTAGATTGGTTGTAAATATTATAAAAAAAGCGCCATTTACCCAAATAGCGCTTACTGTTTTATGAATATAATTCCAAAAAGGAACATGCTGTCTGAGCAGTTCGGCATACGTATCCATACATAATGAATGATGGCAGAGACATTGCTCTTACAAAATTATGTAGAAGGAAACACAGACAGTTTCTTTTGCGGTTCAAATTACTTTGCTTTAAAGTCCGGTATGGAATTATTTCTGTTCCATTTTATCCTCACTCTGATGTACGGAGAATACAAGAGACCATCTCGATCTCTCCGGCCCACGAAACTGCTCAACAGGCTTTTTGTCTCTTTTCAGTAGCCGTACTTATTCATCAGCCTGAGAATACCATAGACTCCGAATACCTGCAACAACATACCCGGAATAGCCAGACGGAAATCCTGCGATGCCATAAAGAAACTACCTGTTTGCATGTATTCAACTCCCGTTCCTATCAATTGATAGCCCAATACCACTGCGGCGAGAATAGGTAAAGAAACACGTCTGAAATAACGAACGGCAAACCCGGCGGCCACTACCAGCAGGACCGACTTGCTGAGTATACCTGGCAGTGCTTCCTGAGGAGGCATTCCGAAAAGAAGATGATTGAGCAGGGGAGACAGGAGCGCGGTAAGAATTCCGGCTTTCATACCGTATTTACAGGTACCCAGCAGAGTGAAAAAGTAGATGGGCAGCAGGGTGAGCCCTCCCTGTGGGATCAGGTGGCAAAGCTGGGGCAAGAACATATTACCCGCTACCAGCGCGGCCACTACCAGATACGTCCTGGATTCGCTGTAACGCAGAGAGTGTAATCTGATGACAGCATCTGTCTTAAACGAACGATTCTCCATGATAATTCCTTTTTAATTGAAGTTTATAAATAACATGGACAAATGTAGGCATCAACTATATTTTATAAATATCCTTCTTTACCAAAAAGGCAAAAAGATACCTGAACACGAAAGTCATATTCTTTTATCCGATATCTCCTTGCTGGTCAACGCTTAGCTGTCAACTTTATTCCAAACAGATGAAAGAGCCTGTCCCCAATTCACCATCCAATCGAATATCAACGTCGGTAAATTTGAAACAGGCTCTTTAAAAAGGATCCTCTTGTCAATCCATCAGCCCTCGTATCTCATCTGACTGAGCCATTTGACCATTTCCGGATCGCGATGGTCGAAAAACGCGCTTTTTTCTTCATCCAACCTACGGATCTGTTCCATATCCTGCACCGTAAGATCAAAATCGAAGATATCGAAGTTTTCCGCGATCCTCTCTTTACGCACAGATTTGGGAATAGCCACTACTTCTCTCTGGAAGAGCCATCTCAGAATAACCTGTGCCACAGATTTATTGTATTTCTCACCCAGAGCGGCCAGTACGGGATGGGTGAAAATATTGTTTTTGCCTTCTGCAAAAGGCCCCCAGGATTCGATCTGAACCTTGTTCTCACTCAGGAATTTCTGCGTTTCCACCTGCTGATGGAAAGGATGTGTCTCTATCTGATTCACCGCCGGAACTACTTCGTTGTGAAGGATCAGATCCATCACCCTGTCGGGTTGGAAATTGCTGACACCTATCGCACGCACAAGCCCATCCTGATACAACTCTTCCATAGCGCGCCATGAACTATACACATCTCCATAAGGTTGATGGATCAGGTAGAGATCCAGATAATCAAGCTGCAGACGTTCGAGAGATTTTTCAAAGGCGCGCTTCGCACTCCCGTATCCGGCATCCTGTATCCATAACTTAGTGGTTATAAAAAGTTCCTCTCTGGGTACATGGCTTTTCCGGATCGCTCTTCCCACCGCTTCTTCATTGCCATAGACAGCAGCCGTATCGATCAGGCGATATCCGGCCTCTATGGCGTCCGACACACTTCGTTCACACTCCTGAGCATCAGTGATCTGATAAACCCCAAATCCCAGCAAAGGCATTTCTACCCCATTATTCAAAACTACATTTTTCATCATTCGTTCTCATTTATATAATTATTCTTTTTTGTATATGAGGTCAGTGTACTTCTTCCCACCACCTCACTGTTACATAGGTACTGTCATTCAAATCTACTTTTTGTCCGACTATGGGAGTCAGCAGATCGATCCCGGCTATGTTAGCGGCATCCGTCACCCGGATCAGCGGCTCATCCCAGGGGTGTTTGCTCAGCGCAAAACGGGAATGATGTACAGTGAGCAACCGATCGCTTTGCAGATCCTGCGCGGCGCGTACCACCTCTTCAGGCATCATATGAATGTATTTCCAGTCCGCGTCGTACTGCCCATTCTCCAGGATTGCCAAGTCAATGGGACCAAATTCTTTACCTATTTCCCGATAATGCTCTCCGTACCCGCTGTCGCCCCCCAGATAGATTTTCTTCTGCGGAGTCTGTATCAGAAAAGAGGCCCACAGCGTCTGGTTCGGAAAGAATCCGCGTCCGGAAAAATGTCGCGCGGGCAGACAATGCACCAGGAACGAATCATCCAACCGGACGTGCTCGTTCCAATCCATCTCCACGATCTGCTCCGGGGCAAATTTCCAACGTTCCAGATGTGCTCCCACACCTAATCCGCAAATCACCTTTCCGGTGCGCTGCCTGAGTGCTTTCAGTGTAGGATAGTCCAGATGATCCCAATGGTCATGCGACACAAAGACATAATCCGGATCCGAAACATCCATAGCCTGGTACAGATTCATACCCTTAAAAGAGCGGTTGTAGAAGGGGAGAGGCGACCCCGCGTCACTGAACACCGGATCTACCAGGATACGCTTGCCCCCGGTCTGTATGTAATAGGAAGAGTGTCCGAACCATACCACCACCTCTTCCTGAGGATCCAGAGCATGCAGGTCGGTCTTCTCGTGGGGCAGTACATCCTGCGGACGCAACCGATCTTTCTTCGTGAAAAGAAAACTCACCATAGCACTCACCACTCCCTTGTCGGAAGTGATCTGAGGAGTCTCCTGGAGGTTACGGAAACTACCCTCCTGATAATTCGGAGAGTTTACAATACGCTCTTTCCGCGCTCCCTGAGGCCGACGTCCGAATGCCAGAGTATTGACAAAGCCTACAACTACCAGAAAAAGAACAAATATAACAGAGAATATATCAATCATAGGCCGCTTGCATTTAAATGGAATGGATTTCATTGGAATGGATTTTTCAAAATTAAAAACTACTGTTCTCTATCATAAACGGATGAGACTGGAATTTATTTTAAAAAACCGCTTTTTGTTTGCTCTTTTTTTATCAGCCTCCCTGGTAAAACAGTCATTTTCCTGCAAAAATAAGAGGGAAACCACCAGGGAAGTATATGGTATCTGAGGAACTGGACAAAAAGGTATTAAAAACGACAAGAGATTTATAGATTTATGATTTACTCCCTTCGGTCATGACCCCTTATTTGAATAGTAACATTAAGGAACGTTGACAATTTACGATTTACGATTGAAAATGCTTATTGCCATTTTCTTATGCGAAGGATTGCAATCCGTTACATTTGTTCAGGCTATCGCGAAACAATAGGGAAGTCACAGGAAAGCATACCCTGGGGTGCAAAGTACACATATGAGTCAATCTTGAAGAGGTTCCAGCTATCAGATTAGGGAAATATCCTATATGCAACCTTTTGACTTCATCGACCGTTGGTTCAAGGTTGAGCCCTGTATATCTGCTTACCCGGGGTAGTTTGGGGTAGCTTCACTTTCGTTCCGCTCTCCAAAAGCAACCCCGGGCTACTGATAGATCCCCTTCGGGGAACACAGAAAGCAGACGGAGGATCAGGCTGAGATAAAATTCCGGTTACAACTGTTCCATGTGTATTTCCAATCGTACATCGTAAATCAGTACATCGTAAATCTCCTCAATCTCTTGTCTTGTTTCTCCCTTAAAGAGGACAAAAACCGGAATGAAAACGGCAGATATATCTTTTATAAACCAGCATTTTATTTCATTCATTGGCATCCCTATCGTATCTTTGTATCAACAATATACCTGATATGAGATTTTTCGAATCACTGACATCCGCGAAAACAGTACTCTGGGGTGCTATGATCCTGAGTGCTATCATTATATATCCCAATATAGGTAGTTTTGTGTGGACACTTTGTGTTCCTGAGCACAGTCTGCACAAAAGCTCCATGGAACTGAATGCTCCTTCCATCATCTATTTCATCTATCGCTATCTCTTTTTTGTGGCACTCACCTGGATCCTGTTGCGACAAAACATCCGACAAGCGGAAACCAAACTAAAGACCAAGTTTGGAAAGTCGTTCCTCGTGACGGCTGTCGCGTATACCCTATACGTATTGATAGGACTGTCCGTAGAATACAGAGTCAGGTTAGACTGTTTCACACAAATGCTGATCCTGCAATTCCTGATCGCCTGGCTGATGCCAGTACTCATCGGACACACCTACTATCTGACAGTGGCCCAGCGGGAAGCGGAAAAAGAAATGGAGAAACTGCGTTCGGAAAACCTGCAAAGCAGGGTAGACGCATTGAGCAATCAGATCAATCCGCACTTTTTTTCAATTCACTGAATGGGCTCACCGCGCTGGTAGCGGCAAAACGCAACGAAGAGACGGTGGAATACGTGGCCAAGCTATCCAGCATATTCCGCTACATCCTGCAAAGCGAGAAAAAAGGACTGGTACAACTGGAAGAAGAACTCACCTTTCTGAATGCTTACCGTTACCTGCTGGAGATACGCTACAGTGGAAAGATCTCCTTCGTGATTACGGTGAAAGAGGCGGAACTCACCTGGCAGCTACCTGTTCTATCCTTGTTGCCACTGGTAGAGAATGTAGTGAAACACAACATCATAGACAGTGACCACAAAATGACTGTATATCTGTCGGTACTCGGGAACGGAGATCTGTCTGTGACCAATCCGATATACCGTAAATACCATGTAGAAGGCTCCAACGGTATCGGACTGTCCAACCTCTCGGCACGCTATAAACTGCTGATGGGAACGGATATAGAGGTGCGTGAAGATGAGTCTTACTTTACAGTGATCCTACCTTTAAAAAAAGCAGACAATGAAAGTACTGATCGTTGAAGACGAAACCATAGCCTATGAGTACCTGACAGAACTTATCGGCAGGGTAGACCCTGACATTGAGATCGTTGCCGTAACAGAGAGTATATCCCAGACTACCAAGTGGCTGAATACACACCCGGCACCCGACCTGATCTTTATGGATATCCATCTGTCCGACGGGTCTGCTTTTTCCATCTTCGACCTGATCACCGTGGAGACTCCCATTATATTTACCACCGCGTACGACGAATACGCGATCAACGCGTTTAAAGTAAACAGCATAGATTACCTGCTGAAACCCGTAGAGGAGGAGGATCTGCGAAAAGCGATCGGAAAATTCCGCAGGCTCACTTCCCTGGAACGCGTCCGCTACCTGGAACAACAGGCACAGACAAACTATAGCGGAAATTACTTCCGGAAACTACTGGTGGCCCATCGTGATAATCTGGTTCCTGTAGACGTGGAACAGATTGTCTATTTCTACACTTCCGACCACCAGACCTCCATCTGTCTGACCGATGGCAGGCAGTTTACCTACAACAAAACACTCGACTCCATCATCCAGAACCTCGATCCGGCTATATTCTTCCGGGCCAATAAGCAATTTATCGTCTCCAAAGAGCATGTAACCAATATCACCATCTGGTTCGACAGGAGATTACTCATTACCCTCCGTACAGATACTCCCGAGCGTATCTATGTCAGCAAAAACAGGTCGACAGAATTTAAAGAATGGATGATGGGAGGGAGCACTATTAAAATATAAAAAAAACAACTGCCTGTCGTATCGTTTTTTTTCGTATCTTTGTCGTCAAGTTTTCTGATTGGAAATGAAAATTAAGGAAATCGTAAGCGCCCTTGAACGGTTCGCGCCTCTGCCTTTGCAAGACGGATTCGACAACGCCGGAATGCAAATCGGACTGACAGATGCGGAAACAACAGGGGCTTTGTTGTGTCTTGACGTCACGGAAGCCGTCATAGATGAAGCCATTGCATGGGGGTACAATCTGATCGTGTCTCACCATCCTCTGATATTCAAAGGATATACATCCATTACCGGAAAAGACTACGTAGAGCGTTGCATCCTCAAGGCCATACGCAACGGCATCGCTATCTATTCGGCACATACCAATGTAGACAATGTATCAGGTGGGGTCAATTTCAGAATAGCTGAAAAGATCGGCCTGGAACACGTACGCATCCTGGCACCCAGGGAGAACAGTCTGCTCAAGTTGGTGACTTTTGTACCGCATACCCACGCGGAGCCTGTGAAAAAGGCTCTGTTCCAGGCGGGATGCGGGCACATCGGAAAGTATGACTGTTGTAGTTTTCAGACAGAAGGAGAGGGTGGTTTCCGGGCAGGAGAAGGCAGCAAACCGTTTGTAGGAGAGATCGGTCTGCTACATAAGGAACCGGAGGTGCGGCTGGAAACCATACTACCGGCCTATCTGAAATCCCCTGTTTTACAGGCACTCAGAGCATCGCATCCGTATGAGGAACCTGTGTTCGATCTGTATCCGGTTGTCAATAGCTGGCCACAAGCCGGATCGGGTGTAATAGGGGAGTTGCAGACTCCGGAAACAGAGTTGGAATTCCTTAAACGAATCAAAAAAACGTTTGAAGCCGGATGTGTCAGACACACACGCCTGACGGGCAGGCTGATACGGAAAGTAGCCCTGTGCGGGGGCTCGGGCTCGTTCCTGATCCCGCAGGCTATAGGCCAGGGAGCGGATGTTTTTATCACAGGTGAGATCAAATACCATGATTTCTTCGGACACGATACAGACATTCTGCTGGCGGAGATCGGACACTATGAGAGTGAACAATATACCAGAGAAATCTTTTATGAACTCATACAGGGACTGTTCCCGAATTTTGAAGTTCAATTTACTAAAGTGAATACAAATCCAATAAAATATTTATAAATCAAATGGCGAAAGAAACAAAAACCGACCCAAAAGAGTTGACAGTGGAACAAAAATTAAAGGCATTGTTCCAGTTGCAAACCATGTTGTCCGAAATCGATAAGATCAAAACACTCAGAGGCGAGTTGCCGCTGGAAGTACAGGATCTGGAAGATGAGATCGCCGGACTGACTACTCGTATAGAGAAGATCAAGTCTGAAGTAGATGAACTGAAAGCTGCTATCGCCGGAAAGAAAGTAGAGATCGAAGTCGCAAAATCGACTGTAGAAAAATATAAATCGCAACAAGACAATGTACGTAACAACCGCGAATACGACTTTCTGACCAAAGAGATCGAGTTCCAGAACCTGGAGATTGAATTGTGCGAGAAACGTATCCGGGAGTTTACCAACGAAGAAAAAATAAAATCCGAAGAAGCCTCTCATAGCATTGTTGCTCTGGAAGAACGCCAGAAAGACCTGGATCTGAAAAAGAGTGAACTCAACGAGATCGTATCGGAAACCAAGCAGGAAGAAGAAAAACTGCGCGATAAGGCCAAAGAACTGGAAACAAAGATCGAGCCCCGTTTGCTGCAATCTTTCAAACGTATCCGGAAAAACTCACGCAACGGTCTGGGACTTGTATATGTACAACGTGATGCCTGTGGCGGATGCTTCAACAAGATCCCGCCCCAGAGACAACTCGATATCCGTTCGCGGAAGAAAATTATCGTTTGCGAATATTGCGGACGCATCATGATCGACCCGGAACTGGCTGGTATACAAGTAGAAGTGAAGGTGGAAGAAAAGAAATCGAGAAGATAAAAGATATTCTTTCCAAAGATAAATAGTATACTGAGAAGAAGGTATCCGGGTTTGGATACCTTCTTTTTTTGGGATGCAGACTTATTCTCCGAATAATAATGATTTTGTGAATCAATTATTTAATTGTTGATTGATCTACTCTATATTGGATGTACACCCTTAGGAAGTATGCTTCTGTATTGGACATACATCGCGGAGACGCACGCCGTGCGTCTCTACAGGTGAGTATAACATCGGGTATCCACATCCTCAGAGTTTATTGCTTCCCGGTGGTGGATAGTATCAGAGTAAAGCATATTCCGGAACATCAGGCAAGAAATAATAGTTCTGGTTATCGTAGTCCATCCGGCAACAGTAGTGTTGCAATCCATTGGAAACCACCAGATACTCCACACGCAACACAGAATTGTACCTGCATATCTGATCAAAGACCGCCTGCGTGATCTCTATGTGGGGGGCTTTGTATTCAACGATCATCCTGGCGGAAAGATCGCGGTTGTACAGTACCGTATCGCACCGCTTGCGGGTACCGTTCAGATGAAGCAGGATCTCATTGCCCATCAGTGAGGACGGATATCCCTTGTGATCTATCAAGAAATACACAAAATGCTGTCGTACCCATTCCTCAGGAGTCAGCGCTACATATCTGCGACGGATCCGGTCGAAAATCATATTTTTTCCATCGCGCTGGCTAATTTTCAGCTCGCAAACAGGCAGGTTTAACGATAACATTTCGTATTTTTGTGAGTTAAATAATTCTTCCTTCAAAAGGGAGTACAAATTTAACGAAATCGTATGAAAACAAAGCAAGAAATCGTAGCAAACTGGCTACCCCGCTACACCAAGCGGAAACTGGAAGACTTTGGTGACTATATCCTTCTGACCAATTTTAACAAATACGTAGAGATCTTTGCCGAAAAATTCAATGTGCCTATTCTGGGATTAGATGCGAATATGTCCTCTGCCAGCGCGGAAGGAATGACTATCATCAACTTCGGAATGGGAAGTCCCAACGCGGCAATCATTATGGATCTGCTGGGAGCGATCAAGCCCAAAGCCTGTCTGTTCCTGGGAAAATGCGGCGGTATCAATAAAAAAAACAAGATCGGTGATCTGATCCTTCCCATTGCCGCTATCCGCGGAGAAGGAACTTCCAACGACTATTTCCCTGCCGAAGTGCCTTCGCTTCCTGCATTTATGCTGCAACGTGCGGTATCTTCTTCGATCCGTGACATTGGTCTCGACTACTGGACCGGAACCGTATATACCACCAACCGCCGTATCTGGGAACACGATGATGAATTCAAAGATTATCTCCGCAAAACCCGTGCTATGGCAGTAGATATGGAAACAGCTACCCTGTTCAGCGTCGGGTTTGCCAATCGCATCCCTACAGGGGCCCTGTTGCTCGTTTCTGACCAACCCATGATACCGGAAGGAGTGAAAACGGATAAGAGCGACTCTATCGTTACCCAGAATTACGTGACCGAACATGTAGAAATAGGAATTGCTTCGCTACGCATGATCATTGAAGAGAAAAAAACCGTAAAACACCTGAAATTCAACTGGTAATATACCGGTATATATATGGCAAAACAGGAAATTACCTGCGATGAGATACTGCGGCAACTGAAGGCCGGGATCTATCATCCCATCTATTATCTGATGGGAGAAGAGCCCTACTATATCGACCTGATCGCCGACTATATCGCAGAACATATACTGACAGATATAGAGAAAGAATTCAATCTGACTGTGGTATATGGAGCAGATGTGGATGTAGCCACTGTGATCAACGCGGCCCGCCGATACCCGATGATGTCTGAAAAACAGGTAGTCATCGTAAAAGAAGCACAAGCCATACGGAACATCGAAGAGTTGTGTTACTACCTGCAAAAGCCTCTTCTCTCTACATTGCTGGTTGTCTGCCACAAACACGGCGTATTGGACCGCCGCAAGAAGCTGGCTGCCGAAGTGGCCAAAGCAGGTGTACTGTTCGAATCCAAAAAGATCAAAGAAGCGCAGCTTCCGGCTTTTATCACTTCTTATATGAAAGCCAAAGGAGTAGATATGGACCCTAAAGCCACAGTCATGATAGCAGACTTTGTGGGAACCGATCTGCATCGGCTCACCGGAGAACTGGAAAAGCTGATCATCACCCTGCCCGCGGGACAGCAACGTGTCACTCCCGAACAGATCGAAAAGAATATAGGTATCAGCAAAGACTATAACAACTTCGAACTACGCAGCGCATTGGTGGAAAAAGACATAGCAAAGGCAAATAAGATAATAAAATATTTTGAGGAGAATCCGAAAACCAACCCCATACAGATGACTCTTTCGCTGCTCTTCAATTTCTTTTCGAATCTGATGCTTGCCTATTATGCCCCACAGAAAAACGATCAGGGAATAGCCGCGATGTTAGGCCTGCGAACCCCGTGGCAATCCCGGGAATACCTCACAGCGATGGGAAAATACAATGGAGTGAAGACCATGCAGATCATCGGAGAAATACGATATGCCGACGCGAAATCAAAAGGAGTTCAGAACGCATCCATGAGCGACGGAGATATTTTACGGGAATTAGTGTTTAAAATTCTTCATTAGAACATACCCGATACGATAGCAATAAAACAGGCCTTTTTCAGGGTCTGTTTTTTTATTTGCCAGGCCAGACAAAAGCTACTTTTATAAAAGAAAAAACGTTTCTCCCACACGCTCAGAACTCACCTGTACTTATCCGGAATATTTACAGAAACAAGAGAAGCCTTTATCTGATAATTCCCTTTTTCAGAGATAGCTTTTTCCCGGAAAAACGCAGCACAACTTTTCCGGAATAAAGTACTACCCCAAACATTTGCTATATACTACGATCCGAAAAATATATACATTATAAAAATCCTCTATCAGACAATCGTTTTCTGAAAAAACACAATTTTCTATCCCTGATTCCAAAATCATAAAAACAGTATAACGACGATAACTCTACCATTTTGATAGTTGACCCGGGCACGGAGAAAAAGCAATAAAGATAGAAAGTAAAAAAAGAATTTTTCCGGAATAAGAAAATAAAAAGCATCCAATAACCCCCATAAATAACTGATTAACAGTTTTTTAGTTCTAAACAAAGGCCTGTAGAATCGATTATTTTCTCTTTTACGGAGATTTGTACGCAAAAATCGCAGAAAAATAGCATTAGAAAGACTATATATATACAACTTTTCCCGCAAACTCTTCAAATCGCGTAGTAATAGTGCTGTATCATACCAGACGGATAAATAGAAGTTATTGCATGTATAACTGTTATTTTTTACTCCTGTGAATAAGCATCGTTATTCACAACTATACATTTCAACAAGATACATTACAATCTTAAAAAAAAGGATCTTCTATACGTTTGTAAAGAATATCTCCGGATTGTTACAGACAGAGACTATCTTTGTAAACTCCCGGTATTCAGAACAGAAAGAAGGACTCTTTAAAAGTTTAAAAACCAAAAAAATAACCAATATTAAATCTATTTTTGATTTAGATAATAAGAGCATAGATAAGACACATTTGTAATTTAAGTGCCTTTTACAGAATTATATGTATACAATCATTTAAATACCGGCTAAATATAACAAATATTTAAATAATTAATTAAATTAAAAACAGAGGCTTAATTAAAATTTATTCACGTTTTCTTTATACAGGTAAAAAAGATATCTTTTTGTGATATTATTCATTTTATATTTGTATATTTGCTCTTGTAAATACCATATATTACAATTGTATTTCTTCTTGAATCGCAATAACATTTGTAAAATCACATATCTATGGGACAAAATACAGAGCAACTGGAGCAGATAAAAGAGCGCATTGAAATGATCAGGAAGAAAGAGAACCTGAGTTATGGTGCTTTTGCGGAAAGTATAGGGATACAGCAATCTACCTTGTCTCATATCCTGAATGGAAGAAACAAACCCAGTCTGGATGTAGTTATGAAAGTACACCAAAGCTATAGTCACATTCATATGGAATGGTTGCTTTATGGAAAAGGTCCTATGACAGATGAAACCGCAACACCAGGACATGCTACGGAAATGTTGCCTTCTCTGTTTGACGAGAATGCGATAAATCCGGGGAAAACTCCGGAAGTTCCGGAATATCGCAAGGAAATCGGCTTAAAACAGCCTCAATCAGAGCCTAAAGAGATTGTCAGACAGGAAATTAGATACATAGAAAAGCCTTCACGGAAAATTACGGAAATAAGAATTTTCTTTGATGATAATACCTATGAAACTTTTAAACCTGAAAACTGAGGATGTTTTCTTGGGCTGAAAGCGGAAAGAATCACTACTGTATCCTGTAAGACTCCTGTATCTTCTCCGGGAAGTTTACCTGATCGGATGAACATAGTAGCTGACATACAAAGGAAATAGCCTTAAATCCACTCCATTTGGCAAGTATCCTGCAATAAAACAGGCAAAGCATAATAATATATGTGTTATCTTTGCAGAGATTATGAACTTACTCTCATCTCATACATGAAAAAATTTATTTTAGATCTGACGGTAACAGAAAATCTGAAGATAAACCAGCAGTATGTATTACTGAAACTGACTTCCTCTCAGACGTTGCCGGACATGCAGCCCGGACAATTCGCAGAAATCCGGGTAGACGGCTCACCTACCACTTTTCTGAGGCGTCCCATCTCCATCAATTACGTAGATAAAACGCGCAATGAAGTATGGTTCCTGATCCGGCTCGCAGGGGATGGAACACGTAGACTGGCTATTATTCGTCCCAACGAAATACTGAATGTAATATTGCCTCTGGGCAATAGCTTCAGCATGCCCGGACACTCGTCGGAAAAGATACTCCTGATCGGAGGAGGTGTAGGAATAGCCCCTATGGTATTCCTGGGAAAGGAATTACTGGAAAAAGGATTCAAACCTGCTTTCCTGTTAGGTGCCCGTTCGCAACGTGATCTTCTCCAGAGAGAACTCTGTGAAACGCTGGGAGAGGTATATACTACGACAGAAGATGCCAGTCACGGAGAAAAAGGATATGTAGTGCACCATTCCATACTCCATAAAACACGTTTCGATCGTATATATACCTGTGGACCTAAACCCATGATGGTAGCCGTAGCGGCATATGCCAAAAGTAAAAATATACCTTGCGAAGTATCTCTGGAAAATAAAATGGCATGCGGTATTGGTGCTTGTTTGTGCTGTGTGGAAAATACCCCGGAAGGACATGTGTGTGTATGTAAAGAGGGCCCGGTTTTTAATATAAACAACTTAGTATGGCAGATTTAAATGTAAACATCGGTGAATTGCAGTTGAAAAATCCTGTGATGACCGCTTCCGGTACGTTCGGATATGGTGAAGAATATGCCGATTTCATCGATATTTCGCGAATAGGCGGTATACTTGTAAAAGGGACTACCCTTCACAACCGTGAAGGAAATCCGTATCCACGCATGGCCGAAACTCCCTCAGGTATGCTGAACGCTGTTGGACTGCAAAATAAAGGTGTAAAGTACTTCACAGATCACATTTATCCCCGTATAAAAGAGGTAGACACGCATATGATTGTGAATGTATCGGGATCTACCATTGAAGATTATGTGGAGACCGCGGCAGCTATCAATGAACTTGTAAATATTCCTGCTATAGAATTAAACATTTCCTGCCCCAATGTAAAGTGCGGAGGAATGGCATTCGGAGTCACTGCCAAAGGAGCAGCGGAAGTAGTGAAAGCAGTGCGTTCTGCTTACAAAAAGACACTTATCGTGAAACTCTCTCCGAACGTGACCAACATCACTGAAATAGCACTTGCAGCCGAAGAGAGCGGCGCAGATAGTGTGTCATTAATCAATACAATCTTAGGAATGGCCATAGATGCTGAAAAACGCCGTCCGCTGCTCTCTACGGTGACCGGTGGTCTTTCGGGACCGGCAGTGAAACCGGTGGCTTTGCGAATGGTATGGCAGGTTGCTCAGAAGGTAAAAATTCCTGTCATAGGATTGGGGGGTATCATGAACTGGCAGGATGCTGTGGAATTTATGCTGGCAGGTGCGTCTGCCATACAGATAGGTACGGCAAACTTCATTGATCCGACTGTTTCCGTACAGACAATAGATGGTATAAATAATTACTTAGACCGACACGGATTTAAATCTGTAAGGGAAATTATCGGTGCTCTTGAGGTAGGTTGATTAACATACAATAACCCTTCGCATAGGATCCTGATAAAAAGTGTCAGAAACCCATAGAAAAAGAAAAAGCCTCTTTCACTTAGAAAGAGGCTTTTTTATAAGGATGGCTCCATGTGGGGCCGGGAAGGCTGTTCAGAAAAAAAGTTTGTGAAAATCTACCTGGGAAATAGAGATCAGAATATATCATGAAATAAAAATAGCTGACATTACTCTTCCAGCAGATCAGGTCTTAGTCTGTGGGTCCTTTCCAGAGATTGCTGAAGTTCCCATTCTTTAATTTTTGCTTCGTGTCCCGATAAGAGGATATCAGGCACTCTCCACCCTTTATACTCTGCCGGACAGGTATATACAGGAGCGGCTAACAGATTGTCCTGAAAAGAATCGGAAAGTGCGGACTGTTCATCGGAAATGACTCCGGGAATGATGCGTACAATGGCATCCGTGATAACCGCAGCAGCCAGTTCTCCTCCGGTGAGTACATAATCTCCAATGCTGATCTCTTGGGTTATAAGATGTTCCCGGATACGATAATCGATTCCTTTAAAGTGACCGCACAGTAAGATCAGATTGCCCGACAACGAAAGAGTATTGGCCATTTTCTGATCGAATTGCTCTCCGTCAGGAGTAGTGAAAATGACCTCATCGTAGTCCCGCTCCGCTTTCAGCTGACTGATACAACGATCTATAGGTTCTATTTTCATCACCATACCGGCAAACCCACCAAACGGATAATCATCTACCCGCCGGTATTTATCTTCTGTATAATCGCGTAGATTGTGAATATGTATTTCTGCCAGTCCTTTATTCTGAGCTCTTTTCATGATAGAACAGTTGAAAAAACCTTCTATCATTTCAGGCAATACCGTTATTATATCAATGCGCATAGTACGTTTAATTTATAGAATATAGGGTGCACCTTAGCACAGCTGAAGTAAACTTCGCTCTGCATCCGGCTTTCACTATATTTTCGGCAAAAGTACGAATATTCAAAGAGAAACTGTTATTTTTGCCTGAAACAATCCAATATCTATGACTGCGAAAGAAAGAATAGAAGCGTTGCGGGAAGAATTGCATCGCCACAACTATAACTATTATGTATTGAACCAGCCTACTATATCCGATAAGGAGTTTGACGATAAAATGAGGGAGCTACAGGATCTGGAAGAGCAGCATCCGGAATGTTACGATGAAAACTCTCCCTCGGTACGAGTAGGCAGTGATATCAATAAGAATTTTATCCAGGTAGCACACAAATATCCGATGTTGTCTCTGGCCAATACCTACTCCGAAGAAGAGATCGCGGATTTTTACGAGCGGGTACGTAAAGCCCTGAACGAAGAATTTGAAGTCTGTTGCGAACTCAAATACGACGGTTCGTCCATCTCCCTGACGTATGAAAAAGGAATACTTGTACGTGCCGTCACCCGGGGCGACGGAGAGAAAGGCGATGATGTGACTGCGAATGTCAAGACCATACGTTCCATCCCGTTGAAGCTGCATGGAAAAGGGTATCCGGACACTTTTGAGATAAGAGGTGAGATCCTGATGCCTTGGCTGGTATTTGAAGAGCTGAACCGGGAAAAAGAAATGCGCGGAGAGTCGTTGTTTGCCAATCCCCGCAACGCGGCCTCAGGTACATTGAAACTCCAGAACTCGGCCATTGTCGCTTCCCGGAAACTGGATGCTTATCTGTATTATCTGTTGGGAGAAAAACTGCCCTGCGACGGGCATTATGAAAATCTGCAGGAAGCTGCCGGATGGGGATTCAAGATTTCTCCTCACCTGAAAAAATGCAACTCGATAGAAGAAGTATTCGATTACATTCATTATTGGGATACGGAACGGAAAAACCTGCCTGTAGCCACCGATGGTATTGTGATCAAGGTAAACAGCCTGCGTCAGCAGCGTAACCTGGGTTTCACTGCCAAATCGCCACGCTGGGCGATCGCCTATAAGTTCCAGGCGGAAAAGGCTTGTACCCGACTCAATGAAGTGACCTACCAGGTAGGCCGTACGGGCGCGGTAACTCCTGTAGCCAATCTGGAACCTGTACTGCTGGCAGGAACAGTGGTGAAACGCGCCTCTCTGCACAACGCGGATATCATCGAAGGACTGGATCTGCATATCGGAGACATGGTATATGTAGAAAAAGGAGGAGAGATCATTCCGAAGATCACCGGCGTAGATACGAATGCAAGAAATATGCTGGTCGGCGAAAAAGTACGATTTATCGAACGTTGCCCGGAGTGTAAAGCCCGCCTGATACGTATCGAAGGAGAAGCCGCACACTATTGTCCCAATGAAGCCAGTTGCCCTCCACAGATCAAAGGAAAGATCGAGCACTTCATCAGTCGCCGCGCGATGAACATAGAGGGGCTGGGGCCGGAAACAGTGGATATGTTCTACAAACTGGGATTGGTATGTAACAGTGCCGATCTTTACAAACTAACCGCGGACGACATCCGTGGACTGGAACGTATGGGAGACAAATCGGCGGAAAACATCATTCAGGGAGTAGAAAAGAGCAGGGATGTTCCTTTCGAACGGGTCATATTCGCCTTAGGGATCCGGTTTGTCGGAGAAACAGTAGCCAAAAAGTTGGCCAGGGCTTTCTCTACCATAGATGAACTGATGGAGGCCGATCTGGAAACCTTGAAAAATGTCGATGAAATCGGTGAAAAAATAGCAGAAAGTATTCTGAGATTCTTCTCTCAGGAGAATAATCGCGCGATGGTGGATCAACTTCGCAAAGCAGGAGTACAACTGCAACGGAGTGAAGAAGACGCGGAACAATATACCAACAAACTGGCCGGACAATCCATTGTGATCAGTGGGGTATTTAATCTTCATTCCAGAGATGAATATAAGGAGATGATCGAAAAGAACGGAGGAAAAAACGTAGGAAGTATCTCTTCGAAGATCAGTTTTATCCTGGCCGGTGAGAATATGGGTCCTTCCAAGCTGGAAAAAGCGCAGAAGCTGGGCATTCGCACACTCAGTGAAGAAGAGTTTTTGCAGTTATTGGAATAAATTCCGGAAGATCAACCCTTTGACTTATTCTTTACCGGCCATAGAAGGTATATATTACGGAAATATATCCATTTGTCGGCCTATCGCCCTTTTTTGCATACCTTGATGCCATAAAAATAGAAAATATTCGTACTTTTGCAGTTGAATAGCCAAAAGAGATTATCAAAATTACTCATGATACAAACCAGATTGAAAGGAATGGGAGTAGCACTGATTACTCCTTTCAAAGAAGACGATAGTATCGACTATGACGCGTTGATGCGGATGGTAGACTATCTTCTTCAAAACAATGCGGATTTCTTATGTGTGCTGGGGACCACGGCGGAAACACCGACGCTGACGGAAGAAGAAAAGACAACAATCAAAGAAATGGTTGTAAGGCGGGTAAAAGGAAAAGTCCCTATCTTGTTGGGAGTAGGTGGCAACAATACCCGCGCCATTGTGGAGCAATTGAAAAACGATGATTTTACAGGGGTAGATGCCATACTCTCTGTGGTACCCTATTATAATAAACCTTCTCAGGAAGGAATTTATCAGCACTATAAAGCGATTTCTCAGGCAACGACTCTTCCCATTGTTCTGTATAACGTGCCAGGACGCACCGGAGTGAACATGACTGCCGAAACCACACTGCGTATCGCGCGTAATTTCAAGAATGTGATTGCGATCAAAGAGGCCTCCGGCAACATCACACAAATGGATGATATTATCAAAAACAAACCGGCCAACTTTGATGTGATATCAGGAGATGATGGCATTACTTTCCCTTTGATCACTCTGGGAGCAGTAGGGGTAATCTCTGTGATCGGCAACGCTTTTCCACGGGAATTCAGTCGCATGACACGCCTTGCGCTACAAGGTGATTATGCCAACGCGTTGAAAATACACCATCGCTTCACAGAACTTTTCAATCTTCTTTTCGTAGATGGAAATCCCGCCGGTGTGAAATCTATGCTCAACGCGATGGGGATGATCGAGAATAAACTCCGTTTACCCCTGGTTCCCACCCGTATCACAACCTTTGAAGCAATCCGGAAAGTGCTGAATGAATTGAACATCAAATGCTGAGATAGCTATTTAAAAAGGAGGTGTCAAATGGATACCTCCTTTTCAATTGTAACAACCTGTATCAAAAAAATGTGTAGAACCTATTTATTTTATACAATAAAAAAGATAGGGTAACACCAATCTCCGAAAACAGGAATAGTAAGTGTAGATTTTAATGATCTGAGAGTTTCATAAGATATATATTAATAACAAAATATCCGTAATGATACAAAACGAAAAACCTTCGCAGAAACTCTGCAAAGGTTTAACGTGATCGCGACAGGATTCAAACCTGTAACCGGCTGATCCGTAGTCAGCTACTCTATTCAGTTGAGCTACGCGGCCATTGAAATCAATATGTTTTGCAAGTTTTAAAAAGTGACCGCGACAGGATTCAAACCTGTAACCGGCTGATCCGTAGTCAGCTACTCTATTCAGTTGAGCTACGCGGCCATTTGTTTAACAGGTGCAAAGATATGTACTTTTTCGGAATTAGCAAGCGGTTGGAGCACTTTTTGTACAAATTTTATTCAATGAAACGGTAATTAAATAGCTGCCATCCCAGAGTCAATCCCACATTCCATTCCTTTTTAGGTGAACTATAATGATTTAGATAAGCCGCCAGAGATCCGAAGGGCAATTGACATACCAATGAAATCTCTCCCATGTATTCAAACCTGGAAAAGGCTTTTCCATAATATGCTTTGTTGATCGAGTTGCGTTCTATCGGAAAAATAGGCATGAAACCATATATCTCGGCACGGGCGTGAAAAAGACTATTCAGGTGATAGATGGGACGTAATCCCGCCGCCACAAACTGATTGGCGCGAAAAGCCTCATTATAGGTCATCATACTGTGAGGAGTAGGAGTAAATTCCCCGGCCTGCAACAGAGTAGCCGTATAGTTCTCTGAGAAATTCCGGGAAGAATAGAGTGCCTCCACATAGGTGCCCAGCGTAAATTTGGGCATTGTTTTATAATATTTCTCTTTCATATAAGAGAGCTGCAACCAGGATTGTGTGGCTTTATCTACAGTTTCCGTTTCATCCTCTTCGTTGATCTTGCCGGGACGGAAGGCCTCATCTCCTAAGAATATCTGCGCGGTAAGAGCCTCCCTATACCCCTGAGTGGCATACTGACGGGCATTCAGTGTACTCCCCAAAAAGTTGATAGACCCTCCCAGCATTTTATAGGTACTTTTATCGTATCTGTCGTTATCAAAGTCTATCACATTACTCTGAAAGTAACGATCCTTGAAATGAGCGACCCCTATACCAAACTCTACGCGCTTACTCGACATAAACGGCAGAGCCACATTCGCCTTGAGAAAACGCTCGTTTTTCTTGTTGAACGCAGGAGTATCCCGACCGGAAAAGATCTTATCCTTCTTGAAGTAGTCAAATGTACTGATAGAGGCAATGAAACGATAAGACATAGGCAGATTGGTTGGAAAATCGACCTTCGCCATAAGCTGAGCGTTGTTGTATATTTTACCAAATTGTCCGTCCAGCGTAAATTCTTTTGAATAGTAATTCAGATCCTGATAACTGACCCCGAAATAGATCTGATTGGAACTGGTAGTAGACAGATTTCCTCCCACACGGATAAAGACATTTGTTTCTAACCTTACATTCAGATGCAGATCGAACATCTCCTCCTGTTCGTTGTATACGGCATGAGGTATGATCTCGGGAATGATCTTATCCGATAGAAGACGGAAATAGGCCTGTTTCACCTCTTCATAAGTAAATATATCCTCATCAGAAGCATGAAACTCCTTTTTGATGTAGATCTGTTGTTGCGGGTTAGCACCGGTTATATAGATATTCTTGAAAAGCAATTCCGGACTCTGACTTCTGTATTCCAGTCTGCGCAGGCTTACTTCTGCGGGATCTACCCGTCGCGACACGCGGCTTTTAATGGAATCCATCATAGCTAACGTGCGGTCGTATCCGATTTTTTCCAGCTCTTCCAACCTGTCGAAGTCCAGCAGGTTGACATCTTCGTAACGGAAATTCAAGACCAATCCCAAAGAATCAGGGATTGTATAATCTGTTTTCTGCATCACCATATTTTCGATCTGGCTCATCAGGTTGTCTTCCTTAGGTTGTGTCGGATTCATAGCTACCACGCTACCGATCATCATATCCGGATTGAAATCTTTCTTCATGACATCTGTGGGGAAATTATTATATATCCCCCCATCATATGCCAGCAGGCCATCGATCTCAATGGGTTTAAAGACAAAAGGAAAAGTCATGGATGCCCGTACAGCATCTCCGAGATCGCCACTTCCCAACACGATCTGTTGCTTGTTATACACATCCGAAGCCACACAACGGAAAGGAACAAATAATTTGTCGAAATTTCCCCGGCAAGCAGCAGTAGCACTGCCATACAGTTCCAGAAATACCACATTCATCTGGATGGGATTGACTACACTCGAAGGCAGTAATAAAGGCTTTATGTGTAAGGAGTCTTTCAGAGAGAGACGTATATTCAGAAATTCAGGAGTAGGAAGGTTCTTCTTGAAATAATACATGTATTTTTCTTCCACCTCTCCCGAATACCAGCGTCTGAACTCATCCGAACCGATCAGTTCTTCCATATCGTCCGGAGAATATCCCATCGCATAGAGAGAGCCGATAATGGCTCCCATGGAAGTCCCTGTGATATAATCGATAGGGATCCCGTTTTCCTCCAACGCGCGGATCACTCCGATATGCGTCATTCCTTTGGCTCCACCACCACTCAATACCAGACCAACCCTTTGACCCAACACGGTAAGAGTAAAACTAAAACAAAAGATGAGTAGTAGAAGTCGCTTCATCATACAGGCAGGTAATAACAGGCTATTGTATTCTATTTTACCTCTCAAAGGTAGAAAAAAATCACATGTAAATCCTTATCCCGCATAAATATTTCATTCATCGATCCATTCCTTTACGAACGGAAACGAAATACCCGCCGATCCCTGAAAAAAAGAAAGCACCGCTCCGTTGTCCGGAGCGATGCTTTCTATCCTTTCTGTATAAAGACTGAGAATCAGATCAGCTCAATACTTCTTTTTACAAAATTAGTAAGGGCTTCTCCTTTTAACATGTTATTTTGCAGAAGAGCCAGATCGATCAGTTGTTTTACTACTTTATTGTCTCTGGCATAAGCAGCATAGACTTCTTTTTTCTTATCCTGCAAGTCATTATAGCTATTATCCAGTTCGTTCAACGTGTCTTTTTCCGCTGTAGTGATCTCTTCTTCTTTCTTTCCTTCCTGGGCTTTTCTGAGTTCTTCACGACGCACAGAGATCTCTTCCATCTCTTTGCGGATAGGTTCCAGGGCTTTTCCACAGTCTGACTCCTCTTCTGAAAGTACCTTTTTGATCAGGGTATGGTCAGAATTAAGCACCAGATTGTACATATCCGGCATTTCACCATAGAAGCTCATGCCGGCCTGTATATTTGCCATTTCTTTCATACGACGCATATACTCGCTCTGGGTGATCAGGATGGGTGCGTTGTGTTCTCCCAACGGCTGAGCAGTTACGTGAAAATCAACCTTATCCAGTTGAGGCAACTGGCTTTTAAATGCTTCGGAGAGTGCCTCCTGCTTGTCTGCCGGCAAAGCTTCTCCTTTCTTGTCTTCTTTTACAATCAGATTATCAACCACATCACTGTCTACGCGGGTAAAGCGGGATTTTTCAAACTTCTGCTCCAGCATACTTACCAACGCGACATCCAGCTGCCCATCCATCAGCAAAACATTGTATCCCCTGTTTACAGCCGCTTCGATGTAACTGTATTGCTCATCCCGGTTACTGGCATACAGATAGATCAGATTGCCATCCTTATCGGTCTGGTTATCTTTGATCAATGTTTTATATTCCTCAAACGTATAATGTTTACCATCCGTATCGGTCAGCAGAGCAAACTTCTGCGCTTTTTCGTAGAAATCCTCCTGCGTGAGCATACCGTAGTTGATAAAGATCTTCAGATCGTTCCATTTCTCCTCAAATTGCTTGCGATCGTTCTTAAAGATAGACTGCAAACGATCGGATACCTTTTTGGTAATATAGGTAGAGATCTTCTTCACATTTGAATCACTCTGCAGATAAGAACGGGACACGTTCAACGGAATATCCGGAGAATCTATTACTCCGTGCAGCAGGGTAAGGAAATCAGGCACAATACCTTCTACGGAATCAGTCACATATACCTGATTGGAATAGAGCTGAATCTTGTTTTTATTCAGGTCCAGATTGCTCTTGATTTTCGGGAAATAAAGAATACCGGTCAGATGGAAAGGATAGTCTACATTCAGATGGATCCAGAAAAGCGGTTCATCCGACATCGGATACAATTCTCTGTAAAAATTCTTATAATCCTCATCTGTCAGTTCACTGGGCTTCTTCGTCCAGATAGGAGTGGTATTATTGATGATATTATCCTCGTCTGTATCTACCTGTTTACCGTCTTTCCATTCTTTCTTTTTTCCAAAAGCAATAGGAACCGGCAAAAAGCTGCAATACTTTTTCAGCAATGTACTCACCCGGGACTCTTCCAGGAACTCTTTACTTTCCTCATCGATATACAGGATAATATCCGTACCACGTTCTTCCTTTTCAATATCTTCCAACGTAAATTCCGGGCTGCCATCGCAACTCCATTTCACCGCTTGCGCGCCTTCCTGATAAGATTTTGTTACGATCTCGACTTTACTGGCCACCATAAAAGCCGAGTAAAAGCCCAGTCCGAAATGCCCGATAATAGCATTCGCGTCATTCTTATACTTTTCAAGGAAATCGTTAGCACCGGAGAACGCGATCTGATTGATATATTTGTCAATCTCTTCCGCTGTAAGCCCTACACCATGATCCGAAATCGTTAACGTACCTTTCTCCTTATCTATGGAGACATGAATGGTGAGATCGCCCAATTCTCCTTTGAATTCTCCCAATGAAGCAAGGGTCTTTAACTTCTGAGTAGCATCTACCGCATTAGACACCAATTCCCGCAGGAATATTTCATGATCACTGTAGAGAAACTTTTTAATAATGGGAAAAATGTTCTCTGTGGTTACTCCAATATTACCTTTTTGCATAACTCTGATATATTTTAAAATTTTATCTTTGAATAAAACGAATGTCTCTTCCCTCCCAAACAAAAAAAATGCCAGACTGTTTCAGTCTGACATTTTGACGTAATGTATATAAATAGTTTCTTTGTTACGCAAGAGAAGGAGAGGCATTCTTTATCTCGAGTTCCTCTTTCTCCGGATTCACAGATACCTGTATGGAATCTCCTTCCTGTAGAGAAGAACCGACGATCAGTTCAGACAATCCGTCCTCCACATACGTTTGTATCGCTCTTTTCAACGGACGTGCTCCATATTGCACATCATATCCTTTCTTGGCCAGGAACTCCTTGGCCTGATCATCCAACGTCAGTTTGTATCCAAGTGCCTCTACACGTTCGTAAAGCCCCTGCAACTCTATATCAATGATCTTTGTAATGGCTTCCAGAGAAAGCTGATCGAATGTGATGATCTCATCTACACGATTCAGGAACTCAGGAGCGAAGGATTTATTCAGTGCTTTCTGGATCACACTCCTCGAAAACTCTTTATCATCTATCCGGCTCTGGGTAGCAAACCCCACACCACATCCGAAGTCTTTCAGCTGGCGCGTTCCGATGTTGGAAGTCATGATGATTACTGTATTCTTAAAATCAACCATTCTTCCGTAGCTATCCGTCAGCCGCCCTTCGTCCATCACCTGCAACAGCAGATTAAATACATCCGGATGCGCCTTCTCGATCTCGTCCAGTAGCACGATCGAATAAGGTTTACGGCGTACCTTCTCGGTCAGCTGTCCGCCCTCTTCATATCCTACATACCCCGGAGGTGCACCGACCAGACGGGATACGGTGAATTTTTCCATAAATTCACTCATATCGATCCGGATCAGAGCATCTGCAGAGCCGAACATATATTTAGCCAGCTCCTTAGCCAGGTGAGTTTTTCCGACGCCTGTAGGCCCCAGGAACATGAATGTACCAATCGGACGGTTCGGATCTTTAAGTCCCACACGACTTCTTAAAATGGCCTTAACAAGCTTTTCAATAGCCGGGTCCTGAGCAATGACTTTGGCCTGGAGTTTATTTTTCATCGCCGCCAGCTTCAGCCCTTCCGCTTCGGCCATACGCTGTACCGGAACTCCCGACATCATAGATACCACATTCGCAATTTCTTCCTCGTCTACTGTCTGACGGTTTTCCTTCAGATGGGCTTCCCACTCTGTCTTCATCAGTTCCAGCTGGGACGCCAGCTCTTTCTCTTTGTCCCGGAAGCTGGCCGCCAGTTCAAAATTCTGAAGCTTAACAGCCTCATTCTTCCTGGCACGAGCCTCTTCGATCAAGGTCTCCTGTTCTTCTATTTCCTTAGGTACAGTTACATTGGTCAGATGCACACGTGAACCCGCTTCATCCAACGCGTCAATCGCCTTATCCGGGAAATTACGGTCTGTAATGTAACGATCTGTCAACTTGACACATGCTACCAGCGCCGCGTCCGTATAGTTCACATTGTGATGATCTTCGTATTTCTCTTTGATATTACGCAGGATCTGCAACGTCTCTTCCGGAGTGGTAGACTCTACCATCACCTTCTGAAAACGCCGTTCCAGAGCACCGTCTTTCTCTATATTCTTCCGGTATTCATCCAGCGTAGTAGCACCTATACACTGTATCTCGCCGCGCGCCAGAGCCGGTTTCAGCATATTCGCCGCATCCATAGATCCGGCCGCGGAACCCGCACCAACGATCGTGTGGATCTCATCAATAAACAGAATCACATTCGGATTTTTCTGTAATTCATTGAGAATAGAACGGATACGCTCTTCAAATTGTCCACGGTATTTGGTACCTGCCACAACGGAAGTCATATCCAGAGCCACGACACGCTTATCGAACAGAATCCGCGATACCTTCTTCTGAACGATACGCAGGGCAAGCCCCTCTACAATCGCGGACTTTCCTACACCAGGTTCACCGATCAGGATAGGGTTGTTCTTTTTTCGGCGACTCAGGATCTGTGCCAGACGTTCGATCTCCTTTTCGCGCCCCACAACGGGGTCCAAACGTCCCTCTTCTGCCGCTTTGGTCATATCCGTACCAAAATTATCCAATACAGGGGTATCATTGGCCGTTTTGCGTGAAGTGGTCTGTGCTTGATACCGTTCATCCGCATGCATACCTCCGGAACCTCCCATCTCTTCCTCATCGTCATCGTCGTCCTCCGTAAATCCGGGGCCGGAACTGATGTCCGGTTTCAGAGAGAGTTGTTCCAGTACCCCCCTGTAGTTCACATTATTTTCTTCCAGTACTTCTGCCGCCAGATTACTTTTATCTTTGAGAATAGCCAGAAGCACATGCTCTGTGTCGGCCACGCTACTCTGTAGCAAACGAGCCTCTAAAATACACATTTTTAATATTTTAGATGCTTTTTCCGAAAGAGGTATATCGGCATTGGGAAGCAACATATCATCCTGATATTTCTTCATTGTAGCTTCAATCTGCTTCTTTATTTCAGTCAAGTCTATGTCCAGCTTTTCTAAAATCTCTATGGCTTTTCCTTCACCATCGCGAATCAATCCCAGCAGCAAGTGTTCTGGGCCAATAAAGCTATTGTTCAGTCGGTTTGCTTCTTCTTTGCTATATACGATAACATCGGATACTCTTCTTGAGAACTGATTGTTCATACTTCTTTATACTCCTTTTTCTAATTAAGGTTATTTGATAACACAAATATAACGAATAAATCAGTTTGTGCCATTACAAATTAATTCTATTTATTATTTCTATATAATCATTCTACAAATGCTATGCCACATTTCACTATACATTATAATAATATCTTAAATAAAGATAGAAAAAGATTCTTGAAAATCGGTTTCTTTTCATTAAAAAATAACCGGAATAGATTCATCTGAAGTCATTTCCGGCAGAGAGCAACGAAAGGATTTTTCATCTTCCGGATTTCGCGGAAAAACACCTTTTTCCCCGATGAAAAAAGCAAAAAAGTTTATGCCTGAAAACTTTTGTATTTCATGGAAATGTAGTAATTTAGCGTGGTTTTTGTTGAACCATAAATGTATAATTAATATTCTTATTAAATGCTTGAACAAGACAGAATTATAAAGATCAACATTGAGGAGGAGATGAAATCATCTTATATCGACTATTCCATGTCGGTTATCGTTTCACGTGCTCTTCCTGATGTTAGAGATGGTTTCAAGCCTGTTCACCGTAGAATCTTGTACGGAATGATGGAACTGGGCAATACTTCTGACAAACCTTATAAAAAATCAGCCAGAATCGTTGGGGAAGTTCTGGGTAAATATCATCCCCACGGAGATTCCTCCGTATATTTTGCTATGGTACGTATGGCACAGGAATGGGCCATGCGCTATCCTCTGGTCGATGGCCAGGGAAACTTCGGTTCTGTTGACGGTGACAGTCCGGCAGCCATGCGTTATACCGAAGCCCGTCTGAACAGACTGGGAGAGGAAATGATGCAGGATCTTTATAAAGAAACTGTCGATTTCACTCCTAACTTTGACAATACGCTGACAGAACCCAAAGTAATGCCTACCCGTATCCCGAACCTGCTGGTGAACGGAGCATCCGGTATTGCGGTGGGTATGGCAACCAATATGCCTCCTCATAATCTGACAGAAGTGATCGACGCCTGTGAAGCCTATCTGAACAATCCGGAGATCACGGTAGAAGAATTGATGGAGTATGTAAAAGCCCCTGATTTTCCGACCGGAGGGTATATTTACGGAATGAGTGGTGTGCGCGAATCTTACCTCACCGGACGTGGAAGGGTGATCATGCGTGCGAAAGCCGAAATTGAAGCAGGACAACACCACGATAAGATCGTTGTTACGGAGATCCCATACAATGTCAACAAAGCGGAACTGATCAAATCTATCGCCGACCTGGTCAACGAAAAAAGGCTGGAAGGCATCTCCAACGCCAATGATGAATCGGATCGTGAAGGGATGCGCATTGTCATTGATATAAAAAGAGATGCCAATGCCAGTGTGGTCCTGAACAAGTTGTATAAAATGACAGCTTTGCAGACCTCTTTCGGAGTAAATAATGTGGCATTGATCAACGGACGTCCGAAAATCCTGAACCTGCGCGATCTGATCTCCTATTTTATACAGCACCGTCACGATGTGGTGATCCGCAGAACGCAATACGACCTGCGTAAAGCCAGGGAACGCGCGCATATCTTGGAAGGTCTGATCATAGCCTCAGATAATATTGACGAGGTAATACGCATCATCCGCGCGGCCAAAACACCGAATGAGGCCATCACCAACCTGATAGAACAGTTCGAACTGACAGAGATACAGGCGAGAGCTATTGTGGAAATGCGCCTCCGTCAGCTCACCGGCCTGATGCAGGACCAGCTGCACACGGAATATGACGACATCATGAAGCAGATTGCCGGATACGAAGAGATCCTCACCAATGAAGATACTTGTCGTCAGGTGATCAGGGATGAATTACTGGAGGTAAAGGCGAAATATGGAGACGAACGTCGTTCGGAAATCGTCTATTCATCGGAAGAATTCAATCCGGAAGATTTCTACGCGGACGATGAAATGATTATCACCATCTCTCACATGGGATATATCAAACGTACCCCACTGGCCGAATTCAAGTCACAGAACAGAGGCGGAGTAGGATCGAAAGGTACCGATACAAGAGACGAAGATTTCATCGAACATATCTATCCGGCTACCATGCACAACACCATGCTGTTCTTCACTCAGAAGGGAAGATGTTATTGGTTAAAGGTATATCAGATCCCGGAAGGAAGTAAGAACTCCAAAGGCAGAGCTATTCAGAATATGTTGAATATCGAACCGGACGATGCGGTAAATGCGTATCTGCGCGTGAAAAATCTTTCGGACGAGCAGTTCATCAACAGCCATTATGTGCTTTTCTGTACCAAAAGAGGAATCATCAAAAAAACCCTTCTGGAACAATATTCCCGCCCGCGTCAGAATGGAGTAAATGCCATCACGATCCGGGAAGACGACCGGGTAATTGAAGTCCGGATGACGAATGGTAACAACGATATCATCATTGCCAACCGCAACGGACGCGCGATCCGCTTCCATGAAAATGCAGTACGTGTCATGGGCCGTACGGCAACCGGAGTCCGGGGTATGACATTAGATGATGACGGCCAGGACGAAGTGGTTGGAATGATCTGTATAAAAGATCCTCAGACAGAGTCGATTATGGTTGTTTCAGAACAAGGTTACGGAAAACGTTCGGATATCGAAGATTACCGTAAGACCAATCGGGGAGGAAAAGGAGTAAAAACTTTGAATATTACAGAAAAAACAGGTAAATTAGTCGCCATTAAATCAGTGACAGATGATAACGATCTGATGATCATTAACAAGTCCGGAATTACCATCCGGTTGAAAATGTCTGAAGTACGTATCATGGGCCGTGCCACACAAGGAGTACGACTGATCAATCTGGAAAAACGAAATGACCAGATCGGTTCGGTATGTAAAGTGACCTCTGAAACGGACGAAGAGATCCGGGAAGGAGAGGAGAATGTACCGGAAAGTACTGATACGGAAAACGCGGAAGCAAATGAAAACAATGAATAGACAATAGTTAATTATTAATCAACAACAATCATGAAGAGAGTATTATTTTTTGTGGCTCTATTGATGGTAACAAGCATCTCTTTCGCTCAGGTGAAAAATGTAAAAGATGCTAAACGCATAGCCAACGAAGTGAACCCGGATTTTTCGAAAGCGGAAAATCTGATCAATGCAGCCCTGGAAAACCCGGAAACCAAGAATGATCCGGCAACTTGGGATGTGGCAGGATTTGTCCAGAAAAGGATAAATGAAAAAGAAATGGAAAAGGCATACCTGCAACAACCTTATGACACTGTTAAAGCATATAATAGTGTTCTGAATATGTTTACTTATTATTTCAAAGCCGACGAACTGGCCGAAATACCTGATGAAAAGGGTAAGATCAGAAATAAATACCGTAAACCAAATTCCGCACTGTTATTGGCAGAACGTGCCAATCTGATCAATGGTGGTATTCAGTACTTTAATGAAGACAACAGCCAGAAAGCATTGGATTTCTTCGCTGCTTATATCGATGCGGCCGCACACCCTATGTTTGCAAAAGAAAATCTTGTAAAAACGGATTCACTGCTTCCTCAGGTAGCTTATTACGCATCTCTGGCTGCTGCAAAAACGGATAACTATCCGGCTATCCAGAAATACGCACCCTATGCGGTAAATGACCCTGAAGTAGGACAGTATGCCATGGAATTCCTTGCAACTGCTTATAAAGAGCAGGGAGATACAGATAAGTTTATCGAAACATTGAAAGAAGGGGTACAGAAGTATCCGGAACACGCTTATTTCTTTGGAAATCTGATCGATTATTACAGCAATGAGAATAAGTATGATGAAGCTATGGCTTTTGCTGATGAAATGCTGGCTAAGGATCCCCAAAATACATTCTATTTGTACGTAAAAGGATACCTCTATCATAATATGAAGGATTATCAAAATGCCCTTAAATATTACAAAGAAACCATAGAGGTAGATCCGACGTATGCGGAAGCCTATTCTAATATCGGACTTATCTATTGTCTGGAAGCACAGGATTATGCAGATCAGGCAACTGCCGATATGAATGATCCCAGGTATAATGAGGAACAGGCTGAGATCCGTAAATTCTACGAAGAAGCTCGTCCATATTATGAGAAGGCAAGACAACTGAAACCCGATCAGCAGGATCTTTGGTTACAAGGTTTATACCGCATATACTACAACCTGAATATGGGTCCGGAATTTGAAGAAATAGATAGATTGATGAATATCTAAAAAAGAGATTCATATCTAACATAAAAAAGAGTGATCTATACCTGATCACTCTTTTTTATATTCCGGTACCCAAAAGAAAGGGATAGAGGAGATAGGAAGACTGTTTGTATTATTTCAGATTCAGATAAACCTTATTAAACATAATGCTGATTATATCTTGAAAATAGATTGTTTTTATACACATAGCAAAACCTTTGCCTTGGAAATGGGAAACTATTTATTATTCCTTGTTTATCTCGTTTATTTTATAACCAACATAGGTGTATTTGAGTGGAAAAGCATTTTACGTGCGAATCCGGGATTAAACAGACGTGCGAAAATATTTTTTCGATATGTAGTCATAACTATAATATCTATATGATGCGAACGTATATATTCTTCCAGATTGTTCAATAGATCATCATCGCGCACAATATCATATTGTATATCCAGATTGGGATATTGTTTATGGAAATACCCTTTAATTCCTCCCAGTTTGATTTCATCCCATATATCTTTTGCGTCTGACAAATGCAAAAGAGAAACAGTCAGACCAAATGTTTTCAGTGAATGAAACATATTCTCAAAAGCAACCAAATCACGCTGGTCAAAGTTGGTAAGGAATGCCAGTTTCTTTGCATCTGCCAGATCTTCAAAACGTGCCTGATCCGGAATGGCAAACACCGTCACACGGCTTCGTTCCACAACCTCGGCAGTAACACTTCCTATCAGATCCATATCCTTCTGACTTTTACCACGAGTACCCATAATGACCATCAGCGGATGTTCTTCTTTTCCGTAGCGTATGATCTCTTCTTCCGGAATACCTTCTCTGAGGATACATTCAAATTTAATCTCCGGAAGTTTTCCGTCAGAGATCTGCTGTTGTATACGGGAAGATAATTTATTCATGTCTTCATGGACCTTCTGGATCATGGTTTTCGCATTTTCTTCATCCGCGATGACCTGATAATTAAAGATATCTCCATAAGGCAGAGAAGGAGCGTAAATCGGCGTGTAATACACATGCATCAACACGACCTCAGCTCCATAGGTCTTAGCGAAATTAAAGCCGAATTCACACGCTTTCACCGAACTTTCCGAGAAATCCACAGGAATAAGTATATGAGGCATTTTCTGTTCTGTCTCAGAGGTCTTCTCTCCTACTACATCTTCGGCCAGCCAGGCAGAACTCTCTGTAATTTTCAATGCCTGTGGAAGATCACTCTCTTTGATACGTACCCGTACACCGGAAGATATGACCGGTTGAATCAGATTGACATTGTGAATGTAAGTTTCAATACCTTCACTCTCCAATACGTTTTTAAGGATCTGGGCCTTGGAATAGGTCAGAATGGCTAAGGTGACTAATTTATCTTCCATAATAGGTATTATTTGGAGGTTAACAAAAAAGAAATCCCAATTGTTTCTCGGGCAATTGGGATTCGTATCTATCTCTGTTTCTCAGACTTGAGTGGCTTCAGTAACTTCCTGCTGCATGTGTGCGTTTTCTTCATCCAATATCTTTAGAGCCCTGTCCAGCACTGTCGTATCATCTAACATGACCAATCCCCCATCCGGTCCTGGTTCAAGGTGTATACCTACGCTTTTTCCTTCTCTGAAATGACGACCTCCGAAAAAATTACGTACTGTATCCACATTGAGACCGAGCTCATCCGCAATTCTATGCATACTACCGTTGGGCAATGAATCTTTGATTTTACGAAGTTCATTGAATGTTATTGTTCTCATGGCTCATTAAATTTTATAGTTAATATTACGCGATTTTGATATATCACGCTATAAACATAAGAAAAAAAAAGATAAAACAAATTATTTATCATTCTTTTTTTAATTAAATAAAGTAAATTACGTTTTGGAGGTCTTATATGGGGATAATGTGAAAAAATCACTTTGTCTTCAAAAATCTTATGGTATTTTTTAAAGACAAAGTGAAACTCTGTTTATCCGTACCTGGGGTCGTCAGATCACTTCAATATCAGAAACGGCTATCCAGCCGACCTTTCCGTCTTCCAGAACAATTTCTTTCCATTCACGCATACTGTTATCTTTGATCTGTACCTTGTGTCCTTCATGTAAAATAAAAAGACTGGTGCCCGACTCACTGGGAGTACTGCGCACTGTTACGCTGGGAGTCATCACAATGGCATGTGTACGATGTGTCAGGACTTTATGTTGCTGAGCAGCAAACAGATTACAAACGATAACCAGTAACAGACAAACCATACCGGAAACAAATCCGCCTTTTTTCAGACTTATCTTTTTCGAAAAGAAGAAAAGATAGAGTGAACCGATCCATAGCAAAAAGAAAAAGATCCCCCATCTGGCCCAGGCATCCATACTCATGCTATTCACCAGATCGTTTTTCCAGGCAACAATAAATAATTCCGGAATAGCATCTACTTTATCTATCGTTTTATTCCGTGCGATTTCCAGATTTGCCCGGATATCTTCATTTCCCGGTCTCAACAGAAGTGCCCGTTCATAATTCAAAATAGCCTTGGCAATATAATCTGCTTTATAATAACTATTTCCCAGGTTATAATAGATCTCCGCGGCTTCTCCCTGAGTCAGGATCTCTTCATACAGCCGGATCGCTGCCGTAAAATTTCCCTGCTGATAGGCACTGTCTGCCAAAGCTTTGGTTGGCATCACAGAGGATGCTTTCCCTTCATCCGGATTTTCCGCGTACACTGTATCTGATAGTTCGGGAAGTGTAAAAACCTCCTGCTGTGCCCATGTGCACAGACAGAATAGACAGAAAGAGAAGACAATATATACTTTTTTCATATCTACAGGTCCATTAGTGTTTAATTGAATTTTCCATTTTGCTGATCACTTCCAGGGAAGTATTATACACATGATCCATTGCCGCGCTCTCATCACCCGGAGCGAAACGCGCAAACTCACATTCGTGTAAAGCGTTGAGGAACTCACGTATCAAATCCTCTTCCACCCCGTGTGCGCTCAATTTCTCTTCTATATTGTCTTTGGAGAGCTGAGATACCGGAATGTTGAGTTTATCACTGATATATCCCCAGAGCGCTTTCAGTACTTCATCGTAGAAAGCATCTTTCTTATTCTCATTCATCAGTTTACCTGCCAGCTTCAGCCGTTTTACAGCCGCCTTATTTGCTCTTTTGGTACGCATCTTGGATACGTTCGCATTTTCCATGGCTTGTTTGCGGTAAACAATGAAAAAGAGGATAAAGGCAATAGCAGGAACAATATAGAATAATACATACTTTGCAGAGCCAAAAAAGAACTCTCCTTTGGGATGCAATTTCACCTCATCGAGTTTGATATACCGGATATCTTCACCCAGCACTCTGAGATCTTCTTTATTTGTAAAATTAGCAATTACCTGTTCCGCATTTCCATCTCCTTTTTCTACCCGGATCTGATATTCTTCCGTAGTCAGGGTTTTATAGGTTTTGGATTTCAGATCAAAATAGCTAAATTCCAAGGCAGGTATCTTATAATTACCGGCATGACGAGGTATAGCCAGATACTCTATCACTTTATTTCCGGTTTGCCCATCTCGTGTAACACGGAAATTATTCTCTACTTTCGGATCGTATATTTCAAAATCATCCGGGAATTTCACCTCCGGATTTCTGACGAGCCGCAAATTACCGGTACCGGAAATCACTAATTTCAACGTCAATGCATCATTTGTTTTCAGTTCTGTGGCATTGATGGAAGAGCTGATCGTAAAGTCCCCTACTCCACCTGAAAATCCTATAGGTTTACCGGAAGGTAAGGACTCCACTTCCAACGTTATACGAGGTGTGTGAATTGATTTTTTTATTTGTCTGATACTCTGACCTCCGTTGAAAAAAGCTTCAAAAGGATCAATATGCTGCAAAGCCTGCGCTACAACCATATCAAAACGTGCCGGCTCTATGACAAGTTGGCCAGGCTGCTGCGGGAATAAGACAAACTGCCGATAAACTGTGGTGCGATAATTTCTTCCTTTGTAATGCTCCAATTCCCACCGAACATTGGTCTGTTCAATTTCCTGGGAATGAAAACCGGTGAAATCCGGTAATTTGACATCCTCTAACCCACGCAGATCTACTGCAGTATAGATCTTATAAGTCAGTAAAAAGGCTTCCTGTTCATACAGTTTGGTTTTACTGGCATTGACTGTAACAAACAGATCTTCATTAGCAACGGCATGCTGAGTAGCAGATCCCGCAGAAGTACCTTGCTGCCTGCCTGAACTCCCGTTAGACCGTGCCGCTTGCTGGCCTTCCGGCAAAACCTTTATTTTTACTGAATTAGAAAGCACTTCATTGCCGTTGGCCTGAATACTGGCTACAGGGATCGTGAACTCTCCTTCAGTTGTAGCCAACAAAGTATAGGTATATTTGATGGTCTGATTAACAGATCTGACACCATTTATCTCACGCGTATTCGATAAACTTGCACGCACAGGCCCCATCAACACCTCGAAATTATTCATAGCAGGGGCTCTGAAGTCCCTTACGTTATGTGTATTGACTACAAATTCAAGTTTAAATTTATCACCTACTACTACTGCGTCAGGAGCAGAAGCGGTGAATGTAACCTTCTCGTCGGCAGAAAGCCGGGGCACTGCCGCCAGAAGTATAATCAGGAAAAATAGTTTTTTCATTTTCTCCGGATATTTATAGCTGTTATATTCCTCATTCTATCCATTACCAGTCTTTTTCCAGACGACCTCCCTGGATCACCTGTTGTTTCTTCACCTTATCCTGCACATCTCTTTCATCCTGCAGCACAGAATTCAGCAATTGTTCCGCATTTTCCTTAGACATCTCATTTTCATTCTGCTCAGGTTCAGGAGGTTGTTGATCCTGATTTTGCTGATCCTGGTTGTCGTTGTCATTGTTCTGATCCTGGTCCTGTTGCTGATCCTGCTGATCATTCTGTTGATCCTGATCTTGTTGTTGATTCTGTTGGTCTTGCTGATCCTGCAACATTTTTTGTGCCAAAGCCAGGTTATAGCGCGTCTCATCGTCCTTCGGATTGTTGCGCAACGACTGTTTATAACATTCTATAGCTTTTTCATACTCCTGAGCCGCATGTAACAGAACACCGGCATTGTGAAAAATAGCAGCCAGTTTATCTTTATCTTTCTCGATCTTAGCGGCACTCATATACTGCTCCATTGCCTCCTGGAAGTTATCCTGATAGGCCAACGCATTTCCCAGGTTTGTATAAGCTTGTGTAGAAGCCGGATTGATCTCGAGTGCCTTCCGGTAATTGATCTCCGCATCTACAAACAGACTATCCTTATATTGACGATTGCCTTTCCGGATATAATCTCTCTCCTGTTTCTGCGCCGATATCTGACCGCAGATCAGAAGAAAAAGTCCGGATATGATGTATTTATTTCTCCACATACGCATTTACTTGTTTGAAAAAAGCCGGATGTTCCTGAACAATGGATTTTTGCGTTCCAAGATCAACAGATCAACCAGCAACAGCAAAAGGATCATCCAGGCTATTACCTGGAATTGTTCGTTATATTCCGTATATACCTGTGTTTCTATATCAGCTTTCGCCAGCTTATTGATCTCCTGTGTTATGGCTCGTTGCGCGGCATTGCTGTTATCTACCCGCACATAGATGCCATTACCACTCTGAGCAATTTCTTTACACATTGTTTCATCCAACCGGGTGACTACTACATTGCCATCCCGGTCGCGACGGAAATCATTGGTACCTTCGATCGGAATAGGAGCACCTTCCGGAGAACCGATCCCCATCACATTCACCTGGATACCTTTACTCGCCGCATCTTTGGCAGCTTTCATAGCATCCCCTTCGTGATCTTCTCCGTCTGTAATGATAATGATCGTGCGTCCGACGTCTTCCTGCGGAGTAAAACTCCGCACACCCAGATTGATAGCAGCGGCAATAGCCGTGCCCTGCTTAGTGATCAGAGAAGGATCTATAGACTCGAGGAACATCTTGGCCGAGATGTAATCACTGGTAATGGGGAGCTGTATGAAAGCATCTCCCGCGAAAACGATCATTCCCACTTTATCATTTTCCAGTTCATCTACCAGGCGGGAAATGATGCGTTTGGCACGCTCCAAGCGGTTGGGTTGTATGTCCTGTGCCAACATAGAGTTGGATATGTCCAACGCGATGATCACTTCTGCCCCACTCCTTCGTATGGTCTCCATCTTCGATCCGAATTGTGGACGGGCCAGCAAAATCACCGCCAGACCAATGGCAACCAGTACCAACCAGAATTTGACATCCGGACGATATTTAGAAACATCGGGCATCAACTGAGCCATCAGTTCCGGATCACCAAACTTCCTGATCGCTTTCCTTCTCAGGTAGTTGGAATAGTGATAGAAGGCTGCTGCCAGGGGTAGCAACAACAGCAGATATAAATAGGTAGGTTCTTCAAATCTGAACATCTTTTTCCTGTTACAAAAGTTAGCAGTAAAATTACATTTATGGAATTTTCTTCAACAATGAATTGCGAAGCAGAACCTCCAGCAGCAAACATGCCAGCGCAATCCAGGCAAAGATACGATACTCTTCCTGACGCTTGTTGAACTCCTTGACATTTAGCTTGGTCCTCTCCAGTTGATCTATCTTTTCATATACATCCTTCAGGGCGGAATTGCTGGTTGCCCGGTAATACTGACCATTGGCAGTATGGGCAATCTCGGTCAGAGACTTTTCATCCAGTTCGGCGGGCAGATTTACATACTTGACGGTATTCCCCACCGGATAGGGATGAGGAGCCACTCCATTGGTTCCCACTCCGATGGTATAGATACGGATACCGAATGTACGGGCGATCTCTGCTGCTGTCAGGGGAGAAATATCTCCCCGGTTGTTGATACCATCTGTCAGCAATATAATCACTTTGGATTTTGCTTTACTATCTTTCAGGCGGGAAACCGCATTTGCAATCCCCATTCCGATAGCGGTTCCATCTTCTATCACTCCGCAACGTATCCCGTCAAAAAGATTAAGCAATACAGCATGATCCACTGTCAGCGGACATTGTGTAAAGCTCTCGCCGGCAAAAAGTGTAATCCCAATATTGTCGTTGGGCCGTCCGCTGATAAACTGGGCAGCCACCTCCTTGGTAGCTTCCAGGCGATTGGGTTTCAGATCTTCTGCCAGCATACTTGTAGAAACATCAATCGCAAGCATAATATCAATACCCTCAATTTCACTGTTTTGCCAACTGTTCGTGGTCTGAGGGCGCGCCAATACCAGAATCACCATTACCAAAGCAACTATACGCAATATAAAAGGCAGATGTAGCAGATATATTCTGTAGCTTTTAGGTGTATGAGCATACACCCGCGCGTCTGATATCTGCAAAGTAGCTTCTTTCTTTTTACGCTTCCATATATACCATACGATGTATGGGATCAGTAAAAAGAGTAAGAGCAAATATTCTATATTAGCAAAAAACATGTCTGTCAAATTTTAGTGTTCATTATTCACCCATCTATCAAGTCAAGAGCTCATATATCTGTGACACCAGATAGATCACTGTACTTATACAGGCGATAGATAACACCACAATACCTGTTATCAATACGATCTTGGCCCGCAACGATCGTTTCTCCACAATAGTGATCTCTGTCGGTTGCGGCTTTTGCCCTTCCTCTTCCGGTATCTTTGTCTCGTGAATGAAATCAACCGCGTTGATCAGGTTCATATCGTTCTCTGTCATATCCGGAATATGTTTGGCAAACTTCACCAGGTCTGCCGTACTAAACAGGTTATTGAGTTCTTCAATTTCCTGTTTGGTACCCACTTCCGTCAGTCGTTCAATAATCTCGGCGGAAGTCATTTCCAACGCGTTGAATCCGAACCTATCCCGGATATACGTACGAAGAATCTCTGTCAGTTCCGTATAATACTCCTTCGGACGTCCTTTCTGCCATACCCTTTCGCTCTTCACCCTTTCTATTTCCTGCATCGCCAACTGATGAGGTGGTATTTTGGGCTCTACTTTGATCCTGCGGATAATCGGTTTGTTATCTCTCAGACGAAGGATCAGATAAAAAAGAAGCAGCAGCAAAGGAATAGCCAGGAAAGAAGCAGCCATCAGACCATACCAGTCACTCCAGACAAAATCAGGCTTCATAGGATCTTTCAGTCCGAAAGCCGGTCCGGGAATAATGGTATCCAAGGGGAACGAGTAGACCTTCAAAGCCAGAGGACGGGACCTGTATTCCTCTTCATCTACCTGTACAATCATAGGAGGCAGATAATAGAGTGCCGAATCAAAAGAAGTAATGGTATATTCCTGCTTAATAAGCAGACGCTCTCTGTTGTTCAGGAACTGAGTATCGGGTTCCGACACTTCAAGCACCTCCACCCCCCGTACCAGCGTATCCGGGTAAAGAGGAAATACAACCCGTTGATTGGCATCGACGGAAACCTCCAGTTCGATGTGAGCCTGTTCTCCGATCAGTATTTGCAGAGAATCTATCCGCGCGTCTACAGTCACAGATTGCGCGACTATCCTGCATGAAAATCCGATAATAAATAAAACCAGGTATATAACTCTGTTCATGTTATCAATTACGTTTAGCAAACAGATTCAACAACGCCTTCACATAATCCTGATCCGTGCGTACGGACACAGAATCTATATGGCTTTTATTGAATGTCTCATTCAAATCGATCTGCTTCGTTCTCCACCATTCCTGGTGTGTACGACGTACAGCCGCGGAAGAGGTATCAATCCACTGTTCGTGTCCGGTCTCCGCGTCTTTTACTTTCATCAATCCGACTGCCGGTAGTTCCGCCACTCTCTTGTCATACACCTGTATAGCTACTATATCGTGTTTGCGGTTGGCAATGGTGAGCGCATTCCTGAAACTGGCCTGATCTATAAAATCGGAGATCATAAAAGCTGTACATCTTCTTTTCATTACATTAGTCAGGTAACGTACAGCCTGTCCGATATCTGTCCGCCGGCTCTCCGGTTGAAAATCCAGAAGTTCACGGATGATATATAAAATGTGTTTTCGTCCCTTTTTAGGAGGAATGAATTTCTCGATCCGGTCCGAAAAAAAGATCACACCGATCTTATCGTTGTTCTGAATGGCCGAAAAAGCCAGCGTAGCAGCGATTTCCGTAACCATATCCTTTTTCAGCTGTTTCACCGTTCCGAATTCAAGACTGCCGGAAACATCGATCAGCAACATCACCGTAAGTTCCCGTTCTTCCTCGAAAACTTTCACATACGGTTTATTGAAACGGGCAGTTACATTCCAGTCAATATCACGGATATCGTCTCCGTATTGATATTCACGGACTTCCGAAAAAGCCATCCCTCTTCCCTTAAAGGCAGAATGATATTGTCCGGCAAATATATTGCTGGACAATCCACGCGTTTTAATTTCTATCCTGCGGACCTTTTTTAATAGTTCTGCTGTCTCCATCTGCAAGTAAATAGTTAATAAAGAAAGAAGTGATCACAAGCCCTATCTGATATAGGATTCCTTTCCTTACATTTCCGTAAGGAGTGATACACATTAAGGTACTTCAACTTTATTCAATATCTTACTTACAATCTCGTCGGAAGTGGTATTGCTGGCTTCAGCTTCATACGTCAGTCCGATGCGATGGCGCAACACATCGTGCGCTACGGCACGTACGTCTTCCGGGATCACATACCCACGGCGTTTGATGAATGCATATGTACGCGCGGCAAGCGCAAGGTTGATAGACGCACGCGGAGATCCTCCGAAACCGATCAGATCTTTCAGTTCTTTCAGGTCGTATTTTTCCGGATAACGCGTAGCAAATACGATATCTACAATATAGCGCTCTATTTTTTCATCCAGATAGACCTGGCGCACCACTTTACGCGCTTCAATGATCTCATCGGCTTTCAGAATAGGTTTCAGGGTCGCTCTCTCACCGCCGATATTCTGACGGATGATCAGTTTTTCCTCTTCCAATTTCGGATAATCAATGAGTACCTTCAGCATGAAACGGTCTACCTGTGCTTCAGGGAGCGGATAAGTCCCCTCCTGCTCAATCGGGTTCTGGGTAGCCATCACCAAAAAAGGATCGGGCAGCTTGAATGTCTCTTTACCGATAGTAACCTGCCGTTCCTGCATCGCTTCCAGCAACGCACTCTGTACCTTAGCCGGAGCACGGTTGATCTCATCTGCCAGTACGAAATTTGCAAATACCGGGCCTTTTTTCACCTGGAAAGTCTCATCTTTCTGACTGTACACCATCGTACCGATCACGTCGGCAGGTAAAAGGTCAGGAGTAAACTGCACACGACTGTAGTCTGCGTCAATGAGAGAAGCCAGCGTCTTGATGGCAAGTGTTTTTGCCAATCCGGGTACCCCTTCCAGCAAAATATGTCCGTCAGAAAGAAGACCGATCAGAAGAGACTCCACCAGATGTTTTTGTCCCACAATAGTCTGATCCATACCGGTAGTCAGGTTGGTAACGAAAGCACTTTGTCTTTCGATCCGTTCGTTCAGTTCACGGATATCAATTGCTTCTGCCATAAGTAATACTTATTTATTTGTTTTGAATGATGTTTTTGTTTGTATTCACCGAAAATGTAAAGCCGTTTTTCTTTAAGCAGCCCAAAAGTACGGACTATAATTAACCATTGCAACTAATTTTTATTAAAAAAGTATGCTAAACCTTTAGAAGTTGGTGGGTTAGCCAAGTCTGAATGATCAGATGTTTCTGAACCATTATATGAAAAGAAGTCGGGTACAACCCGGCTTCTCTCTGCGATAATCCCTTATAAATAAAATCTTATTTTCCTGTTTCGGTTCTTTGCCGAACGTACAACTTCCGTCCTCGCTGCCGCAGATAGTTGTTTAGACATCTGTTACAACTATTTCTTTTCCAGTTCCGGGATCCGGATCGTAGTACCAAAAGGAACATGGTTCGGACTACGGATCACTGTCTGATTGTGCATGACGATATAAGGCCAGAGATCCTTTGTACCATAAAACCGATAAGCAACTTTTGTCAACGTCTCTCCTTCCTCTATCTTATAAGTCGTTTTCGTGCCTACGATCACGTAATTTACAGAATCCGGGCGTACAGGTATAGAGGCGATATTCTCCGGAACAGGGTGTTCTTTGTCTGGGACCGGAGAGATCACAGCAGTCTGCTGTGGAACCGAAGGCTGTTCCTGCCGTACAGGAGCTTCACGAACCGGTTCAGGGTTGGTTCTCTCATTCACATTAGAGACTTCCCCGGTCTGTTCTACAGCTTGTTCCAGAGTGGAAACATCTCCTTGTGCCGGATCCTGTGAATTTTCTTCTTCCACCACATCCTCCTGCCAGCCGATCGTTTCCGGATCTTCCACCGGACTTTCCAGGGCCAGAAGATCTTCTGTGCTCCGCTCCGTCCAGTCCGGCATATAATAATACAGGAGTAAACCACCACAACCTAAGAGCACCAACAAAACCACAGCGATCAGGTAGCGTTGTACCGTGCGGTTTGTCTCCTTTTTCTGCGAGGGCGATTTAATTTTCTCTTTCTGTGTTTCTTTTTTTGCTTCCTTTTCTGACTTCGACAGAAAAGGTATTTTCAAAGACTGGCGGTATTCTTCATCGGCCTTCTGTATCTCAAGGGCTATGATCTCTTCGGCAGTCAGACGTTTATGGGATGGAGAAGCAAAAGACTGAGAGACCGATGAAACAGCAGATTCTGGTTCTCCGGGTTCAGGTTCCGGTGTTACAGGCATTTCCTGTTCCCGCACATCATCTTCCACCGAAGCTCTTTCATTCTTTTCCTCTTCCACGACGGCTGTTTCCTCTGCCGGAACAGGTTCCTCTCCAGGCTCCATCCTATCCTGGGATAATTCCATTACAGGATCCTCTGCCGGAACTTTTACAGATGCAGTTTCACTAACAACCTCTTCCGCCCTCTCTTCTTCTGCCAATGAACTTATGATTTCCTGAGATACGGTTACTTCGTGAAATACAGTTACTTCTATAATATCATTCCCCTCTTTCTCTGCAGAGGATACCAAAACGTCTGTTCTGACAATTGCTTCTGTATCAACCTCCGGAGATAGTTCTTCTGCAAAAGATGAAACGACTTCAATTTCCGGACTCTGATCTACGGGAGTATTATGCTCCACAGGAACCGTACTGTCTTGTTCCTCCTCTTCCTCTTTCAAAGACTCTACCGGTGTATCCGGTAAAACCGTATTTTCATGCAGGACAACTGTTTCAAAATGAGAGAACGGCCTGTTTATCACATCCCGCAATCCATTGTCTGGCGTAAAGGAGACTTTGGTATGACCTTCTATCAGAAAACGTTCCCCGGTATTCACGTTGATACTTTCCCGGCTATCTATCGCGATCAGTTTAAACGTACCCAGCCCTTTGATCTTCACACTGCGATCACTGTCCAG
The DNA here is from genome assembly GCA_021202275.1 of Bacteroides sp. Taxonomy (GTDB): domain Bacteria; phylum Bacteroidota; class Bacteroidia; order Bacteroidales; family Bacteroidaceae; genus Bacteroides. The sequence goes on from JAJQDI010000010.1 coordinate 138,862, forward strand.
TCCTTGTTCAATCAGTAAAAAGAACTCCCTGATAAAGAGCTCTGCCTCCTTTTTTGAAACAGAATGCCGGACTGCAAACAGATCAACTAAGTCTTGCGTGTTTATTCTTTCGTTCATAAAAGACAAAGTTTATTTATACTTTTCTTTGAGCAGTGTACTGGGTTTATAGGCAAGCACCAACTTGGGAGGTACCAGCATACGCTGTTTAGTGGTCGGATTCACAGAGATGCGTTCGGCTTTTTTCTTCACCTCCAGGATACCGAATCCCTGCACAGCCACCATATTTCCTTCCTGCCACTGTTCCGTCATCTCTTTCAACAAAGAGTTGACCATTTCCGTAGTCTCTTTAGAGGATTTTCCCAGTCTTTTAGACAATTCGGTAACAAATTCTTTATTGTTCACTTTGCCGTTTTTTAAAGTTCGACCGCTATATTAGTTATTTTCAACGAAATAAGCAAATAGTTAAAGAAAAATCGTTAAATTATCCGTGCAAAAAGGTCGAAGTCATCGGAATCCATCACTTCCACCCGGTAAAATTTCCCGATTTCCAGGTCGGCATCCTCTTTCCGGATCAGTACTTCCGGATCCACCTCAGGAGAGTCGAATTCGGTGCGCCCGATGTAATAATCTCCTTCTATCCGGTCTATAATTACCAGAAGGGTCTGTCCCACCTTAGCCGCGGCCAACTGCGCAGAGATCTCCTGTTGTATCTCCATGAGTTCACCCAGACGTGCCTGTTTCACTTCATCAGCTACATCATCTACCTGATTTTCCGCGGCAAATGTCCCCTCTTCTTCGGAATATGCGAAAGCACCCATCCGATCGAAACGCACCTTTCTGACAAACTCTTTCAACTCTTCAAAGTTCTCTTCTGTCTCTCCCGGATACCCCACCATCAGTGTCGTACGTAAATGAATGCCGGGAACCTCTTTTCTGAACTTTTCCAGCAACGCATAGGTCTCTTCTTTCGTCACATGTCGCCTCATACGGATCAGGATAGGATCACTGATGTGTTGTAAAGCAATGTCCATATAGTTACATACATTTGCCCGTTCCCTCATTACCCGGAAAAGGTCTTCCGGAAAGTGAGCCGGATAGGCATAATGCAGACGGATCCATTCTACTCCGGGAACATCAGATATACGCTCGATCAGTTCGGGAAGCATCTGTTTTTTATAGAGATCTATCCCGTAATAGGTGAGTTCCTGAGCGATTACCTGAAACTCTTTCACACCCTCGGCTACCAGGTATTTCACTTCCTCCACAATCTCTTCCATCGGACGTGAAACATGCTTTCCTGTGATGATCGGGATCGCGCAATACGAACACGTACGGTCACACCCTTCCGATATTTTCAGATAAGCAAAATGTCCGGGGGTCGTCAACGTACGTTCAATATATAATTCCTGCTGATAATTCTTTCCCAACTCTTCAAGCAAAGCTTTCCAGTTGAATTTTCCATAAAACTTATCCACCTGAGGTATCTCGAGAGCCAGTTCTTTCAGATATCTTTCAGAAAGACAGCCCATGACATACAACTTCTCCAATTGTCCCTCTTCTTTGGCCTGAGCAAATTCCAGGATCATCTGTATGGATTCTTCTTTCGCGTCTCCGATAAAACCGCAGGTATTTATGACAGCGATATCTCCTGTTGGTACAGGAGCGTCATGAGCAACTTCATAGCCTACTTCTTCCAGTTGCCTGATCAGTTGTTCCGAATCTACCAGGTTTTTTGAACACCCCAGGGTGATAATATCAATTTTTTTTCTTTTCATCGTATGTTATTCCTACATACAGGAAAGCAGCAGAACCCTGTATGGGTCCGACTGCCTTCTGTATATGTGTTATCTATTGTTGTTTACTGAATTTTTCCGCTTTCAGTATAACTGTCGTGTATGGTCTCCATTTTGTATTACCTACTCTTCTTCTACGCCGAACAGTGAGTCTACAAATTCTTTTTTCCGGAACACCTGCAAGTCTTCCATACCCTCACCCAGACCGATGTATTTGACCGGGATCTTAAACTGGTCGGAGATACCGATCACCACACCTCCTTTGGCCGTACCATCTAATTTGGTGATAGCAAGAGCAGTGACCTCCGTAGCCAGGGTAAACTGACGTGCCTGCTCGAAGGCGTTCTGTCCGGTAGATCCGTCCAACACCAGCAATACTTCATCCGGAGCATCGGGAACCACCTTTTTCATTACGTTCTTGATCTTGGTCAGCTCATTCATCAGCCCTACCTTATTATGCAGACGTCCGGCCGTATCAATGATCACCACATCCGCGCCGTTGGCAACGGCAGAGTTCAGTGTATCATAGGCAACGGATGCCGGATCGGAACCCATTTTCTGTTTGACAACAGGTACTCCTACCCGCTCTCCCCAGATCACCAATTGCTCCACAGCAGCGGCACGGAACGTATCAGCGGCACCCAGATATACGGATTTTCCGGCTTTTTTGAATTGATAGGCCAGTTTGCCAATGGTAGTTGTCTTTCCTACTCCGTTCACCCCTACTACCATGATCACATAGGGTTTCCGGGCGACAGGCATATCGAAATCGGCCACTTCACCGGAATTATTCTCAGTCAGCAAAGCCGCTATCTCTTCACGGAGTATCTGATTCAGCTCCTGCGCGTTCACATATTTATCGGCAGCGGCACGCTTCTCTATACGCTGGATGATATTCAGCGTTGTTTCCACTCCTACATCCGAAGTGATCAGTACCTCTTCCAGATTATCCAATACTTCATCATCGACTTTGGATTTTCCGGCAACCGCACGAGCCAGTTTGCCAAAAACACTCTCCTTGGTCTTGGATAATCCCTTATCTAATGTCTCCTTCTTATCTTTTGAAAAAAAACTAAAAAATCCCATGATACCGGTGGTTTATATATAATTCGTTGTTTACAAAGATATAACAAGTAATGAAAAATGTAAAACGAATTTCAAAAAATATGGTTCAAAACAAAAAAAATCCTCTCATTCATATAAATGGGAGGATCTTCAACAGATTGCCGGAAAGCAATCTTTATTATTTTTTGAAAAAGTCCTGAACTTTTTCGTTAGGTACCATTTGTTCATCAAAGATATAAGCTCCTGTTTTAGGAGATTTTACCATTTTGATAACCTTAGTATACGAACGGCCTTCCTTGTTACCGTCCTGCAAACTTGCAACTGTCTTTTTTGCCATGGGTTATACTCTTATTTAATTTCTTTATGTACGGTTACTCTCTTCAGAATCGGATTGTATTTTTTCAGCTCCAATCTTTCTGTAGTATTTTTTCTATTCTTTGTAGTAATATAGCGGGAAGTTCCCGGCATACCACTTTCTTTGTGTTCTGTACATTCCAGAATCACCTGCACTCTGTTTCCTTTTGCCTTTTTTGCCATAAGTCAGTTCTCCTCTGTGTTTAGCCAATTACTTTAATACTCTTCCAATCACAAAAACCTTTAGCCACCGCATCATTCAGCGCAGCGTCCAAACCTTTTTTGTTGATTGTACGCAAACCTGAAGCAGAGATACTGAGGACAATCCAGCAGTCTTGCTCTACATAGTAGAATTTCTTCGTAAACAAGTTCACATCAAACGTTCTTTTGGTACGTCTGTTAGAGTGTGAAACATTGTTGCCAACCATGGCTTTTTTTCCGGTAATTTGACAAATCTTCGACATTTCTATCTTATTTTTTATAGTTTCAATGTATCGTTGTTTCAAACAGAGCGCAAAGTAACAACTTTTATTGTTAACAAACAAATTATTTTAAAAATAATTCGCTGTCTGAGAGCAATATTTATTCATTCCAACGCATCCGAAAGCATGATCAACGCTTTGTTGCACGCTCTTTCTATATTCATCTCACGCCCTCTGTCGCCCTGTTGCAGGAAAGTAAATATTTCGTTTTTACAGGCAACCGCGATCCATACCGTCCCTACAGGTTTGTCCGGTGTTCCTCCTGCCGGACCGGCTATACCGGAAGTCGCGAGGGCACAATCCGTTTTCAGCGTATTCATCGCCCCTTTCACCATTTCAATCACTGTCTGGCGGCTCACTGCCCCATATTTCTCCAATGTTTCCGGCAAAACACCCAACAGATCTTCTTTTACCTGATTGGCATAGGCTACTATACTTCCTTTGAAATAAGCCGAACTTCCGGCAACGGAAGCAATACGCGCAGCTATATTTCCTCCTGTACAACTTTCTGCCGTAGCAACCGTCCATCCTTTTTCAGTCAGTATCTCTCCCAACAGCACTTCCGGAGCCTGTTCCCGGTCCGCATACAGGTCTTCTCCCAATATCACTTTGAGTTTTTGCCCCTCTTCATCGAGAAGCTGATTGAGTTCCGGCTTCCGCCTGCCTCTGGCGGTAAGTCTGAGCCGCATCCACCCCGGTTTCGGCAGGTAAGCGAGTTTGATACAGTGGGGCAACCCTTCTTCCCAGGCCTGCAATTTCTCAGCCAGCACAGATTCGGGATAATTCTTTACCATGAAACTCCGGTGCAGAATGAAGTCTGTCCGGAACTTTTCACATAACCGCGGGATCACCTCTTCTGTCATCACCGTAGTCATCTCCTGCGGTACTCCCGGCATAGAGACCAGTACAGACCCGTCTTTCTCAAACCAGGTTACCGGAGCACTTCCCACCCGGTTGGGCAGGATCACAGCATTTTCGGGTACATAAGCCTGACTGCGATTCAGCTCATTCATCGGAATGCGTCCGGCCAATACCTGCTGTATATTCCGGAACACTTCTTCACTAAATACCAGCCGGGTACCAAAGTATTCACACAAGGTTTGTTTGGTAATATCATCTTTCGTGGGTCCCAGGCCACCTGTCATCAGTACCAGGCCTACCCGTCGCAACGCACTATCTACCGCATCCAGTATTTCCTCTTTCCTGTCGCGCACCGAGGTGACCCGTACCACCTCTATCCCGATCCGGTTCAACTCACGTCCCATCCAGGCAGAATTGGTATCCACCACCTGACCGATCAGCAGTTCGTCTCCTATGGTTATGATCTCAGCAAACATTTCTGCAGGTTGTCTTATTTATAAAGTGACACGTGAATAAGCGGGCAAGTCGATCAGACAGAAATCACCGTCCTGATATTTAAAATATCCTGTCATAGCGATCATAGCGGCGTTATCTGTGGTATATCCGAACTTAGGTATAAAGATCTCCCAGCCATACTTATCGGCATGTTCCCGGAAAGCCTGTCGCAATCCGTTGTTCGCAGAGACTCCTCCTGCTACCGCCACTTGCCTGATCTTATATTCCTTAGCAGCCTTCCGGAGTTTATCCATGAGTATCTCTACTACAGTAGATTCCAGAGAGGCAGCCAGGTCGTTGAGATGGTTCTGAATGAAATCGGGATCCTCCTTCAGCCAGTCACGGAGTGAATAGAGAAAAGAGGTTTTCAGTCCGCTGAAACTATAGTCCAGCCCCGGAATATGGGGTTTGTTGAAGGTAAATGCCTTCGGATTGCCTTGCCTGGCCAATCTGTCGATGATCGGTCCTCCGGGATAGCCCAACCCCATGACTTTCGAACATTTATCTATAGCTTCCCCTGCTGCGTCATCGATGGTCTGCCCCAGTATCTCCATGTCGTTGTAAGAGTTGACAAGGATGATCTGCGAATTTCCTCCGGACACCAAAAGACACAAAAAAGGGAATTCCGGAGCTGTATGAGGTTCATCTTTTTCTTTAATAAAATGCGCTAATACATGAGCCGACAGATGGTTAACATCAACAAGAGGTATATTTAATGACCGCGCGAACCCTTTTGCGAAAGAGACTCCGACCAGCAAAGATCCCATCAGACCGGGACCTCTGGTAAAAGCTACCGCACTCAACTCTTCTTTACGCACACCCGCCCTTTTCAACGCTTCATGCACAACGGGGACTATATTCTGTTGATGAGCTCTGGAAGCCAGTTCCGGTACTACCCCTCCATATGCTTCATGTACTGCCTGGCCGGCAATGACATTTGAAAGGAGATATCCATCCCGGATCACCGCAGCGGAAGTATCGTCACAGGAAGACTCGATCCCTAATATTATTGTACTCATAAGTGAATAGAAGTTTAAACGCTGCAAAAGTAGTGATAAAAGTAGGATGGGTAATATTATATTTTATATTTTTGTTGGGAAATAACAAGAGCCTGTTCAAATTTCAATTATGTGGACTGTGGTGTTGATTACATCGATCCTGGATTGACAATGTAAACCGTTGGTTCACGGAAAATTTAGTATAGGTTCTGAAGCTTTACAGTTAGATAGAGCCATTATCCGTCGGTAATTCTATAATATGCTGAAACGTGGATAAATTGTCTGCACACAGAATAGAGCAAATCTGAAACAGACCGCAACATAAAGCTGATTATACAAAAGAAGCAGCCATTTTTAAAAACTATCGGCCATAGGAGCACTTAAAAAAACACTTCGTTGGATTCTGGGTATTACACTGGGGGTATACATCGGAACCATCGTTTTGCTGAATATACCTTATATTCAGCAAAAAATGTCTGTGTTCATTGCCCGTCAACTGACTGAATTGCTTGATACACAAGTCTCCATAGGGCGTGTGAATATGGGGTTGCTCAACCGCATCATTATAGACGACCTTCTGCTGAACGACCGTAGCGGAGAAGAGATGCTGAAGGTAACCCGCCTTTCCGCCAAATTCGAGATCCTTCCTTTGTTCCAGCAAAAGATCTCTATCGGCAATGTACAGCTTTTCGGATTCAACATACAGCTTCACAGGGACACGCTGGATGCTCCTTCCAATTTTCAGTTTGTTATAGACGCCCTCACGCCTGAGACACCTCAAAATACGGAGTTGGATCTGCGGATCAATTCCTTACTTATACGTCGCGGTAGACTGTCATACGACGTATGGTCTGAGCAGGAAACCCCGGGCAGGTTCAATCCTGATCACATACGTCTCAACAATATCATAGCCAATATCTCGCTCAAAGCTCTGCGGACCGATTCGATCAACGCGGCAGTCAAGCGTCTGAGCGTAGAAGAACATTCCGGCTTCGACCTCCAGCGGATCAGTATGAAAGTATTGGCCAATGAGAAAGAGATGCGCATAGAAAACCTGTCTGTAGATCTTCCGGGAACCGCCTTACGCATGGATACGATCCGGATGGTCTACGATAGCCTGGGGGCTTTCCGGCAGTTTACCCAGGAAGTAGAGTTTTCCTTCCGGATGTTGCCTTCTCACATTACTTTGCAGGATCTGGCTCCTTTTGTACCTGCTTTTGAGCAATTTTCTGAAAAATTATCTGTGGGGATCGACGCAGATGGCACCATCAACAACCTCAATTGCTCCCGTCTGGACATTGTGGCAGACGAGCACATCCGTCTTCATGGGAATGTCTCTTTTCAGGAACTCTCCAGTCCGGAAGACGCCTTTGTATTCGGACACCTGTCACAGCTCTACGCGGATAGCTGGGGAGTGGATTTCCTGTTGCGGAACCTGAGCAGTGGCTATCAGGGAGTGCCTCCTGTATTAGACAGAGTAGGTACTCTCTCTTTCCGCGGAGAAGTTTCCGGATATTTCACCGATCTGGTTACTTACGGAGTCTTGCAAACAGATCTGGGAGTTGCGCGGACAGATGTGAAATTAAGTATAGACAAAGAACAGGATCTGTTTTCCTATTCGGGGATTGTAAAAACATCCGATTTCGATCTGGGTAGTCTGATGGCAAACGGACAATTCGGGAACGTAACCTTCAACTTAGATATAGACGGCAAGCACCGGACCTCCCAATTACCCTCTATTGAGATGAAAGGTTTAGTGAGTTCCATCGAATACAAGCAATACAAGTATGAGAACATCACCATAGATGGTACCTATCAGCGGGGAGGATTCAACGGGGAGATCGCTCTTGACGACGAAAATGGTTCCGCCTGGTTGAGTGGTAGCTTCTATCTGGCAGACCGAACACCCTCTTTCAATTTCAAAGCGATCATTTCCGGATTCCGTCCTCACGCCCTGAATATCACCTCTAACTACGAGGATACGGAATTCTCTCTGAAACTTGCCGCTGATTTTACCGGGAAACATATCGATGAAATGATCGGTGAGATCCAGGTAGACAGCTTCCTGTATATCTCTCCGGGAAAAAATTATTTCCTGGACAATCTGCGTGTGACCTCTTCCCGGCAGGCATCTACCAATCAGTTATCTGTCCGTTCCGAGTTCCTTCAGGCACATATCGAAGGGAATTATTCGTATCGTACGCTCCCGAACAGCGTTCTCAATACACTCAAACGCTACCTTCCTTCTCTTATTCTACCTGATAAGACCCTCTCCGAATCTTCCAACGATTTCAGTTTCGAAATACAACTGCACCATGCAGACCTGCTTTCTACTGTCTTTGATATCCCGCTTCGCCTCTACAACCCTGTCAGTATCAAAGGCTATCTGAACGAGTCCCGGCAACGCCTGCGGGTGCATGGTTATTTTCCGCGTCTGAGATATGGAAATATGTTCATTGAATCGGGCATACTACTGTGCGAAAATCCCGGCGACAGCCTCACCAGTAATGTCCGCTTTACGAGCCAGCGCCCTACCGGAGCAGTGAATGTTTCTTTAGAAACGCAGACCAAAGACGATAAGATCATTTCCAGACTACATTGGGGCAACAATTCTCCGGTTACTTACAGCGGTGAATTATCGGCCACCACCTCTTTCTTACGCAGAGAGGCAGAGAAACCATTCCTGGAAACGCAGGTAGATATCCAGCCCACAGAGATCATTCTCAATGACTCGATCTGGGACGTGCATCCGTCACATATCCTGATAAAGCCCGGAAAGATCTATGTAGATGATTTCTTATTCAGCCACAAAGATCAATTTGTAAGGATCAACGGACTGGCCTCGGAAAACGACAACGACTCGATCGTTGTGGATCTGAAAGACATTGATATCAGTTACGTATTCGATATTGCCAAAGTCCGGAACGTAGATTTTAAAGGACATGCTACCGGCAAGGCATACGCTTCCGGAGTTTTCACCAAGCCGGTGATGAACACGGAATTGTTTATACGGGATTTCAGTTTCAACGACGGTCTGCTGGGCGATCTGCGTGTACAGGGTATGTGGGACGATGAAGAAGAGGGGATCCTCTTAAACGCACACATACAGGAACAGGAGATAGCCCATACCTATGTCAATGGATATATCTATCCGCTCAGACCCAAAAGCGGGCTGGAACTGTTCATCGACGCACAGGGTACCAATATCAAATTCCTGGAATTCTATATGGCTAATATCGCTTCCGAACTACAGGGCAGGGTTCGCGGAAAAGTTCGTCTGTTCGGTCAGTTTCAGAACCTGAATATAGAAGGAGATCTGATGACAGACGCCTCTCTCAAAATAGATATACTCAACACCACCTTCCTGGTAAACGACAGCATACATGCCATACCGGATCAGATCCAGTTCAGGCAGATGGCACTCTCCGATCCGGAGGGACACACGGGAACCGTAGACGGATACCTGAATCACAAAAATTTCAGTGACATGGAGTACCGTTTCAACATAGATGTCCAGAACATGCTGGTCATGAATACACAGGAGAGTCCCGACTTTCCATTCTATGGAACGGTCTACGCTTCCGGCAACGCGCGCCTCTCCGGAGATTCGGACGAACTCAATGTGAACGCGGCAGTGACTACAAACCGCAACACCAATTTCGTATACAGCCTTGCCACCGCTGCCATGGCTACGAGCAATCACTTCATAAACTTTGTAGACAAAACTCCGCGACGCTTACAACCGGACTCGATAGACTATGTAACCAGCGATTACCAACGGTTCCTGCAGCAGGAAGAGGAAGAACCGGAAACAGATATCCGGCTGAATATCCTGGTAGAAGCTACTCCGGATGCTTCCGTACGCATCATCATGGACCCCATTGCCGGAGACGATATCACCGCCCGCGGTACCGGAAGTATACGTACGGAGTTCTTCAACAAAGGAGATGTGAAGCTGTTCGGGAATTACCGGATCAGCCAGGGAAGTTATAAGTTCAGTTTACAGGAAGTGATCCGGAAAGACTTTATCATCCAGGAAGGCAGTAATATCCTGTTCAACGGGGATCCGTTCGATGCCAATCTGGACATTCAGGCCGTCTATACGGTGAGTTCGGTATCTCTGAATGACCTTATCGCGTCAGGCTCAGGAACGAGCAGTCTGACGGCTCAGCCCAATGTGCGTGTAAACTGTCTGATGAATCTTTCAGGAAACCTCACACAGCCTGCCATCAAATTAGGTATTGAATTGCCCAACGAACGGGACGAGGTACAAGCCATGGTACGCCATTATACCAATACCGAAGAAGAGTTGAGTATGCAATTCCTCTATCTGCTGGGTATCGGTAAGTTCTATACGCCTGATTACACAGGAGTGAGCCAGAGTTCCAATATGATGACTTCGGTACTCTCCTCTACTCTGTCGGGACAGCTCAACAATCTGTTTTCCCAGATCATTAACAACAACAACTGGAGCTTAGGTACCAATCTGAGTACGGGAGACAAGGGCTGGACAGATATGGAAGTAGAGGCGATACTTTCCGGACAGTTGCTCAACAACCGCCTCCTGATCAACGGAAATTTCGGCTACAGGGACAACCCTCTGTCTACGACGAACTTCGTCGGAGATTTCCAGGCCGAATGGCTGCTCACACGCTCCGGAGACATACGCCTGAAAGGATACAACGAAACCAACGACCGCTATTATACCCGTTCGGCACTCACCACACAAGGGATAGGTATCATCTACAGAAAAGACTTTAATAAGTGGTCAGACCTGTTCTGGAAAAAAAGATGGCTCAGAAAACGCGGGTTGCAAGACTCCGATACGGAACCTCAGGAAGAAGATCCCGGAGAAACCGGACAAACAAAGGACGACCATGGGAATGAGACATAGCGCCTGCGTTCTTTGTCTCCTTTTCAGCGTATAAAGTGTACTTTTATTTGGAGACAATCCGCTTTCCAAACGGGGTCAGTGCCAGGGCAGCCAGTTTGAAATGCTGCAAACCAAAGGGTATACCAATGAGGGTGACACACAATAGCAAGCCGAAAAACAGATGTTCCAAACAAATCCAGAACCCACCGACAAAGATCCAGATCAGGTTCATGACCACACTCAGACATCCCCCTGCCTGAGGAACTGTTTGTATCTCTTTATTAAAAGGCCAGAAGGCCAGCTGTGCCATTTTCAGTGTTTGTAGTCCGAAGGGTATTCCGATGATAGTAACCATCAGCAACAGGCTGACAATTAAATAGGAAAGGGCTGTGAGCAATCCTCCGAACACGAGCCACAAGATATTGAATAGTAGTTTCATGATTCTTTCTCTGTAAAGTAAACAAGTCTTCTGTGCAAAAATAAGAAACCCTCTTCATTTTGCAAACAGATAGGCCCCTTCGGGCATCCTCTTTCCCCGATAAAAAAAGAGAGTGTGTCCACCGTCTCACTGCTTCCGGACACACCCTCTTTATACATTAACATAACAGGTTTTAATAAGCTCTGGCAAAAACTACCCTTCCTTCCGAAGGCTTGCCTGTGACCATACACCTGCCCGGCGTACGATCGCCTTCCAGAGGTATACAACGGATCGTGGCTTTTGTCTCCTCCTTGATCTTCTCTTCTGTTTCCGGAGTACCGTCCCAGTGAGCCAGGATAAATCCTCCCTCTTCGATCTTTTCTTTGAATTCGTCGTATGTGTCTACACTCACCGTATGTGATTCACGGAAATCCAGTGCCTTCTGATAGATATTCTGCTGAATATCCGCCAGCAACTGTTGCACATACTTTTCAATGCCGTCGCAGGAAACCGTCTCTTTTTCCAGCGTATCCCGGCGCATGACCTCAATCGTATTGTTTTCCAGATCGCGTCCACCCATCACCAGACGCACCGGCACCCCTTTGAGTTCATACTCCGCGAACTTAAATCCCGGACGCTTGTTGTCGGCGTTGTCGTATTTCACGGAGATACCCAGTGCTTTCAGTCCCGCCACAATACCGGCGATCTTTTCGTTGATCTGTGACAGTTGCTCATCGTTCCTGTAGATCGGTACGATCACTACCTGGAAAGGAGCCAGAGTCGGTGGCAATACCAGACCGTTGTCGTCGGAGTGAGTCATAATCAATGCCCCCATCAAACGGGTAGATACCCCCCAGGAAGTAGCCCATACATACTCCTGCTTATTCTCCTTGTTGAGGAACTGCACGTCAAACGCTTTCGCGAAATTCTGTCCCAGGAAGTGTGAAGTCCCGCTTTGCAGTGCTTTACCATCCTGCATCAATGCTTCTATGGTATAGGTTTCCAAAGCTCCCGCAAACCGTTCATTGGCCGATTTGATCCCTTTCACCACCGGCACAGCCATGTATTTCTCAGCAAACTCTCCATACACGTTCAACATCCGGAGTGCCTCTTCTTCTGCTTCCTCTTTGGTAGCATGCGCGGTATGTCCCTCCTGCCAGAGAAACTCTGCCGTACGAAGGAACAGACGCGTCCGCATTTCCCAACGCATCACATTGGCCCATTGGTTGCACAGGATCGGCAGGTCGCGGTAAGAGTTGATCCAGTTTTTATAGGTATTCCAGATAATGGTTTCCGAAGTCGGACGAATGATCAGTTCCTCTTCCAGACGGGCTTCCGGGTCTACAATTACTCCTTTGCCGTCCGGAGAGTTTTTCAGACGATGATGGGTCACCACCGCACATTCTTTGGCAAAACCCTCCACATGTTCAGCTTCACGACTCAGGAACGATTTGGGAATAAGCAACGGGAAGTAGGCATTTACATGTCCTGTCTCTTTGAACATATCATCCAACTGTCTCTGCATCTTCTCCCAGATCGCGTAACCGTAAGGTTTAATGACCATACACCCCCGTACGGCAGATTGTTCCGCCAGGTCGGCTTTAAGTACCAGGTCATTGTACCATTGTGAGTAATTCTCGCTTCGCTTGGTCAGTTCTTTCAATTCTTTTGCCATTCTATGCTGATTTAATTTTTCTTCTTTATGTTCCTCCCGTTTTTCCTGCAAATCAGGAAGGGTTCCGGAAATGATCTGCAAAATTACTAAAAAATGGCTGAAATGAAGTTGAATTTCTTTTGAAAATTGAGAAACTGTCCGGATCTTTCGCGAATAATGATTTTTTCTATTCTTTGCTCTTCCTTCTGTCCTCTTTTTAGCTTCCCAGATCGTTGGTTGCCAGCTTTTCCGGTTTTCTTTCAGACGCAAATATGCGTATCTACATAGTCCGCTATGGACTGCGTCAACCGTTGGTTATCGCATCGCACACAGAAAGATCTGACTAAAGATAAAACTGAACCAACGGGCGGTCTACTCCCAGGATGAGTGCCAATCCTTCCGCGGGTACACCGATCGAAGAAAGCACCATCGTCAGGATCACATAGCTTCCTCCGGGAATCGCGGGAGTACCGATGGAGGAGAGTGTAGTAAGAAGGATCACAGAAAGCAATTGTGCCCAGGTGAGTTCGATGCCCAGTACCTGAGCAATGAAAATCACAGCAATGGCCTGATAACAGCTTGTTCCGTCCATATTGATCGTCGTGCCTACAGGAAGTACAAAAGAGGCAACCTCGTTAGAGATACCCAGCTTTTGCTCCGTTACCTCCAGCGTCAGAGGCAGCGTAGCCGCACTGGAACTGGTAGTAAACGCAAGCAACTGGACCGGATAGATATTTTTAAGAAAGAACACAGGACGAAGCCGGCTGAAAAAGTGTACCAGCGCCGGGTAGAATAAAAAGATCAATATCAGCAAGGCAAAGACTACCGTACCCGCATATACTGCCAAAGCTCCGAAGACGGACACATTCCCTGAAAAATCGACCACCAGTGTGGTCATCAGAGCAAATACGCCGTATGGGGTAAACAGGATAATAAAATCCACCATTCTCAGAATGATCTCATACAAACTGTCAACCAACCGAATCACAGGTGCTGTCTTCTCTCTGTCCAAGCTCAGGGCAGCAATACCGAACAACAGAGCAAAGAAGATCACTTGCAGCATACGGTTGTTGCTGGAGGCCGCATTCACAATATTATCCGGAATGATCTCATCCAGAAACGCCAGAGGTCCCCGCTCCTGGGTCAGTTCGGCTGCCGCGCGCTGCTGCTCTACCACCTCCTGATAGTTCTGCTGCATTCCGGCTGCCTCCTGCCGGTCAAAAAAACGTCCGGGACGTATGGTCAACGCCAGAGTCACCCCAATGAGAATAGCAACGAACGTCGTACCCAGATAGATCACTACCGTTCGTAGTCCGATCTTTGAGAACCGGCTGATATCCTGAAGCCCTGTGACCCCTTTGAATAAAGAAAGAAAAACAAGAGGTACGGCAATCAGTTGCAGCAATTTGATAAAAACCCTTCCCCAGGGCTTCACCCACATAGCAACAAACTCTTCCCCATTGAAAAACAGAGCAATCATACCAGCCAGTATCCCACCCAGCATGCCCAATAAGATCTGCAGGTACAGAGGAATTCTCTTCTTTTTTCTTTGTGTATCACCCATGCGGTTTCCTGAATTGTTTATCTATTACATATTATCCGGTACATATTATCCGGGAAACAAAAGTAATCATTAATTAGTTCCGATAAAAATTCTTCCGATAAACTAAGGAAATTTACTGCTTGTCGATGTACGGATTGACAATGTACAATCTGGAAATACAAAAACCTTCCCATATACCTTGCTGAAGATGAACAGCCACAGGTAGAGACGCACGGCGTGCACCAGGGTCCCGAACAAATGGTTAACGTTTAAGATCATATATTTTCTTTCCATTAGTTACATCTGTTTTTTACCCGGAGGATTTCCACCTGCTGCATGTTCATGAGTTATGCAAAGAATAGTTATTCTCTCTACAAGCCCTTCGGGCTTTCCAGGGAAATGGGATCATTGGATGAAATGAATGACATTTGGATAGCTCCGTAAAGCTCAAAGTATTTTTCCGGACACCAGTGCATATTTGCGTCCCCACAGTGCAGGTCCAACACATAGGGAGATATACATGACGATGTATATGTATGATAATGACTTGATCCGGCCCCCTTTAACTGGTTCTGCGTTGTTTAATAATGGTATAAGTGATCACTCCCAGAATCACAAATTTACTCTTCTTTGAGACACGTATTAGCGAGTGTTCCGGATTGGAAGGGATCAATAGGAGCAGATCCGGTTGCAAGCAGAGTTTTTTCACCATAAATTCCCCATCACACAAACAGGCGATCAGATCTCCGTGCTGAGGCTTCATCTGTGTATCTATCACCAGAATGTCTCCTCTTCCTATATTCTCATCTTTAAAAAGATCGCAGATCACCTTACAATACAGCGTAGAACGGGAATTCTCCAGCAACTTTATATCGAGATCATTGCTGACTTTCATATACTTATCTACCCAGGGAGGAAGCCCTGAATCGAAATCGGAAAGCGTATAGACTGCGATTTCCTCTATTCTTTCGTGAGACAGATATATGGATGGTTGTTGATTCATGTATATAATCCTGCTAATGTCTTTTTACAACAATCCACCCTATGATTTGATTACCTGTGACCAGGTTCTTTTGTTTTTTTATAAATTTTATATGCAAAAACTCGTTGGTATATGTATGTACCTGATCCAGTTCCATACCTATACCAACGAAAAACTACACGAAAATATCCGGAATCAATAATACAACGTATACGAATAGGTATTATTCGCGGAAGTCATAATAAACCCAGGCGCGGATGCCGGGCTGCCAGCCCTTTCCCATTCAGTTTTGCTCAAGGTAAAAGTTATCAGGTTGTTCACTACAGTTACATCTGTGGCTGCTATGGGAAAAGTCACATAATTGCTATTCGGTACTGTACCATAGCTCGCGGGAACATGGATCGTAGCCTTGCCGGTTTCCCCCGACCAGACCACATAAGAAGTGAAATCGGCGTTTATTCCTTCGGTCGCAGAGATCTGTTCCGGGTCAATCTTCACAAAAGAACTGACTATCAGGATACCCCAGAATTCCTACAAATTTTTTGTGTTCATAAAGCAAATCATTTTTTTAATTATAAAATCTGTTTTCCATAAAAAAGCAAGACATAAATATACAGTAAAATTTAACTTATTTCAACCTTTTCATTCACTAAATAAAAATAAAACACATTGCAGATTTCTCTATATTAGGAATCACCACAAATTATTTATTCTATGAAAAACGGGTATAAAAATAGTTTTCAGTAGCTTTGTAGTCCATACATAAAGAGTCAGTTATGAAAAACAGCATTATCCTCCTTCTGTACATATCCTTATTCCTGTTTTCTTCGTGTGCAGACTCTCCGAAAGACACTGCGAAAGCCCTGGAAGTAGCAGAAAGCTATATGAACCGTCATTTGGTTCCGCTTATCCCCGGTTCCACAGTAGTGGATACCTACCCTTTGCAGATAGGAGAGCCTGTACAGTGCATAGGCAACAACGACAGATACTTAGTCAGAAGCTCCTACCTGACACAAAAACACTCTTTACGCACAGAAGAAATGAAGCACGGAAAGCCCCGGGGAATAGGTAAGACCATAGAACTTTTGCTTCTGGAAAGCGTGAACGATGCCATTGGCAAGACATACGATACGAACGACACATTCTTCTATCTGGTGAAAGGAGCCTTACGCACCGGAGACTGGGAGTATATCCGCTACGATCTTATTCTGGACGAAGAGTTCACGATATTGAATGAGATAGACTGGAAAGCCATCCGCGAAAAAGCAGAAGAATGGCAGGCTGTCTCTGATCGGTAACACGGCAACAGGATCTTACTCCTATCCGACCCGAACAGTTTTCCTATGATAAGCGGATAGTTCATGGAGTAGGCTGCTGTATAAAGAAAAATTAATCTTCTCCGGCATGAACGTCTTTCGTTGAGATTTGTTATATAATATATCAAAACTTAACATACACCCTCTATGCACTCTCTTCATTCATCCGGAAAACACATGGCTGTTTTGTGCTGGCTGCTGCTTCTGTGTTCCTGTAGTCGGGCACAGCCCCTCACTACCGCATCGGTAGAGCAGCTGATCGGACAGCAAGACTGGTTCACCCTGCAAAAAGTATACGAAGAGCGGAAAGACTCCCTCTCTCCCTTCACCCGCGCCCTGGCACAGGCTTTTCTGAGTTCGGCGTTCAACCGGCCGGAGGCCATCGATCAACTCACGGAACTGGCTCAGCGCTACCCGTTCCGGTTAGGCTACGAAAACTCCATCGACCTTACCCTGAAGATCGC
Organism: Bacteroides sp.; assembly: GCA_021202275.1. Classification (GTDB taxonomy): domain Bacteria; phylum Bacteroidota; class Bacteroidia; order Bacteroidales; family Bacteroidaceae; genus Bacteroides. The sequence continues at coordinate 156,160 of JAJQDI010000010.1, forward strand.
ACTGGACCTGCACTCCCAACACCGCAACCGGGAAGCAGTAGCGGTGATGCGCGAACTGATTGCGGCCATCAGGCATGAGATCGATCCGGAGACACTCTCCTATTTCCAACGTTTGGAGAAGCAGTTTGCCCGGTTGTCGGGATACAAACTCTACCACATCCAACGCCCGGCACAGGATACCGAACTGCCACTGGTCACCCGCCTGTTGCCACAAGACGGTTCTGCTTTTCTGTTCGCGGCCTCTCTGAATGGTACCCGCCAACAAGCCATGCTCGACACAGGAGCAGGTGCCAATTTCCTGTCTGCCGAACTGGCTGCCCGATATCCGCTGACCGTCATAGACGACTCGGTGAGGGTAACAGGGGTACAGACCGACTTTGGAAAACTGGTACTGGCAGACAGCCTGCGCATCGGAGACATCCTATTCTGCAACGTCCCTTTCTATGTCATGGATATGAGTACCCGCCATCCCGAAGCGGATACATACCTGGAAAGCCTGGACCTGATCATCGGCCTGCCTCTTCTCCTGGCTTTGCAGGAGGTACAACTGGATTTCCGCAATCACCGGATACGCTTTCCGCATCAGCTTTCCGAAAGACCTATGCCCTACTCCAACCTCTGCATAGAGCAGGGATCTCTGCTGGTCGAACTTTCCGGACAGGGAGAGCGTCTGGTGATGCAGTTAGACTCCGGATCGGGCCTTAGTTCCCTTTCACACAACTACTTCTGGCGGCATCAGAAAGAGATCGAAGCCACAGGAATAGCCTCTGACACCTACATAGCGGGCATCGGAGGCATCCGCGAAATACCCATCTATTACCTCTCCGACTTCCCCTTCGCCATCAACGGCAACGAAAAAAGACTTTCACACATCGTGGTAGAAACAGAAGAGTCCGGCGTCTCCTACGAAGACGGAATGTTCGGAGCCGATATGTTCTCCGCCTTCGGAAATCTGACGATCAATCTCAAAGATATGTTCGTAGAAACGGAAAAACGTGCAGATTGATGGGCTATCAATTTACGTTCCGGAGCCGATCCTCTGCTCTCAGGCAGACATCGCAAAGTGAGTGATTCGCCGTATGTAGTCAATCATTTTTAACAAAGCACAATCATTTGTAGTGCAATCAGTTACTTCCATTTTATCTACTAAAGGAATTGGTCAGAATTACAAAAAAAAGAGGATTTTTCGTATCTTTGTATAGGCTCAAAAAGAGTTTGATCTATCCATATGAATGAGAAAAAGACGGTATTAAGTAGTCTGACCAAAGAAAATATACGGGACTTCTCCGAAGAGCAGATTTTTGAATTGGTCAGGTTTATACAGACAAAGATCCTCAGAGAAGAACGGGCGCCATACATCCATATTATTGACAGTGCGTTTAAGTTCCGCACCATCAGTTCCAGACGACGCGATCTGAAACAAGATCATCTTATGCTGTTGGGCTATATTTTTTTTAAAACTGACGACAAAAGCAAAATGATGACAGGCGTATTAAAAGCAAAAAGGCTCTATTGAAATCTCAGTCTAAAGTATTTTCTATTTCAGAAGACAGGTTCCACTCTTTATTCCCTGACCGATCATCAGGAAATTTCATACCGACTGTCTTTAAAACTCACCGGCTCTGTTCCCTGAATGTCAGGGATGTCTCCTATATAACCTCGAACAGGGCTGATGAATACCAGTACGGAAAAGAAATTCAGGATATACCTTCATTCGTGCACATTTGGTTCAGGTTCTCTTCCGGAGCATACCTGGCAGCGGCTATCCGCTGCCCCATGCGGAATAGGCTTTAGCCGTCATCTTCGTCCTTGTAGAGATCTTGGATGATGTGGAGAAATGAATGATCGCTTCTAACCTAGGCAGACTGCAACTCTATGATAAGCAATCTCATGAACTGATCGGAAATCTGTATTAAAAGTAACTCCATGTCAACCTGAGAAAATATTCCTTTCACGTTGCTGAACTTCACTTACCCTCATATATAATATAATCAAGATTCTAAGAGTATCACTAATAAGAAGACATCAAAAAAAGTACATTTAAAATGTCACTTAAGGAAAAAATCAGTATATTCATCGCCATAAATGATACAATGATATTTATGAGCATAAGAAACATTTTTTATACTTTGATGCATATATTCTCGCATATTTGAGAAATACCAGTATGAAATGAGTGGATACTTATAAAATTTATAGATACTTGTTGTATCTGGATATTTAAATTTTATTATAATTCAAAAAACTATGACATTCAGATTTATTTATCTTTTTCTATTCTGTTCTTTTTTTTTGCTTGCAATTCTGTACCCTCTCACACCTTCCTATTAGATGTCTTCCTATCAGAGGTGGAAGAAGGCGAAACAATTGAAATCGCCTATATCAAATGGAAGGACAATCAGTGGCAACGCATAGTCGATTCTACAAAAATCACTAATGGAAAGTTTTTTTCAAAGGCGAGATAGATGAGGTAACTGCAGCTAATTTGTATTTTTCCGATACATACATTCATATTTATATGGAACCCAAAAAGATGAAATTAGAAATAGACGGAAACAAGCCTTATGCCTATGTATTATCCGGAACAGAAACAGAAATAGAAAATAATGAGTTAAGAATTAAATTATGGAAAACAGATAGTATCCGTTATAAAACCCTGAACAGAATTACCAGTCTGATCGAACAAATAAATACTTGCAAAGATGATATACAGATAAAAAGTCTATCTGACTATGTCAATCAGAGTATAGAAGAATTTGAAAATATTTGTAAGCAGACTGATAGTTTACGTCTGGAATTTATAATAGATCATCCTGATTATCAGATCACACCTAATCTGCTCCACTTACTTACCGAACGTGGATATTTCGACACATCTGAACTGGCAATATTATTTATGTCTTTACCACAGAAAATACAGTCCAGTACTATGGGGAGGCTTGCCAATAAACAGATAAAAAGAAAATCACAGGCCATGATAGGTACGCCAGCACCCGATTTTGATATAGACGATCCGGAAAAAAAGAGAGGAAAATTATCAGATTACAAAAATAGGAACTATGTACTACTGGATTTCTGGGCCAGTTGGTGCGGACCTTGTCTGAAAGAAATTCCTAAACTGAAAGAACTGTATAACCAACATACAATAAAAGGACTCACCATCATTGGCATATCTTTAGATGAAGACAAAGAAAGCTGGCAGAATGCAATAAACAATCATGGTCTGGATATATGGCCGCAGGTATTGAATACAGCACCTTCCGGAGAGCTTTTCAACGAAAAAGATCTATCTGAAACATACAATTTGGATACAGGTATTCCTTTTTATGTATTAATTGATAAGCAAGGAAAGGTAATCGCAAGATGGGAATGGATCGGCGAGGAACAAATAAATGAGTTGAAAGCTATTTTAAACTAATAAGATATGTCAGAAGACAATAACAATATGTATGATTCCGCATAAAATGCCCTTCTTTATTTGATATTTTTGTGTTTTCATACATTAAATGGAACCATGCATATAATATGAGTTTAAGGGACTATCCCAAATTTTGTGTAAACAGTAAAACTTACAGGTAGTCGGATTTGGTCTTATACCTTAATCCGATTTTCAAATATAGTCAAAAACTGGTTAAATATCATTCCCCAGTTCCAAATGGGTTGATACCATTTCTTTTCAATCTCTGCCATAGCCAGATATACCAACTTCTTCAGGGTATCATCATTAGGAAAGTTTGTTTTTGGTGTACTTTCTAATTTTCCCGTTCAGATTTTCTATAAGATTGGTGATACAAATGATCTTTCTGGTCTCTACAGGAAAATCACAGAACCAGGTTAATTCATCCCAATTGTTTCTCCAGGATCGTATGGCATAAGGATATTTAGTACCCCATTTCTTTTCGAAGAGATCGAGTTCTGCCCCAGCGGCTTCTTTTGTAGGAGCATTTTAGATGTTCTTAAGATCAGCCAAGAACTCTTTTTTCTCTTTCCATACTACATACCGACAGGAGTTCCTGATCTGATGAACAACACAGATCTGGGTAGTAGAGTCAGAAAAGACACTTTTTATCGTATCTGTAAATCCATTTAGGTTATCGGTTACAGTAACTAATACATCTTCTACTCCCCGTGCTTTTAGATCAGTTAAAGCACCCATCCAGAAGGAAGCACTCTGAAATTTTACCAACCCACATACTCAGGACTTCTTTAAAACCATCCTTATTTAAACCTACGCATAGGTAGACGGTTTTATTTATCACTTTATCACTTTACCATTTTCCCTAGCCTTAAAGACAATCCCGCCCATCCAGTGGGTCATATATAACTATCTAAAGGACGATTCTGCCATTCTAATGCAGCCTGGATAACTTTACTGATAATGACGAAGATGGCAGAAGTGGATAGGTTAATCTTATAAATCTCGGCCATCTTAGGCTCAATATCCGAAACCATCATACCCTTAATATATAAGGATATTACAAGCCGTTCGATAAACATACCACGACTTTGATGTTTAGGTATAATCACAGGCTCAAAGCTGCCTTCACGATCACGGGGAATATCAATCATTGACTCACCGTGTTGGGTCTGGATCTTCTTGGGATATTTACCATTACGGGAGTTGCCACTGTTATTACCGGAAACGGAATGCTTCTCATACACTAATTGAGCATCAAGTTCACCCTCAAGCATCTGCTCATACAGACGGGAGTGAAGGTCACGAAGAAAACTGTCAGCATCATCAGTATTCTTAAACTGACGAATGAACTCTTTACGTAAAAATTCTTTAGGTATGTCCATAATAAAGCTTTTATCAAAGTTATACATAAATAAAAAACTGCAAGTTATAATACCACCAATTTTATATTTACACAAGATTCTAGACAGTGTTAAATAATAAAGTAAATCATTAAAAATTCCTTGTTTTCAGAGTAATAACAATTTATTCCAAAATAATATATTTAACTTTACATTTCCCTCATATAATATTATCGTCTCTAAGATAGGATTTATACTCTTTTTTATGTAAGAATATAAATCCCATTTCATAATTACAAATTACATTTATTGAAAAATTATAAGTAAATATTTTGCTTATATTATTCTTTGTATATATCTTTACTACCACAAAAATCAAACTAAACTCATGAAAACATTCACAAAGCCTAGAAACTCTAATTTACTTTGTACTACCCTTTCATTACTACATGTAAAATATACAAAAAAATACTCTGAAAAATATTTCAACGAACATCCATATAAGAATAATATGTTTGGATTATCAGAAATGTTTAATCATTTCGGGGTAAAGAATATCGGTATAAAAGTAGAAAATAAAGACAGTGATATCTATGAGTTAGAGACTCCTTTTATTGGATATATACCTGGTTATCTTATTCTTGTAGAAAAAATCACAAACTCCGAAGTTAGTTATCAGTGGAATGGTCAGAAAATAAAAATGTTAACTCAAGATTTTATCAATATCTGGACTGGAGCTGCCCTTATAGTGGAAGCCGATAAAAATTCGATTGAACCTCATTATAAAGAAAATAAGAAAAAAAGTTTATCTTTGATTTCCAATTTATACTTTTATTTACAGGGATTATTGTGAGTATTGCTGCAGGCATGATTCATAATCAGATCCATCAGCACATAGGTCTTTCAGTGCTTCTATTATTAAATTTTATAGGGCTTTATACCGGGTATCTCCTAGTGCTTAAACAACAGAAAATCCAAAGCAGCCATGCAGATAAAATATGTTCTATGTTTGCACAAGGCAATTGCAATGATATTCTGGATTCTCCTGCAGCCAAATTCATGGGTATAATAGGATGGAGCGAGATAGGACTGAGTTATTTTTTCTCTAATACAATTATTTTATTATTTTATCCGCAATTTCTTTCGTACATGGTTATTCTGAATATCTGCTCTTTACCCTATAGTTTGTGGAGTGTATGGTATCAAAAGTTCAAAGCCAAAAACTGGTGTCCGCTTTGTCTGATCGTCCAGGTCTTATTTTGGGCACAGTTTATTACGAATATCGGATTTGGGTTTATACAAACGCCTGACATAACCATCAGTAATTTGTTATTCCTTTGCCTGATCTATAGTATGCCATTGTTATTCCTGAACTTAATACTTCCTGAACTTGCTATCGGAAGGAAGTTCGAACGTATTGCCCAGGAATTCAATAGCTTTAAGATGAAAGATAATATCTTTTTTACTCTGATGAGTGAACAATCACGTTACGAAGTGGATAAACAAACTTCAAATATCCTCTTCGGCAATACAGCTTCAGAGAACCTACTCACTATATATACCAATCCGCACTGTGAACCATGTGCCAGAATGCATAGTAGGATTGAAAAATTACTGGAAGAAGCAGATGGTAAATTTTGTGTACAATACATCCTGTCTTCTTTCAGTGAAGAATTGGACTCAAGTTGTGAATTTTTCCTCTATATAAATAATAATATGAACCCCGAGGAGAGAAACCGGATCTATCATGAATGGTTTGAATGGGGTAAATATAAGAAAGAAGTTTTTTTTAACAAATACAATTTTACTCCTACAGAAAAGAGCACAGAATATCTACAACACAAAGCCTGGGGCGACCAGACAAAAATAACAGGTACCCCTGTCATTCTGTTCAATGGAATTGAACTTCATGATCAGTATGTTGACCATATAGAATACCTTAAATATTTTACAGATTTAGATGTCGATTCTAAATAATCATTGTTAAAATGCAGGACAATGGTCATGAAGGCTGATCACCAGTCATGAAAATATCTGCATCTCATTTAAAAAAAATCATCATGAACAAATTAAACAAATTAAAATTAAAACGCTTTATTGAAATAGATGTTACTGAAATGAAAGACCTAGTTGGAGGTAGTGATACGACAAACTATCCCCGCTGTAAAAAAAGGGATGTAGAGTATCTAGTAACTGTCCTAATAATTCTTGTGTTACATGGCAAGATTGCACGGATATACCAACTTATGGTAAAGGTAGATGCTTATAATACAGGTTCAACCTGAGCTGACATAGACAAATTAAATAGGTTAAGACTTGAGAATTTCGTCGAAGAGTGTAATGACGAAATAAAAGAGTTAGTTGATAGCATTAACAGTATGCTTACACAGTATCCAACTTGTAAAAAGAAAGAATACAGAAGCTAGAATGATTGCAATGGAGTATCCTACTATAGCATCATCGCATGTATAAATGTATCAACTTATAGATATTACAACTGTCTGTTATAAAAGATGGTAGATTAAATACGGTCGTGATAAATGGCAAAAAGTTTATACAGAACATTCATGCTGAGTTATTACGACTGTATCTGATCTATATACTACCGTAAACCTTAGAATATCATATCAATAAATAAAAGATAAAACACACGTTCTTTAATTATGTATAAAATCTTTCCTTCTTTCAAACAATTAGATTCCATGGATTGTGGCCCTACATGTTTGCGAATGATCGCTAAACATTACGGTCGTAATTATAGTTTGCAATACTTACGTGAAAACAGCTTCATAACAAAAGAAGGAGTTTCCATGCTGGGCATTAGTGAGGCAGCCGAATCTATAGGCATGCGCAGCAGTGGAGTAAAAATCACTTTTGATCAATTGGTTTCCGAAAAACCACTTCCTTGCATACTGCATTGGGATCAAAGTCATTTTGTGGTATGTTATAGTATAAAGGAGAAGAAAGATGACTATGAAATTAAAATAGCTGATCCTGCAGGTGGAAAATACACAGTGAATAAAAGTCTTTTGTTGGATCACTGGGTCAGTACAAAATTGAATGGTAAAGATATAGGCGCTGCTCTGTTAATAGATCCCAGTCCGGAATTTTATACTCACAATGACACTGAGGAGAAGCAACAGCAAGGCATTGCTTATTTCATGAATTATCTGCTACCTTACAGTTCGCAAATTCTGCAACTGGTTGCCGGATTATTGTTAGGAACTTTATTATCGCTGATCTTGCCATTTCTGACACAAGCAGTAGTTGACCAGGGGATTGGTAATAGCAATCTAAGCCTCGTGACCCTGATATTGATCGCTCAGGTGGTTCTGTTTCTCGCTCAGATGAGTGTCGAGTTTATCCGCAATTGGATAGTCCTGCATGTTAACAGTCGGATCAGTATCTCTCTTATCTCTGATTTTCTGTCCAAATTGATGAAATTACCTCTTCAATTCTTTGATACAAAAAACGTAGGGGATATCATGCAACGCATAGAAGATAATAACAGGATCAAATCTTTTTTAACAGGATCCACACTAACCACCCTGTTTTCATTTATCAACTTTATTATTTTTGCCATTATCTTAGCATATTACAATATTCTGATCTTAGGGGTATTTATACTGGGTAATACTTTATACATTCTGTGGATAACCGGATTTATGCGTTATCGACGTAAATTAGATATGGCCCGTTTTTCTCATTCTTCTTCCGTTCAGAGCAATCTGGTACAAATGATAACTGGAATGCAGGAAATCAAACTTAATAACTGCGAAAAACAGCAACGCTGGAAATGGGAAAGGATTCAGGTAAATCTGTTCAAGACCAGTATCAAAGAACTTGCTCTGGGACAGTATCAACAAATGGGCAGTATATTCTTCAGCCAGAATACGTCTTTATTTATTTCATTCATCGCTGCCCGCGCTGTCATACAAGGAGACATGACATTGGGGATGATGATGGCTGTTAGCTATATTGTCAGTCAATTATCTGTACCTCTCAGCCAGTTTATAGAGTTTATTCAAGCTGCCCAAGATACAAAAATAAGTCTCGAACGCATCAAGGAGATCCACAACAGACCGGACGAGGAACAATATATAAAATACCAGAAGAATGAACTACCTGTCGATCGGAGTATACATATAGAAGATGTGTATTTCAGCTATGCTGGTGCAAACAGAGATTTTGTCCTGAATGGTATAAACCTGACTATACCAGAAAATAAAGTAACAGCGATTGTGGGTGCCAGTGGAAGTGGTAAAACGACATTAATAAAACTTCTTCTTGCTTTTTATCCGATCCATCAAGGAAATATAAAGATAGCTGATACTCTTATCAGTGAAATCAATCCACATCTGTGGCGACAAAAAGCCGGAGTAGTGATGCAAGACGGATTTATCTTTTCGGACACTATTGCCAATAACATTGCCATTGGAGAAGAGGAGATAGATAAACATCGCCTGCGTCGTGCCGTAGAGATAGCCAATATAAAAGAATTTATAGAGTCTCTGCCACTCAAATACAATACAAAAATAGGAATGGAAGGCAGTGGAGTAAGCCAGGGACAGCGTCAACGACTATTGATTGCCCGGGCTGTATATAAAAATCCTGAATTTCTGTTTTTTGATGAAGCAACAAATGCACTGGATGCCAACAATGAAAAGATCATATTGGATAATATGAACCAATTCTACAAAGGAAAAACTGTGATTATTGTAGCACATCGATTAAGTATAGTTCAGAATGCAGACAATATTGTGGTTATGGACAAAGGAAAGATCATAGAACAAGGAATGCATAAAGAGTTGACCGACAAAAAAGGTGCTTATTATACCTTAGTTAAAAACCAGTTGGAGTTGGGAATGTAATGGAGGAAAAGCAAAAAACACATGCGGAGACTGAACATCAACTCTCTGCTTTGCCGGAGTCAGATATAGAATTGAAAAGTGAAGAATTTCAGGAAATACTGGGAAGTGTCCCTCCCTGGATTCTTCGGAAAGGAATTACTCTGGTCGGAGTAATCACTCTTTTTATATTCGCCGGAAGCGCTGTCTTCAAATATCCGGACATACTATCTACTTCCATGACGCTAACGGGTGCGTCTCCAGCCACAACATTAATAGCCCGTGTTTCTGGTAAAATAGATATCCTCTACGTCTTAGATCAGCAGGAGATCAAAGCAGGTACTTATCTGGCTATTCTGGAAAATACTGCCTGCGCAAAGGATATACAGTTTTTGAAAGAATATGTAGAACAACTCAACTACGATACCGACTCCCTCACGCCACTGCTACCCAGAAAATTGAAATTGGGTTCTCTACATCATTCCTATTCCGTTTTTTATGGCACACTTTTCGAATTTAATGAATTCAAACGACTGAAATATTACAAAAGAAAAATTGATTATATGGAAAAGAAGATCTCACAATATCATCATTCCTACCATAATATACTCAGGCAGAAAAAGATTATCGACGAGCAGTTCCGCCTTTGTCAGAACCAATATAACAGAGATTCCATCCTCTACCAAAGAGGAATGATATCTGCTGAAGAGAGTGAACAAGCCAGAAATCAATACCTACAGAGCAATCTCTCAATGGAAAACATCCGTTATTCTATCCAAGACATAGAACTCCAGATGACTCAACTGGAAGAGAATCTACTGGAAGCAGAATATGAATACATGGATAAAAAGAACACATTCACTATGCAATTGAGGCACTACACCTCCCAGCTTCTGGCAGAAATTCAAGAATGGGAAATGAATTATGCTTTAGTAGCGCCCACAAATGGTAAAGTAACTTTTACCAACTATTGGGTAGAGAACCAGAATGTGATTGCCGGAGAAACCGTATTCACGATCGTACCACACGATAATGAAAGGATCATAGGGAAAGCACAGATGCCCCTGACACGTTCCGGTAAAGTAAGACCAGGACAAAAAGTGAATATACGATTCATGAATTTTCCGGATAGTGAATACGGAGTGGTCAAAGGAATAGTAGAGAATATCTCTATGGTACCGGTAAAAAATACTGTAGGAGAAGATCATTATACAGTAGAAATCGCCTTACCTAACGGATTGCTAACTTCTTACAATCGAGAATTACCTTACCAGCCTGAAGCACAAGCACAAGCAGATATCATAACAGATGATCTTTCTTTGTTGCAACGTTTTATAATGCCTTTGAAAAAAATAATAACAGAAAGCATATCCTATGAATAATTATGAATAATAAAGATATTCTGCAAAGAGTGGTTCGTTACCTGATATTGAACGCTAGTTTTACAAACCAGATAGGTTTACTAAGAGGCAAAATGGGGATAGCCATTTTCTTCTACGAATATTCGGCCTATACAAAAATGAAATTTTATGCCGATTTCGCATGGGAACTCATCGAAGAAATATATGAAAAGCTACAAAACAACTTACCACTCAATCTCCGGGATGGACTACCAGGAATTTGCTGGGGAATAGAATATCTCCTGCAAAATAAGTTTATTAATGCTGATGAAGATATTCTGGAAGAACTGGATGCGGCTATAGTGGAAAGAGATATAAGGCGTGTTGTCGACCCTTCTTTAGAAACTGGGCTTAATGGACTGGCTCATTATGTATTGGCGAGATGTAGAAATAAAAAAACGTGCTCGCCCTCACCGAAAACTATATGACCGAACTTATCCATAGTATGCAACTGAATGGTGGAGATAAAGCATTAACGGCTCATTTAACGGCACTAAGCCAAGATAGAGAATTTCACTATAGTTTTGATCTTTTAGAAAAAATATCTTCAGAGAATGATCCTACAACGGCACAGTTCTTACAAAATAGAATTGGCATACTAAATAATGGATTAACAGGGATTGCGATCAGATTGTTAAAAGAGATCTGTACAGAGAAAACAAAAACAGGTATTCATTGATGGAGAGAAGCATCGCCTAGGATACCTTCTCTGATGCGGTCACACTACAAGTAAATACAGACAACTAATTAAACGACAATGAGACAAAAGATCCATATCATTAACAAGACTGTCGATGCTTCAGAGTATGGCATCGGGACTTATCTGGAACAATTGATATCCTGTTTAAAGAAAACAGATACAGACTTTGATATGATCCATTTACACACAGAGAACAGCGAGGTAAGTATCATGGATAAAAACGGGTATAAGCAAATTTTTATTCCTTCGGTGAAAGTGGCTATTACACCTAAAAACCAGAAATTCTATCTCAAAAATGTAGTTTATCTCCTGAAGATATTATTACCTATGGATAAAGAGGTGCAACACGTTTTTCATCTCAATTACATGGGTGAACCGGAACCGATATTTTATCTGAAGAAAATATTTGACTGTAAAATAGTACTTGTTCTACATTATACAGACTGGAGTTTTATGTTATCAGGTAACGAGAAGAAACTTCATTCCATCATGAAGAACGGAGGGAGCACCATTGAGGAAAAATATATCTATCAAAATGTACAAAACGATCTGGAAATGATAAATACATGTGATAAACTGATATGTGTGGCCCGACATTCCCTAGGACCGCTAATGAAATACCTCCACATAGATGCAAACAAATATAATGTCATACACAATGCATTGGCAGACTCTTATAAGCCAATGAGTGTCCAGCAAAAAGAACGCTTTAGAAAAAAGTATGGAATGAATCTGGAAGATCAAATCCTCCTTTTTGCAGGAAGGCTGGAGCAGGTCAAAGGTGTGTCTTTTCTCATAGAGGCTTTTATAAAAGTAGCACAGAACTACCCCCATCTTTACCTGATTATTGCGGGTAACGGAAACTTAGAGAACTGGATCAGCCAATCTAAAAAGAATTTAAAAAGAATAATCTTCACAGGCAGACTGGAGAAAAAAGAATTATATGATCTATACAAGATTGCGGATATCGGTGTTGTCTGTTCCCTTCACGAAGAATTTGGTTATGTGGCCATCGAAATGATGATGCACGCACTTCCCCTCATTGCATCAGATACAGGAGGATTATCGGAAATTGTCACAGACACCATCACAGGATTAAAAGTCTCTGTAAGGACAAAAGGCAACAAACGTATTATAGAGATTCCTGAATTGGTCGACAAAATCCATTTTCTCCTCGGAAACCCCGATCTGGCAAAAAAATAGGCAAAGAAGGAAGAAAGAGATTTCTGGAAACCTATGAAATATCAAAGTTTTCTTCTAAAATGATCAGAATGTATACAAAATTGTAAACTGATGTATACATCCCTAATATGTCTGAAAACTTATCTTATCATAATCATAAGAATACAAATATGAAAAATAAAAAATGAATACCCCCCAGAAAATCCGGATTAATATACGTGGAAATAAAATTTTATTAATATCAATAGTTCATATATGGAAAAGATACCTCAAATTATACATCAGATCTGGTCTGATATAGACAGTCCCCTTCCCCCCTTATTTCAAAGCTTTAGGAGAAAGCTGGAAAGAACACTACCCCGATTGGGAATACAAATTATGGGACGAAGACAGTATTAATGAATTTGTATTTCAATATTATCCCCAGTACTGGGATATCTATAAAAGATTTCCATATAATATACAAAGATGGGATGCTGTCCGCTACCTTATCTTAGACAAAATGGGAGGTATGTATGTAGATTGTGACTATGAATCTATAGAGCCTATTGAGGCTTTGCTTCGGGGAAAGGAGTGTTGTTTTGCGTTAGAACCTTTCTCTCACTGCGATATCCGTATCTGGGGAGATGATGTAAAACAGGTTATCACAAATGCATTGATGCTCACTATTCCAAGGCATCCTTTCATTCAGAAAATTATAAAGAATCTTTTTTCAGAAGAAAAATTAGCATATGCATCAAAATATACTAAATTTGAATGTGTCCTAAAAACGACCGGCCCGGGTGCAGTTATCGAAACCTATGGGAATTCTACTACAGCGGAAAAGAACAGTGTATATCTTATACCTGCAAAATATGTTTCACCCTTTGATTTCGGGCAAGCACATCGTTTCAGAACAGGAGAAATGGACGAAGAGTTAGAAAACTGTCTGGAAGAAGCTTATGCGGTACACTATTTTTTCAGTGACTGGAGAAAAAAACGATAATTAATCAGTCGCTATATACAATTAGTAAAAAAAAGGATACCTGTAACTATTCAGAAGTTATCTTCTTTACATAAGAATCGGCAAAAACATGGATACAATACTCTACTCTATTTTCTAAAACAAATGGAGTACATAAAATGAGAAGCTGAGGATTAAAAAGAATTATTATGAAAAATCTGATATTATTTTTCATAAAAAACGACTTTTGTGTCTTCACTCAAAAATAGAATTTTATGAATATTCAGGATTGTATCTGGTTTGCCAATGAAAATCCGATCTGTTACCTGACTACTGTAGAACGGGACTAGCCGCGTGTGCGCGCATTAGAATTCTGGTGTGCCGATGAGACTGGATTTTATTTCCAAACAGCAACTATGAAGGAAATACGCTTCCAATTGGAAAATAATCCCAAAACAGAAGCGGCTTTTTAAAAACATGAAGGCATGATAGGTACCATGATGCGGGTGGCTGGAAAAGTGGAATTTATCGAAGATCCGGTGCTCAAAAAAAGAGTGGTCAAAGATTGTTCTTTCTTGGAACCATTTAAGGAAAAAGTGGTTATCTTTCGTATTGCACATAGAGAGGCCTGTTTCTGGACCATGCAAAAACCACATTTACCCCGTCCAACGCTTCGTAAAGCGTCTCATTCCGGGCCAGGTCGATGGGAAATAAAGCGAAATTCTCCCGGTGGCGGAGGCTCTCCGGAACGTTTTTGTGATGGATCAGCAGATGCAGCTGTACTTCCATTTCTTTCAGATGCTGTGCCAGTAACCCTCCCAGGTTGCAAGCCGCACCTGTTATGGCTATTCTCTTCATGAAGGTCTCTTTTTATGGGAAGGTTTTTCTTAGCCTATATAAAGAGGTAAAAATAGACATTCCGCTCCACTCTTCCAAATAGTCTCTTTATCGTATGGTCCGGAGATAGTGCGGATGGCTTTTTTCATAATATTGTATAACCGGAGCGGATCTACTTACCAGATGAACAATCATAGTACCCCTTGTGTTAGAAAGTTTGCAAAATAACGTGTTGTCGTATGAAAAAATACCAATGGTGTCTGTTGCTGCTACTCTGCGGGATCTGGTCGGCTCTGCCTGCCCAGGAAACCCCGGTGATGATGCTGAGCTTCGAAGAGTCATTGCAGCGGTTGCAGAGGAACAGCCACACGATACGCATAGCCGACAAAGCGGTGGAGCAGGCACGGGAAGAACAGGGTAGACTTAACTCCTTCTGGTACCCTTTTGTGCAGTCGGCCGGGGCCTATGTGCATTTGTCGGAAGACATCGCGGTGAAGCAATCCCTCTCCTACTATACCGATCCGGTGAAAGACTGGATACACTCTTACCTGCCCGGCGAAGTGTTGCTGTCCGGAGTGCTGGACCTAGTAGGGAGCAATACCCTGACCGTCCCTCTGGCACCGCGCAACCTCACCACCGTGGATCTCACAGCGGAATGGGTGCTCTTTGCCGGAGGCAAACGCATACAGGCAGGACGCATCGGGCAGAGCTTGGTGGATGTGGCTCGTGAACAAAGGGCACAGGCAGATGCCACGCAGCGCACCCTGCTGGCCGAGAGGTACTACGGCCTGCGACTGGCGCAACAAAACGTAGGGGTACGGCAGGAGACGTATATGGCCCTGTGCCGACACTACGAAAACGCGGTGAAGATGGAGGAGGTAGGACTTGTGAACCGGGCGGTACGCCTTTTCGCTCAGGCGATGATGGACGAAACACACCGCCAGCTAAAAGCAGCCCAAAAAGAGGAAGAGGTAGCACAAAGCGCTTTGAAGCAATTACTGAATATAGACGAGGAAGACGAAACGCTGATCGTACCTACCTCACCGCTCTTTCTGAACGAAGAACTCCCCCCCAGAGAGTATTTCCTGCAAAACCTGTACACAGGCAATCACCTGTTGCAGGAACTCACTATACAGGAGCAGATCGCTTCCCGGCAGATCAGGATAGACCAGAGCGCGTATATGCCCAACATTGCGTTGTTTGGTAAACAGACCTTGTACGCACACAACATCCAGAGCAACCTGTTGCCCCGCACCATGGTGGGCATAGGCTTTACGTGGAATATTTTCGACGGACTGGAACGGGAGAAGAAAATCCGTCAGTCGCGCCTCACAAGACAGACGGTGGAGCTGGGCAGGGAAAAGGCGAAAGACGAACTGGCGGTGGGGGTAGACAAACTCTACAACCTGCTGCAAAACGCTCAGGACAATGTGAAGGCGCTCCATACGAGTATTGAACTGAGCGAGGAACTGGTACGGATGCGCACCCGCGAATTTGCCGAGGGCATGGCCACCTCTACGGAAGTGATAGATGCGGAAACGCTGTTGTCTAATGTGAAGCTGCTGCAACTGGCAGCCTATTACGAATACGATGTAGTGCTGATGAACCTGCTCGCGCTCTGTGGGATGCCGGAGACCTTTACGAAATACAATCAGATGTACGATGTAAAATACATAGAAACAATGCAGTAACATCCACTTGTAGAGATGCACGGCATGCGTCTCCACGGTACACGTCCCATACAGATCTGTGTTGCATCCGGGATAGATATTCGTCAGGCGCGCCATAGGATCAAACAGCAGGTATATCCTATACCATTATTAAACAGATAGTTAAACCATAACCACATAATCAATTATATATAAAGATTTTAAATCAAAAAAAACATTTTCCGGAAGACAGGAAGATACAATATATAAAAAAACTATATAGTCAGATGGATCATTGCGATCAGAGACATATTTATATGGAACGTACACAGCGGAGACGCACGCCGTGCGTCTCTACAGTTGGATGTAACCAGATAGATTTAACGGTCTTTGTATTTCCAGATCGTACATCGTAACGTTCTTCAATGTTACGAATCAAATAATGGTCATGACGAAGGAATAAATCAGTAAATCGTAAATCTCTTTATGGATCGGACAAAAAGAAGTATAAGCATTGCTTTTATAGTAGTATTGGTGCTCACGGTGATCTTCTCCATGGTGGGCGTGCTGCTCACGCGCAAGCCGCCGCTGGTGTTGCAAGGTCAGGTAGAGACTACTGAAATACGGATCAGCGGTAAGTTACCGGGACGTATAGACAACTACCGGGTACGCGAGGGCGACTATGTGCGCCAGGGCGATACGCTGGTGACGATCAACAGTCCGGAGATCTTTGCCAAATACGACCAGGCACAGGCGTTGGAACAGGTGGCACAGGAACAGAGCCGGAAGGTAGACCGGGGTACACGCAACCACCTGATCGCTACTGCCCAGCAACTATGGAACAAGGCACGGAGCGACCTCGAACTGGCAGAGGTGACCTACCAGCGGGTATACGCGCTGTACCAGGAGGAAGTAGTGACCCCGCAACGAAAAGACGAGGTGGAGGCGCTCTACAAAGCGGCACTGGCGGCCGAACGGGCCACCTACGAACAATACCAGATGGCACTGGAAGGGGCACAGCAGGAGGACAAAGCGGCGGCCCGCTCGCTGGCGAATGCCGCACGTAGCACAGTGGACGAGGTATCGGCATTGCTGTCGGATGCCTGGCTCACGGCTCCGGAAGACGGACAGATTGCCTCTATCTTTCCGAAAAGAGGTGAACTGGTGGGTCCGGGCACCCCCATCATGAACCTGGTGGTGAACAGCGACATGTATGTGATCTTCAACATCCGGGAAGACCTCATGCCCCGGTTCCGGATGGGCGAACGGTTCCATGCCGATGTACCGGCCGTAGACGGGAAGAACATCGAATTTGAGATCTACTACATCAGTCCGCTTGGCAGTTTTGCCACATGGAAATCGACCAAAGAGACGGGAAGTTACGACATGCAGACTTTTGAGATACACGCGCGCCCCACCAGCGAGGTCAAAGACCTGAGGGCGGGAATGTCTGTATTGCTTACCATCGACTAATGCCGTCCGGCAACGGAGGAACGGAAACCCATGAATCGAAAAAAATGAACCGGAAACAGGCCACAGACAGTGCTTTCAGAGATGTACTCCTGCGCGAATGGGAACGCATGACTTCACGCAGATTATACTTCGGGGTCTGTGTGGTGCTTCCTCTGTTCGTACTCTTCTTCATGTCGACCATATTCGGCACAGGCACCATCGAGAGGGTACCTGTGGCCGTGGTAGATCTCGACCATACCGCCACCTCACGTCAGGTGGCCCGTAACATTACCGCTGTACCTACCGTGAAGGTGACACAGCTATCGGACAACGAATACGAAGCCCGTCGCGCCATGCAGGCCAAAGAGATCTACGGCTATGTGGTATTGCCACCGAAGTTTGAGGAATACGCCACTTCGGGCCGTGGTGCCACGGTGAGCTACTATTACCAGCTTACGTTCCTCTCCGTAGGCAATGAGTTGCTGGCAGGACTCACGGAGGCGCTTACCCCGGTGGCACTGTCGCCTGTGGCTTTGCAAGCCGTAGCAGCCGGAGGGCTCACCGAAGAGCGGGCGGAAACCTTCCTGTTGCCCATACAGGGAAGCGATCATCCGGTATACAATCCTTCGTTAGATTATACCATCTATCTGGGACATCCGTTTTTCTACGTGCTTTTCCAGATCCTGATCCTGCTCACTACCATGTACACCGTAGGGGGTGAGCTCAAATTCCACACAGCAGACCATTGGTTATTGACTGCCCGGGGCAATATGGTCACTGCCCTGCTGGCCAAGCTGCTGCCCTACACGGTGATATACACCCTCATCGCCATACTGGCCAATTTCGTATTGTTCAGGATCGTGCATATTCCTTTCTGTGGCAGTTACCTGATGATGAACCTGGTCACTTTCCTGTTTATCGTAGCCACGCAATCGCTGGGGGGTGTTCCTGTTTTGCCTGTTGCCCGCTCTCTCCCTGGTCATGAGCGTAGGCTCTATGGTGGGGTCGCTGGGAGCTACGTTGTCGGGAGTCACCTTTCCGGTAACAAGTATGTATACTCCGGTGTACCTAGCCTCTTTCCTTTTTCCGGTACGGCATTATACGATGATCACGCAGACCATGCTCTATTTTCAGGGAGGGTATGGTTACTACTGGCGTTCCACAGCGGTATTGTGCCTGTTTCCCCTGATCACCCTGTTGCTGCTCCCCCGCCTGAAGGGAGCCATAATCAGACACGCGTATGAAAACCTCGGATAAACCGTCACTGCTCTCTCTGGTGATCGCGCGGGAGTTCCGCGCCATCAGCACCAGTTACGCCGTGTTGCTGGTATTGGTCGGAGGCATCTTCCTGTACGGACTGCTCTACAATTACATGTATGCGCCCAACCATGTGACAGGTGCCCCGGTGATGGTTGTCGATCATTCGCACTCGTCCCTGAGCCGCGAGTACGCACGCCTGCTGGATGCTACGCCACAGGTAGATATCTACAGATACGCTACAGACTTCCGCGAAGCAGAGGAGTTGATGAAGCAGCAGAAGGCAGTGGGCATCCTCTACCTGCCGCGCGACTTCGCAGACCGGGTGTTTCGCGGAGAAGAGGCGGTGTTCGTACTCTATGCCTCTACCAACGCGTTTCTGTATTATCTCTCTTTGCAGGAGGCTTCGGCGTATGTGATGCTGGCCATTTCCGACACCTACCGCGCGTCGGGCATTGTGTTCCTGCCGCTGACGGCCATCGTGGCAGTAGCTACCGCTCCGGCTCCCATCAACCTGTCGGGCACGGTAGTCTATAATTATACCGAGGGATATGGGAGTTACCTGATCCCGGCGGTACTGATGATCATCCTGTTCCAGACACTGATGATGGTGATCGGTATGCTCAACAGAGAAGAGCACTACACAGGAGGGTTGCGGCCATTCCTCTCTTCCGGCATCGGCTGGGGAAGCGCGGTACGCATTGTGTGCGGAAAAACATTTGTCTACTGTATGCTGTACGCGGTGTTCTCACTGTTCCTGTTGGGACTGATCCCCCGCCTGTTCAGCGTACCACACATAGGCCACGCGCCAGATATCGTTCTGATGCTGATCCCTTTCTTCCTGTCCACCTGCTTCCTGGGGCTGGCCGCTTCGCGCTACTACAAAGATTCGGAGTCGCCCCTGCTGATGATCACCTTTTTCTCGGTGGGGCTGCTCTTCCTGGCAGGTGTCTCCTACCCGTTGGAACTGATGCCCCGGTACTGGCGGATGGTTCACTACATGCTACCGGCCAGCAGCGGTACACTGGCTTTTGTGCAGCTAAACTCCATGGGAGCCCATCTGGCAGATATCCGGGGGCAGTATTTCGCGATGTGGATACAGACAGGGGTCTATTTCCTGCTGGCCGTGTGGGTGTACAGGGACAAATTGAACCTATCTGCAAATAAACCGTATGTGGAGACGGAGAGAGTGGACAATGAGACCATGTAAGATAGAAACCGGGTGCCTTCCGATACCGTAGCAAACGGTTCAACAGTTCAACAGAAGAAAAAAGCACAAAGCGGAAAATCGTCTCAAACAGAACGAATGGCTGGGTGGTTGCTCTGCAACTGCTTGCCTTCCCTCTACCTACAAACAATAAAAGATACTGTCTCATAGTAGATTCTAAGAAGATAAAATCTAGGGTAAGACAGCCTCCTATTTTGCACAACAGACCTTACCAACACCCGGCGGTTCTTCCCTTCTTCGTTGCCAGGATACCGCGCAAATTCGCTATTTCCAGAGATCCATGATATCCAGTTCGCCCCAATAAAGATGCGCGTAACTGGCGATCAGGTTTTTATAGCGATAGATCGGCGTGGGTACCGGTTCGTTGTGCGAGTTGTACATCTGTGCCACGGAAGGCAAGGGCTCCTTCTGGGGCAATACCTGTGTATAGTGATATTCATGTCCGCGGATATGAATACCGTTGTAATCGAACTGTCGGTATCCCATCGTCATTTTCTTGTCCTGTTCACGGGCAGAAACCACATGAGGCAGAATACCTGCCATCTCGTACATACCCTGTCCGGTCTGAATGGCTTTCGAGAGATAAATCATCCCTCCGCATTCGGCCAACGTCTTCCCTCCCGCCTCGATATAGTCGGCTACGACCTGTCGCATCCGGACATTGTTTTCCAAAGAAAAACAATTGTTCTCCGGATATCCTCCGGGCAGATAGAGCAGGTCTACCTTATCAAACGGCAACGAAGTACTGGTCTCCGGCAGGAAATACTTCACCGTACCCATGGCCTTGAGCTTCTTGAGGTGTTCGGCAAACACAAAAGAAAAAGATTCTTCTCCCAGGGCCACGGCGATATTCATTTTGCGGGAAGTGTTCTTGATATGCAGCCTTTCCCGCTCTCCCGCGTCTTTCTGCGGCACAGAAGTGGTTTCCAGGATGCGATCGATCCGGATGTTCTCTCCCACCGTTCTCATCAACCGTTTTTTGTAGCGCATAAAATCTCCGTTACGCTGGCTGTAGTTGAGCCCTCTCTGGCGGTATTTAAACGCCAGGTCTTCGCTATAGGGAAGACATCCGAAGCACTCGATCCCTACTTCCTGACAAGCATCCAGGAGCATTTGTTTGTGACGGTCGGAATGTACTTTATTGAATATCACGCCCGCGATGCGTACGTTCTCGTCGAAATGTACATACCCATACAGCAACGGTGCCACCGAATAGGCCATGTTGCGCGCGTTGACCACCAATATCACCGGCAGATCCAGCAGACGGGCCACATGTGCCGTAGATCCCTGATCCTTCAGGTAGCCATCGTACATCCCGGTATTGCCCTCCACAATGCAGACATTGGCCTTGGCAGAATAATCGGTATACAGGTTATATATATATGCATCAGAAGCCAGAAAAGAATCCAGATTGATGGAGTGACGCTTGGTCATGTAGGTATGATATTTGGTATCGATATAATCGGGACCACATTTAAAGGGTTGTACACGCATTCCCTGACGACTGAGTACAGACATGAGTCCCATGGCCAGAGTCGTTTTTCCACTCCCGCACATAGGGGAGGATAGCAAAAATTGAGGTTTAGTAGTTATTTCTGTCTGTTTCATTCTTTCTAATTAACCATAATAGTAAGATAATCTTGTCCTGAAAACACCGCTCATGTCAGCCACCGGAACTTCCCGGCAATGAGCTTTCCTGAGAGAGACCCTGTGCTGATAAAAAGCCTGCCCTACAGACTCCATTGGCATCAGCAGATCGTTTTTTCCACACCCATCTATACTACAGGATCAGACACAGGACCGGGGGCCGGAACCAACCCGCTCTCCCATCCCTTTCTTATCCTCATAGAAAACACCCTTTTCTCCACCCGGACTATATACATAGTCTGTCCGGATATCGTTTTACAGGTGTATTCTTGTACCAACTGTATGGAAAAATAAAGGAGAAAATCACTTTCTGCGGAAGAAAATAACCGATGAGAAAACAAGAGAAGATCACGCTCATTCATGCCAGAGATATGTACCGGAAAATCTTTCTTTCTAAGCAGCAAAATGAAGCCATTCGCTCATTATTCTTCATCTCATTGCGGCCACACTGATCGTATAAAAAACAAACCTCTTCCAGCATACATACTTTAGGATCCCGGTGACAAAAAAATGTATGTAAAAGAGCTGTCGAATGTATTTCACATTCTTTACATAGTAAGGCCGGTCCGATTTCTCTCGTCTAAATTTACTCAAAAAAACCGTTTATCCCCCGGCAACTATTTTGTTAATATTGGTTATCAACATGAACAAAGATAATCCAGGTGATAAAATTATCTTTTTTAGTGAATAAAATTATCCTAAAGTTTCGATATTAGAAAAAATCGTTCTTTACGCACAACCCTCCTGTTTTTTTTAAGTTCCCGTGAATATCCGGAAAAGTTGCGCACAAACTTTACAATTAGTATAGTTGTTATCTAATAACAACTATCAGAAAAGAAGTATGAAAAAAACAAATATCCTTGTCGGACTGGTATCCGTACTACTGCTGGCGGGTCTCAGCAGCTGCGATGATAAGGCATCCTGGAGAGAAGAACGGACCTACCTGCTGTGCAACCAGGTATGGGTAGATTATTACATGGATGACTATGGAATAGATTCGGAGCAGATCCTGGAATTCGATCCCCGCGGATATGGTTGGGAAACCATCATCCACTACTACCGGGGCAGCACTGAAATAAAGGAATATGAGTTTCTCTGGGAATGGGAAAATGACCGGTACACTTCGATCTATATCGAATACGGACGCTACGACTATCTCTACTTTGATAATGTGAGCGTTACGCACAACAGATTAAGGGGATATTTCGATGGTATATGGGTAGAATTCCAACCCTACTTTCCATAAAGATATACATACAAGAGAAGGACGGAAGTCAGCCAACTGTTGCGCCTGCCATCCTTACTCCCAGTTCAAAAGCGTTGCGACAATCGACAGGAAATTGTTTTTCACGAACTTTAGCTTTGTGAGCCTTATCGAACCTGCCTGCCGCGTACTTGTCATAGTTCCTGAATTGATAAGTATCTGTAGCAGTCATATATTCGAATGTGCCTCCCAGCAGACTGAGGTACTTCTCGTGTGTCCCGAAAAGATGGGGATAGCCCCACTCATTCAGGGTAGCAGCATCCACATTCATGGTATAGATAAAAGATACAGGAATACGGCCTTTGAAATTACTCCCCGGATGGTCATACGACAGGTTCATAAAGACCAGACGCTCGAGCATGCAACGGATCTTTCCCGTCACATCTCCCAGGTAGATCGGAGAGCCCAGAATGAGACCATCGCTCTTCATGATCTTTTTCAGGACCGGAGACAGATCGTCTTTCACCACACATCTGCAATTGTACTTTCCGTCCTTTCGCTTGCAGGCGAAACAGCTGACACAACCGGTATACTCCAGGTCGTAGAGATGGATCAGGTCTGTTCTGGCACCGACCGACTCTGCTCCCTCAGCAGCCTTATGCAACAACGTGGCCGTATTGGCTTTCTTGCGGGGACTTCCATTGATCAGGATGATCTTCTTCTTCATAAGGTCTCTTTTTTTTCTATGCGGAGAACAGCTGCAAGCCCGGAAAAGTTGCTCCGCACAGATCATTTAACTTCTATCAGGGGATATGGGTATCTACTGTAAAAATAATACCTATCTTTGATTACAGAACAAAAATAAAGAACAAATATTCTCTGCTATGGGACAATCTTTTTCTTCTTCCCGCTTTCTCCGGATAAGGATCGGCATCTGGTTGCTGCCCGTGCCGTTCATCTGTCTGTATGTCTACCTGACACGGCACGACTATATAGACGGAGGAAGAATGGCAGCCGCACTATTCAATATATTCTGGAGCCTGGCATATATGGTATTCCTAGCAGGAGAAAGTATCTGGCGAAGCATCAGCAAAAGAAAGAATCCCTGGCTGGGAATAGGTGCCATAGGCATCATTACAGGGATATGGATAGCTGTCTTTACTGTTTTAAATCTGATCTGGGAATATTTCTAAACAGGGCTCTCATTTTCCGGGGTCCAGACATGTGGATTGATCTGTTGCATCAATCCGTCAATGGTAGTCACCTCCGCAAAAGATCCGTCTGTCGCGTATACCCGATATGCCGGGATCTCTTTCAGGATCTCGATCCGTATCTCACACTCCCCCTCTCTGACAGCTTGTATACCGTTGCGGCGTAATGCCTTCTCCGCCATGGCGTATCGCTCGCCTTCCCCCGCCAGCCTGACCTGCATGGTATATTCGGGCTCTACCCGGAACAGACCACTCTCTGTGTCGAACGAAATCCCCTTGCGGGTAAAAAAGCGTTCGAGCATACCATCTAAAGAGAGATCTTCGGGTGTACCTACAGTCAACTCTCCCCCATCGTCCATCAGCCAGATCTTATCCGAGATCTGCAAGGCCAGCTCCAGATCATGGGTAGAGAGAAAAATCGTTTTCCGGGTACTGCGGCTCAGCTGATGGAGCAATTGCATCAGTTCCACTTTGCTGGGAAAATCCAGAAAAGCAGTAGGCTCATCTAAGAATACGATCGGAGTATCTTGTGCCAGTGCTTTGGCTATCATTACCTTCTGCCTTTCTCCATCGCTCAGGCTATAGATCATCCGGCCCGCCAGATGAGTTGCTCTGACAAGCGACAACGAACGATCTACTCTCTGAGAGTCTTCCGGAGTCAGCTTTCCCCAGAAGTCTGTATAAGGGCTACGCCCCAAAGCAACCACTTCCCTGGCAGTCAGATAATTCCCATCGAACCGATCGGTAAGTACAACACCTATCACACGAGCCAGTTCCCGCAGTGTATACTCCTCTACCTCACGGCCTTTCACAACGATCTGTCCGGAAAGCTTAGGCAGGAAGCCCGACAATGTACGCAACAGAGTAGACTTACCCACGCCGTTGGCACCTAGCAGACACGTGAGTTCACCACTGTGGATAGTGGCAGAGAGGCCTTGGGCTACTACCTTCTTCTGATTCTTTCCGGAGTAGCCGATAGAGAGGTTTTCTATACAGATCGTATGTTGTCGCATAGTGAATACGGAATTAGAGTGCAAAGACTAATGTCTGACCGATCGGCACCAGGCGGTTACAGACCGGACCACACCCTTTGCAGCCGGCAAAGATACGAAGAAACCATCTGGACTTTTCACGAATAACAAATTTTTCTATCCTTTGCTTTTTCTCCTGCCTCTTTTTTAGACGCGCTGGTCATTGGTCACCCTCTTTTCCCGTTTTCTTTCAAACAAGACTATACATCTCGTGTATTTGTATATAAGATATTATACATTGGGATTTACAAAAATCCTCTTCTGTAAGTCCAATCGTAAATCGTCTAATTGTAAATCCCTTTGTTTCTCTACATCAGCCGCAACAGACTGGCCCGACCGATGATTGTTTCATCGGTATTCCCGACCTGCCCCCTTCCCGGAAAAGAATAAATTATCCCATTCGTATACCTATATTATATGCTGTACAAACAACACATCCCAAACGGACAATTTTACCCGTTTTACGTTCGATATGCCTTTATATTTGCTTGTGAATAAGGTATTAATAAAAGATCAGGATTGTGCAGAACAGTTGGGGAAACGCTAGTCCCGTGAACTGTAAGATTTAAAATTACACTGTTAATATTTCATCACTATTGTACAGTTTTAGGCAAAATAGGTTCGCTGCACAATCCTTTTTTATCCAAACTCTCTTAAAAAATTTCTGATCTTTCAGGTTCCTGTCAGGCTTTCGGGTCTGGCAAGACTTGTTTCAGAACGGTTAGCGAAATACTTCCGGTATGCTGTAGAAATATACATTCTCTCCCTTCTCACCAAACTCCGTATTTGTAGCCACTACCCGGAAAACGATATAAGGTTTATCCGTGGGCAGAGCAGGCCTGTCTACCTGTACCAGATATCCACCCATACCTCTGTCCTCTCCGACATATTCTGTGACAAGCTGCACCGAATTGATTTTTAGGGGTATATTATCTGCATACACTTCTACTTCCAGATATTCGGGAGCCACAGATATATCTGTTCCTTTTTCTTCCGCCTTCTGTTTATCCAGATAGGTATCCTTACCCTCAGCCAGTACCTTTTCCAAACTCATGGGACGGAAATAGATAAAGAACCCCGGATATCCTCCATAGATCGTAAAAACCGTAGTACCGTATAGTTCCAGTCTGTGGTAACGGGCATTGATCTCCAGATCCCGGTCGGCAATCACATTCCATGCCCAGAATTCCAGACGCATATCCTCTTCGGGCACCGCGTTGGAACGGGGATAAAGTTCTTCCTTCAATATGTAAATAGAGGCATACTCTCCCGGAGCTACCTCCGGTTCGTAATGACCTTTCTCATCCGTGAGGGTTTCGTATTGTAGCTGGAACCGTATATCCTGCACAAAGACATTCGCATTTTCCAGAGGGTTGCCATCAAAGTCGGTCACCTGACCGGAAATAGTAACTTTGTCTTGCGCGTATAGGTGTATAGTAAGGAGCAAAGCAAGCAGAAGAGGTATCTTTTTTATTGTGAATAATTTAGAAGTTAGTTTTCCAATCCTTTCATACAAACAGCGGTCAAATATAACAAATATTCCGATGCCGGCTATCGGAAACAATCAGATATTTAATCCCCACAACCCAACATATAGTCTCTCAACGGAGCCCCGCCTGTAAACAGAGAACAGATGGTATATATTCTCCCTGAATCACCTTGTATAAGGCAAGTAAGACATCAGTTTTATACAAAGATTAACTGATTATTAAAAAGATACGAACAAGTCAGTTATAAAGTTAAAATCATATGCAGGGGTTAAACCTATGGCCGGGCAGTGAGTCATAGTATCAGTTGCAACCAAAACAAGTGCCGGTAGCGAAAGCAGTTGCCGGAAACATCGGAAACACAACCGACAGAAACGAAACAAATAAAAACAAATGAAAAACAGCTGAGACAACCGTATGGGTATATAATAAACCATAGCCCACAAATAGAAAGTCTCCTGTAAAGTGTAACTCAACTAAAAGAATACAAAGATGAAAAGTATAAAAAGACTTAGTTTGATAGTAGCAGCCATCTTCACATTAGGTGGAATAGCCCTGGCCAGTGAAGGCAATCAGCCAAAAAGAACTTCCGATCCGAAAGTACGCGCGGAGAAAATGACAGAACGTATGGTGAAAGAATACGATTTGAATGACACCCAGAAGCAGCAACTGCTGGAAGTGAACCAGGCATTCGCTGAAAAAATGGGTGAACGTCCGATGGGACATCGTCACGGAAAGAAAGGTCATCCCGCAAAAGTTGCCGATGCCGGGAAAGGTGGTAAAGATGCCGGCGTGAACAAGGAAAACAGAGAAAAGAAACAAGGAGACGTAACACGCGCAGATCGTGATGGAAAAAGAAATCGCGCGGAAGCTCCGAAACTTTCCGTTGAACAACGCGAAAAGCTCCGCGCCGAGATAAAACAGTCCCGTGAAGCGTATAACACTGAATTGCAGAAGATCCTGAATGCCGATCAGTATCAGGCTTATGCAAAGAAACAGGCCGAACGTGAGCAGAAAAGACAGGAACGCGGTGAAAGATCGAAAGAAAACCGTGGAGAAAAGAAATCTGCTGTGCAAAAGACCAGCCAGAATGTATAAGTACCGCTTCAACACATCAAACCACAGGATATGTATGTATCCCTCTATATAGACAAAAACAATAGGTATTAGATAAATTTAATTTTTCATTTCATCCTTATCATCAGGCGGCCGGAAGTTTACTCTTTCGACCGCCTTTTTCCGGCCTGCCCATATTTACCAACAGCACAGGCCGTGATGCAACAAAGAGATCGCAAACTGACCCTGCCATCCGCGGCACAGATCCGGGTATCAGATCATGGCACGATCTCTGCTGCAAAACCTGCAATTATCACTATGATCAAATCCATAAATAACATCATCTCCATACCCGGCAAAGGTGCTGTGCAGCTATGTATCTCCAGGTCCTGTAAAGCCTTATGGGTTCCCTCATTTTTCTACTTGAGAAAATCTCTGTATATCGCTCTACTCTGTTCTAAATGTCCTTCTCTTCTACCAGTCTTTGCATTTGTTCCTGAATCTCTTCCGGAATGATATTCAACAACCGACCTGTCTGGTATCCGTATTTCAGGATCTTACCAGGTACCTAAAGGTTGACAAACTGATTGGGCGGATAGTGTCCCAGACCGAATTGGATCAACAAATCTTTGGAGTTCGATACAAACTGATAGTGGCGTACATCATTATTCTCCTCTGCGTTCCTTCTCATCTGATTTGTTTTCATGAAATAGATGCACTACCCAAATTTGGGGACATTACCTGTAAATCTTTCTAAGGTTCCCGAATTACCACCTTTTCACCTGTCTGAGAAGAACAAAAATTGACTTTAAAAGGCAAATTGAGGAAATAAAAAAAGGCTGCAAATCAATAATTTGCAGCCTTTTTTTATTCATCCATGAACGACTTTCTTTTTCCAAATGGAGTTGAGCGAAAGACGGGATTCGAACCCGCGACCCTAACCTTGGCAAGGTTATGCTCTACCAACTGAGCTACTTTCGCCAGTTGCCTGCGGGGTGAAGAGAATGAGACTCGAACTCACACGACATAACTGTCACTACCCCCTCAAAGTAGCGCGTCTACCAATTCCGCCATCTCTCCAATACGTCAAACAAACGAAACTCATTTGCTAAATTGTGTGCCCAGAACAGGACTCGAACCTGCACGTCTCTCAACACTCGCACCTGAAACGAGCGCGTCTACCATTCCGCCACCTGGGCATAAAAACAATTCATGGAGCGAGCGAAAGACGGGATTCGAACCCGCGACCCTAACCTTGGCAAGGTTATGCTCTACCAACTGAGCTACTTTCGCGATTGCGGTTGCAAAGGTATGGTTTTTCCGTAAATCTCCAAATTTTTACTCTACTTTTTTCGAATAATATTTTACCATTTCTCAGCCCCTGTAATTCACCTGTATGATTTTCAGCTCATTCGGTCGCGATAATCTTCGTAACAAAATTCGCGGAAAATACGGGCTTCTCCTTCGCGACTCCACATGGCAATGGCGGGATGATGAATGCCGTTGAACATATTTGTCTTGACCATGGTATAATGGATCATATCTTCAAATACCACGCGCTCTCCGATCTGCAATTCATGATCGAAACTCCACAGGCCCATGTAATCACCACTCAGGCAGGAATTTCCTCCCAGACGATAAGTATAAGGACCTTCCTCTCCCATCTGCGCGCCTCGTACCACTGGCTGATAAGGCATCTCCAGACAATCAGGCATGTGGCAGGTAAAACTCACATTAAGGATTGCCGTACGAATGCCTTTGCTTTCTACAATGTCTACAATCTCGGAAGTAAGTACACCCGTCTGCCAGGTGAAGGCCGATCCGGGTTCCAGAATGAGCCGCAGATGAGGATATCGGCTTTTGAGCCCCTGCAACAGGTTGATAAGGTGCTCTGTATCGTAGTCTTTACGTGTCATCAGATGTCCGCCTCCCAGATTGAACCATTTGATCTGAGGAAACCAGCGGGAAAACCGCGCTTCTATGTGTTGCAAGGTGCGCTCCAGTTTATAGGAAGAGGATTCGCAGTGCGTATGGCAATGAAAACCTTCTACTCCCCGGGGTAACTCTTCCGACAGCAGATCGGCCGTGATACCAAAGCGGGTACCGGGCGCGCAGGGGTTGTAGAGTTCAGTCTCCACCTCCGAATATTCGGGGTTGATGCGCAGGCCGCAGGAGATCTTTTCAGGATGTTGCAGGGTGAGCGGATAGAACCTGTGAAATTGCGAAAGGGAATTGAATGTAATGTGCGTACTGCATCGCATCAGTTCGTGGAAGTCGGCCTTGGTATATGCCGGAGAATAAGTATGGGCTTTGCTACCAAACTCTTCCAGGGCCAATCGCGCTTCATAGACTGAACTGGCTGTGGAATGATCGATGTATTCCCGGAAAACAGGAAATGTGCGCCACATGGCAAAGGATTTGAATGCCAGAATAATTTCTACTCCCGCACGATCAGCTACCTGCCGGATGAGCCGCAGATTGTTGCGCAACAATTCCTCTTCCAGGATGTAACAGGGCGAAGGAAAACGTTCAAATTCAATCATAGAATACGTATTATATTATTATCTCTATTTCATCTGACATCTATTTTTGATACCTCCTCTTTCCGTTGATGGCATGCCGAGTAAATGTATTTTAAATCGTACATCGTAAACGTACTTTAATGCAAACCATCCAATGAGGTGTCACGACGAAGGAATGAATCAGTACATTATACATTTCTTCTTCTTTCACTCCATCACCTTGAAACGAGCAAACCGAAGCAACAACTGTTTGTCTCCGGCATTGCGGAAACAGATCGTTGCCTTGGCATTGTCTCCCGCCCCTTCCACACGCACTACTTCCCCTATGCCAAAGCGTTCGTGCTCGATGGTCTGTCCTTCCTGAAGTCCTGCTTGCCCGGCTGTAGCTGCATTCCCCCCTGCAAGGGTGGAGACACGTTTCAGCGGACGAGACGAAGCAGAGGCAGCAGGTGTAGCAACGGTGGGCTTTCGCCTTTCGAGGTAATTACGCTCTGTCCGGCGCGGAGGAAGTGTACCTGTGACTTCACGGTAAGCCTCGTCCATCTCCTGACGGAATTGCTCCGCATACCGATCCACAGCAGTGGCATGTCCTTCTTCGTCGGGTAGCCGGAGGTATTCCACATCGATGTCCCGGAAGAAACGACTGGGACTGCTGAACTCCATCTTACCATATCGGTAGCGACTGCGGGCATAGGAGAGAAAACAATTCTCCTCGGCCCGGGTAATGGCCACATAAAAGAGACGCCGCTCCTCTTCCATCCCCTGCGGAGTGCCTCCGGCCATCGCACTGGGAAATAAGTTTTCTTCCAACCCTACCACAAATACATTCTTAAATTCCAGCCCCTTGGCCGCATGAATGGTCATGAGTGTCACTTTGCGGTCATCTCCCTCTTTGTCTTCGTCCTGATCGGTCAGGAGCGATACTTCGGAGAGATAATCAATCAGAAAAACCTGAGGATTGCCTTCCTCCAATCGCATGGAGCAGAAATCACTCATCCCATTGGCAAGCTCTTCGATATTCTCTTTGCGACTCAGATTTTCCGGTGTGGTGTCCTGACACACATCAGCCATGATACCCGATCCACGGATAATCCCCCGTCCCAGCTCATAGGCGTTCTTCCGCGATACATCCTCCATAAAGGAGGAAATCAGTTCGCGGAACCTCTGTAGCTTGGTATGGGTACCCTTGTTTATATCCACTCCGAACGAGAGCGGGTCGGAAAGCACCGTCCAGAGACTTACGCCATTCGCATGGGCAGCAGTGGCGATCTTGCCCACTGTAGTATCTCCGATACCCCGTGCCGGATAGTTGATGATCCGCTTGAAAGCCTCTTCGTCGTAGGGGTTGACCACCATACGGAAATAGGCGATCACATCCTTTATTTCTTTGCGTTGATAGAAAGAAAGGCCGCCATAGATCTTATAGGGAATGCTTCGTTTGCGCAAAGCCTCTTCGAACACGCGACTCTGCGCGTTGGTGCGGTAGAGAATCACAAAATCGGAGTAGTCGTATTCGTTGTTGCGTCTCATGGAAGCAATGGTATTGGTCACAATATCTCCCTCCTCTACATCGCTGTAAGCCTGAAACACTTCAATGGCTTTGCCGCGGTCATTCCGGGAGTAGACCTCTTTGCGGATCTGCCTGGAATTTTTCTCGATCAGGCTATTGGCCGCTCCCACAATGGTTTGTGTAGAACGATAGTTCTGCTCCAGTTTGAAGATCCGCGCTTCAGGATAGATATGACTGAAAGAGAGTATATTGTCTATATCGGCTCCGCGGAACGAATAGATACTCTGCGCGTCATCGCCTACAACACAGATATGACGATGTTCCTGACTCAACTGGAGCACAATGCGGTGCTGGGCAAAATTGGTATCCTGATACTCGTCTACAAGAATATACCGGAATTGCCGCCGGTAACGTTCCAGCACCTCAGGAAAATCCCGGAACAGGATGTAGGTATTCATCAGCAGATCGTCGAAATCCATCGCTCCCGACTGGCGACAGCGTTGCCAATAACGGCTGTAAATTTCCCGAATAGCCGGCATACCAGCGGCACAATCTGCTTCATAGGCTTCTTTGTTCGAAGCATATTCCGATGGAGCAACCAGGTGGTTCTTGGTATTCGAAATACGTGACTGCACATTGCCCGGACGATATATCTTTTCATCGAGCCCCATCTCCTTGATGAGGGTACGGATCAGGCTGCGGCTATCCGCGGTATCGTAGATGGTAAAATGCGAAGGGAAGCCCAGTTTGTCCGCTTCGCCGCGCAGAATGCGTGAAAAGACTGAATGAAAAGTACCCATCCAGAGAAGACGTGCCCGTTTCTGCCCCACTACCTGAGCAATGCGCTCTTTCATCTCACGGGCCGCTTTATTTGTGAAGGTAAGTGCCAGTATGCTCCAGGGTTCGTAGCCACTCTCCAGCAGATAAGCGATTTTATAGGTGAGTACCCGGGTCTTACCCGAACCTGCTCCGGCTATTACCAGAGAGGGGCCGTCATTGTAAAGTACCGCTTCGCACTGGCTTTCGTTGAGTTCATCGATAAAGTTGGTCTTCATGGCGGCAAAATTAATAACATTCCCCGAAATAGCGATACTCCCCTTCCGTTTTAGAGAAAAATGAGTGTATCGGGGTCTCCGCGAAAGAAGAGGTTAAAGGCATTTACACAGTGAAACAAAGACTTCATTTACCTTAAAAGTGTTAACCCCTCTTTCAGCAGGATATATTGCAATCAGGTTAACATTCTTGGCACGGCATTTCTGCTGACCTGTCTACAGGACTTTCTTCAATAGCCTATCAGCCGGAGAGTTTACCCTTCTGCCAGATACCTTCAGCAAGTATTTTATAAACAAATGATATTTTACAGTTTGTCCACTTACAAATGCACTGTGTCTCAGTGCCTGTCTTTCTGTAGGTGAACTTTTGCCGGAAGCACGTGTTCACCTTATAGATGTAAAATCATAAATTAAAAAGGTTATGTATATAGTGAAATTGGAAGAGCCTGTTTATATTTAGCTCATTCCCGATACATTTTCCACAGAAAATGTAAACAGATTCTTAATAAAAATAATTATCTTTACGTGCATAAGCCTTTAAAATAAATCACTATGAGTACATTATTTACTTACTTAATTATCATGAGTATGACATACCAAATGCCTAATCTTCCTTATGCGACGAATGCACTGGAGCCAGTGATCAGTCAGCAAACCATCGAACTCCACTATGGCAAACACTTGCAGACCTATGTGGACAACCTCAACAAAATGGTACCGGGTACAGAATTTGAAGGAAAAAGCGTAGAAGAGATTGTAGTCACGGCTCCCGACGGCGGTATATTCAACAATGCCGGACAGGTGCTCAACCACACCCTCTACTTTGGCCAGTTCACTCCCAGCCAGACCAAGAGTGAACCCGACGGCCAGTTGGGTGAAGCCATCAGGCGCGACTTCGGAAGTTTCGAGAATTTCCAGAAAGAGTTTAACGAGGCCTCTACTTCCCTGTTCGGATCGGGTTGGAGCTGGCTGTCTATAGACAATAAAGGAAAATTGCACATTACCAAAGAAGCCAACGGAAGCAATCCGGTACGCTCGGGAATGACCCCATTGCTTGGGTTCGATGTCTGGGAACATGCGTATTACCTGGATTATCAGAATCGCAGGGCCGACCACATCAAAGAGCTGTGGAAGATCATAGACTGGGATGTCGTAGCAAGCAGAATGCAATAGTCCGGCACCGGAAACCGGAAAAGCCATCGCTCAGGCGGTGGCTTTTTCTTACGACCTGTTTTAACCTTAAGATACGCAGAAGCAAAAACCTGCCTTCACTGATCTGTTCAGAAATACACCAAGGGGAGACATCACGGCATCACTTTCCGTGAATGAACGAAACAATTCGTATGATGAATTTTATGTGTACCGCCAATATCCTCAGAAGAGTAAGTATCTGTCTGATCTGCTCTTTTGTCTTCTCCGGAATCTTATGGACTACCGAAAGAGAAAAGAATGAGATACTTTTCGTAAGCTCTTACAGTGTCGGAGCCAGAGAAGTGTATGAACATATCAATCATTTCATTGATACTTATAAATCGCTGGGAGGATCTTCGTCCATCGTCATCGAAAATATGAATGCCGGAAGTATAGATAACTTCCGTAACTGGCGCGGTGAAATGCGCAACATCCTGGATCAACACAGCCATGCTCGCCTGGTAGTTTTGCTGGGAGGAGAAGCATGGAGTACATTCCTCTCTCTGAAAGAGGAAACCTACAGAGAGATGCCTGTGATCTTAGCAATGGCTCCACGCTATGGAGTAGAACTTCCGGAAGAAGATACGGATTCGTTCCCTTACGATCCGGCATATGTAGACCTGTTAGAAAAAGCAGCCGCTTACAATGTAAAAGACTGCCACACGTTCCGTTACGATATTTCCCAAAGCATCGAAATGATCCGTTCTCTGTATCCCGATACGGAATACCTGGTGTTTATGGCAGATCATTCTTACCACGGTTTGTCCCAGACGACGCAGGTGAAAAGGGAACTGGAGAAATATCCCGACCTTACTCCTGTCTTTATAGACGGAAGGGAGTCGAGCCTGGATCAGGCCGCGGAGACAATCCAGGGACTTCCACGCAACACGGTGATATTGCTGGGGGTATGGAGTATAGAGCGTTCGGGAACGATCGACAGCGGCAACGGGAAATATGCCCTGATATCGGGAGACCGCAACCTGCCGGTATTCAGCCTGAACGGCAACCAGATCGGCCCTACAGCCATAGGTGGCTGTGTACCTCCGGAGCAAACCGGCACCGGAAAAAAACTGGGAGAAAAAGCGTATCGGCTGCTCGACCTGAACATTCCGGAGGAGCCTGATTTTCAGCATACTCCCAGTGAGTATCGATTCGATGCTACCCGGTTGAAAAAGATGGGGATCCGGGAAGAGTATCTGCCGGAAGGAGCCATTATCATCAATCGCAACATCACTGTTTATCAGGCATATCGACTGGAACTGATTATCCTTGCCCTGCTGTTCGGACTACTCTTCCTGGGACTGCTGATTTCCCTCTATTATTACTTCAGGATCAAAACCCTCAGAAATCATCTTCAAATCGTTACCCGCAAACTGAGGATTGATAAAAACAAGCTGAAGCGTTCGGAGAAAGAGTTGCGCCAGGCCAAAGAACAGGCCGAAGAGGCCAACCGGATGAAAAGCGCGTTTGTCTCCAACATGAGCCACGAGATACGCACACCTCTCAATGCCATTGTTGGGTTCACCAGCCTGATGGTGGATGATATGGAAAACCCTTCCGAAGAGCAGAAAGAGTACGCAGAGATCATCCGCACCAACTCGGATCTGCTGATGCAGCTGATCAACGATATTCTCGACCTTTCCCGGCTCGAATCGGGCAAATATACATTCAGCTACGAATGGTGCGATATCGTGGCACACGGACGCAATATTATACGTCTGACGGACGAGAACAAGAAGACAGATGTGAAACTCCTATTTGAACCTCATGCCGAGTATTACATGCTCTATACTGATCCGTTACGTTTGCAACAGGTGATCAGTAACCTGCTCAACAACGCACTGAAATTTACCCCGGAAGGGGGCAACATTACCCTTTCGTTTCATATAGATGAACCCGCAGGAATGGTAGAATTTTCCGTTACCGACACCGGATGTGGCATACCGGAAGAGAACCAGGAAAAGATATTCCAACGGTTCGAGAAACTCAATGAGTTTGTACAGGGTACAGGACTCGGCCTGTCTATCTGCCAGTTGATTGTCCGCAAACTCAGAGGAGAGATCCGGATCGATACAGACTATCGCAACGGAGCCAGGTTTGTATTTACACATCCGATCCGGGAACCGGAATAGAAAAACGATCTACGAATGTACCAGGGAAGTTTGTGTAAGGTAAATGCGGAATAAATGAATCCTCTTTATAAGGAACGAGAGTGTTTCAAAAGTTTAATCACTCTTAGAATAAGCTATAAATTGTAAGTTACACACAGAAAGCCACTTCGGGCTTTCCGTGGGCATATTCCCTGGTGGGATAAAACTCACAATCCAAAGAACCTGTGGACTTCTGAAACAGCCTCTTCCCGTGTAAATCGTAATTTTCTTTTATGTCTATAATCAAATAAGGGTCATAACGAAGGAATAAATAACTAAATCGTAAATCCTTTCGTTTCTCTGATTTTTTTGTTTACTTTGTCCCACGTAAAGACAAAGGGGTGCCTGACCGCAGGCTGAGATCATACCCTAAGAACCTGATTCAGTTAGTACTGACGTAGGGATTTGTAGGACATTCTTTTCTCCGATGTGCCCGCTCTCTCTTTGTATTTACATGCATACCACCACATTTATCAATTTTATATCTGCATGAAAATACTCGTTAACAACAAAACAATGGACATTCCGCTGGGCTCTTCACTGGCCCAGCTCAGCAATCAACTCGAGCTCCCTACACGAGGGATTGCCGTGGCAGTCAACAATTCACTGATCCCACGCAAAGACTGGATCTCGTACGATCTGAAAGCCAACGATAGTATCATCATTATCAAAGCGGCTTGTGGTGGCTGATAGGTTTGATCTGCAATTTATCACGCATCAGACCCCACGCTACGATACGCTCAGCGGTGCTCTGCTAGCTCTGCGGGGAAGGTGCCGCTGGATACAGTTGCGTATGAAAGATGCCTCTGCGGAAGAGATTGGAAAAACAGGTAGACTGCTCCGGGAAGAATGTCGGAAATATGGGGCCCGACTGATCCTGAACGATCATGTACACCTGGTGGCTGAGATCGGGGCAGATGGTGTACATCTGGGACTATCGGATATGCCTGTCCGGGAGGCACGCGCACTCCTGGGAAAGGATTACCTGATCGGGGGCACGGCCAATACTTTTGAAACCGTGCAACAGCATTACCAGGATGGAGCAGACTATGTAGGGGTAGGTCCGTTCCGCTATACCGCCACCAAGAAAAACCTGAGCCCGGTTCTGGGTCTGGAAGGGTATACAGATATTCTCAGGCGTATGCAGATATCCGGCATCGCACTGCCTGTAGTAGCCATTGGCGGCATCCTCTGCGAAGATCTGCCCGCCCTGTGTCATACCGGCGTACAGGGTATCGCTATTTCAGGAGCTATCTTACAGGCCACACGCCCTGAAGAAGAGACAACGCGATTTATCCGCTGCTGGAAGGAAGGTAAATAAATAGCTGTCGGGATCTTCTACGAAATCGCAGCTCGACGTAGTCAGAATCTCTGATGAAATGCGTTCATTCTTCCTGTGTACATACAGAAAAGAACCATATCCTGACGGCGACTTACAGAGAAGAGAAGTTAATTATAATTTATATAGAATGGACAAACTTACGATCGGAAACCGGGAGTTTGACTCCCGGCTGTTTGTAGGAACGGGGAAATTCAGTTCCAATCAACAGATGAAAGAGTCTGTTACAGCCTCAGGCACTCAGATGGTGACTGTGGCCATGAAGCGTATAGACACCGACAACCCAGGGGATGATATGCTTCAGCATATCCAGGCACCGCACATCCAACTGCTTCCCAACACCTCAGGGGTAAGGAACGCGCAGGAAGCAGTGTTTGCCGCCCAACTGGCCCGGGAAGCCTTTGAGACCTCCTGGCTCAAGCTGGAGATACACCCCGACCCGCGCTACCTGCTGCCCGACCCGGTAGAGACCCTGAAAGCCACCGAAGAGCTGGCCCGTATGGGATTCACCGTACTGCCTTATTGCCAGGCCGATCCGGCGCTCTGTAAACGTCTGGAAGAGGCCGGAGCCGCAGCGGTGATGCCGCTGGGGGCTCCTATCGGCTCCAACAAAGGGTTACGGACGCGCGACTTTCTGCGCATCATTATCGAGCAATCCCGCGTACCTGTTGTGATAGACGCAGGGATCGGTGCACCAAGTCATGCCGCGGAAGCGATGGAGATGGGTGCCTCGGCGGTATTGGTCAACACAGCCATTGCGGTGGCAGGAGGTCCGGTGCGGATGGCATGGGCTTTCCGCCAGGCGGTAGAAGCCGGACGCGTCGCCTACCTGTCCGGACTGGGAGAAGCAGGCCTGGTTGCCTCCGCGAGTTCTCCCCTCACCTCTTTCCTCAACGATATATCCTAAC
Organism: Bacteroides sp.; assembly: GCA_021202275.1. Lineage (GTDB taxonomy): Bacteria > Bacteroidota > Bacteroidia > Bacteroidales > Bacteroidaceae > Bacteroides. Next base: position 194,721 of record JAJQDI010000010.1, read on the forward strand.
ACCAAACCCGATGAAAGAAATCACCAGACCCCCCTACCCCAACTCCGAAAAAGTGTATATGCGCGGCAAGCTCTATCCCGAATTAAAGGTAGCCATGCGCAAAGTACACCAGATGCCCACGGTATCCCACAAAGAAGGGCAGAATGAGACGCGGGAAAACCCGGATATCTATATCTACGATACCAGCGGTCCGTATAGCGACCCCAACGCCTCTATAGACCTCAGAAAAGGGCTTCCCCGGTGGAGAGAAACGCATCTCCGGAACAACCCGGATATCGAGCTGTTGCCGGAAATCACCTCCACATATGGCCGCATGCGTCGCCGGGACCCATCGCTCGACTCCCTGCGTTTCGAACACATTGCTCTGCCGTATCGCGCGCGGCAGGGAAAGCAGATCACACAGATGTATTACGCCCGGCAAGGCATCATTACACCTGAAATGGAGTATGTCTCTATCCGGGAAAATATGAATTGTGAAGCCCTGGGCATACCCACACACATCACCCCGGAATTTGTACGGGACGAGATAGCTGCCGGAAGGGCAGTACTACCCGCCAATATCAACCATCCGGAAGCCGAACCGATGATCATCGGACGCAATTTCCTGGTGAAGATCAATACCAATATCGGCAATTCCGCTACCACCTCGGGGATTGAAGAAGAGGTAGAAAAAGCGGTGTGGAGCTGCCACTGGGGAGGAGATACACTGATGGATCTCTCCACGGGTACCAATATCCATGAGACACACGAATGGATCATTCGCAATTGTCCCGTACCTGTAGGTACTGTGCCCATCTATCAGGCATTGGAAAAAGTAGACGGCCAAGTGGAAGACCTCACCTGGGAGATCTACCGGGATACGCTTATCGAGCAGTGCGAGCAGGGAGTGGACTATTTTACGATCCACGCAGGCATTCGTCTGAAGCATGTACACCTGCCCGGGAAGCGCCTCACAGGAATTGTTTCCCGCGGCGGAAGCATCATGACCAAATGGTGCCTGGTACATGGCAGGGAGAGTTTCCTGTATGAGCATTTCGACGATATCTGTGATATCCTGGCACAATACGATGTAACCATCTCCCTGGGCGACGGGCTACGTCCGGGATCGATCTACGACGCCAACGACGATGCGCAGTTTGCCGAACTGGATACACTGGGGCAATTGGTACAACGCGCCTGGGAGAAGCATGTGCAGGCTTTTATCGAAGGGCCGGGGCATGTACCCATGCATAAGATCCGGGAAAATATGGAACGCCAGATACATGCCTGTCACGACGCGCCTTTCTATACCCTGGGACCTTTGGTGACAGACATCGCACCGGGCTACGATCATATTACATCGGCTATCGGTGCCGCGCAGATCGGTTGGCTGGGCACTGCTATGCTTTGCTACGTCACTCCCAAAGAGCACCTCGGACTTCCGGAAAAAGAGGATGTGCGTGTAGGAGTGATCACTTACAAGATTGCCGCTCACGCTGCCGACCTGGCCAAAGGACATCCCGGAGCACAGGTAAGGGACAATGCTCTCTCCAAAGCGCGCTACGAATTCCGCTGGAAAGATCAATTCAACTTATCGCTCGACCCGGAACGGGCATTGGAATATTTCAGAGCCGGACAACACGAAGATGGGGAATATTGCACCATGTGTGGCCCCCACTTCTGTGCCATGCGTCTAAGCCGCGACCTGAAAGAATGTGCGCAAAAGTAGTCCGATGAAAAAGAAGCGTATACATAGCGAGCAAACGGAGAAATTCCGGGAACAACTGGGACAGTTGTCCTTAAAAAGGATCAACAACTTAGTCGATTTTGTGGCCGGGCATCCCGAATCCCTTGCAGACTTGTTCGCCCTGATCGATGATCCGGATCCCCGCGTCAACTGGCGGGCGGCATGGGCCTGTAAATACCTCGGACTCCGAAATCCGGAATTGCTTCTTCCTTACCGGGAGGAACTGATCGGAAAGGCCTGCCGATACACACAACCGGGCATCCGGCGTGAAGTGCTTTCGCTCCTATACAACCTGCCTGTGAGCGAACCATTTCCGGTGATGCTGTTTGATCTCTGCCTCGAACGAATGCTTGCTCCGGACGAAACGGTGGCTATACAGGCACTCTGTATCAAGATGGCCTACAGACTGAGCCTGGTACAACCGGAGTTATTGCCCGAACTGGCATTGTATCTGGAAAATGCCGATCCGACTCTCTACCAGAAAGGTACAATGGCTACCTTGCATAAGACACGATTGCTCGTACAAAAGAAACTGAAACCAAACAGATAGATCATCTGGATAGGTATGTACGATTTATCCGCTCTTTTATTTTGTCTGATCACTCAGACCAAGCCAGATGAAACACTTCAGGGTTGATTGTATCTCAGAATAACCAGATCATAGGAATAATAAAGAAAAAATCATAACTCCGTAAATCGTAAATAACTTCATGTTTTTTCCAACGAACTTGAAAAGATCTCCTGGCAACAAACCACAGAAGAGATCTATACAAAAACCGGACAGGATGTAGAGCGGGCCCTGAGTAAGGAACACCGTACGATAGAAGACTTCAAAGCACTGATCTCTCCGGCGGCGGTTCCTTATCTGGAGCCCATGGCCCGACTGAGTCAGCAATATACCCGCGAACGGTTCGGTAAAACCATCTCCATGTACATCCCGCTCTATCTGACCAATTCATGTACCAATTCCTGTATCTATTGCGGATTCAATCACCACAATCCCCTCCCTCGTACGATCCTGACTGAGGAGGAGATAGAAAATGAGTATAAAGCCATTAAAAAAACTGGCCCCTTTTGATAATCTGTTGCTGGTGACAGGAGAGAACCCGGCCAAAGCAGGCGTACCTTACCTGCAACGTGCCCTGCGACTGGCAAAGCCTTACTTCTCGCACTTACAGATAGAAGTGATGCCTCTGAAAACAGAAGAATACAAACAACTTATCGACGCCGGGCTCAACGGCGTGATCTGCTTTCAGGAAACCTACAACCGGGAACGATATTCCATTTATCATCCGCGTGGCATGAAATCCAGGTTCGAATGGCGCGTCAACGGTTTTGATCGCATGGGGCAGGCAGGAGTACATAAGATCGGGCTAGGGGTACTGATCGGCCTGGAAGAGTGGCGCACCGATGTAACACTGATGGCCTGTCACCTGCGTTACCTACAGAAACATTACTGGAAAACCCGATACAGTGTCAATTTTCCGCGGATGCGCCCTTCGGAAAATGGCGGATTCCAGCCGAATATAGTGATGAACGACCGCGAATTGGCACAGCTGACTTTCGCCATGCGCATCTTCGACCGGGATGTAGACATCTCTTTTTCTACCCGGGAAAGTGCCCGGATACGTAATCACATGGCCACACTGGGAGTTACCAGCATGAGCGCAGAAAGCAAAACCGAACCTGGCGGATATTTCAGTTATCCACAGGCGTTGGAACAATTTCACGTCAGCGATGAACGGAAAGCCACCGAAGTTGAAAGAGATCTGAAACGCCTGGGTCTCGAACCGGTCTGGAAAGACTGGGACAGTGCTTTTGATACTTCGCCAATGAAAACCCCCAAATTTACGATTTAACAAATTACGATTTACGATTGAAATCAGATAAAATTATCAATAAACTAATGATTTTCATGATGAAGGAATAAAGTGTACATCGTAATTGACTTCGTCGACCGTTGGTTCGTTCCATCGTAAATAAATTAATTCCTCTTATTGTATGCAGACAGAAACACGTTACGACAGACAATTGATATTGCCGGAGATAGGCTCCGCGGGACAGAAAAGACTGCGCAATGCCCGCGTATTACTGGTAGGCGCGGGCGGATTGGGTTCCCCTGTTGCTCTCTATCTTACAGGTGCCGGAATAGGTACACTCGGGCTGGTAGATGACGATAAAGTAAGTATCACCAATCTCCAGCGGCAGATCCTCTATACGGAAGCAGAAAGAGGCCAGAGCAAAGTCGGATGTGCGGCCCGCCGCCTTCGCGCACTCAACAGTGACGTAAACATCATGACCCATAACGAACGATTCACTGCGGAGAACGCCCTAAGGTTGCTGGGCGACTATGATCTGGTAGTAGATGGCTGCGACAACTTTACTACCCGCTACCTGATACAGGATACAGCCTCTGCCCTGGACAAGCCTTATGTATATGGGGCTATCCGCGCGTTTGAAGGCCAGGTATCGGTTTTCAACTACCCCGACAACCGATACTCCTACCGGGATCTCTTTCCCGACGAAGAAGAAATGATCAGTATGCCCCCTCCTCCGAAGGGAGTAATGGGCATTACTCCCGGCATTGTAGGCTGTGTAGAAGCAACGGAAGTGATCAAGATCATCTGCGGATTCGGAGAAGTCCTCTCCGGAAAACTATGGACCATCGACCTCCGGAGCATGCAATCTAACATTATTTCACTTTAAACGTTAGCAATCCATAGAGTTAATTTGTAACTTTGTTACAGTTATAGTTCGGAACCATCATGAAACTGATCGTTATAACCACTCCTACTTTCTTTGTGGAAGAGGATAAGATCATCACTGCTTTGTTCGAAGAGGGACTGGATATTCTTCATTTGCGCAAGCCGGAGACTCCTGCCATCTATTCGGAAAGACTGCTTACGCTTATCCCCGAAAAATACCACCGACGCATTGTGACACACGAACATTTCTATATGAAAAAGGAGTTTAATCTGATGGGCATTCATCTCAATATGCGCAACCCCAACGCACCTCACGATTATTCGGGACACCTGAGTTGTTCCTGCCATTTGTTTGATGAAGTCGTACACAAGAGACAGTTTTACGATTATGTATTTCTAAGTCCGATCTATGACAGTATATCCAAGGTCAACTATTACTCCACATATACCCCCGAACAACTGCGGGAAGGTGCCCGCCACGGTATCATCGACCAGAACGTAATGGCACTGGGAGGAGTGAACGCGGACAATATCATGGAAATCAAAGATTTCGGATTTGGTGGAGCAGTGATCCTGGGCGACCTGTGGAACCGGTTTGATATCTGTAACGATCAGGATTTCCGCAGCTTGATCGAACATTTCAAGCTACTTAAAGAACTGGCGGATTGAGTTCCGGGGTTTTTCCGTTCTCTACGCCTTTCTATAGAAGAATGATTTTTCTTCGCATCTCCCTTTTTGCATGTACACGCGTCCACTCCGGCAAATGCACCTCTCAACTTCAGTAAACTGACCGCTCAACTCCGGCAAACTGACCGCTGTGTTTCAGTAGCCAAAACGCAGTATTTATTTCCGGCTCATACCCTTCTGTTTACCCGATCTGTTTGCTCTCTATAATACCGCAAAGATTTCTTGCCAGGATGAAAAAACAGTTGAGTACTCCGTAAAAAATACCAACATCATCGATCCCTTCTTTTTTCCTTTCGTCAGTCCTTCTGCTTTTCTGTGAAGAAAAGCATTTATTTTATTCTGGTTTGATTTGTTTTATTCTGTTTTACTTTACTTTTCTTTATTTTACTTTGTGGCATTCTTTCCTGTTTCAGGGTAGTTTCTTCCGAAAATCAGGAGTTTCTTCCCGTTTTAAGGTAGTTATTTCCCAAATTCAGGAAATAACTACCTTAAATAACAGAATTCGTCGCATACAAAAAAACGTCTTATCAGTGATATGAATACCGGAAATTAACTGAAAACTTTCCCACATACAAACAAACGGAAATCATTCTTTCATAAAAAAAGCCCTCCATATCCTGGAGAGCTTTTCGCTTATATTTACAGTAGAGACTACTCTTGTTCTTCAATCGCTGCCTGTGCCGCCGCCAATCTGGCAATAGGCACACGGAACGGAGAACAGCTTACATAGTTGAGACCTACCTGATGGCAGAACTTCACAGACGAAGGCTCACCACCGTGTTCACCACAAATACCACACTTCAGATCGGTACGGATCGCACGTCCTTTCTCCGTAGCCATACGTACAAGCTGTCCTACTCCATTCTGGTCCAGTACCTGGAACGGATCTACTTTCAGGATCTTCTTTTCGAGATAAATAGGCAGGAACGAAGCAATATCATCGCGTGAATAGCCGAAAGTCATCTGAGTCAGGTCGTTTGTTCCGAAGGAGAAGAACTCGGCCGAAGAAGCGATGCGATCGGCAGTCAGCGCCGCGCGGGGTATCTCGATCATGGTACCCACTTTATAGTCGATACGATCGCCTACCTCAGCAAATAATTTTTCAGCTTCATCGCGGATCACTTTCTCCTGTTCTTTAAACTCATACAGGATACCGGTCAACGGCACCATGATCTCCGGAAGAGTGTCTATGCCCTCCTTCTTCAATTCCAGGGCAGCCCCCAGGATGGCCCGGGTCTGCATCTGTGTGATCTCCGGATAGGTATTTCCCAGACGGCAACCGCGGTGTCCGAGCATGGGGTTATGCTCACATAAAGACTCTACGCGCTGCTGGATATATTGCAGGCTGACTCCCATAGAATCCGCCATTTCCTGTTGTCCTTTCAGATCGTGGGGTACAAACTCATGCAAAGGAGGATCCAGCAGACGCACCGTCACCGGACAGCCCGCCATCGCTTTGAAGATCCCTTTGAAATCACTCTGCTGGTAAGGCAGGATCTTGGCAAGGGCTTTCTGGCGACCTTCGGCATCCTCTGCCAGGATCATCTCACGCATGGCTTTGATCTTGTCTCCCTCGAAGAACATGTGTTCCGTGCGGCAAAGACCGATACCCACAGCACCAAAATCACGTGCCACCCGGGCATCGTGCGGAGTGTCGGCATTGGTACGTACCTGCAACCGGGTATATTTGTCAGCCAGTTTCATCAGTTCGGCAAAGTCATCAGACAATTCTGCCGCCTGAGTTTCTACTTTACCGTTGTATACCTCTCCGGTAGTACCGTTGAGCGAAATATAATCTCCTTCTTTCAAAGTGATACCGTCTATCTCCACGGTACGGTTCTTATAATCTATATTCAGGGCACCCGCTCCCGATACACAGCATTTACCCATGCCACGGGCCACTACCGCCGCGTGCGACGTCATACCCCCGCGGGCAGTCAGGATACCTTCCGCCACCTGCATACCTGCCAGGTCTTCGGGAGAAGTCTCGATACGCACCATGATCACTTTCTTACCCGCTTCGTGCCATTCCGAAGCATCGTCGGCAAAAAATACGATCTGTCCGGTAGCTGCTCCCGGCGAAGCAGGCAGACCACGCGTCAGCACACTGGCTTTCTTCAACGCATCTTTATCGAATACCGGGTGGAGCAATTCGTCCAATTTATTTGGTTCGATACGCAACAGCGCAGTCTTCTCATCGATCTTCCCTTCGCGCAGCAGATCCATAGCGATCTTCACCATAGCGGCACCTGTGCGTTTTCCGTTACGGGTCTGCAGGAACCAGAGCTTGCCTTCCTGTACGGTGAACTCCATATCCTGCATATCTTTGTAATGATCTTCCAGTTTCGCTTGCAGACGATCCAGTTCCTGATAGATCTCAGGCATAGCCTCTTCCATTGACGGATATTTGGCAGCGCGTTCCTCTTCACTCACACAAGCCAGTTCTGCCCAGCGCTGCGATCCGATCTTGGTGATCTGCTGCGGTGTACGGATACCCGCTACCACATCTTCTCCCTGAGCATTGATCAGGTACTCACCGTTGAACAGGTCTTCTCCGGTACCTGCGTCGCGCGAGAAACAAACTCCGGTTGCCGAGGTCTCGCCCATATTACCAAACACCATAGCCTGCACATTCACAGCAGTGCCCCACTCCGCAGGGATCCCTTCCATTTTCCTGTAGAGGATAGCACGCTCATTCATCCAGGAGTTGAACACCGCGCAAACAGCTCCCCAGAGCTGTTCATAGGCAGAGGTCGGAAAATCTCTTCCGGTCTGCTCTTTCACCGCCGCCTTGAATCTGGCCACCAGTTCTTTGAGATCATCCACAGACAGTTCATTGTCCTGCTCCACACCTTTCTCGTGTTTCACCTCTTCGATGATCTTCTCAAACGGATCAATATCTTCTTTATTGGTAGGTTTCATACCCAGCACCACATCTCCATACATCTGTACGAAACGACGGTAAGAGTCCCACGCGAAACGGGCATTTCCAGTCTTACGGATCAGTCCCTCTACCACTTCGTCGTTCAATCCCAGATTGAGAATGGTATCCATCATACCTGGCATAGAGGCACGCGCTCCCGAACGTACGGAGACAAGCAACGGATTTTCTACATCCCCGAATTTGGAGCGCATCAATCCTTCTACCTGTGCTATAGCTTTTTCGACTTCGTCTTTCAGAAGGGCTACCACCTTGTCTTCTCCCAGTTCGTAATACTCACTACATACCTCTGTGGTAATGGTGAAGCCCGGAGGTACAGGGACACCGATCAGGTTCATTTCGGCAAGGTTGGCACCTTTACCGCCCAATAAGTTTTTCATGCTGGCCTTTCCTTCTGCCTGGCCGTTGCCAAAGGTGTAAACTCTTTTTTTGTCCATAATATGTGTTTAAAGTTATGTGAGAACCCACCCTCTTTTCTCGGATAAAGCGAACCGGGTTCCTGGTTAGTGATTTTTTCTGAACGCAAATCTAAGTCTTTTTGAGAAACTTCAAAATAAATACAACGAAATATTTACACACAAAATGCAATTTACACATTGCAAAATTAAATTGGTAAGAAATCGACAGATTTCCGGCAAAAATGCTTATTTTTGCATCAGAATTTATTATACTGGTGTAAAAGTGTCAAGAAAGAGAAAAGAAATTCCCTTGTTAGAGAACGTAACGATCACGGATGTGGCTGCCGAAGGCAAAGCAATTGCCAGGATAGATGATCTGGTGATCTTTGTTCCTTATGTAGTTCCCGGAGATGTGGTGGATCTGCAGATCAAGCGGAAGAAAAATAAATACGCGGAGGCAGAAGCCGTCCGGATACATACATATTCCCCGCGACGCGCGGTCCCCTTCTGCCAGCACTACGGGGTGTGCGGAGGTTGCAAATGGCAGGTACTCCCTTACGAAGAGCAGATCCGCTACAAACAGAAACAGGTGACAGACAATCTGACACGTATCGGCAAGATCGACTTGCCTCCTATATCCCCGATCCTGGGATCGGAAGAGACCACTTTCTATCGCAACAAGCTGGAATTTACCTTTTCCAACAAACGCTGGCTCACCTACGAGGAAGTGAAGCAACAGGTGAAATACGACCAGATGAACGCCGTAGGTTTTCATATACCAGGGGCTTTTGACAAAGTGCTTGATATCGAGAAATGCTGGCTTCAGGACGATGTATCCAACCGCATCCGCAATGCCGTACGTCAATACGCCTACGATCACAACTATACCTTCTTCGACCTGCGCAGCCAGGAAGGGATGCTGCGCAACATGATCATCCGCACTTCTACCACCGGAGAGTTGATGGTGATCCTGATATGTAAGATCGCCGAAGAAGCAGAGATGGAACCTTTCCGGCAGATGCTTCAGTTTATCGCGGACAGTTTTCCGGAGATCACTTCGCTGCTCTATATTGTCAACAACAAAGCCAATGATACCATTACCGATCGCGAAGTGCTGGTATTCAAAGGCAACGATCATATTTTTGAAGAGATGGAGGGACTCCGGTTCAAGATCGGTCCGAAGTCTTTTTACCAGACGAATTCGCGCCAGGCCTATAACCTGTACAAGGTGACGCGGGAATTTGCCGGACTCACCGGAAATGAACTGGTCTATGACCTGTATACCGGCACGGGAACCATTGCCAACTTTGTGGCAGGCAACGCACGGCAGGTGATCGGCATCGAATATGTGCCCGAAGCGATAGAGGATGCCAAAGTAAATTCACAGATAAACGGCATTACCAATACGCTTTTCTTTGCCGGAGATATGAAAGACATACTGACCGATTCTTTCATTGAGGAATATGGCCGTCCGGATGTGATCATTACCGACCCTCCCCGTGCCGGAATGCACGGCGACGTGGTAGAGGTGATCCTGAAAGCCCGTCCGCAACGGATTGTGTATGTCAGTTGCAACCCGGCTACCCAGGCACGTGACCTGGCGCTGCTGGATATTGACTATGAGGTGAAGGCCGTGCAACCTGTAGATATGTTCCCCCACACCCATCATGTGGAAAATGTGTTACTGCTACAACTCAGATAATTTACTTATTTACGATTTACGGTTCACATGATAGGATGGAAACAGAAGACGTAAATCGTAAATTCAAAAAAACGTATCAGATGAAGAAACCCAGACAAACGGCAAGAGCCCGTACCCAATATACCAATTACCCTGTCCGGACCGCTATGGAACTCATGGATTTCCTGGCTGCCAAAATGCCGGATGCCAGCCGCAACAAACTCAAACTGTTGCTGAGTAAACGCGTTGTCTATGTAGATCATGTGATCACTACACAGTACAACTTCCCGTTGAAACCGGGGATGCTGGTACAGATCAGCAAAGAAAAAGGCAAGAAAGAGTTTCACAGCAACTATATGCAACTGCTCTACGAAGACGCGTATCTGCTGGTTATCAACAAAAAAGAGAACCTGCCTTCTACCGCCGGAAAAGGAAGAGAACGCACTACTCTGTCGATCCTGAGAGAGTATGTACAACGGTCCGGAAAAGAACGACGGGTATATCCGGTGCAGAAATTGGATCGTGATGCGTCAGGGATCATGATCTACGCCAAAGACGAGAAGACACAAAAGAAACTACAGGAATACTGGCAGAGGTCTGTACAGGAGTACAAATTTACATGTGTGGTCAGAGGAGAGCTGGAACAGGAATCAGGTACTATATTCTCCTGGGTAACGGACGATCAGATATATGTTAGTCATTCCACAAGTGCCCTGGGAGGAGGAGACGATAAAGCCATCACCCGTTACAAACGGATCAAAATAACCAATAACCTCTCTATGGTGGAATTACACCCACAGGATGTACGTAAGAATCAGGTTCGCCTGCACATGAACGATCTGGGCCATCCGATCGTAGGAGATATACGCTACGATCCCGAAGCCCAAAGCACGCAAAGACTGGCGCTGCACGGGTTCCGTCTGATCTTCCAGCATCCGGTAACCGGAGAGAGAATGAAATTTGAAACCCCTTATCCGGAAAGTTTCCGCAAAATGGTGGCACGGCCTGTAAAAAAAGAGGAGAAAAGTGAAGAAGGAGCTTCTTCACTTTAATGGAACGAACAACTCCCATTTTTCCCGTAGAAAAATGGATCCAACGGTCGACAAAGTCAATTACAGACCAATGAAATCATAATACCTGTTGATAAAGTCGAGAAGGAGAAGTAATATATATGGCTTCCTTCTTACCTGGAAATAGCATGAAATGAATGGCTATTATTTGTAGTACAACTATCAGATAGGTTTACTGTACCTACTTTTCTGATGCACATATGGCTTTAGAAATATTATTATATCTCAAGCAAAATATCTCCTGTTTGCAAGATCTCCTGTTTATAAAGTAAACTGTTTGTAAGGCATACGATTTGCGAAGCATCTTATGTATACTATACCCTGTTCACGATGTATCTGTAGTGCTTACAGCATTACAGATACATGGATATAATATACCTATTGGCATAAATAAATAAGCATTCCTTACCATACGCATGCTACTATTTATCTGTAGAGTATATACACCAAATGAGTTTATATGACTTCGTCTACAGAGATAAGGGCTGCATGTAGTACGGAGTATCACATGTACAAGGAATGATGAACACTTACTTAATACATTACTCCGTAAATAGCTAATTATCAGACTTCCTTAAAAGAGAAAATGATATGTTTCATCTCTTCCTCATACTTTTTTATCTCTCCGTGAGTGTCCAGGTCAGGATCTGATAAAACCTCTCTTTGCCCTCTACAACAGCGAAATAATAGAAAACATCCATACCTTGAGCCACTGCGTTTATCTTCCGATACTTAACAGGCATGCCATTGATCCTATCATCTGTCGGGTCCGTAATTTTTTGTATATCCATATCTCCCTGAAATCCATCCCAGATCAAATTACTATAACCTTCCAGGTCATTGGGATAGATCTCAAGCAACTCATGTTCTTCTAAAATATCTTGTATATCAGATTTGAGATCATCTATGACAATCACATAAAATTCTTTCCACAGGTTCTGATATTGAAGAGAAGCCTCCTGATTCAGATCTTTAGCCTCCGACAGGTATCCAGGCAGAGAAATAGAGTACATGTCTTCCACGGTCACCACCCTTGTCTTGTCTGACTGACAACTAACTAACAATAAGAATACGAGAAAGAGTATAAATATTTTTTTCATCTTCTTATTTACTTTAATTAAAAATGTGTGCTTTCATTACTTCCTGTCCGGGGAAAGCTTCTGAAGCTCTATATACAAAAAAAGAAGAGGTTCTGTTTAAAAAGTCTGTGTATTTTTTGACAAGTCGCCCATACCAGTTATTTACCCTGACAGTGTAAAATATATAGCTTCCCAGTGGTTCAAAGAAAAGCAGCTTCGGGTCTTCATGCTACTTTTACGTTTGTAACTTATAGCCTGTAACTTAAAACTCACAACTTAGAACTCAACATTATCTCTTTATACGTCCCATGGTATATTCTCCTTTGCGGATCACATTTCCATCACTATCGGTTTCTATAAACGGACCGTCTCTCTGATCTTGTTTAAAGAATCCTTCATACCGGACGCCTTTACTATCCACCTCAATTCCACTTCCTTCTTTCAGGCCATCTACATAGCCACCTTTATAATAGCCACCTGCTTCTATAGTAAATTTGCCCTGACCGTGCATGCGGTCGTTCTGCCATTCTCCTTCATATACATCGCCGTTTCCCCAGACATATTTCCCTTTTCCGTGGCGTTTATCCTCTTTCCATTCACCGTCATATTCTGCTCCATGACTCCAAACAGAAGTTCCACGTCCGTCCCGGAAACCATCCTTGAAAGAGCCTACATATTTTTCACCTTCTACGGTTGTAAAAATCCCGTTTCCACTACGTTGTCCATCCCGGTAATCTCCTTCGTAGCGATCGCCGTTCTGGAATTCATAGATACCCTTACCATGTTGCAGATCATCCTTCCAGTCGCCTATATACTTATCACCGTGGGCATATTCATATGTACCCTTTCCGTGACGGAGGTCTTCTTTCATTTCACCTTCGTAGTGAGCACCATTGTTCCAGCTGAAAATCCCTTCCCCATGTTTTTTATCATTTTCCCAACCTCCGACATACCGCGAACCGTCGCGCCAGGTATACGATCCCGTACCCTGCCGTTTGTTCTGGCTCCAGAAGCCGACATAGACATCTCCGTTGTGATAATACATATTGCCCTGTCCCTGACGCACTCCATGTTCCCAGGCACCCTCATAGCGGTTGTTATTCACAAAATAATAGGTACCCTTTCCATGCGGTTTATCATCGAGCCATTCTCCTTCATACCGTTCTCCTTCGGCATAGGTGTAGATACCGTATCCTTCCCGTTTCCCTTTCACATACTCCCCTTCGTAGGTATCGCCATTGGGAAAAAGAGTCGTACCTTTTCCGTAAGGTTTACGGGATTTCATTTCACCGGTATAGGTAGATCCGTCTTTGAATTTGTAATTTCCGATCTTCATTTCACTGGGACCGGAAAAAGCCCCTTTCACCCGGTTCATGAAGTTGCTTTGTGCCTGTACTTCTCCACCTAAGGAAGCCATCATACAAGTGAAAAGCAATGTATAGAAATATTTCATGTCTTTTGTTTTACCTTACTTTATAAATTATACCGTGTCTGTAATATACAAAAATAGGTTTCTTTTTGTCTGTCAAACACCCGTGTATCAGGCAAAGATACAACATCCTGCCCAAAGAAAAGGGCTTCCGGAGCATTTTATCAGATCTTTTTGCCGGAAATCACTTCTTTTAAGTCCTCTTTACACAAATGGCGACAAGCCAGTTCACGTAGTTCAGTAGGGGTAGTCTCGCGTATAGCACGTGTGGCCCGGACGAAATAATCCGTGTCCAGACCAGAGGTATAGATAAACATCCACGCCTCGGCCAGTGAGAAGGCAGACTCATAATTCCGGCACATCTCTCCCAGCATGTAATTACGCACAACTGTCAGTTCTTCCACCGGAACAAGTTCCTGTCGCAGGCGTGCTATCTCCTTATATACCTCCCCGATGAGCGGTTCTACATATTCCGGTGCTGTCTCGGTCTGGATCATTAACATTCCGGATTCAGGATAAAACCCCATTCCGGCTGAAATGCCGTATGTATACCCTTTCTCTTCCCGGATGTTAGACATGAGGCGACTACCGAAATAGCCTCCCAGCAACGTCACCAACACCCTGAACTTCAGGTAATCCGGATCCTGCCGACGCACACTGAGCATGCCCATCTTCACGGAATTCTGCACAGCATCCTGCCTCTCTATAAAAAAACGCTTGATGGGGTCGGTAGAGACAGGAAACCGCAGTTTCTCTGTCAGTTGTCCTGTTTTTCCGAAAGGCTCCTTCCCAAATCGCTCTTCTACACAGCGGATCAGATCATCAGTTACACAGCCGGAAAGAAAAATCGTACAATTATCAGAATGGTAATAACGATCATAAAAATCCCGGATCAAAGAGATATTTATCTGCTCATAATCCTCTTCTGTGACCGGTCGGCCACAAGGATGATCGGGTCCGAACAGGGCAGACAGCAACTCTCTCTGCGACCAGAAATCCACCCTGGAAGTGTTGATGCGATATTGTTGAATATTGGTGCGCAGGATCACCTCCAGCTCTTTCTCCGGGAAAACCGGCTCTTTCACCACCGACTCCAGGATCTCCAGGGTCCGGGAAAAATATTTGTTCAGTGAATAAAGGGTAATATAGACATATTCCGTGGAGCTGGATAGTTCGAGCCAGGCACCGTAATAGTCCAGTTTTTCCGCTATCTCCGCGGCCGTGAAGCGGCGGGTGCCTTCCCGGAGCATCCGGTTGGCAAAAAGTGCCTGTAACTTCTGGGTTTGCTGCCAACGTCCGCCGGCAAACAGAATGTCTATCCGTACCACTTTCTGCCTGCCCGCCTCAACGATCTGTAAAGGGACCCCATTGGGAAAAACAGCCTGTCGGGGAGGTTTCATCCGAAACTCCTCGGGTTCTCTGATAGGAGGCGCCTGTGTTCTGTCCATATGCTGCGATTCAATGACCATTTCTGAGAAACCACTCTGCCCGTTCCAGATCTTCCGGCGTGTCGATACCTATGGTCTCTATATCCGTAACCCCTACGCGGATCACATAGCCATTCTCGAGCCAGCGAAGCTGCTCCAGGGATTCGGCCAGTTCCAGAGAGGACTGTGGCAGAGAGGTGATCTCCCGGAGAACCTCCGCACGGTACGCATACAGACCAATGTGTTTATAATAGGTATGGGATGCCGGCCATTTTTCAGGTTCCTCTCCACGCAGGTAAGGGATCACCGAGCGACTGAAATAGAGCGCCTGCATGTGCTTTGAAAAAACCACCTTGGGAGAGTTCGGATTACAGATCACCTCCCATCCGTCAGATGCCGAAAAAGGTTTTACCAACGTCGCTATCTGAGTAGACTCATCCTGGTAACACTGTTTCAATAGTTCTATCTGAGAGGAATGTACAAAAGGCTCATCGCCCTGTATATTGATGACGACATCGAATTCTCCTCCTATATGTGTATAAGCTTCGTAGCAACGGTCCGTCCCACTTTTATGGTTCGGAGAAGTCATGACCACCTTTCCTCCAAAAGCCTTTACTGCCTCTTGTATACGCGGATCGTCTGTAGCCACATAGACTTCATCCAGCAGACCGCATACCTGCTCATAGACCCTTTGTACCATAGGCTTACCCGCCAGAATGGCAAGGGGCTTTCCCGGAAAACGGGTAGAAGCATACCTGGCCGGAATAATTCCCAGAAATTTCATCGTTGTTTGTTTCATTTTCTATAAAGACGCAATTAAGTTTTAAGTCTGACAAACTCAACATGTAAAACTCAAAACTTAACAATTAAAAAATAGCTCGATTGAACTCCACTAACCGTTGATTATCAAACAGAAGAGAGAAAAACCCGACAAACTCAAAACTTATAACTTATAACTTATAACTTAAAAGAAAGTTCCTTCATTCCCCGGCGCACATGGTCATATTCCAGATCTTCCGGTTTCAGGATCTCCCCGTCATACGCCAACAGGTCTACATCTAAGCAGATACGTTCCTGTTGTTTATCCTCCGGTTTGCGTCCGGCACGCTGTTCGATATCCTTCAGCCGGTTCACCACCTCTTCCGCGGAACGTGAAGTACGGAAAAGAGCCAGTTGATTGAGAAAAGCATCCGGGTTGTTCATACAAAGAGAAGTTGTCTCTTCTACCCGGGCAAACCGGATGGTCGGAAACAACTCCACAAGCCTGCCGCGAGCCAACGATAAGTTTTGCTCGCGATTATAATTACTTCCCAGGCAGATCAGGCAAGGATACATATCAGTTGAAGTATTCATCCAGTCCCGAACCCGCTTCTACACTGTCGTCTCCCCAATAGTTCGGATCATGAGAATGCCGCGTACCCGAACAGGGATCAAAGCCCGTTGGCAGGGAGAAAGTCTCTGTCTGGTCATAAGGCAGGGAAGGATCTTCGTATACCTTTTTCATATAGATAGCCCAGATAGGAAGCGCCAGAGAAGCCCCCTGTCCATAGAGCATCGTATCAAAGTGAATATCACGCTCTTCACCACCAACCCAACAACCAGAGACCAAGGAGGGAGTGAACCCGATAAACCATCCGTCGGAATTGCGGTTCGTAGTACCCGTCTTACCTCCCATATCGGCAGTGATACCGTACCTGCGCACCCGTCCGCCGGTACCTTCATTGATCACGGCACGGAGCATAGTAAGCATCTGATAAGAACTGGTAGAACTGATCACTTCATCCATCTGCGGAGAGAAAGTAGCTACTATATTTCCTTCATTGTCCTCGATGTGGGTAACAAACAGCGGAGCCACGCGGATACCGTGATTGGCAAATGCCGAATACGCGCTGACCATCTCTCCCACCGATATATCACAGGGTCCCAGACACAGGGATATGGTAGGTTCAATGTCCTTGTTACGCACTCCGAAAGCATGGATCAGGTTCACCAGCGCATAGGGACTGAGTTTGTTCATCAGATAGGCAGAGATCCAGTTGTTTGAGTTGGCCAGTCCCCACCGCAGAGTGACATATTCTCCATAACGCGAATGAGAACTGTTGCGTGGAGTCCAGGGCCGTCCGCCTTCATCCAGATAGGTCTGCTCCACGTTCACCGTACCGTCGCAGGGAGTATAACCATTCTCCATGGCCAGGGAATAGAGGAAAGGCTTGATCGTAGACCCTACCTGCCGACGTCCTACCATGGCCATATCATATTGGAAATACGTATAATTGGGTCCGCCCACATACGCTTTGACATATCCGTTGATGGGGTCCATAGACATAAATCCGGTACGCAGGAAATATTTATAATACCGGATAGAATCCATCGGTGTCATGATAGTATCCTTTACCCCGTTCCAGGTAAATACAGACATTTCACTAGGTGTATTGAATGCCTCCATGATCTCCGCATCCGACTTTCCGGCAGCATCCATAACCCGGTAACGATCGCTCTGACGTGCGGCACGGTACAGGATCTCATTCACCTGCGCCGGAGAAAGCATATTGCTGTAAGGAGCTTGCTTACGTCCCAGCTTTTCCTTAAAGAATTTTTCCTGGATATCATGTCCGATATGCTCTTCCACCGCCTCTTCGGCATATTGCTGCATATGAGAATTGATCGTCGTATAGATCTTCAGACCATCTGTATATATACTGTAATTGGTCCCGTCTTTCTTTTTGTTCTTGGCACACCAGCCGTACAGCGGATCAGTTTCCCACGCGATGGAGTCTTCATAGAATTTCTGTGCCTGCCATCCCCGGTAGTTGCTCTTCACCGGTTTGTCTGCCGTCATGATGATACGAAGGTATTCACGCAGGTAAGTAGCCATCCCCTCTTTGTGGTCTACCCGGTGGTAGTCCAGCTCCAGCGGAAGTTTCTGCAAAGAATCCCGTTGAGCCAGCGTAATATAATCGTACTTATACATCTGGTCCAATACCACATTGCGGCGACCTTTGGAACGCTCATTGAAACGAAGCGGATTGTACAGAGAAGGGTTTTTACACATTCCCACCAACATAGCAGCTTCTTCCACTTTCAGCTCATGAGGTTCTTTTCCGAAATAGGTATGAGCAGCAGTCTTGATACCCACCGCGTTGTTGAGAAAATCAAATTTATTAAAATACATCGCAATAATCTCTTCCTTGGTGTAATAGCGTTCCAGTTTGACTGCCATCACCCATTCGATCGGCTTCTGCAGGGCACGCTGGAAAAAATTATCCACTTTGGGCGAATAAAGTTGTTTGGTCAGCTGCTGAGTAATGGTGCTCCCCCCTCCGGCATTGCTCTGACGAAGCAGTCCGCTTTTTATAATGGCCCGTGCCAGCGCCTTGGCATCGATACCGGAATGGTTGGCGTATCGGGCATCTTCCGTAGCGATCAGAGCATCCACCAGCCAGGGAGAAAGCTCATCATAACTCGCGTAAACACGGTTCTCTTTGCTCAGAGACCAGGTACCCAGTACCTTTCCATCTTCCGAAAAGATCTCCGTCGCAAACTTGTAATTAGGATTTTCAAGTTCTTCTACAGGAGGCATATATCCGATCCAGCCATAAGAAATAGCTGTAAAGAAAAGTATATTCCCTATAACTACAAGGCCAAAAAGTATCCACAGCCCGTTTACTATCTTTCTCATCATTCTCTGTATTCTTTATATGAAAATACGAAGTTCTATACCGCCTGTTCCCATTTTCCACCAAACAATTTATTATCTTTTATTTTTAAAACGGAAACAGGGTCTATAATAAAACGGTTAAACAGTCCGGATGTTTAATTGATACCGCAACTAACCGTCGGATCACCTGTTTTTTTCCCAGGTCATACTTCTCCAAGTACGCAAAAGTAGAATAAATCTTTCTCATTCACAACTCCTTTAAAAATCTATTCGTTATTCTAATCTATATTTAACTCTATGCTTTCCGGCAAATTACATAAAAACGGTACTAAGACAAAGACAATTCTGCGATCCTCTTCCACGCTCCGATTCTTATACAATATCATCTGTATGAGTTCTTTTGTACATTCAGAAAAACCAGACTCAACTTCTTTCCATCCGGAAACATGGATAAACTTACATGTTTCCTTTCAAACTTCTGTCCCGCCTTTTTGCAGTAACCTTTTTTATTGCTACCTTTACACTTCGTATCATATGCTAATTCACAAAGACATAACAGTATGGAAAACAAAAGTTTAGTGTCCATCACCGATTACTCCAAAGAAAAGATCCTTTACATGATCGATATGGCGCAACATTTTGAGGCGAACCCCAACCGGAAACTCCTTGACGGAAAAGTGATTGCCACGCTTTTTTTCGAGCCTTCCACCCGCACCAGACTCAGTTTCGAAACCGCGGCCAACCGGCTCGGAGCACGCGTCATCGGTTTTTCTGACCCCAAAGCTACCAGTTCGTCCAAAGGGGAAACACTCAAAGATACCATACTGATGGTCAGCAGTTACGCGGATGTCATTGTGATGCGTCACTACCTGGAAGGAGCGGCGCGTTTTGCCAGTGAAGTAGCACCCGTTCCCATTGTGAATGCCGGTGACGGAGCCAACCAGCACCCTTCCCAGACCATGCTGGACCTCTATTCCATCTACAAGACACAAGGCACACTGGAAAACCTGAATATATTCCTGGTAGGCGACCTGAAATACGGGCACACGGTGCACTCTTTACTGATGGCTATGCGTCATTTCCATCCGACCTTTCATTTCATTGCTCCGGAAGAGATGAAAATGCCGGAAGAGTATAAACTGTATTGCAGGCAAAATCAGATCAGATATGTGGAGCACACGGATTTCACAGAAGAGATCATCGCGGAGGCAGACATCCTGTATATGACCCGTGTACAGCGCGAACGCTTTACAGACCTGATGGAATACGAGCGGGTCAAAAACGTGTATATTCTCAAGAAGAAGATGCTGGAAAATACCCGTCCCAACCTCCGCATCCTCCACCCGCTGCCCCGGGTAAACGAGATCGCGTACGACGTGGACGACAGCCCCAAAGCATATTATTTCCAGCAGGCCCGGAACGGATTGTATGCCAGACAGGCCATTTTGTGTGATGTGCTGGGACTCCGGATGGAGGACATTTTGTAGAGGTATGATTTACTTAATTTACAAGGAAAAGGAAGATGAAAAACGAAAACAGACTGGCTCTGCAGGTAGCCGCTTTGAAAGATGGAACAGTGATCGATCATATACCTTCTGACAAATTGTTCACCGTGGTCTCCCTGTTGAGGCTGGACCGGATGGACAACAACATTACCATCGGTTATAACCTGGAAAGCAAAAAACTGGGAAAGAAAGGGATCATCAAGATCGCAGGGAAATTTTTCTGCGACGAAGAGATCAACCGCATTTCGGTAGTGACTCCCCATGTAAAACTCAATATCATACGCGATTATCAGGTCGTGGAGAAGAAGGAAGTACATCTGCCCGATGAGCTGAAAGGGATCGTTAAATGTGCCAACCCCCAGTGTATCACCAACAACGAGCCTATGAAGACCTGGTTCCGGGTGACCGACAAAGAGAACTGCATGCTCAAATGCCATTATTGTGAGAAGGAACAACTCAAAGAAGAGGTCACTATCCTGTAATCCGCGCAAAGGAAATGAAACAAGACTGGAAACCAGGTACTCTGATCTATCCGTTGCCGGCTGTATTGGTGAGTTGCGGCCACACGGAAGAGGAGTATAATATATTCACTGTGGCATGGACAGGTACCTTGTGTACCAATCCTCCGATGTGCTACATCTCCGTACGTCCCGAACGCCATTCGTACGATATACTCAGGCGGAATATGGAATTTGTCATCAACCTCACTACAGAAGACATGGCGTTTGCCACGGATTGGTGCGGGGTACGTTCGGGAAGAGACTACCGGAAGTTCGAAGAGATGAAACTCACACCCGGCAAAGCTACCCTGGTGAATGCGCCACTGATCGAAGAGTCTCCTCTCTGCATCGAATGCCAGGTAAAAGAGATCATCTCCCTGGGCTCTCACGATATGTTTGTGGCAGATGTAGTGAACATACGGGCCGACGACAGGCATCTCAACGCGGAGACGGGCAAGCTGGAATTGGCGGAAGCGAATCCGCTGGTCTACCTGCACGGCAATTACTACGGTCTGGGAAAAAAGATCGGAAAATTCGGCTGGTCCGTAGCCAAAGATAAAAAGAAGAAAAAGAAATGAAGCAAACACTGTTTTTGATAGGGTTTCTCACCGGCCTATGTTCCATGCTCCGGGGGCAAGATACCGCCGGAACTGAATCTTCTTACAGAAAGAACGACTATTCTTCCTACATCAAACCTGTCAACTGGGGAATAAAGGGAGGGTTCAACTCCTCTATGTATCTGGTATCGGACTTCAAGATCAAGGACGTAACGATAGACGAAATACAGACCAATTACAAAATCGGATATTTTGCTTCCGCTTTCATGCGCCTGAACCTGGAAAAGCATTTTCTACAGCCGGAGATCTCTTACAACGTAAACAAATGCGAGATTACGTTTGATAAACTGGGATCGCAGCATCCGGATATCGAACCGGACTATGTATCGGTCAACTCCACTTTACATAGCATCAAAGTGCCTGTATTGTATGGCTACAATTTCATCAAACAGGGACCGTACGGAATGTCTTTTTTTCTGGGACCGGAATTGAAATACTACTGGAACAGGAAGAACAAGATCCATTTCTCCAATTTCGATCAGCAGGATATCCGGGAAAAACTTTATCCGTTCAACCTGAGTGCTACCGTGGGAGTAGCCGTGAATATATCCCGCATTTTTTTCGATTTCCGCTACGAACAAGGTCTGCGCAACATCTCTAAATTTGTGACCTATGAGAACATTACAGTCGAAGGAGAAAAAGAGGTCAGCACCATCCTGCTCCGCAGACGGGACAATGTACTGAGTTTTTCCTTAGGAGTAATGTTTTGATGTACGATGTACTGATGTACGATTTAAAAGACAGGTATATATCTGCTTACACTGTTGTGGCATCTGGCTCTTCAACGTTCTTTTCTGTTAATAATCAAATAATAGTGATGTTGTAAATCCATAAATCGCAGAGCAAATCCTTTGCTTTCCGAATAAATCAGGAAAGGATGTATGTGGATTCATTCTTTTTCCGTAATTTTGTACGCTTAATAAAAGATTCCCGATTTAATATTATTTCTTATCCACAAGACCAAATGAAAAGAGACGATTTGATTTTCGATATCATCGAAAAAGAGCATCAGCGTCAGCTGAAAGGCATCGAACTTATTGCATCGGAAAATTTTGTAAGCGAACAGGTGATGCAGGCCATGGGCTCCTGCCTGACCAATAAATATGCCGAAGGCTACCCGGGGAAGCGCTACTACGGAGGATGTGAAGTAGTAGACCAGAGTGAACAGATCGCTATCGACCGGCTGAAAGAGATCTTCGGAGCCGAATGGGCCAATGTACAGCCACACTCCGGAGCACAGGCCAACGCGGCCGTTTTCCTGGCCGTTCTGAATGCCGGAGATAAATTCATGGGACTTAACCTGGCCCACGGTGGCCACCTTTCACACGGTTCCCTGGTCAATACATCAGGTATCATCTATACTCCCTGCGAATACAATGTAGACCGTGAAACCGGACGTGTGGATTACGACCAGATGGAAGAGGTGGCCCTGCGCGAAAGACCCAAAATGATCATCGGAGGCGGATCGGCCTATTCACGCGAATGGGACTACAAACGCATGCGTGAGATCGCAGACAAGGTGGGAGCGATCCTGCTGATAGATATGGCACACCCTGCCGGACTGATCGCGGCCGGATTGCTGGAAAACCCGGTGAAATATGCACATATCGTTACCTCTACCACCCACAAGACATTGCGTGGTCCCCGCGGCGGAGTGATCCTGATGGGCAAAGACTTCCCCAACCCCTGGGGCAAAACCACTCCGAAAGGAGAGATCAAAATGATGTCTCAGCTATTGGATTCCGCTGTATTCCCGGGCATACAGGGCGGACCTCTGGAACATGTGATCGCTGCCAAAGCAGTGGCTTTCCACGAATGTCTGCAACCCGAATACAAAGTATACCAGCAACAGGTACAGAAAAACGCGGCCGCACTGGCACAGGCGCTTACAGACCGTGGATTTACCATTGTTTCCGGAGGTACGGACAACCACTCCATGCTGGTAGACCTGCGGGAGAAATACCCCGACCTCACTGGTAAAGTGGCTGAAGAAGCACTGGTAGCAGCCGATATCACCGTCAATAAGAACATGGTACCTTTCGATACACGCTCAGCCTTCCAGACCTCCGGTATCCGTCTGGGTACACCCGCGATCACGACAAGAGGAGCCAAGGAAGACCTGATGACAGAGATTGCCGAAATGATCGAAACCGTACTTTCCAACGTAGAAAATGAAGAGGTTATCGCCGAAGTACGTAAACGTGTCAATGAAAAAATGGCAGCATATCCGCTGTTTGCTTATTGACCCTATCTATATCTACAAGATCAATTCCTACAGATAGAAACAGATCAGAGCCCGCGCAGACTTTTGGTGCGGGCTCTCTTTTTATATTCTCCTTTTGATTTCCGTGGAATACGACCTTACCCCCTCTGCTATTTGTAAAGATTGTTTTAATTATTCTTAACTTATCTCTCTGCAACCATCCTTTTTATATACTGTTGTTAGTACATAAATCAACTTTTTAAACCGGAACTTGATTATGAAAATAAAAAATTTATTCCTGTTAGTAGCTGCTATGTATGCTACACACACAATGGCACAAGACTGTACCTTCTACTTTCCCATGGACAAAGGTCAACAGGTAGTGCGTAACTACTACGACGCCCAGAACAACCTCACTAATGTGTTCACTATCACAGTAGAGAATTCGTACGACTATCCTTCAGGATATGAAGTAATCGCAGACTATACTTATTCAGATGCTTCGAACAATACACTGACATCGGGTCAGATGGTAGCGCGTTGCGACGACGATAATTTCTATCTCGATATGAAGAATCGGATTCCATTCACCAACGCGTTGAATATGATGGATGCCGACGTATTGCTGATAAGCAGCCTGATGCCCTATCCCAATGCCTTTACCGGGACAGATCCTTACGATCCGGACAACAATGTAGGATTCACAGAGGGAGACATCAGTATTTATCAAAAGCATAACAAAGACAACCGCGCACGTATCTCCATACGCAATCGTCAGTATGAAAAAGACGAAGAGATCACCACTCCGGCAGGTACGTTCCACTGTACCAAAGTGAAATTCGACATTGATCTCTGGACCCCACAAGGCAAATCAGAAGGATATGGTTACGAATGGTATTCTCCCAGAGTGGGAGTCGTACGCTCCGAACAGTATGACAAAAATAAAGTACTGCAATCTTATAGTGTACTGGAAATGCAGACTAAGAACTGATACTCCGGATCTTATATATATATATGAAATATCCCCGCTGATCTCTATTGCAGATCAGCGGGGATATTTTTAAATTGTCTCCTTTCTTTCCAGGCACATCTTCTGACCTTTTTACCCTATTCCACCAGGAGTATACCGTAGTAACAAAAAATATAAAAGGAAATGGAGATTCGGAAAGTGATTCAGGAGTACTCCCTTCGGCCAAGACCATTCTCTGACAGGCAACACCCAGGAATGTTGGCTGATGTACAGTTTGAAATCATTCGACACATTTTTTCTTTTGTTCTTATGTTCTTTTGTCTATTTATATCTATTTATCAGACAGAAGAACATATAAGAAAAGGAATATGTATATTGCGAACACACAAAGATGTAGACGCAAAGATGGGTTTATACAGCAAGATAGGCCCAGTCTTGAGGGAATTTGTTTTTGAAAATCCGACATCGTAAATCAGTAGATCCATTATCTTTTCCGTGAGCAATCGGAAGAAAAATTTGTTATTCTTTTCAAATACCCTCTCTCCGGGAATTCATTAGCGAAAAAAAAGAAAAGAGAGAAGAGAATTATATTTCGGTGACTCAGAAAAAATGTGTAACTTAGTTGGATGGAAATCATGAAAAAAAATATATCTTTTATTTATTAGCAGGCATCACTCTTATGACAACATCGTGCTCCAACAGAACGGATAGAACAGGATACTCCGGAGAGGACCTTTCGAAGATCCTGTCCATACAGCGGGACAGAACCAGTAAACAAACCGTCCTTACAGTAGCCTCCCCGGTTTCCTGGAAAATCTACAGCGGTCCTTCGCCAAACTCTATCAATCTCAGCGCACCTCTTCTGGAGGGGTATGAAGCCGGAGAGTATGTTCTGGATGTACCCGCGGACTACAGAAGCTATTTTCAGGTAGTGACCCCAAAAGGAGAAGCGCTGCTCGCCGAACAGCACCTGCCGCTGGAAGGAGCGTTCAACTTCAGAGACCTGGGAGGTATACGCACTGCGGAAGGCAGGTATGTGAGATGGGGGCGGATATTCCGATCGGACGATCTGAGCCAATTGACCGACTATGACCTGACATACCTCAACAACATCCCTATTGTATCTGTAGTCGATTTTCGTTCGGAGACCGAAATAGAGAATGCTCCGGACAGATTGCCGGCTTCCGTGAACGGAGATTACAAATTTTCCATCAGTCCCGGCAACCTGGGCGATCTCTCGATAGAGAACATCACCAACCTGAGTGAGCAACAGGCAGACAGCCTCATGATGATGATAAATGAATGGTTGGTTTCTATGCCGGAAGCGGTAGAAATGACAAAAAAATTCTTCCGACTCTTGCAGGATGAAGTAAACCTTCCCCTGGTATTCCATTGTACGGCAGGCAAAGACCGCACAGGAATGGCTGCCTATCTTTTTCTCTACAGCCTGGGGGTGGACGAAGAGACTATTTTCAACAATTACCTGGATTCCAACAAATACCTGCGGAGAAAATACGCAACTTACATCCAGGCATATCCTGCCCTGGCACCCCTGCTCACAGTCGATCGACGTTTTCTGGAAGCAGGCGCAAAACGCATCCGGGAAGAACATGGCTCTGTAGAAAAGTATCTGAAAGATGTGATGAAAGTAGATATTGATAAAATGAGATCCATCTACCTGTATCCGGTACGGTAAGGATCTTTTTCAGGAAACGAATCTGTTCTCAACGGAACAGATTCGCTATTTTCTTAAACAATCCGACTTTATATCCCCGCGAAGGCAGACATTCAACATATCCTCCCGGAACGGCTCCGTAAACAACATGGAGGATGACTTCATATTCCGTGTTTATCCACTTTTGTGAGGCTATCGGAGCGTAGTGACGCACACAATATTCCCGACAAGCATCCAGCTGTTCGACAAGCAGTTCCAGAATACTTTTCGTACATATCAGACTCTCTTGTCTGAAATGACAGAAAAGATACTTGCCTCCTATTTCCAGACGGATCAGTTCACCATATATATCTTCATCTTCCTCCAGTTCCGAAGTAAGGCTACGAAACCTCTCCGGCATCTCAAAAATTTCCTCCCGGGTTTTTCCGACCACCCACTGAGACAAGATCAGACTATCTGTCAGAGCAGCAAACGGGGCTTTGTACATGTCTCTATTATTTTGTGCGAGGCTGTATGTCCCTCTTCAGCCCATAGAACAAAAAAGCGTGGGACAATAGCTTACAGACGACTGAGGTACTGGTATACCTTTATGTACATATAAACCATGCCCACGCAAGAAGCAGGGCATTTAATCTCTTATCTTCGTACATAATTGAAAATTACCAGTTTCCAGTCGCTACGATAAAAGCTAAACGCTGTTCCTATAAACTCCACCACTTCATCGAAGTGGATTTACGGCAAATATAGGCATTTTAAGCTATTCCTGATAGGTTTATGATAGCAATTTTTCGGCGATACAGGTTGCTTTCCCACAGAAAAAAATAAAGAAAAATAACACAAAAAGAGGAAGAAAAATATACTTCCCTTATGAGACTGGGAGAGTTCCGATATGTATAAAATGAATATAAAGGAAAAAAAGAGAACAAAAAGGGAGTTAAGTTTTAAGTTATGAGTTTTAAGTTATGAGTGAAAGAGTAGAGATGTAGTAAGTGCTCATCGTCAATTGTGGGTATACCACTCCGATAACCTGTAGAGACGCACAACTTGCGTCTCAGCATACCGAATGGGAATACATATATCCTGTGGAATATATTTTTTGTTGGACCTAACTTAAAACTCAGAACTTAAAACTTACTACTTACTACTTAAACCGTGAAGTATCTACCGCCTCACGACGTTTTTCTTTGTAGTCGCCGAACTTGTAACTGAGAGAAAGAATAAAAGCACGATTGGTATGTATATAGCGATTGGTCACCTGCTGGTTCCCAAAGCGGATACGGGGTGAAATGCCCGATGTATCGAACAGGTCTTCTCCCTGTAAGGTCAATTGGGCCTTCTCCGCAGCAAAGGTCCATCTTAGGGCAGCGTTAAGATTGCCCGAACGGGGTAGGTCATAGTTTCCCTGTATCGCCCGGTTCTGGTAGAAGCCGGTCAGGGTAAATTTCAGATCAGGTTTTGCGGAAAGTGTAAATGTATTTTGCATCGTGGCTACAAAAGTATACAATCTCCGGTTGAACGACAAGTCCCAGAAGTCACTGTCTTTCTGATGCATGTACATTCCTGTCAGGGTAAAACGGGATTGCATCCACCGGCCTGCGCGCACCGGAACAGTAGCCTGCACCCCCACTGTCTGCTCAAAATCCAGGTTCATATATGTATATATCTCCGTGAGCCTCTCCGGCGACTGATACAGCAATTGCAGAAACCGGTCTTTGGTATAATTGAAGAACCCCGTAAAGACATATTTACTTTTAAGTATATAACTCAGGCTGGTGCGGTAACCCGCCGAAGGTTTCAGAAGCGGATTTCCCCGGATCTCCGAATATGCTCCCATATAAGAGGTCACATCCTGTACGCTCCAATAGGGAGGATACGATTTGTTGCTCGACAAAGAGAATTACAGGATGTGTCCCGCGGCAGGCAGGTAAGAGAAATTCAGCGTCGGATACAGGCTCCACTCGTTCCATACAGCGGTATGATAGTATTCCGCCGCCAATGAGGCATCCAGAGAAGCTTTCTCACCCAGACTTGCCCCTACTCCCGCATATCCATTGAAGGTCTTTTCTTCCCTGCGGCTCTTTGCCGAAGCATCGGGCAGGAAGTCTCCGCTTTGCGGATCGTAGTAGTACTGGAAACTCCGGTCCGCAGCATCCTGATAAGAAACTCCGTAATTCAATTTCCATCCTTTCGACAGGGTATGCTCCTGCCCGGCATACACCCTCCGGAGATCAATACGCTGCTCGTTCTCACTGTATAGATCCAGCAGCTCATTCTCCAGGACACTGGAGAGGGCCTGATGACCGGGAGAACGATAGAATGTATACCCGGCACCAGCCGACAATCCGAACGAAGAGCGATAATCCGCCTTCACATTGTGCATATAGCTGTCACCTCCGGAAGAGACATCCGAGAGCTCATCCCCCCCCGGGAATACTCTCTGCTGCTATGGTCCGAGAGCTGAGAAGTATATACCAGGCTCAGCTGCTGATCCCGGGGCAAACTGTAATCCATTCCCCAGCGAATGTTGTGCGCATGGTGTTTTCCTGTTCTTCTGTTGTACATCTCTAAGGGATGTACACTTCCATCGGAAAGGGTATGTATAGCCTCCTTCTCTGTTTCAAACAGACTGCGTCTGTAGGTATAGGAATAGAGGAGATCCGTAGAGAATCTCTGATTCTGGTAGAGCAGAGAAGCTCTTTCCTGAAGGGTCTCGTAATGTTTCTGGTTCCAGGAACTGTAAAGTTCTCCTTTCAGGGAAGAAGAGGACCGCGTTCCTTTCTCCAGCACGATATTGACCACCGGACCTCGGACCTGATAGCGTGCCGGCGCGGCAAACATCACTTCGGCACTGCTGAGGCGACTGGCGGGCATACTTTTCAGCAGTTCATTCAGTTGGGCCACGGAAAGGGTGCTTACCTTGCCATCGATCACCACATTCACCTGTTGCCCGGCCAGTTGCAGCCCTTCTCCCATATCCACGATCCCCGGCAACTGTTTGATCGCGTCATAGGCGTTCTCTACAGGCAGGTCTCCGATCAACCGGGACATGTCATAGACCAACTTTCCCGCTTCGGCTTTCACGATGGGACGTTCACCCCGGACAATCACTTCCGGAAGTTCCCGGAACAGGCTATCCATATACATCTCCAGCGAATCCGAAGGTATCTCCTGGGCCCGTACAATAGAAAAGGTCTGCAACAAACAGAGGCAAACCATCCCGAAACTATGTCTCATACACCTTGTACTTTTAGTTACCACAGGCAAAAGAAGCAAAAAAACAGGCAGAATGCAGGTTATCCATCACTTATGTAATGTTATTTAGTGTTACCGGAAGTCCGAAAAACCGATATTACGTTTAACTTTGTGCATTATGAAACTTCCGTTGAAACTCATCACCGTACTTGTCCTTATTTCCCTGACAGGTATCTTCCTCTATCAGGGATACTGGTTGCTGCGCCTGTATCAGACCCTGAAAGAGGAGATGGAACGGAATATACATACCTCCATACAGATCAGTGACTACAACGAAATGCTTTTGCGTATAGAAGCTCTGAGAAACAGTTCTGCCACCGGTAGCATTTCAACATCCATAGACATTCACAACGATACCACCACCGTCACGACCGAGAGAGTGACCATCACCGATACCATACCTAAACTGTCTATGCTCCGCACGCACGAAGGCATGAGTGTGATCCTGCACAAAAACCAGGATGTAGAATCCCTCCAGAATTATTTTCAGAAAGGATTGCACGCGAGCCTGGATAGTTATATAGATCCCGATCTGCAGAAATTCGACAGCCTGCTCACCCTTGAACTGATTTCTCACGGGATCACCTCTCCTCATCTGACACAAGTGATCTATTTCCCTGATCCGCAAAAGGAAGAAATAACAGAAGAGTTTACCAGCGATACCTCTTACATTCCTTCTGCCCGGGCTACGCGCTACGACCGTTTTTTTGATATTCACAATCGCCGTGGCTACCGGATATGGATAGAACCCATCGGCTCGGTAATAGCGGCACAGATGAGGGGGATCCTGGTCACTTCCGTCGTCATCCTGTGTATTCTCTCTTTTGCCTTCTGGTACCTGATCCGCACTTTACTCAGGCAGAAAACATTAGAAGAGATGAAAAGCGATTTCACCAATAACATTACCCACGAACTGAAGACTCCCATCGCCATAGCCTACGCTGCCAATGACGCATTGTTGCACTTCAACCAGGCAGAGAAGAAAGAGAAACGTGAAAAGTACCTTCATATCTGTCAGGAACAATTGAAACGCCTCAGCCGGCTGGTAGAACAAATCCTGAGCATGAGCATGGAACAACGCAATACCTTTCATCTGGATAAACAACCTGTACTCCTCCACGAATTAGTGAACGAACTGATGGAACAGCACCGTCTCAAAGCAGACAAACCTGTGTATTTCAATTGCGATATAGAACCCGCGGAACTGACCGTAACAGCCGATCGCACTCACCTGAGCAATATGCTGAGCAATCTCATAGATAATGCTGTCAAATATTCCACTCCGGAGGCCCACATCAGCATCTGTACACAAGATACCGCGCAGGGCATACAGATCAGGGTAGCTGATCGGGGCATAGGGATCGCACCGGAAAAACAGAAATATATATTCGATAAGTTCTATCGTGTGCCTACAGGCAACCTTCATGAGGTAAAAGGGTATGGGCTGGGCCTTTACTATGTACGCGCATTGATGGAAAAACATGCCGGAGAGGTATCCGTGGAGAGCGGACCAGGAGGTGGCTCCGTATTCACCTTGTTCTTCCCCGGCAAATAGTGATTTACTCTTTCGTTCTGGCCCTTATTTGATGATGAAAGCGAAGGAACGTTATACTAACGATGTACGATTAATGACAACAGATGAAAAGAGAAAACAACATAGAAGTACTGTTGGTAGAGGACGAACTCACTCTGGCCATGATCATCAAGGACACCCTGGAAGAGCATTCGTTTGTGATCCATACGGCTTCAGACGGTGAGGAAGGCTTGCGCTTGTTCTTCGAACTCCGTCCGGACATTGTGGTAGCCGATGTGATGATGCCACGCATGGATGGTTTCACACTGGTGAAGCGTATCCGACAGACGGATACGCATACTCCTGTACTCTTTCTGACTGCCCGTTCGGCCATTCAGGATATAGTAGAAGGATTTGAAACAGGGGCCAACGACTACCTGAAAAAACCCTTCGGCATGCAGGAACTGATCGTCCGGATCAAATCCCTGTTGGGAAGAGCACTCGTCAGGGAGGAAACGGAGAAACAGAACCTCCTGGAGATCGGTCGCTATAGATTGGATCCGACCACCCAGCTGCTGATCTTCGGTGACCAACAGACAGAACTCTCTCATCGGGAAGCAGAAATACTCAAAAGACTGTGTGAGAACCGCGAGAAGATCGTGCGTGCCCAGGATATACTACTCGACCTGTGGGGCGACGACAACTTCTTCAACAACCGGAGCCTGCATGTTTTTATTACCAAGATCCGGCACAAGCTGGCAAAAGACCCGGATATACGCATCCTGAATGTGCGGGGTATCGGATATAAACTGATTGTTCACTCTACGACATAAAGCCATGGGAAAAAGCCTTCTACCTCTTCTGATCATAATCAGCTACTGCCTCCCGGCGCAGGCACAGACCGAACCCGGTGACAGTATCCCCCGATCCCTGCCGGACCAGGGCCGTCCGGAGATCATATTCTCCCCTTCCCGGGAAGGCGGATACGGGGATTTCGATGTTTCTTACCCTGCCCTGCCCAGGGAAATAAAAAGGGATAGCGTCACCCTGCATATCACTCCGCCACCATATACCTCGTATCCCTGGGTGACTCCTCCCCCGGGTATGACCCAGAATCCGTTTGCCTGGGATTACAGCCAGGCTGATCGTTTCCGGCTCAATTCCGTATCTTCCATACAGACCTACACGTTCCATCAGACCTATCCCACTATGGGCAATCACATACAGGCAGGAGCCTCGTACATCTACTCCCCGGATGGTAACTGGGCCTTTGCCGGAGGACTGTACGCAGCCAAATACAGTATGCCTTCTGCCATGCAAAGGGTATACAACGATATGGGGGTGAATGCTTCTGTCAGCTACCGGATCAACGAACGCTTTACTATAAAGGGATTCGGACAGTATTCACTCAACGGACAGTCCAACGCCCAACGGGGACTAATGACTCCCATGTATCCCCAGAACTACTACGGAGGAACGATAGAGTTCCGGATCAACGAAACCTGGGGAGTGGAAGCAGGTATGCAACGGGAGTTCGATCCTATCA
Source organism: Bacteroides sp. (assembly GCA_021202275.1). Taxonomy (GTDB): domain Bacteria; phylum Bacteroidota; class Bacteroidia; order Bacteroidales; family Bacteroidaceae; genus Bacteroides. Next base: position 227,303 of record JAJQDI010000010.1, read on the forward strand.
AAATGAAATGGGTCAATACACCCATCATTAACCCGGTCTATTATGGGAAGAAGAAAAGAAAGTGAAAAGTTTTAAGTTATAAGTTTTAAGTGGTAAATCAGGAGGTATTTGTTCTGGTTTTAAGTTAGAAAAGCATCTGCTATGACCTCCGTGAAAGCCCCAAGTAGTTTCCATACAAATGATTCATCACTTAAAACTTATTACTTATAACTTATAACTTAAAACTTATTATATCTTTGTATACGAAACCCGACATAGATATGAAAAAATTAGTTGTTCTGTATTTCGCGCTGTTTACCACAGCCCTGGGGTATGCTCAGTCAGAGATCCCGGGCGACAGCCTCACGCGACAGCCGTCTGAGATAAAGATGTATGGAGACTTCATGTTAGATATGGGTCTGATGACCCTGTCCACTCCTACCCTGCCGGCGTTCAATCTGCTGGATGTGCCCTTTCCGAAAAACTACAATGAGATCCTTTTTCCCGAAACCCGATGGACATTCGGTCAGGGATATACTGGAGGGTTTTCTACGTTTGGATCGGGATACTATGGCTTTTCTCCCTTCGGAGGCAGCAGCTATATGCAGTCGGCAACTCTACAACTCAAGGGGAACATGAGGCTCAACCTGTACGGAGAATACAACGCCGATGGCTGGAGAAAGAGAGATCCTTCCGCACTCCCCTGGCAAAGGAACGACTTCAAGGGAGCGGTTGAATTCAAATCCGGCAACTTCGGTGTAAGATTAGAAGTGCAACGACGCAGCAATCCCTATTTCCCCTACTGACCCGATCGGCAGGCAAACAGTATACACCTCCATTTCTACCCACTATATGAAAAAACTACTTATCGTCGGTGCCAACGGATTCACCGGCCGCAGGCTGCTGACAGATTTCGCATCCGATCCTACCTATTCGGTTACAGGCTGTTCCCTGAGCCCGGATATCGCACCGTCACAGGGCTATGCATTCAGACAAACAGATATACGGGATACGGCAGCACTGCGTCAACTCTTCGAAACGGTCTGCCCGGATGTAGTGGTCAATACGTCCGCTCTGTCGGTACCCGATTATTGCGAGAACCATCGCGCGGAAGCCGATCTGCTCAACACGAAGGCCGTGGAACAGATGGCACAGCTATGCGAAACCTTCCATGCCCGGTTTATTCATCTCTCTACCGATTTTGTCTTCGACGGAAATACCGACAGGCTCTATACCGAAGACGATATACCTTTACCGGTCAATTACTATGGACTCACCAAGCTTGCCGGAGAGAAAGCAGTAGCGCTCCATTGTTCCGACTACGCCATTGCGCGGGTAGTCATCATCTACGGAAAGGCGCTGCCCGGACAGCATGGCAATATCTTCCAGCTTGTAGCCAATAAGTTACGCGGCGGAGAAACGATCTGGGTAGTATCTGACCAATGGCGTACTCCCACCTTTGTCGGAGATATCTCCGTGGGTGTAGAGCGCCTCCTTACGGTACCTGTGAACGGTATTTTTCATATATGCGGCAAAGACCACATCAGCATAGCGGAGATCGCTTACCGGGTAGCCGATTACCTGCAACTGGATCGCTCACTGATCTATCCGGTCACTACCGAAGAGATGGGTGAAGCCACTCCCCGCCCCCGTAACAGCGGATTGTCTATCGAAAAAGCCCGCCGCATCCTGGGCTATGAGCCCTGTAGCATAGAAGAAGGAATGAAAAAAACCTTTGGATGTACAGATGGACGATATAGGATTTGACAGGTTTTATCTTTTTTCAGACAGAAGAACAAAAGAACATATAAAGAAAGATTAAATATGTCGGCTGACATATATTTACAACCTATAACTTAAAACTTATAACTTAAAACTCTTATATGTTCTTTTGTTCTTCTGTCTGAAAAACTGTCCGGTCGCAGATTCCTTTATGCTTTGGGTTTCACCCGCACCGTCACCTTGCTGTCGTTATAAGAAACCTCCAGGGTACGGTCCGGCTTCTCTATGGTATAGTTCTCTCCGGCACTCAGGAAAGTTTCCGAACCGGAAAACTCTTTGTATATTTCATTGGCCAGCATATAGGTCTTTTCCGTATGCGGGAACGGCACAGTGATCTCCATCACATACGCTTCCGGACGATAGTTCGGCACAAATACATAATTAGAGTACCATCCTCTACGTTCCGTACGCCAGGGCATACCATATGCCGCCAGTGTGTAAGAGCTACTCCCCAGAGAACCTCTGTCGAGTGTGGTACTGCCTGTACGTTTGGCAAAGCTACTCTCTTTCAGTCCGTACTTGTCGCAGAGCTCAGCCACGGTACTGCCGTATGATACACGGTCTATTCCGCTGTCCGTGATCAGCGTTTTCAGAGCACTTACAGATTTCTCTACATCAAAAAAGCGCGAGAGGATGTAATCATCCGGTTTTTCTCCGGTGGAGATGTATCTCAGGAACCAGGTATCCACTCCTTTATACTGAGGATTTACAATGTATTTTCCTTTTTTATCGATCATACCAAACTGATCGCCCATCTCCACAACCGCCACCTTGTTGTTGATAAAGGAAGCAGCCTGTTCAAACTGATAAGGGATCTCTACCAGTCCTTTCTTATTGACGTATCCCCATTTGCGGTCTGCCATCACCGGTGCCAGATCCGATCCGTTGAATAGCAATGCCGTACCAAACTGAGGATTGATGGTATAAGTACCTTTCTTGTCGCACCAGCCCACTTTGCCGTTCTCATAGATCATAAACCAATCGCCATCCGGCCAGATTTTGCTGAATCTGGGGTTGATCACATATTCTCCTTTCGCATTGATCACTCCCCAGTTGTCACCCAGTTTCACACAAGCCATACCATTCTCATGGAAATCCAGCACTTCGTCGAACTGGAAATTGATAACCATCTTTCCGGATTTATCCATAAATCCCCATTTGTAGGATTCACTATTCTTACAGGCCGCTTTGCCCTGCGAAAAGCTACGGAACTCATTAACTTGTGGAGCAATCACGATCTTACCGGACTTGTTCACTGCCCCATAGGTGGTGCTACCCTCCTCATCGGTACGTGTAAAGACTGCCAATCCTTCACTGAACTGATTCACCTGACGTACATCTTCCAGTGTAAACTTTTCCTTACCGCTTTTGTTAATGGCTATCGGATAACTATTCTCATAGGTCACCCACGCCAGTCCGTCGCTGAACTGCAACCCATTGTAGAACCTGGCATCGATAGCCACTTTCCCTTCGGTATTGATATAGCCCACCATACGGTCGAAATGCGCCCGGGAAAGTCCGTCAGAGAAATAGCTCGCGGAAAACTCCGTTTCGGAAGCCACTTTCCCTTTGTCATTGAGGTAAGTGATACCAGACTCATTTGTAGAAGATTGCACCGGGATCAATGAGGTATTGATGCTACCTGATCCACCGCCGCAGGAGTATAGACAGACCACTCCCAGCAGCAAAAAAAGATTTTTACGTTTCATGTGTTAACCAGATGTTTAAAAAATTAAATAAAAAAACAATTATTTACTTTGTCTGACCAGGTCATCTATATACAAAATAGCCTGCTCAACGTTTTCAATTTCAACAGGAACAGTTTGAATCACCCCTCTTTACAAAGAGAGACGTTAGTTATGATATGTCGTATTTAACACTGTCTGTGCAAAAATAACATATTTTCCGAATTAAACCTATCATTTATATAAAAATGTATTTTTAAGGGTGCAGCAGAGCATGCATACCTTGAAGTATGTAATATACATATCACATAGATTCTACGAATGGAAAAGAAAACAGATAAAAAGTCCTTTACAAGGACAAACCTGAAAGGAAGATTAGTGAAAGTAGGTTATCTTCCCTGCGCAGCAGCTACTACCAACCGGATATCGGCAAAGGAAACTTTATCTCCCAGGGCCACTTTCAGAGCAGTCGTTCCTGCGGCTAATCCCCGCTGGCGAATACATTCGCGGATCAGGCGGATCTTCTCCGGTTCCACCACCTCCTCCACTGGAAGCTGGCCGCTGCGTACATAATGCTCCAGATGGGCCGCGATGGTACCCGTCACCAGTTCCCGTGCTTCAGCGATCTGGGCCACTGTTTTCCCTTCGCGGAACATCCGATAAGTGATCTCTTTCGTATCCTCTCTGGGAGGCTTGGGCTCTTTCTCCTTTTTCCTGCGTGTGGTGCTCTTCCAGGGAAGCTCAGAAGTTTCCGGACGGGCTACCTGGTGCTTACTGACATACTTATCTACCATCTGCAACAGTATATCTCCGTATTTGTCTACCCCCTTTTTTCCGAAATAGGGAATACACACCAACTCATCCGCGCTGGAAGGCAACAGGTTGACAATGCCCAATACGGCCTTTTGCTGAATGATCGTGTAGACCGGCAAAGAGAGTTTGACAGCCTCCCGGCTGCGCCAACCCATGATGCGGCGATAGAGTTCCGGATGCAGAATATCCGAAGAGACCTCTATCTTCTCAGCCGTCCGTTTCCTGCGCTCTGCGGTAGCTTTCTCTTTGACCTTCTCCTGATCCAGTGCCAATACCGCTTTTTTTCTGAGATAAGCAGTGACGGAAAAGCCTTCCGCCGCAGTCTGTTCCAGCGTTCCCTGCTTGATCCGGAGGGTTTGCCGAAGGGCTTCCAACCCTTCTGTCAGTTTCTTCTTCACCTCTTTGTTGTCTGTCTCCATGCGGCTCTCCTTCACCACAGGCACGAGAAACTCCTCCAGTTGGGTATGAAAATAACCGGCTCCCGATACGATCCGCTGATCCAGCAACCCGCGATCCCGTGATTCACCGGCAGAGATAAGCAGAGAGGTATATTGTGCCTTGAATGTATCGGCTACCTTGCTCACCTTTTCCAGAAAAAGTCCGTGAGCCAGCTTATATCGCTCCAACAGCTTGGGATACAGTTTGTACAAATGTTCATCCAGCAGCCTCAACACATACGAGAAGTGACGTTCCAGCAACTTAAAATCGAACTGTTCGCACAGCAATTCGTAGAAATATTGTTGTTGCAGGGTTTGCAACCGGGCTTCGTCCGGAGTGCGTGCACGCGCTTCTTCATTGAACTGTTCGATGGCATCGTCGCAGATAATGGCTTCGCGGCGCAACAGCGAACTCAGTACCATCCCTTCCAAGGTTTTGCAACGGCTCAGGGCTACATATACCTGTCCGTGTGCGAAAGAGGCGTTGGCATCTATGATGGCCCGCTCAAAAGTGAGCCCCTGACTTTTGTGTATGGTGATGGCCCAGGCCAGCCGGATGGGATATTGCCTGAATACGCCGTCTATCTCTTCGGTGATCTCCCGCGAGATCTCGTTCAGCGTATAGCGGCTGTTGCTCCACTCCTCCCTGTCGAGCACGAAAGGTTTGTCCTGCGCGTCATTGCCTTTCACCACAATGGTACGGGCATCTACGGACATCACCCGCCCGATCTTCCCGTTGTAGTACCGCTTCTCCGCAGCGGTGTCGTTCTTGATAAACATGATCTGCGCACCCGCCTTCAATACCAGGGTCTGGTCGGCAGGATAAGCCGTTTCCGGAAAGGTACCCTCGATCTGTGCCACGAACCGGAACGCACCGCCCGGCAGAGCTGCCAGTTGCGACTCGTTGTATCGCTGTGCCTGGTGATTGTGCGAAGTCAGACGAATGTATCCCTCCTCTTCCGCCGGACGAAAGCCAGGCAGATAGCGGCTGTTGAGTTGCCGGAGCACTTCATCATCGGCCCGGTTGCTGCGTATGCGATTGAGCAGGGAGAGAAAAGTGGTATCGCTCTGCCGGTAGACTGTCTTCAACTCAATCGTCACGTAATCCGTCTCACGAAGTGCACGGCTTCCGAAAAAGAAAGAGGTATCGTAATAAGTACTCAACAGCGTGCGCTCCTCCTCTTTGACCACCGGAGCCAACTGCTGCATATCACCGATCATAAGCAGTTGTACGCCACCAAAGGGTTTGTAACGGTCGCGATAACGGCGCAATACAGCATCCATCGCATCGAGCAGGTCGGCCCGCACCATACTGATCTCGTCGATCACCAACAGATCCAGACTGCGGATAATGGCGATCTTTTCTTTACCAAATTTATAAGGGGTCTGAGCAGCCGAGAAGGTGGTATCCGGCACGTAAGGGGCAAAAGGAAGCTGAAAAAAAGAGTGTAGCGTTACGCCTCCGGCGTTGATCGCCGCGATCCCTGTTGGAGCCACTACCACCATACGCTTGGGAGAGGCCTCGCGCAGTTTACGCAAAAAAGTAGTCTTCCCCGTACCGGCCTTACCGGTGAGGAAAAGATGAGTCCCTGTATGTTCTATAAATTGCCAGGCAAGCGCCAGTTCCGGATTGGTCTGTTCCATACCGCAAAATTAGCCAATTTATTTGATTTACAGGAGAGATTAACACGATTTACGGATCAGGTAAAAGACAAAAAATGTGTGAGCGAATATTCTAAGACCAGGAACCGCCAAGCCCATCAGAAGAATAACGCTCACACCTAACTTCTTTCATAAAACCTTACTTATTCTTTATAAAATTCCCCATACATATATAGATCGTTTATCGGATTGACGAAATAAATGGTGTAACTCCCCGACTCCCAATCCGAAATAGGAATGTACAGGGCCGTTTCCTGCTGAGGATTGAGGCTATAGGTATATATGACTTCGGAAGTCATGGTATTTTCTATATGTATATCCAGTTGCTCCAAATCAGAAATAGTAAAGTAGATTTGTAAAGCATCCTGGGAATGATATGCTGTAACTGGGGAAATGATGGAACGAGGTCTATCAATGGCAAGTTCTCCATCAAGATCTATGTAATCATATAAAACTATTAAAGAATTTATTAACAAAAAAATTACTCCAGTCATAGATTAAACTTTTTACCCTTAAATTTATCCATGACAAAAGTACCGGAATTAGAGGTTTCGATCAAGTACAAGCGTATATATTGTCATTTTCCAAGAAATAAGTCACACACAATAGTCTTATATACAACAATATAAAAAAGTCAAACTGACGTTAATAGATTTCCTTCTGAAAATAAGAATTGAGAAATTCGAATATATTTCCCATAGGTTTTATACCTAATTTCTTTCGAATAGAAGCTTTTCTCCACTGTACAGAACTTGTGCTAAATTTCATAATTACTGCAATCTCAGCATTTGAAAATTTAGCAATGGATAAACAACAAATGCGAAATTCGGTTTCATCTAATTGAGAAAAATTTTCTTTTAATTTAGTAAACAGATTATCATAAAGGCTATCCATCGTTTCGTATAATCTATTCCAATCCATCATCTCCTGATTATATACAATCTCATTAAACTTTTTTATAAGGCGATTATTGGATTCATTATTTATCATATAGCTTTCCAAAAGAGCGACTTTTTTCAATATATTAAAATCTTTCAATACAATGTTCTTTAAAGTTTTCTCCTTCTCATTATACAGGACAGACATATTCTTCAAATGAGCAATATCCTTCTCTGCCTGAACTATAATCTTCTTCTGTCTATATATAAATATCCATGAAGTGATCAATAATAACACAAAAACCAATCCCCAAATAACAAAACGTTGTTGTTTAATTGTTGCTATATTCTGCAATTCTTTGACATGATATTTGTGTTTCATATCTAACATCGAATTGGAAAAATTAAGTTCGAGATGTTCATGCCGATAATCAAATCTCTTTTTATGATAATCCAAAGCCATTGCATATTGTCCTCTGTTTTCTTCATAAGAAGCTATAAAATCATATATAGTTGATAAAAGAGACAGATCTCCTTCTTCTTTAGCTAATCTTAATGATTCATTCAAATATGCCCATACTTTTTCGGAATAATTAATATTAACCTTTGCGAGATTAAGGTTAATTCTTGCTAATTGAGAATTAGTTAAAGGATAGGTTAGAGCTTTTTCCAAACAAAGTTGAGCCTTATCATATTCACCGAAGATTCTATAAGCAACAGATAAGTTAATTACTATATTTACTTTCTGAGAATAATTATTTAAATAAGGCAAAAGCTCTATACATTTATCATAGTATAAAAAAGTACTATCTTTATTATTCTCCAATAAAAAAGAATTTCCTATCTGACTATTAGTAAATATCTCACTATTAATATCTTTTATTGCCTGAAAGTATTCTAATGACTTACGATATTTCTCCCGGGCTTCATCTATAAACATCTGTTTTTGCAACATACGCCCCAATGTATTTTGGATCAGTCCTTTCTGTTTAGCATTGATGACTGCTGAAAACTGTTCAGCTTTCAAACACTCCTCCATAGCCTCCTGATACTTAAATTACTCCTCATAGATAAGTGCCGAATAATAATAGACAGCCGAAGCCATAGTTGGATCAGATTTGTCATAGATTCCTCTCAAACACAATAATGAAGTATCCTGAGCCAGACTTTTGTGGAGTTTATCTTTGATCTTTACATTTAATAACTGATACAAATGCTGGTCACGAACTTTCATTTTTTCCAGACTGACAATAGAGTCCAAATGGAGAGCCGCACTATCGGGAAATTCCTCTACCAACCTTTGAGCTGTTTCAAGAAAAACTTTATCCGCATTCGGGTGACAACCTAAGAAAGAGAAGAAAAGAACGGACAATAAAAAACCTACAAATGCTTTTTTCATATTTGTGTATCTTAGATGGATAATTATGTATTCTTACCCAACAAAGATAGCAGGTTTTCAGCGTGCCCCAAATCAGAAAATAAAAATGTGTGGTAGTCGCCTCAAAAAAATACTACCACGTCATCCCTTCGGAGTTTATGTCTCCTGTTATTAAATAAATATGTCATGGGAACTTTCCGGATCAGATGACTCAAAGTAGTCGACCCATCCATTCTTGCATAAGCATATTCATAGCATGAATTTCTCTTACTTCGTCTACAAAGAAAGGGGTTACCTGTAGAGATGCACGGCGTGCGTCTCCGCGGTGCAAGTCCAACAAAAATATATCCCGCAGTTATGTGTATTTCCATTCGGTGTGCTGATACGCACACCGAATGGAAATACAGAGTACCGGTATATCATTAATTATGAATTTCTACTAAACGTATTACTTACCACCTCATACCTTAGGAATTATCCGAACAACGCTCTTTGAAAAAATCACTGATATTTCCCTGACGAGGCATATTCAGTTTTTTTCTGATATATGTTTTTCGATATTGTATGGTAGATGCCGCATTATTCAAAATAATCCCGATCTCACTATTGGAGAGTTTAGCAATAGTCAGACAACATATTTTAAAATCCTGGTCACTCAAGACAGGGAAATTTTCTCTTATTTTATTGAACAGATTATTATGTAGACTATTCATGGTCTCGTACAAACTGTCCCAATCCATTACTTCCTGGTCATATACAATCTCATGAAGTTTCCTGAGGAAACGACTGTTGGTTGCATTATGTATCATATAATTCTCCAACAAAGCCACCTTTTTCAGGAGATTGAAATGTTTCAGTACTATGTTCTTCAAACTCTTTTCCTGCTCGTTATATTCCAGAGACATTTTTTGCAAATGCAAGATCAGATTATTTGCAAGAGTGAGATTTCTTTGTTGTTTATAAATAAATACTAAAGAAGCGGACAATAAAAGCACAAAAATTAAAACCACAATCAATAAGCGCATTTTCTTAATGGTGAATTTATTCTTCAAATTCCCTATTTGATGTTGATATTCTATATCTGACATAGAAGTTATAAAATTCTTTTCCAAATATTCCCTTATATAAAAGTTATATTGTTTATAGCTTTCTAAAGCAGACTCATATTTCTTTTGTTTTTCTTCAAATGAAGATTGAAAAGAATAGAGATTAGAGAAGAAAAGTAAATCTTCTTCTTCATCTGCAAACTTTAATGCATCTTCAATGTATTTATAAACTCTAATTGAATCACTTGTATTAATCTTTGCTAAACTCAAATTTACTTTAGCTAACTCTAAATTATTCATGGGAAAAGTAAGAGCCTTTTCCAAATAAGAACTACCTTTCTCATTGTCGCCTAATATCATATAAATTAATGATAAATCCGACAATAAACCTGCAATTTCTACATAATCATCATAATTATCCAAACTTTTTATACACTTTTCACAATATAACAAAGCACTATCTGGCTTTTCATCCATTAAGTAGGAAATACTTATTTGACTATAAACAATACACTCACTTACAATATCGCTAATATCCTGAAAATACACTAATGAATTTCTAAAATTTTCCCGTGCGTTTTCCGTTAATGCTTGTCTAAGATACATACGCCCCAATGTATTCTGGATCAATCCATTCTGTTTGGCATTAATGCCCTCAGAAAACTTCTCAGCTTTCAAACACTCCTCCATGGCTTCCTGATACTTAAATTGTTCCTCATACACAAGCGCCGAATAATAATAAATAGCCGAAGCCATAGCCGGATCAGATTTATCATAGATCCCTCTCAAACGGAACAAGGCAGTATCCTGCGCTAGGTTTTTATGGAGTTTGTTTTTAGTCTATACACTTAATAACTGATACAAATGTTGGTCCCGGATCTTCATTCGTTCCACATCTACAATAGAATCCAAATAGCGAGCTGCACTATCCGGAAATTCCTCTACTAATCTCTGTGCGGTAGTAAGATACATTTTATCCGGATTCCTGAGGTAACAGGCAGAGAAAAGACACATACTTGCAAGCAGTATCCCTATAAATGTTTTTTTTCATGTTGTGTGTTCTTAAGAATATGAATACAGGGTTCCAGTCAACAAAGATAAGAGTTTTGGAGCTATCTATAAAAAGATAGATTTTACGAATAAGTCAGCCAGGTTTTCCACATAGAATGCCACTATTTTTTCAGTAAGTTGCCACTGTTTTGCCAGTGCGTTGGCAAGATCTTGCCACTCGGTTGGCAACACTTTGCCAGTGGGATGGCAACACTTTGCCACCGCATTGGCAAGATTTTGCCAGGACTGCACTAACGAGTTGGCAAAATGCAGATCATTCAGGTGCAGCGCAGACAGTATGCTCACTCCATAAAAGAACTTTTTCTACTGACATACATGATACAACGACATCCTACAAAAAGACAATTGAAAAGAAACACACAAGAGATCAATCAACAAAGAACAGGCAATCCAAAAGGGCATCTCCATAATACAATATATACCTCAAAAGCTTTCTTATATAACTCCTGAGATACACATCCTATCCATAGAAGACAGCCTTTTTCCTGGTGTGTATATGATCTGTCACATGTTCTCAAAATGCGAGACAGGGAGAGATAACATCACTGTTTTATCTGTAGTATGACTACCCTCTCTCCTTATCACCTTTGAAACATACAACCGGAACTCTCTCTTTACTGCATACTTCCTCCGAGGATATCCAGCAATTCGCTGGTGATAGCCTGCTGGCGGGTCTTGTTGTAGAGAAGGGTCAGCTCATCGATCAGATCGCTGGCGTTGTCCGTCGCGATCTGCATGGCAAGGGTACGTGCCGCGTGTTCCGAGGCGGCAGAATCCAATAGCACACTATACATCTTGAACATCAGTACCTGAGGAAGCAATTTGACGATCAGCTCCTCTACCGACGGCTCCACGATATAGTCTACCTTCACCCGTTGTCCGGCCGCTTTTTCCCGGATCTCCGAAAGATCGATCGGCAGGAAAGTCTCCGTAGCCAACACCTGCGAGCCCATGGACCGGAAATGGTGATAGATCAGTTCTACCCGGTCTACACGATTGTTGACAAACTCCTCCATCAGCCTGCGGGCCAGTGCCGCCGCTTCTTCATACGAGGGTTTCGCAGACATATTCTGGTAACTACCCTGTGGATCGTATCCCATCTTGCAGACAGCCTCTTCCACTTTCTTACCCACCGGATAGACCAGGATATTCTCCCGGTCCAGGTCTTTGTACGCATGAAGCACCTGCAACAGCTTCTTGATAACATTGGAGTTGAACGCGCCACACAACGAACTGTTGGACGAAAATACCACAATGGCTACCCGCTTCACTTCACGCTCTTCGGTATAAGGAGTAGGGATAGTGGTCTCGGTACCGAGAAAATTGGTCAGTATCTCGTTCAGCTTATTTTCATAAGGCAACACCCTTTCAATAGCTCCCTGCGCCTTGTGCAGCTTGGCAGAAGCCACCATCTTCATGGCGGAAGTGATCTTCCGGGTATTCCTGACCGAATTGATCCTCGATTTTACCTCTTTTAATGATGCCATATTTTCTGTATATACGGTTCGGGACGATCCTCCTGCCAAACCTTCTGTTTGTCAGCAGCGCCCCGTCCTTTGTTATACCTCTTCGTATTGCTGAGCCACTCTGGCGGCAGTCTCTTCGATAGCGGCGGTCACACTGTCATTGATGACTCCGCTCCGCAGTACATCCAATACATCTTCTTTGTGCGTCAGTTCCAGGGTCTGCAGGAAATTCCGTTCAAATTCCGGCACTTTATCCAAAGGCACTTTCCGGAGCAATCCCTGTATACCGCAATAGAGGATTGCGATCTGTTTCTCTACCGGCATAGGCATGTGCTGCGGCTGCACCAGCAACCGGGTGTTTTTCTGCCCCTTGTCGATGGTAAGCATAGTAACCGCATCCATGTCGCCACTGAATTTGGAGAACGCCTCCAGTTCGCGATACTGTGCCTGGTCTATCTTGAGCGTACCCGCCACCCTCTTCATGGCTTTGATCTGCGCGTTACCTCCCACGCGGGACACGGAGATACCCACATTGATGGCCGGTCGGTTGCCCTGATTGAAGAGATCGGTATCCAGGAAGATCTGTCCGTCCGTAATAGAGATCACATTGGTGGGGATATATGCCGACACGTCTCCCGCCTGTGTCTCAATGATAGGGAGTGCGGTGAGCGATCCTCCTCCTTTGACACGTCCTTTCAGACACTCAGGCAGATCGTTCATCTGTTCGGCTACCTCCTGCTGACTGATGATCTTCGCCGCGCGTTCCAGCAAACGGGAGTGCAGGTAGAAGATATCCCCGGGATAGGCTTCACGTCCGGAAGGGCGACGCAGGATCAGCGACACTTCCCGATAAGAAACAGCCTGCTTGGAAAGATCGTCATAGACCACCAGTGCGTGGCGTCCGGTATCGCGGAAGTACTCCCCGATAGCGGCTCCGGCAAAAGGAGCGTAGTATTGCAGAGCTGCCGGATCACCTGCCGTGGCGGCTACCACAATGGTATAGTCCATCGCTCCGTGTTCGCGCAGCGTATTCACGATAGAGGCCACGGTAGACCCTTTCTGACCAATGGCTACATAGATGCAATAGACCGGATCACCTGCGTCGTAACTACGTCGCTGATTGATGATGGTATCTATGGCAATGGTTGTTTTTCCGGTCTGACGGTCACCGATGATCAGCTCACGCTGTCCGCGTCCGATGGGGATCATGGCATCTACCGCTTTGAGCCCGGTCTGCAAGGGCTGGTTCACCGGCTGCCGGAAGATCACTCCCGGGGCTTTGCGTTCCAGAGGCATCTCAAAGAGTTCTCCACCTACCAGACCTTTTCCGTCCAGCGGTTCACCCAGAGGGTCGATCACACGTCCGAGCATGCTATCCCCTACCTGTATGGAGGCGATGCGCCCGGTACGTTTCACGGTATATCCCTCTTTGATCTTATCGGTAGGTCCGAGCAATACGGCCCCGACATTGTCTTCTTCAAGGTTCATCACAATGGCCTTGATGCCATTGTCAAATTCCAGCAACTCGTTGGCTTCGGCGTTCTTCAATCCGTAGATACGTACCACACCGTCGCTCACCTGCAGCACCGTACCGATCTCATCCAGTTGAATGCTGGCATCAATTCCCTCCAGCTGTTGGTGGAGGATCTCGGATACTTCACTGACTTTTATATTTTCAGACATAAAAAACTCTTTTTTATTTACGATTGGACGATTTACTATTTACGATTCATATCACTACTTTACATTCATGATATACAGACTTCGTTTGTAAAGTCAAAAGTTTTGCAATGGATAGTACATACCTCAGATCCTATTCTTCTTACCTCATCACACATATCCTGCTGGATAACAACATAAGATGCACCCTATGTAATTTCAATCGTAAATTGTAAATCGTCTAATCGTAAATCACACGATTTTCTTGTTTTTCTCAATAAACTGTCGTTTGATCCTGCGGATCTGTGCCGCTACACTCGCATCCAGGCGGTAGTCGTTGATATCGAAGATAAATCCTCCTTCGATAGCGGGGTCTACCACCATGCGCAGTTCCATAGAGGCATGCAGTCTTCTGCCGGACAGGGCGTTGATCTTCTTTTCCATCTCCGGAGTAAGAGGCACGGCCGTGGTGAGTCTGGCTACCGCCACATGCTTGAACTTGCGATACATATCGATATAGATCAGGCATATGAATTGCAGGTAGTTTTCCCGGTGATGAGAAAGTACCAGCTCTATAAACCGCACCAGTTGCTCACTGGGAGTAGCGTTGCCCACAGCCGCGGTACAGATCAGTTTCAGCTTCTCCTGCCGGGGCAGAAGGGGATTTTCCAGCACCTTCCGCAGATCCGGCTCTGCCTGATAGCTGTTTACCAGAGTTTTACACTCCTCATACAAGCGGTCTTCCGCCTGATGCCGGCGGGCAAATTTCATCAGTGCCCTGGCGTATCGTTTCGAAATGATCCCGATGTCCATAGGCTTATGATCTGGAAGACAATACTTCGTCTACTAAGCGATCGACCAGTGCCATCTGCTCCGGTTCCTTATCCAGGTTCTTACAGATCACCTTCTCGGCAATGTCCACGGAAAGAGCGGCTACCTGACGACGTATGTCACGGATGGCCTCTTCTTTCTCCATCCGGATCTGTTTACGGGCTTCCTCGATCTCTTTCTGAGCCAGTATCTGCGCCTGTTGCTGTCCTTCCTGAACAATTCTGGAATGCTCCTGCATGGCATCTTTCAGAATACGGTTCTGCTCTTTATTGGCTTCGGCGATGATGCTCTCTCCTTCGGCTTTGAGGTTGGCCAGCTGGGCGTTGGCCTCCTTAGCCAGACGGAGCGACTCGTCAATATACTCTTTCCGGTCTTCTACTTGGCGGGTAATGACCGGAAAGCCGTATTTTACCAATATAAAGAAGACAATGCCGAATGAAAGAGTCATCCAGAACAACAGTCCGCTCTCAGGTATTAGCAATGACATAGGCTATGGTATTATAAGAAGAGTGCCAACAGACAAACGATCACCGCAAACAGCGATACCCCTTCGATGAGGGCCGCAGCTAAGATCATACTGGAACGTATATCGCCTCCGGCCTCCGGCTGACGCGCGATGGCTTCCATAGCCGAACTACCGATCTTTCCGATACCCAGACTGGCACCAAAGACAATGAGTCCTGCACCCAGGGCCGATCCTACCTTACTGATACTTGCTGCTGTAGCAGCCGCGTTTAAGAAGATTGTGAGTAACATAATTTTTCGAATTAAATGGTTATATACTTGTTATTGTATTGTTTCTGATTGTTTCCGTTCAATGGTGTTCTGCCTGCGCCATACCGATAAATACCGCGGAGAGCAGGGTGAACACATAGGCCTGTATAAAGGCGACCAACAGTTCCAGCAAATTCATGAAAATGCTGAAAAGCACCGAAGCAAGCGTCATGGGCGCGTTGATGGCAGGTCCCATGCTCACCGTGATGAAAATGAGGCTACCCAATACCAGAATCACCATGTGCCCGGCCAGGATATTGGCAAACAGACGTACCATCAGGGCAAAGGGTTTGGTAAAGATGCCGAAGAACTCGATGAAAGGCATCATAGGCACGGGAGCTTTCATCCACCAGGGTACATCGGGCCAGAAGATCTCTTTCCAGTATCCTTTGGTGCCGTACAGATTGATTGCGATGAATGTGCAGAGGGCCAATACCATGGTAACCGCTATATTCCCTGTTACGTTGGCTCCTCCCGGAAAAAAGGGTATTAATCCCATCAGGTTGTTGAAAAAGATAAAGAAAAAGGCTGTCAGCAGATAGGGGGCGAACTTCCGATAGTTGTGCCCCACACACGGCCTGATCACATCGTCTACGATCATCACGATGAACATTTCCATCAGTCCGACCAGGCCTTTGGGAGCCTCCTCCTTCTGGTTGTGTCTGCGGTACCACCGGGAGACATACAGGATCAGGAAAACCAGCAGCAGGCTGTTGATCATAATGGAAAGAGCGATCTTGGTGATAGACAGGTCTACCGGACGCGTTTCTTTGCCTTGCGCGTCACGCTCCACGATCTTTCCGGGCCACGCGCTCTCTTCCCCGGCTATGTAAAAACCTTTGTAGCTGTCCTTCCCGTGATGGAAACGGGAAGAAGAAAACAGATGCCAGCCACTTGTGGAGCTGTAAAGGATCACTGGCAACGGTATACTGACGTGTGTCACACCCCAGGTAGTGATGTGCCATTCATACTCGTCTTCGATGTGTCCGAAGATGATCTCCTTCGGGTCTACCTCACCGGCTTCCTCTCCTGCTGCCGCATACAGAGGCAACCCCATGAGCAGAAAAAGCATCAGCAGACAGATCCATGTATTATTTCTTTGTTTCATTCTTGACATGTTGTTCCTTCTTCTTTACCCTTTCGAAGGCTAAGAAAAAAACGCACTTCGAATACCAGATAGATGAAATAAAAGACAATAAACGTCAGCAGGAATTCCCTGGCATACGTCCTGAAAAAATAGCAGTACATGAGCAATACCATCAACGTAATCACGATCTTCATTACCTTCATAGCCAGATAGAGCAGCAGCAACTTCTGTGGAGCGAAATGCTGGCATCGTTCCAACATGCTGATATAAAAGTAACTAAAAACAAAAAATAGACAGGGATCAAGGGATAATCCGGAAAATAATGTCCGGGCAATACATAGTGTAGGAACCCCGCACCTACCCATCCGGCAATCAGGGTCAACCCCGTCAGAGAGATCAGAAATTTACGTTTTGTCAGGGAAAAGCTCATTTTTATGGTTTCAGGTTACGCAGACGGAAATCACTCCGTTGCTGAGTTCAACAAATCCTCCTCCGATATCCAGTATATGATCTGTACCGTCGGAATCCGTATATCGTATTTTTCCTTTTTCCAAAGAAGAGACAATAGGAGCATGATGGGGCAAAATCGTAAACTGTCCCAACGTACCGGGAAGGGTCACCCTGCGGATCTCCCCGTTGTACAACTCCTTCTCCGGAGATATGATCGTCAGTTTTAGTTCCATGGTTCCGGATCAAAAGTTTATTCTTCGGCTTGCGCCAGCAATTTCTCTCCTTTCTCAATCGCCTCCTCTATGGTTCCCACATTGAGGAAAGCCGGTTCGGGCAGGTGATCTACCTCTCCGTCCAGGATCATGCGGAAGCCCCGTATCGTATCTTCTATGGAAACCATCACACCGGGCACTCCGGTAAATTGTTCAGCCACGGTGAAGGGTTGCGAAAGGAAACGCTGTACCCGGCGCGCGCGGTTGACCAATATACGGTCTTCATCGGAAAGCTCTTCCATCCCCAGGATGGAGATGATATCCTGTAGTTCTTTGTTGCGCTGAAGGATCTGCTTCACCTGCTGAGCCACATGGTAATGGTCTTTTCCGACTATCGACGCGTCGAGGATGCGCGAGGTAGATTCCAAGGGATCTACCGCCGGATAGATACCCAGCTCGGCGATCTTACGGCTCAGTACGGTAGTGGCATCGAGGTGAGAGAACGTGGTGGCAGGCGCGGGGTCTGTAAGGTCGTCGGCAGGTACATATACAGCCTGTACCGAGGTAATGGAGCCCGACCTGGTAGAGGTGATACGCTCCTGCATGGCACCCATCTCGGAGGCCAGGGTGGGCTGATACCCTACTGCCGAGGGCATACGTCCCAGCAAAGCGGATACTTCCGATCCGGCCTGGGTGAAACGGAATATATTGTCGATAAAGAAAAGGATATCCCGACTTCCGCTCTCGCCTCCCAGGTCGCGGAAAGACTCGGCTACCGTCAGCCCCGAAAGGGCCACGGACGAACGGGCTCCCGGAGGTTCGTTCATCTGTCCGAATACCAGGGTAGCCTGTGATCTGGCCAGCTCTTCGTAGTCTACTTTAGAGAGGTCCCAATGTCCCTGCTCCATTCCTTTTTTGAATTCTTCGCCGTAACGGATCACTCCGGACTCGATCATCTCACGCAACAGATCGTTCCCTTCACGGGTACGCTCTCCTACTCCGGCGAATACGGAAAATCCGTTGTGTTTCTTGGCTATGTTGTTGATCAGTTCCATGATCAGTACCGTTTTTCCTACTCCGGCACCTCCGAACAGACCGATCTTTCCTCCTTTGGAATAGGGTTCGAGCAGGTCGATCACCTTGATCCCGGTAAACAGCACCTCTTCTACCGTACTGAGGTCTTCAAACTTGGGGGGTTCGCGGTGAATGGGATAGGCTCCCTGGCGATCGAGTTCCTGCATCCCGTCGATAGTCTCTCCTACCACGTTCATCAGGCGGCCTTTGATCTGGGCACCTACAGGCATTGTAATGGGCTGATCGGTGGGGAATACTTTCAGTCCGCGCTGCAATCCGTCGGTACTGTCCATGGCTACCGTGCGCACTGTACTCTCTCCGATGTGCTGTTGCACCTCCACGATCAGTTTCTTGCCGTTGGGCCTCCGGATCACCAATGCGTCATGGATACTCGGAAGTGTTACTTCGGCCTCAGCTCCTTCGAAAGATACATCTACCACAGGTCCGATCACTTGTGATATATGTCCGATAATCTGTGACATAAGCAAAGTTTCTCTTTATCTTTTAATTTTGGATTATTGTGCTTTTTCGTTGTCGTATGACAATAAAATGTTGTTTTTCTATGAGCTCAGGTAACCATCAGACCGATCTGTGAGCTGCATGGCAAATGTATAAACAATTCTCTGCATTTCCTCGGATTTGAGCAACATTTGTGGCAAGAATGCCTATTATTCATAGGAAAAAACCAATTTTTACAAACTCTCTTCTCATTCACACGGATATTGCCGCTATACTTTTTCGAGCCGATGAAATGAAAAGATAAAAACTATGGTTTTTCATAGAGTGATCTGTCTGTTTTTACCTTATGATTTCTGAAACCAGGAGCGAAAATACAGCTTATTCCCATAGATTGTAACTACACATCAGGGGTTAATAAAAGTTAACATGCGGAGTATTAAATGCTTTGGAACAAAAAAGAAACTTTTCGATATACGATTAGACAAACCAACGGCCGACGCAGTCAAATACAATGTATGATTTAAATTTCATTGAACAATGTATTTGTAATACCCGAAGTGAAAGGACTGAGGGTAGTAAAATATACACTATTCTTCCACTCACTCCAGACATACCCGTCAGGCCAAGAGATTATTTCTTCTTTCCGGAGCGGGTATACCTTATCTTATTCTCATACTCTGCTTCCCTGTGTTCCCCGAAGGGGATAGATAGGTAGCCCAGCGGTTATGCGAACTGTGGCGAAACGATAGTGGAGCCACAGGGAAACACTGAGTCGTACATACCGGGGACAGACTGAAATAGAACGCAGGATCGGGCTAAGGTTGATCACAAATACAGGTGACATTCAGCCTATCCCCAGTCGCTTCGCGACAGGCGTTGCCTTCACTTCGATTCACAGGGGGTATTAGCTTCGCTGACCGCCTGGTTGACTGCACCGATCTTCGGTTGACTTTGCCTACCGTTGGTTCAGTATATCCTCAATCAGAAGACTTCCACTTTTGCCGCCAGACGTTTGGCTTTGTCGCGCAGAGCATCCATATCGCTGCCCAGAGAGGCATAGCACAGTACGACTGCCATACGTCTTTTCTGCCGGGTGAAGGGTTTACCGAACAGACGCAGGTAGGCATCTTCTTCTTTCATTACTTCTTCCACGCCACGGAAGCGTGGTGTTTCGGCGGACGCGATGGCAGAGAGGATCACGGCGCTGGCTCCCATACGTTCCTGCTTCACTCCAGGTATGGGCCATCCGAGAGCGGCACGCAGATGCAGTTCAAATTCATTGAGGTTCTGTGTACCTGCCAGGGTCACCATGCCGGTGTCGTGCGGACGCGGAGAGAGTTCGGAAAAATACACCCCGTTTTTGTGGCTCAGGAAAAACTCCACTCCCCAGAGTCCGGCACCGGTGAGCGCGCGTGTCACCTTCTCGGCCATATCCTGTGCCTCTTTCAGATGGGCCGGATCGATCACCGCAGGCTGGAAACTCTCCTGATAGTCTCCTCCTTTTTGTATATGTCCGATGGGCGGACAGAAAAGTGTGGGTCCTTCTTTCTGAGTGACGGTAAGTAGTGTGATCTCGCTATCGAAATGAATGAATTCTTCAATGATCAGTTCGCGAATGTCTCCCCGGCTGCCACTGCATCCGTATTCCCAGGCTTGTTCCAGTTCATCGGGGCTTTTCACCAACGACTGTCCTTTGCCGGAGGAAGACATCAACGGCTTTACCACACACGGGAAACCGATCTTTTCGGAGGCCTCTTTCAATTGTTCAAACGTAGTGGCATAGAAGTATTTCGCGGTCTTCAGCCCCAGTTCTCTGGCTGCCAGATCACGGATCGCTTTGCGGTTCATGGTAAAGTTGACCGCGCGGGCACTGGGAACTACCTGTATTCCCTGCTTTTCAAAGTCATACAGACGCTCCGTACGGATGGCTTCGATCTCGGGAACGATCAGATCCGGCTGATGCTTCTCTACCACCCGGGCCAGTTCATCACCATTGAGCATATCGATCACCTCACAAACATCGGCCACCTGCATAGCAGGAGCTCCTGCGTATGAATCACAAGCGATGACGTGTAGTCCTTTGCGCTGTGCCGAGATCACAAACTCTTTTCCTAATTCGCCCGAACCGAGTAAAAGTATTTTCTTCATTGTAGAGAATAATATGTGTTAATAGATTGTGTGTACAAAGATAAAGAGATTTACGATTTACTGATTTACGATTTACGATTTAAATTGCATTGGATTTTATATAAGTAATACTGTTACATGCATACAAAGAGGCAAAGGGATTTACGATCTGACGATTTAAATCGCATGGAAATATATCTATGTTACTACATACATGTAGAGACGCATAGTTGCGTCTCTACATAAGAATGATATTTAATGCATTTTAAATCGTACATCGTAAATCGGTAAATCGTAAATCCCTTCATTGGTGTTGTTCCCGCAACAGATCGTTCACCGTTTTCACCGGATTGAAGGTAGAGAGAGGGACTTCTACGAAAACAGTGTTCCAATCGCTCATGGCACCGTTCCAGAGACCGGGAAGTTCGAGTGCTTTGAGTTCCTTACCGTTTTTGGATTTACAGGAGATAAACCCGGTGGCTTTATCTACATAGTTGACCAGATCAAATTTATGACCTTTGTAGCTTCGTACGGCACAAACAAGGTCTACGGGATTGAAGTGGGTACCCTTTTCAAACATCTCTTTCTTTACCGGATCGTCCATATCGATCTGGGAACTTTCCAGGATCTGCAACGAAATGGTTCCGTCGGGATTATAAGCCAGGAAGGGACCTCCCCCCGGTTCACCCACGTTCTTCACCATACCACAGACGCGCATGGGACGGTTGAGTTTCTTTTTCAGATAGAGCACCAGCTCGGAATCTTCCAGATCCTTTGTTGCGGGATTTTTGCAGAACAGTTTTTTCTGAACAAACTGCAACACTTCCATGATCTGGTCGTGTGTATACTGTCCGCTATCAAGCAGTTCGAGATATTCAAACGCTTTCTTCTGGAGGCTGACGAGCACGCCGGCAATGAGTTTTTTATAAAGCACGGTATCCGGTTTGAGGCGGTCGGGCACTACATTGTCTATGTTCTTTATAAAGATGACATCTGCATCCAGGTCGTTCAGGTTCTCGATGAGTGCGCCATGCCCGCCGGGACGGAACAGGATCTTTCCGTTTTCCCGGAAAGGCTGGTTGTCCATATCCGCCGCCACAGTGTCGGTACTGGGTTTCTGTTCGGAGAAAGTAACGTTGTAGTCTACTCCGTATTTCGCGGCAAACTGTCCGGCCTTTTCTTCCACCAATGCTTTGAACAGCATCCGGTGTTCGGGAGATACGGTAAAATGGACATTGACCTTACCCCTGCTGCCTGCGGCATACAAAGCGCCTTCTACCAGATGTTCTTCCAGCGGAGTACGTGCGCCCTCCGGATAAGCATGGAATTTGAGCAATCCCTTAGGCAAAGCGCCGTAGTTGAGCCCGGCCTCTTTGAGCAACATTTCTACTACCGTCTTGTAGCTGCTCTCCGCGATAAGAGCGGGAATGTCTTTACCTGTGGTCTTCAGACAAGCGGCATTGAGATCGTCATAAAAAGCAAAACGACTGATCTGATCAAAGAAGGTCTGTTCAAACGCGGTAGTGGGGGTATCATACCCGGCTGCCAGGAACTCAAAAAGATCTTTGAACATGCGACTGGCGGCTCCGGAAGCCGGTACAAACTTGACAATAACTTTATCGCCGCTGATATACTCTTCCCAGGCTTTGAGATATGACTGCTGTTCATCTGCTCCGGGAGCCAGAATCCCCTTCTGTAAGGAAGCCGCACTATCAAGTCGGAGAAAGGGAAAACCATTGCGGAAACAGGAGAGTTGTTCTTCAATCTGTGCTTCGGATATGCCTTTTTTCTCCAGCAATTCCTTGTCTTGTGATGTGATCATATTATCGATTTTTAAGAATTACAAAGTTTGATGTCCAAAAATACAAAATGTTATTTAGTTTTTACGGAAAACCCGGTAAAAAAAACTATTTTTACCCTCGAATTAAGAGGGAAAAACAAAATTATTTACGCTCAGACGATTTACCATGTAGGATGGATGTTACAAAAAAATGTCCGTCAAAAAAATAAAGAGATAAATCGTATTCCTTTGTAAAAAGAGAATAGAACGGAAATAAAAGGTTGTCCTGCCTGTATCTTATCAAAGCCAACTTTTGGCAAAATGCGTAGAAAGAACAGGATAAATTTATTCAGCCATTGGGGCATACGGACGCATCTGCGAACCGTTTTTATACAATCAGGCAGCAGTTTCATTATATCTACAAATTCAGAGAAAATGACAATAGAGGATATTTCATTTTTCACAAAAAAAGAGAAAGAGCAACTTATCTCCCTATACAGGCAGTTACTTGTTTCGGCCGGAGACAGTATCGCTCGCAAAGAGGTACTCAATCTGAAACACAACCTGGTCAAAGCCGCCCGTGCCCATCATCTGCAGAGAAATAATTTTGGAATGAATCCGGTGATCCGGGATCTGCAGACGGCAGTGATCGTGGCGGAAGAGATGGGTATGAAAGGAAACTGTCTGGTCGGCATCATGCTGCACGAGATCGTGAAGACAAACACGATGACCATTGAGGAGGTAAAGACCGAATTCGGAGAGGATGTAGCCGTTATTATCCGGGGTCTGGTAAAGACCAATGAGTTGTACGACAAAAGTCCGGCGATCGAGTCGGAGAACTTCCGCAACCTGTTGATCTCTTTCGCAGAAGATATGCGTGTGATCCTGATCCGGATCGCCGACCGCGTCAATATCATGCGTCAGATCAAGGATTCACCGAACGAAGAAGACCGGCTGAAAGTTGCCATAGAAGCCGCATACCTCTATGCGCCGCTGGCACATAAACTGGGGCTCTATAAGCTGAAATCGGAACTGGAAGACCTTTCATTGAAATATACCCAGAAGGAGACCTATTATTTTCTGAAAGACAAACTGAGTGAGACAAAAGCATCACGCGATCTTTACATCGCTACTTTCATCGAACCCATTGAAAGGAAGCTACGTGAAGCCGGCCTCCTTTTCGATATCAAAGGGCGTACCAAGTCTATCCACTCGATCTGGAACAAGATCAAGAAGCAAAAGACGAGTTTCGAACATATATACGACCTGTTTGCCATCCGTATCATCCTGGACTCCGATCCGGAAAAAGAGAAGCAGGAGTGCTGGCAGGTCTATTCGATCATCACGGATATGTATCAGCCCAACCCGAAACGATTGCGGGACTGGCTCTCTATCCCCAAAAGCAATGGTTATGAGTCGTTGCACGCCACTGTGATGGGACCGGAAGGCAGATGGGTGGAAGTACAGATCCGTACGCGCCGGATGGATGAGATTGCCGAAAGAGGACTGGCGGCACACTGGCGTTACAAAGGAGTGAAAGGTGAAAGCGGGTTGGACGACTGGCTGAACTCGGTGCGTGAAGCCCTTGAGCATGCAGACAGCGATTCTCTGCAGGTGATGGATCAGTTCAAGATGGACCTGTACGAAGACGAGGTCTTTATGTTCACTCCCAAGGGAGATCTGTTCAAGCTGGCCAAAGGAGCGACGGTACTCGATTTCGCTTTTCATATCCACAGCAACCTGGGTTGTCGTTGTACCGGTGCCCGGGTGAACGGAAAGAACGTACAGCTCCGGCAGAAGCTCAACAGCGGAGACCAGGTGGAGATCATGACCTCCAACACGCAGACCCCCAAGCAAGACTGGCTCCAGATCGTGACCACTTCGCGGGCGCGTACGAAAATACGTCAGGCTCTGAAGGAGATGGCCACCAGATATCACGACTTTGCCAAGGAAATGCTGGAACGTAAATTCCGCAACCGCAAACTGGAGTATGACGAAGGAGTGATGATGCGCACCATCAAACGGATGGGCTACAAGACTGTGTCCGAATTCTATCAGGCCATAGCAGATGACGTACTGGATGTGAACCAGGTGATAGATAAATACCTGGAACAGCAGAAAAGGGAAAATGAACACAACGAGGAGATCCCTTACCGCAGCGCGGAAAAGTACAATCTTCAGTCCGAACTGGACGAAGTGACCCAGAAAGAGGATGTACTTGTAATTAATGAGAACCTGAAAGGACTGGAGTTTAAATTAGCCAAATGTTGCAATCCTATCTACGGAGACGAGATCTTCGGATTTACTACCGTCATGGGAGGCATCAAGATACACCGGAAAAACTGTCCGAACGCACCGCAGATGGAAGAACGCTTCCCTTACCGGATCGTGAAAGCACGCTGGGCGGGAAAATCCAAAGGTACGAATTATCCCATTACTTTGCGTGTTGTGGGACAAGACGACATAGGTATCGTAACCAATATTACCTCTATCATTTCCAAAGAGAATGACATCACGTTACGTTCCATCGGGATCGATTCAAACGACGGATTGTTCTCGGGTATGCTGACGATCATGGTCGGAGATACAGGACGCCTGGAAGCGCTCATCAAGAAGCTACGCACAGTGAAGGGGGTGAAACAGGTGAACAGGAACTGATGGTCAGTGATCTGTACTTTGCGAAGAAAAGGCCAGGATGCCACAAAGAAATATATACATACTCAGAAGATATCCGATATGGAAAAATTCAGTCTGAACAAACGTCTGAAAAGTTTCACATACGCCTGTAAAGGGATATGTTGCCTGATCAGGAACGAACACAATGCCTGGATACATTGTGCAGCAGTGGTTGCAGTAGTGACTGCCGGATGGTTCTTCGGCATCAGCCGGGGCGAATGGATAGCCGTGGTATTGTGTTGTGGTATGGTGCTTGCGGCAGAAGCAGTGAATACCGCCATTGAAGTACTGGTGGATCTGGTATCCCCTCAACCCCACCCCCTCGCAGGCAAAGCAAAAGATGTGGCGGCAGGGGCTGTTCTGATCACTGCCATAACCGCGGCAATTGTAGGTTGCATCGTTTTTCTGCCTTACATCATTTGATTTACGATTTACGGTGTACGATGTACGATTTAAATGCAATTCATTGGATCGTAAGGAATAGCGGAAAATCACAGGTATTCGCAGCACACTCGGGACAAACGTTGAGGCGCCTTTGGTCTCGCTGCGTAACCAGATTGAAGATGTAAGCCGACAACAGAACAAGATCTGTCTGAGCGAAGCGAGTTTTTCCTGCGAAAAAAACGTAATTCAAACGGAGTATTAACGAAGAAACGTAAATCTTACTTTATGCGATGTATTTTCAATCGTAAATCGTCAACGTTCATTAATGTTAATATTCAAATAAGAGGTCATGACCGAAGGGAGTAAATCGTAAATC
Organism: Bacteroides sp.; assembly: GCA_021202275.1. GTDB lineage: Bacteria > Bacteroidota > Bacteroidia > Bacteroidales > Bacteroidaceae > Bacteroides. The sequence goes on from JAJQDI010000010.1 coordinate 253,389, forward strand.
CTCTTGCTTCGTTTCTTTGGTGGCCCCAAGAAATGAAGAGAAAAAAGATAAACTGAAAAACATATTATACCATACCATGAAAACACTTTTTGAAAAATGTACGTATCTGATAAGTAGCGCATATATAGCAGGGTGTCTGGTAAGCTGTGCTTTGCCAACCTCATCTTCAGACCAGGCTGCCCAACACGACCTGATCTGGTTTGATGAGCCCGCCGCACAATGGGAAGAGACTCTCCCTGTGGGAAATGGCAGACTGGGTATGATGCCCGACGGAGGGATCACACAGGAAAAAATCGTTCTCAACGACATCAGTATGTGGAGCGGGTCGGTTGCCAACTACAACAATCCGGAAGCGGCGCGCTATCTGCCACGCATCCGTCAGTTGCTCTTCGAAGGGCGTAATGTAGAAGCGCAGGAGGTGATGTACCGGCGCTTTGTACCGGTGAAACCGGAAAAAGGAGGTACCTATGGCAATTATCAGATGCTGGCCGATCTGGATATCCGCTACAGATACGCCGGAGAGACCCCCTCCGAAGAAGATTATTTTCGCTACTTAGATCTGAAAAGCGGCCTGGCCGGAACTCTTTTCAAAGGGAAAAACACTCATTATATACGTCGCTATTTTGTGTCCCGTGACCGCGACGTGATGGTGGTGCACCTCACCACGAAAAACAGCAAGCGTGACAAAGCCATCTCTTTCCAGGCTACCCTCAACCGTCCGGAGCGTGCTCAGATCTCTACGGAAGGAAATATGCTGGTGATCGAAGGTATACTGGATAGTGGCAAAGAGGGACAAGACGGCGTAGCCTATACCTGCCGGATGCAGGTGGTGACCACCGGCGGTACTTCCTCTGTAAGTCCCGAAGGCATAGAAGTACAGAATACGGAAGAGGCCACCCTGATACTGTCTGCAGCTACGGATTTTTTCTATCCTGAAAATTACCGCGAACAGGCCACCCACCTTCTTAAAGAGGCACTTGCTATTCCTTATCAGCAACTGGAAGAAGAATATACAGAGAATTACCGCCGTTTGTACAGCCGGGCTTCACTGTCCATTACAGCAGAAACCAGACCGGAAGGAAAAGCTCCCTGGGAACTGCCTACCGACCAACGTATCCTGCGGTTCCGGCAGGAAGAAGATCCTGCTCTGGCGGCCTTGTATTACAACTACGGACGTTACCTATTGATCAGCACTACCCGTCCGGGCTCTCTTCCTCCCAACTTGCAAGGTCTCTGGGCCAATGCATGCGGGACTCCGTGGAATGGAGATTACCACCTGAATATCAACGTACAGATGAATCACTGGCCGGTAGAACCGGGTAATCTGTCCGAACTGCATCTGCCTCTGACAGAGCTGACCCGGGGACTTGTAGAAAACGGTGAAAAGACAGCAAAGGCTTTTTACGGCGCGGATGCCAAAGGTTGGGTGGCACATATGATGACAAATGTATGGAACTTCACGGCTCCCGGCGAACATCCGTCGTGGGGAGCAACAAATACCGGAGGGGCCTGGCTATGCGCGCATTTGTGGGAACACTACCTGTATACAGGTGATCCGGATTATCTGCGTGAAGTATATCCGGTACTGAAAGGTGCCGCCGCATTTTTCCACTCTACCATGGTAGAGGAGCCGACCCATGGCTGGCTGGTAACTGCCCCCTCTTCTTCTCCGGAAAATTTGTTCTATATAGGGAACGACCCAACACCGGTGAGTGTATGTATGGGTCCTACGATGGATATCCAGCTGGTACGGGAACTGTATACGAATGTGATAGAGGCTTCGAAGATATTAGGTGTAGACACGGATTTCCGTGATGAACTGGCCCAGGCATGCGAGAAACTTCCTCCCCATCAGATCAGTAAAGAAGGATACCTGATGGAATGGCTGGAAGATTACAAAGAGGAAGATATCCACCACCGCCATGTATCGCATCTGTACGGACTGCATCCGGGCAATCAGATCACTCTGACCCGCACACCGGAGCTGGCCGAAGCCTGCCGCCGGACACTGGAACGCCGGGGAGATGGCGGTACGGGGTGGAGCCGTGCCTGGAAGATCAATTTCTGGGCCCGCCTGGGAGATGGCAACCGGGCTTATAAACTTTTCCGTAATCTGATGGAACCGGCATATACCCCGGAACATCCGCACCGGCATGGAAGCGGTACGTTCCCCAACCTGTTTTGCTCACACCCTCCTTTCCAGATGGATGGTAACTGGGGAGGTACTGCAGGTATCAGTGAGATGTTGTTGCAAAGTCACGACGGATTTATCGACTTTCTTCCCGCTTTACCGGATGCATGGCCTCAGGGAGAACTCAAAGGATTCCGGGTACGCGGAGGAGCTACCGTAGACCTCACCTGGAAAAAGGGCCAAGCCGTAGCGGCGACCATAGAGGCACCTGTACTCAAAGACCGCCAGACAGCAGAGTTGACGATCAAAATGCCTCGGGGCGCTTCTAAAGTAACCATCAAACGGCAGGGAAAAAAGAGTGAGCCATCTGCTGAGGCTTATACACAGATAGTCTTCGCACCGGGAGAACAGATCGACCTCACCTTTCACTATGAGAAAGGAGATTGATCGATAGTCATTTACGATTTATGCCCTTCGGCTATAACCTCTTATCTGATTATTAACATCCAGATAAGTTGACGATTTACTATGTACAATCCGATGTAATTTCAATTACAAATAGTAATTAGCTTCGCTGACCGCCTGGTTGGCTACGCCGATCTCCGATTGACTTCGTCGACCGTTGGTTGATCTAATCGTAAATGAATCCATCTTTTTATCTGACTTTCTTCCTCTTATAATAAGGATAGGTGATCGCCATAAAAAACAGAAGAGCCAGTAGCGCGGAGAGGAGAGCCGCCTGAAAAGCGACCTGTGGCGTCAGATAGACAGTGAAATAACAGGTAATGAGTATACCCAGTGAGATACCCAGTTTCCATGCCAGTAGATGAGTAGTATTGGCCGTACCCCGCTGACAGTGATCGGACAAACGAATAAAAAGCAGAAGGAACTGCGGAGTAGTCAGTCCGATCCCGAGACCGATCAAAAGAGCTGCGGCAACCGCTCCGAGGGTACGATCCGGATCGATCAGTATGGTCAGTCCGACCACGATCAGCAACAATCCGCATACGATCTGCAACCAGGTCTTTTCACCCCGGAACAAAAGACGCGCCAGCATCACCGACAACAAAAACCCAAACCCGACAAAGAGAAAGAAAGGAATCGGTACATACCAGAGAGAAATATGGGTATAGGACTGAGGTACGGCAGGGATCAGGATCCCCGGTACTACAGCGATCAATACCAGATTGATCACAGGCACCCATCCCTGAGGAAGGATAAAACGGTCGCGGCTGCAAACTTTCACTCCGATAGGAGCTCGGAAAGGTACGTGCACCCCCATCAGACAAATTACCCCCAGAACACCTGTCGCTACAGAAGAATATATGATCGTCTCCAATCCTTGTATCTGATCCAGGATCAATCCCACGGAAATACCCAGGATCATGCCCAGCCGCGCGATCCAGGCAAATGCCATATTGGCCGCGCTACGACTATTGGAAGCAGAGATATCAATAGCCAACGTAATGATCATAGTGGCCACTACACCCAGCATAACGCCCTGCGATAAAGCAAGTAACAGGAATTCTCCGAAACCAGCTACAAACATATATCCTACGGTGCCTACCCCCAACAGAGCAAAAGAGAGAAGTGCCAGCGATTTACGCTTATAAGTATCTATCAGGTAGTTGTAGAAAGGTCCTGCGAAACACATACCCAGCGTGAAGAAGAGGAATACACTTCCTGTCCGATAGATCGGAAGTCCCAGCCGGCTCCCCATAACTACCGGCAACACAGGCAGCAGCATATAGAGAGAGACAAAAAGAAACAAATTGCCCAGAGAAAGCCGTACAAAGGAGGGAGTCCACAAGCCCGGCATCCTGTCTGATTCCATAAATATATTAAATAAGTTACTTCCTGAAAACGTTTATATATCTATCTGATGAATACCGGATCAATATTGCTCCTGCTCGTTGGGGAAATCTCTTTCTTTCACATCTTCCACATACTGACTGATGGCATCGGTCATTACCGTATGAAGGTCTGCGTAGCGACGCAGAAAACGTGGACTGAATCCTTTACTCATACCCAGCATATCCTGCACAACCAGCACCTGACCGTCTACCTGACCACCGGCACCAATGCCGATAATGGGAATGGTGAGTTCACTGGCCACACGGGCAGCCAGTTGGGCCGGGATCTTCTCCAGAACAATTCCGAAACAACCGGCCTCTTCCAGTAAATGAGCGTCCCGGATCAGTTTATCCGCTTCGTCTTTGTCCTTGGCGCGTACGGTATACGTGCCGTATTTATTGATAGACTGAGGCATGAGCCCCAGGTGTCCCATAATAGGGATACCGGCACTCAGGATACGTTTCACGGTTTCGATAATCTCCTCTCCTCCTTCCAGTTTCAACGCGTCGGCATGACTCTCCTTCATGATGCGGATGGCCGAAGCCAACCCCTCTTTGGAGTTACCCTGATAGGTGCCAAAAGGCATATCCACAATCACCATAGCACGGTTCACGCCCCGTACCACGGACTTCCCATGATAGATCATCTGATCTAAGGTCATGGGAAGCGTAGTCACGTTCCCGGCCATTACATTCGAAGCTGAGTCTCCGACTAAGATCACATCCACCCCGGCGCCATCCACGATCTTGGCCATTGTATAATCGTACGCGGTAAGCATAGATATTCTTTCTCCGCGTTGTTTCATCTCGATCAGACGGTGAGTAGTCACCTTTCTTTTGTCATCTGATATGTAACCAGTCATAACTTTTTCTTTTGATAATTAATCATTTATCTTTTCCTTCCGGAAACAGGATCCCGAAAAAACAGGCTGCAAAGTTATAACATTTAATCCGGATAGTACAACAAAAAAAACAAGAAATCGGCTCTGCATGATGATCAACGATCTACGAATCCGATATGAATCGCACCACCCATACTACCCGCAAAGACGATAAAGACTGGTAGTCCTGATCACGATCTCATTGATACTGTAACCGGGTAATATCCTCTACCAGACTGTTGATGTATACTTCGATATTGTCATATCCCGTACTCAGGTGCCGGCCATTGGCATCCGGGGTATATGGGTCAAGCCCGTTGGCAATCTCCCAGACATCCGGCATCCCGTCTCCGTCCGTATCCAGCAAAGGTTCTTCACACTTCAATACAGGCCATGGACTCCAGTCATTTCCTGCTCCTTCCGGTTTGAGATCTTCCTGACTGTCAAGGATCCCCATCTTGGAATGGTTGGTACTTTTCCAGTCGCCTCCTTTTCCGTTGTGCTCACTCAACCCCTTATAAGTAGCTGTACCTGTAGCAGTTTCCTGCACAATTCGCCGGTCTATCTCATCTCTGGATCTGCTGCAACCCGCATAGGAAAGAACCCGTTCATATGCTATCTGTGCTGTATGTTCAACCATCAATGGCTCCGTTGTACAGGGAACGTGCGCTTTAAGAACCGCTTCGCCCCATCCGGTATTGTCACGCACCCCTTTCCAGTTGTCGGCCGACACCTCCGGATCATTCGGGAAATAATTACCACTCAAGTAATAGCTACCAGGCACATCATTGATAGGAGCAAAATCTCCGGTCTCTCCTCTCTTTATATCGATAGCCATGACCAATAAACGAAGCTTGTCACTGTCTATAGCCGGCCCGGGCTTGTAATAGTTGTTTACGATATTCACCGACATACCTTCCCCTCCGTAACAGCCGTTGCCACTCCAATTGTAAAAAACATTGTTGCGCACATCTGTTGTTTCTGTTCCCACATATCTGGCTCCCGGACCATAACGAGGTGTACGGCTATCGTGATGAGCCATCAGATTGTGATGGAAAGAGGCATTCACTCCTCCCCAGATACCACCGTATCCGTGCGGTCCCTTCGAATGTCCGGAAAGACGCAGACTCTCAGAAATGAGGCACCACTACATGGTGAAATCTTTGTTATCATAGAAAGACGCACATTCATCGGTAGACCAGCTGATGGAACAATGATCAATGATCACCCGCTCCTGTTTGCGCCCTTCCAGACCGTCGGCACCATCGGCTCCGACCTTCTCTCCTTCTCTGTCTCCCATACGAAAACGCATGTATCGTATGATCACATTGCTGGCGTTCACCACTACCGGATAGCTGGCTACACAGATGCCATCGCCCGGAGCTGTCTGTCCGGCAATGGTGAGGTTCCCTTCCCAGATGGAAAGGGAAGAATTCAGAAAGATAGTACCTGAGACATTAAAAACTACGATCCGGCTGCCCGATTGCAGCAAAGCATGACGCAGGGTGCCCGGACTTCCGTCATCCTCCAAGGAGGTGATCACATATACTTTCCCTCCACGACCACCTGTGGTATACCTCCCACCGCCTTCCGCTCCCGGAAACGCGTAAGCAATCTCGTCTGCCGGATTCACAGGATAAATATGTTCTTCTTCCGGATATTCCGGTAGCTCCGGAACTCCGGGATACTCCGGTTCCCCGGGGTCAGGCTTTTGTCCGGCATCCGAACAGCTGAGCAGAAAAGGAAAGAACAGAAGGAAAATAAATAGATGCAGGGATTTCATAATTGTTTTGAGTTTTTTGTCACAGGCTATTATCGGATCAGAGTGGACAATAACTTCACAGAGATATACCCCATAACAGCAGTACCACACTCAACAGAAACAACAAGAGATACATTTTCTTTTTATAGAATTTGTCCATATACAATCCTTTCTTTCCTTGAAACCATTACCGGTTACAATGATAGGCGTAAAAGGCAGAAGGAAGGGGAAAAAATTGGTAGAAAAGGCAGAAAAACAGTTCACGCGGATAATAGCCACCTTTTGACGGAGATTTTATCCACCTTTTCCTCTGTATAAAGATATACACTGGCGTACTGCTCTCTGAAATGCAGCAAAATGACAATATCCCTCTTGTCTCTTCATCTATTTCTGGTGCAGGTAACGGAAGGAGGGTGAGAAAATTATTTTTCCCCATGTGATGTAACAGAAAGGGAGAGTGGCCCTATGGATCTTATTCATACAGCCACTCTCCATAGCATGCTTTACCCTACCAACCAAACGGATTCCTGCGGCAGATAGCTTTGGGAAGGTCTCAACCGGGATCTGAACAGAGAATGTTCAGACCATACATTGTCTGCTCCGGGCAGCCTGTAAAAAGAGTCGGGATTTGTTGTTTACCTCTGTAATTCCTGTCTCAAACGATTCCAGTCTTTCCCGGTGAAATTGTCCCAGACCAGATCACACTTTCCCGATATCGAATCGCGGGAGTTCGTTGTGGCCAGCCCCACTACACGGGCACCGGATCCACGCCCGGCGGTGAGCCCATGAAAGGAGTCTTCAAAAACAACACTATTTTCCGGAACACATCCCAGACGCTGCATAGCCACGCGAAAGCATTCCGGATCAGGTTTGGAACGGGTAAAATCTTCTGCGGTAAGGATGGCATCGAACAGAGAAGTAAAACCGGGATGCGCGCGGTAGACATTTTCCATTTTCCTCGTATCGGAACTGGTGACCACAGCCGTCCGCACCTTCTGGCGGCGCAGATCGGTCAGAAACTCCGGGAATCCCGGAATATAGGCATAAGACATCTGCTGTTCGAAGCGTTCCAGCTCCGACCTGATCTCTTCCTGTATCTGATCTCTTCCCTGGAAATATCCATCAAAGATCTGTGTCAGTGTCTGTCCCTTGATACGTCTGCCAAAGTCTTTCTCTCCCAGAAACCTCTCCCCCTGTCTGTTCCAGAAAACGGAATATTGAGACTCTGTATCCATGATCACTCCATCCAGATCAAACAATGCTGCCGGCTGTATCTCCTTTTTCATAAACTTTATTTTACCTACAAACGTTACCCTTTACGAATTGTTGGCAAATATCCGAATAATCACCGGACGCGGCAAATGATGTGCGCGAATGTCACACTTAAAAATATATAACATTGTCTGAGAATGATACAGGAGAATAAAACGAAGGCTCTGGGAACGGAACTGGTTGGAAAGTTGCTGTTGCAATACTCCCTGCCGGCTATCATCGGTACCACGATCACTTCGTTGTACAACATCATCGATAGTATCTTCATCGGTCATAGAGTGGGTCCTCTGGCCATTGCCGGACTGGCGATCACCTTTCCATTGATGAACCTGGTTGTGGCATTCAGTACATTGGTTTCGGCAGGTGCTTCTACGATCTCCTCTATCCGTCTGGGACAGAATGACCTCAAAGGAGCACAGGAGATATTGGGTACTACGCTGATATTGTGCCTGACGAACGCACTGTTCTTCGGCCTCCTCGCTTTCCTGTTCCTGGATCCTGTATTGCGTTTTTTCGGTGCCAGTACAGAGACACTACCCTATGCCAGAGACTTTATGCAGGTAATCCTATTGGGTACTCCTGGCTCTTACACCATGCTTTCCCTGAACAACATCATGAGAGCCACGGGCTACCCAAGAAAAGCCATGCTGACTTCATTGGTAACGGTGATCACCAATATCATTCTGGCCCCGATATTCATATTCTATTTTCATTGGGGCATACGGGGCGCAGCTGCCGCGACTGTGATCTCACAGGCAATCGGTATGGTATGGGTGATCCATCACTTTACCGGCACACGCAGTCTGGTGCATTTCATGCCGGAAATGTGGAAACTACGCGCCAGAGTGGTAGGGAACATTTATTCCATTGGAATGTCTCCTTTCCTGATCAATGTCTGTGCCTGTATGATCGTGATCGTGATCAACAACACCCTGCGATCTTACGGTGGCGATCTGGCTATCGGTACCTACGGTATCATCAACCGATTGCTTACCCTGTATGTGATGATCGTATTGGGACTGACCATGGGCATGCAGCCCATAGCAGGGTACAACTATGGCGCGATGAAAATGGATCGGGTATGGAAGTTGCTACGGATAGGGATCGTGACCGGTATCCTGATCACCAGCAGCGGTTTCATCATTTGTGAGACTGTGCCTCATCTGGTCTCCTCTATTTTTACCAAAAGCGATGAGCTCATAGAGATCGCCTCATCTGGTCTGCGGATCTGTGTTTTGATGTTCCCGTTGGTAGGAGCACAAACTGTGATTTCCAACTTCTTTCAGAGCATAAGAAAGGCCAAAGTCAGCATCTTCCTCTCGCTCACCCGACAATTGCTATACCTGCTTCCCGGCCTGCTTATCCTGCCCAGGTATTTCGGGATCAACGGAGTCTGGGCCAGCCAACCTATTGCAGACTTCCTCGCATTTGTTACCGCTATCTTCTACCTGAATTATTACAGAAAAAGAATAGGATGGAAAAAACAGGCAGATACCCATACAAGCACCTGAAAAAAGAGGAGCATGCACTGTTCCTGACCTGATTGTCATTGCTTGTATACAACCTATCCGCGACCCTGTTGGGGTCGCGGATAGCCATCTACAGGAAATGTATGATCTTCCTGGTTACATCCCGATCATATAGCATGCATTATTCATCCTTTATGCTATCCACCGGATTTTCATTGGCTATGTTCCAGGATTTGAACATCACTCCCAGATGGATGATCATATTCAATACAAAAATTACACCGATATACATCCATACCGTATGATGTATTTTATCAGCAAACTGTTCCAGCCATTTCTGCCCGATGAAATAGGCTGCTACGGCTCCCAGCGACACCGAAATAAATGCTGTCCAGAATATATTGGATGAAAGAAGGGTCAATATATCTTTAGCTTCCGCTCCGTTCACTTTGCGTATGGCGATCTCTTTGCTTCGTCTGCGGATCTCCTCGTTGATGTATCCGAACAGCCCCATCAGAGCGATCAGAAAAATGGATAAAGAAGCTATGATCACAGAATCCCGGAAACGTCTTACCGATCCGTAGCGTTCGTCCAACTCTTTTCGCAACGACCGGAATACAATGTCATTCTGGGGGAACATTTCTTTCATCTCCCGGTTCAACGCTCGGAGATTGTCATCGAAAGGTTCTTTCAGACGGACTGTATACTGTCCCTGATAAGTATCATCCGCATTGAACAGCACAGGCTGCATAGGAGCATACGCACCATGGAAGCTGAAATCTTTCATTACTCCTACAATCGTTCCGAACATCCTTCTTTCACTATGTACCTGTTTGCCTATCGCCCCATCGGTCCAACCCATTGCACGCACAAACTCCTCATTGACCAGGATCTCCTCTTCAGATCGTACATTCCGGCCTTCTGCCAATTCAATACCTATTACCGGAAGGTAATTATAATCTATGATATTCCACTGGACAGTAAATATTCTCACCCCGCTTTCATTCACAACTCCGTCTCCTGCATATCCCCATAAAGGACTTATCATGGTAACTCCCACATCTTCTACCATAGGCAGACGCTTCAAAAGGCTTCTGCCTGTTTCCGCATCCGAAAACTGATGATAAGCAGTAGCGATAGGATCCGGCTTATATCCCAGATCCTTATTCATGATCTGTTGGTACTGGAGCATGATCATACACATCAGACCGAAAATGAAAGCTACTCCCGCAAACTCCACAAACAGCAAAGGACGTTTCCAACCACTCTTTGTCTCTGTATACCGACGGAATACCTGAGTGACCGGTATAGCGGAAAAGATCTTTCCGGGTATGACTCCCGCGAACAGGAACAGCAACAGCATTACACAAACCGGCAACCAACTTGTATCCCAGTTGAACAGGCCATACATAGAGACACCGATCAGATCTTCTATACTTTCACGGAAAGTAAACAAAAGTGCAAAAGCCAATGCTACAGAGACTCCCAATAAAATGCCGGTCTCTTGCAGGAACATCAGAAAAATATCTCCTCCGGTAGCTCCACTGCATTTATGTACTCCTACTGCTTTAGCTCTTTTATACAGAGATGAAATAGAGATCAGTACATAATTCATAGCTGCAACAAATAGCAAAGAAAAGCCTAACATAAAAAGCAGGAGATTCATCTGGCGTACCTCTTTGTTATTGGTATACACACTCTTTATAGGAGTTAACTGATACTCCACAGCAATACCTGATTCCGGCTCAAACGGGTAATGCTGATGAGCAATTACATTCATACGTTTGTTTACCTGCTCCGGGTCTACTCCCGGACGTAATCTGACATAACCTCTGTACATATCTCCCCGATCCCAGCTGATACGTCCCCAATTATACTTGATCAGGCTGCCCAGAGAGATCACGACATCATGCCTGAGCGTAGAGTTCTCCGGAATATCTTCATATACCCCCTTCACTGTCATGGAGATTTCTTTATTCAAAGATAAAGTTTTGCCGACAGGAGACTCATCACCAAATGTATTTCTGGCAAATTCACGGGAAACAAACAGCACGTCCGGATTGGCAAGTTCCCTGGGATCACCACTCAGCACATGGATACCCATGGTCTGAAAATACAGGGTATCCGAAACAATAATATGGGGCTGTAGCCTGAATTCTTCATAATAAAAGGGTTGATCTGCTCCCATGGTTCGTACCACAGTAGCACTCTCCACCCCATCTGTCAGATTCTCGACAATGCCTCCTGGTACAGCACCGAAAATGATGAAATGAGGCTCTGTTTTTTCACCATTTATGTGATAGATACTCTCGATCACATGCAACCTGTCTACTTCCTGATAGTGGGAGTCATAACTCAGTTCGAAAGCGATCCTGGCAAACAGGATCACAGAAATAGCCAATCCCAGCGTAAGAGAAATGGTCTTGATCACATTCGATCCCTTGCCCCGGATCAGCGTTTTGAATGTATAATTCAGCTTAGTCATGATACGGCAGTATTTAATTGGTTACACTGGCCACTACACTACCATCAAACAGATGCACCACACGGTGAGCAAACGAAGCATCGTGCTGAGAGTGAGTTACCATCAGGATGGTAGTACCTTCCCGGTTGAGCTCTGTCAGCAGGTTCATCACCTCTGCACCGTTCTTCGAATCCAGATTACCTGTAGGTTCATCTGCAAGGATCAGCTTCGGATTGGTTACCAGTGCGCGTGAAATGGCTACACGCTGCTGCTGACCACCGGAAAGCTGCTGAGGAAAATGTTTGGCACGGTGGCTGATGCTCATCCGCCGGAGCATCTCTTCCACCATACGTTTGCGCTCGGAAGCCTTATAGTCCATATAGGTCAGGGGAAGTTCCACATTTTCAAATACATTCAGTTCGTCGATTAGGTTGAAACTCTGGAAAACAAAGCCCAATTTGCCTTTGCGCATCTGGGTGCGCTCTTTCTCACGCAGGTTGGCAACCTCCTGCCCCATCAACAGGTAAGAACCTTCTGTGGGATTATCAAGCAATCCCAGGATATTTAACAGAGTAGATTTGCCACAACCCGAAGGGCCCATGATGGCTACAAATTCTCCTTCCTTTATATTCAAATTCACATGATTAAGGGCTACCGTTTCTACTTCTGTGGTACGGAATACTTTGCTGATGTCATGGAGCTGTATCATAACGATTAGTTTTTATGTTGTTTTTAAATGAATTATATGTTTTCTTTTTTATTCTGCCTTGATGCTCAATACCGGATTTTCTCTGGCTATAGACCAGGTTTTGAATATCACTGCCAGATGGATCAGCAGGTTTACGATCAGTACCACCAATACATACAATGGAATGCTGATAGGGATCTGATCCGCGAATTGTTCCAGCCACTTCTGCCCAATGAAATAGGAGCTGACGACTCCCAGCCCCACAGAAACAAGAGCAATCCGGAAAACATGGTAAGAGAACAGACTCAGGATATCCGTTTCGTGCGCGCCATTCACTTTACGAATAGCAATCTCCTTACTACGCCTGCGGATCTCATCATTGACATATCCGAACAGTCCCATCAGAGAGATTAGAAGAATAGAGACCGAGGCAATTACAACCGAATCCCGGAAATGAAGTGCAGGAGCATACCCTCTCTCTATCTCTTCCTGATACAAATGAAACTCCAGATCGTCCCTCGGAAATACTCGTTCGATCTCTTCATTTAAAGCTTGCAGACTTTCTTTATAAGGTGGTTTCAGATGTACATTATAGACCCTCTGTTCATCGTAGTAATATTCCGAAGCCATCATAAAAGGAAGTATAGACCCATATGCACTGCTTGTCGGAAAATCCTTCAACACACCTACGATTACACCCGCACGCTTTCCATATACATATATAGGTTGACCTACTGCAGATCCTTTCCATCCTCTTTGTCTGACAAACTCTTCATTGACCAGCATCTCTCCCGATACCTGTATATTGCGCCCTTCCGACAGTATCAATCCGGTTGTAGGCAAAAAGTCATAATCGACGATATTCCAGCATGCAGTAAACAGAAACTCGCCGTTATCTTCCGTAACCCTGTCGCCACTGTATCCGCCCAGAAGATCCATGGCAGAAATACTTACCTGCTCTACCATAGGCAAACTCTTCAATACGTTCTTAAGCATTTCCGGATGAGTGATCTGTTCATTCTCAACAAAAGCTACCGCTTCCGTATCATATCCTACATTGCGGTTTATGATATGTCGATATTGGACCCAGGTTACACACAGCAGTCCCAAAACAAAGGAAATACCAGCGAATTGTATGAACAGAAGCGGACGTTTCCAACTGTTTTTCCTTTCTGTATACCTCCGGAACACCTGGGTAACCGGCACCGAAGAAAAGATCTTTCCAGGCAATATACCAGAAAACAGGAACAGAAGCAACAGTGTACAAACAGGAACCCATAGAGTCTTCCAGGTAAATAGAGAGAGTAAGGAGGCACCTAAAATATCTTCTATGATCCCCCTGAATGTAACCACCAACAACACTGTACATATACAGGAAATAAAAAGTATCAGTATTGTTTCCCAGAGAAACATGAAGAAAATATCTCCCTGACTTGCTCCATTACACTTGTGTACTCCAATGGCTTTGGATCTTTTGTACAGAGAAGCGATGGCAATAAGTACATAATTCATCGCGGCAATAAAAAGTATGGAAAATGCCAGGACAAAAAGTATGGTATGCATCCTTCGCACCGATTCATTTTCCCGATGCATATTTTTCAATGGTTTTACGGAATAGCGTATAGCATATTCATTTTGAGGATCGGTAGAAATATACTGACCGGCCACATGGTTCATCCGTGCTTCTAACTTCTCCGGATCCACACCTGGTCTGATCCGGAGATAACCGGAAAAAACAGATCCTCCCTGCCAACTCCAATGAAACATCTCATACTTTAAAGGAGTAGCAAGAGATATGATCACATCGGGACGTAATGTAGAATTTTCCGGGATCTCTTTATATACCCCTTTAATGGTGATAGGAAAAGTTTTATTATACAGAAGAACTTTACCAACAGGTGAATCTTTACCCAGATAATCACGGGCATATTTTTCAGAAACAAAAGAGACATCCGGATGGGTAAGTTCACGCGGATCTCCCACCAATACATCTATCCCCAATGTATGAAAATAAGCAGTATCCGCAAATGTAGTCACAGGTTGTGTCCGCCGATCGTCATAAAACATATTCATGGGGCCCATACTTTTAAATACAGTACCACACTCTATCTCTTCCGGCAGCCCTTCCACAAATGCGCCAGTGGCAGGTCCATTCAGCCACGGATCATAGCGAGGCCCATCGCCACTTCTGTAAGTATGATTTTCTATTTTATAGATCTGCTCCACCCCTTTATAATGAGAATCAAAACTTATTTCAAAAGCGATCTGAGCAAATAAAAGTACCCCGACAAAAAGACCCAGTGTCAGAGAGACCGTTTTGATCACATGGGAGTCCCGTGCACGAAGTAATGTCAGAAAAGTATAGTATATTTGTCTCATAATAAAATAGAATGTAGTTTACGTGTTCGTCTGATAAAGAAAAGGGCATTTCCCAACGGCCTTCTCTATTCAGGCCTCATCAGCCTGTGTTGATTATTGTCTGTAATCATAATTATCACCTGTACCCTTTCAGAAACCGTGCCAAAATAATAAACTAACTGATTTTGAACAACTAATTATTTTAGAGATATGCATACATTGTCTAATTATTAGACAATGTATGCATAAAAAATAGACACTTTTCCCTTCTGTCAGTAAAAATATGTGGAAAAACGGCCTGTATACACAGATAAATATAATCTGCTGTTCCTATATGCAATGTTTTTAAAATTAAATTCAGGTTAGATCTGGATTCCGTCAAAAAACCTATCTTTGGGCTAGAAAACCCTGGCATGCCTTATGAAAAAACAAAAGAACATCCTTATCGTCGATGATAACAAAGGGGTACTGACTGCCCTTCAACTATTGCTAAAGCCTCATTTCAATGAAATTACCATCCTTTCCAGTCCGGTCACTCTTCCCTCCAGGCTACGGGAAACAAAACCGCATGTGGTATTACTGGATATGAACTTTACCGCCGGTATCAATACTGGCAATGAAGGTCTTTACTGGTTGCAGGAGATCCGACGGATTGCTCCGGAGCTTCCGGTTATTCTTTTTACAGCATACGCGGATATAGATCTCGCTGTACGGGGAATCAAAGAAGGGGCAACAGATTTTATTGTGAAACCCTGGAAGAATCAACGGCTCATTGATACCTTATTGGAGGCTGTCTCTTCCCGGGGCACAAAGAAACAGCAGATATCTGTTCCTCACTCGGAAAATATGTACTGGGGCAGGAGTACCTCTATGCAATCATTGCGCACACTTATAGAAAAGGTAGCCATTACAGATGCCAATCTCCTGATCACCGGTGAGAATGGAACAGGAAAGGAGATGCTTGCCAGAGAAATCCACCGGTTGTCCGGAAGAAAAGATAAGGAATTAGTCTGTGTAGACATGGGAGCGCTGGCTGAAAGCCTGTTCGAAAGTGAGTTGTTCGGTCATGTAAAAGGTTCTTTTACGGACGCGCATGCCGACAGGACGGGAAAATTTGAGGCAGCTCATGAGAGTACACTCTTTATGGATGAGATAGGGAATCTCCCCTATCATCTGCAATCCAAACTCCTGACCGCGATCCAACGCCGGAACGTGGTACGGGTCGGAAGTAACCATCCCATCCCGGTAAACATCCGGTTGATCTGTGCAACCAACTGCGATCTGCAGGCTATGGTGGAAAAAGGAACATTCAGAGAAGACCTCCTCTATCGCATCAATACCATACATGTGGAGATACCTCCACTGCGCGACCGCAAAGAAGACATTGTGCCTCTGGCAGAAAGATTCATTGAAAAATTCTGTAACCAATACAACAGACCCATAGCTACGCTGGACCACGAAGCCCAGAGAAAGCTGACGGAACATGGGTGGTACGGAAACATCCGTGAACTGGAGCACGCGATCGAGAAAGCGATCATCATCAGTGACTCATCCGTACTCTCTGCCCAACTGTTCCAACTCTCCCGGAAGACAGAAAACTCTGTTACCGGGATCCCGACTCTGGAAGATATGGAGAAACAGCTGATTTGGAAAGCACTCGACAGTTGCGGAGGAAACCTCTCTGCCGTAGCCGCGCAATTAGGGATTACCCGGCAGACCCTTTACAACAAAATGAAAAAATTTGGTTTATGAACTATCTGTGGGAATACCTGGTACAGAAATACTGGTTCCGGCTCTTCCTGTTGCTGACAGCAAGTTGGTGCACGATCGGGTTTTATCTCCACGATCATATTCTGTGGTCCATTTTTTCCACGGGAGTTCTGGTATTCAGCATCTATCTGCAACGAAAATATTACCTGCGACACATGGAAAAGATCCTTTTCCTGTTGCAAGCCATAGAAAACGGTGACAATTCGTCCCATTTCCCGAAAAAAAAGGTCAACCGGGAAGACCAACTGATCAATCAGGCTATCAACAGGGTGGGCCATATACTCTACCAGGTGAAAGCCGAAACAGCCCAACAGGAAAAATACTACGAGACGATACTGAATGTGGTGAGCATAGGCATTCTGGTATTAAATGAGAAAGGAGCTGTCTATCAGAAAAACGATGAGATACTGCGTCTGTTAGGAATGGAAGTACTGACACATCTCCGGCAACTGGAACCCATCAGTAACGAATTGATGGAAAAACTGATGGCATGCAAGGGAGGAGATAAATTCCAGATCACCCTGCATAACGAAAGAGGCACACTCTATCTATCGATCCGTGTATCAGAGGTCCGGATACACAAGGAGGAGCTGCGTATCCTGGCGATGAATGATATCAATAGCGAACTGAATGAGAAAGAGATAGACTCCTGGATACGACTGACCCGCGTACTGACCCATGAGATCATGAATTCCGTAACACCCATTACCTCCCTGAGTGAGACACTAATAAACAGAGCAGATACTGAAAATGAAGAGATCCGGCAAGGACTGCAGACCATCAGCAGTACGGGAAAAGGATTGCTCACTTTTGTAGACTCCTACCGTAAATTTACCCGCATCCCTACTCCACAACCCTCTCTGTTCTATGTAAAAGGATTTGCGGAACGAATGACCGAACTGGCACGTCATCAGGAACCGTGCAGTCATATTACCATCCAAACACACGTCATGCCATCCGATCTGCTTCTGTACGCAGATGAAAATCTGATTGCACAAGTTGTCATTAACATCTTAAAAAATGCCATACAGGCTATTGGCACACAGCCTGGCGGAATGATTGTCTTCCATGCGTACAGCAACGAACAGGAGGAGGTGATCCTGGAGATAACCAACAACGGACCACCCATCCCGGAAGAGATCGCTAATCATATCTTTGTCCCTTTCTTCACCACCAAAGAAGGTGGGAGCGGTATTGGTTTGAGTGTATCCCGACAGATTATGCTATTATCAGGCGGAAGTATGGAACTTTATAGTGGCAAAGAAACGAAGTTCGTATTGAAATTTAAATAGAACCCTACGATATAAAGATTTCATCGTAGCTATAAAAAATGTTGTAATCTCCACTGCAAATGTAGAAGTAGAGAACGTACAAAGGTCTGGATTTACAGATTGAACAGTAAATAGCATTCAATAAAAATTAATCCAGGTTAAATTGAAACGAAAAGACTATTCTTTTTGTTATAAAAATTGTGTATCTTCGCACAATCAAAAACAGAAGAGACTGTTATTTTTTATCCACCATATATTCAGAATCATACATATGCCATTCTCAACAGAAAATATTCTACTCATAGGTTCCATTATTCTCTTTATCAGTATCGTGGCCGGCAAAACAGGTTATCGTTTCGGAGTGCCTGCCCTGTTGCTGTTCCTGTTTGTCGGAATGTTTTTCGGCAGCGACGGTCTGGGACTGCAATTCAACAATGTGAAAGAGGCACAATCCATTGGTATGGTTGCTCTGAGTGTCATTCTCTACTCCGGTGGTATGGATACCAAATTTTCGGAAATACGTCCTGTACTGGTTCCGGGTATTGTACTTTCTACCTTAGGGGTATTTCTCACCGCACTGCTGACCGGGATCTTTATCTGGTTCCTTTCCGGCATGAGTTGGGCACATCTCTATCTGCCATTTATTACTTCGCTCTTACTGGCCTCTACCATGTCTTCTACGGATTCGGCCTCTGTATTCGCCATCCTGCGGTCACAGAAAATGAATCTCAAACACAATATGCGTCCCATGCTGGAGTTGGAAAGTGGTAGTAACGACCCGATGGCGTATATGCTTACGATCGTACTTATCCAGTTTATCCAGTCAACGGGAATGGGTGTCGGAGAGATCCTGGGCTCCTTCGCCATACAATTTATCATCGGAGGTATCTGCGGATTTCTGATCGGTAAATTTACAGTATTTATGATCAACCGGTTGAATATAGACAATCAGGCCTACTATCCGATCCTCCTGCTGGCGTTTGTATTTTTCACCTTTTCCATTACAGACCGGTTGCACGGAAACGGCTACCTGGCTGTATATCTGGCCGGGATCATGGTTGGTAACAGCAAACTTGTCAACCGAAAAGAAATTACCACATTTATGGACGGACTTTCCTGGCTGTTCCAGATCATGATGTTCCTTTCCCTGGGGTTGCTGGTCAACCCGCACGAATTGCTGGATGTGGCGCTGGTAGCTACTCTGATAGGTCTGTTTATGATCTTCATCGGAAGACCGGTCAGCGTATTCCTCTGCCTGCTTCCTTTCCGAAAGATAAATCTGCGTTCCAAAATATTTGTCTCCTGGGTAGGTCTGCGCGGGGCTGTTCCCATTATTTTTACAACCTATCCTGTTGTAAAAGAGGTAGAGGGTTCCAACCTGATATTCAATATCGTATTTTTCATTACGATCCTGTCACTAGTGATCCAGGGTACTACCGTATCCGGTATGGCGCGCCTGCTGAACCTGTCTACTCCGCTCGAGAAAACAGGCAATGAATTCGGTGTAGAGCTGCCGGAAGAGATAGACAGTGACTTGTCTGATATGACCGTTACTCCGGAAATGATCGAGAAAGGGAATACCCTGAAAGATATGAGCCTTCCCAAAGGTACACTGGTGATGATCGTGAAACGTGAAACTGAATTCCTGATCCCCAACGGTTCTCTGGAACTCCGCGTCGGAGACAAACTACTGTTGATCTCTGAAAAAAGCAAAGAAGAATAAGGATCTCAACTTTTTTCTTTGTTGCTGTCAGAGTAAAGCCCCCTGAAAGATCCGGCACGATAATCTGTTTACTTTATCGGATAGATCTCTGTGTCACGGATCATACCAGATCACGCGGTTACAATAAAAATCCGGTTCTTTTTGTATACGGAGGTTCGGTATGTTATCCCGGAAATCGTATCTTTGCCTGCAAGAAACACACTTTGCTTGCATGGAACTTACAGTATACAAAGCTTCGGCCGGCTCAGGTAAGACCTTTACCCTGACCGTGGAGTATATCAAACTCCTGATCCGGAATCCCAAAGCATACCAACATATACTTGCTGTCACCTTCACCAACAAGGCTACGGAAGAGATGAAAAGCCGTATCCTGAGCCAGTTGTATGGAATATGGACAGGAGATCCGGCTTCCGGTTCCTATCTCTCACAGGTCAGAGCCGGGACATCGTGGACAGATGAATATATAAAAGAGCAGTCCCGACAGGCACTCCTGAATATGTTGCACGATTACGATCACTTCCGGGTAGAGACCATAGACTCTTTCTTTCAATCTGTCATGCGCAATCTTGCGCGGGAACTGGAATTAAGTCCCAACCTCCATATAGAACTGAACAATGTAGAGGTTCTCAATGAAGCGGTAAATCGTATGCTCGAAAAGCTCACCTTCTCTTCTCCGGTATTGGGATGGTTGCTGGACTATATCCAGGAACAGATCGATGCCGACAGACACTGGAACATATCGGAAGAGATCAAGCAATTCGGACGTAACATCCTGAACGAGGAATATCTGGAAAGAGGAGAAGAACTGCGCAGGAAACTAAAAGTCTCCGGAACCATTCCCATGTATCGCAAAGCGTTGAAAGAGATGCAGGAGAGTGCGTTAGATCAGATGAGAGAATATAGCCGGAGTTTCACAACGATACTGGCTGAACATTCCCTGACCGGAAATGACCTGAAAAACGGTTCGCGAGGCATAGGCAGCTATTTCCGTAAATTGTCGGAAGGAGATCTGAAAGAAAAAATAAGGAATACTACTGTAGAAAAGTGCCTGACCGATGAGACCCAGTGGGCAACCAAAACCTCAGCCCATTACGAACAAATCCTCGCCCTGGCACGTTCACAACTGATGCCTCTTCTGGAGGAAGCGGAGACACACCGCAGGCAGAACAACATGATCGTCAACAGTTGCGCCCTCTCTCTCAAGCATCTCAACAAGTTGCAATTGCTGGCACATATCGACGAAGAGTTGCGGCTACTGAACCGGGAGAACAATCGTTTTCTGCTGTCCGATACCACAGCTTTGTTGCACAAGCTGATCGGAGAAGGAGATTCCTCTTTTGTATTTGAAAAGACCGGGTCTGCTTTGCGACATATTATGATAGATGAATTCCAGGATACCAGCCGCATGCAGTGGAGCAATTTCCGTCTGTTGCTGCTGGAAGGTCTCTCGCAAGGATCGCGAAGCCTGATCGTAGGTGATATCAAACAATCCATTTACCGCTGGCGAAACGGCGACTGGGGCATTCTCAACTCACTCACTGGCGATAATCCCGCTTTCCCCTACCAGATACGGATAAAGACCCTGCAACAGAATTATCGCAGCGAAGCACGTATCATTCAATTCAATAATTCCATTTTCAACGCGGGAGTTGAATTTCTCAATCAGCTTCACCGCAATCACCTGGGAAAAAACTGTGAAGAACTTACGAATGCGTATGCCGATGTAGTGCAGAAACCTGTAAAAGAGACAGAAAAGGGATATATAAAGGTCTCTTTCGTGCAACCGGACGAAGAGAGGAACTATACGCAGGAGACACTCCGGCAGTTGGGCGAAGAGGTACAAAGATTGATCGCAAAAGGAGTTGCAGAGAAAGACATAGCCATCCTGGTACGGAAAAACAAAAACATACCTTACATTGCCGATTATTTCTACAAAAACTTCGGTTACAAAGTGGTATCGGACGAAGCATTCCGGCTGGATGCTTCACCGGCAGTCTGTATGCTGATAGATGCGTTGCGCTATCTATCAGATCCGGAAAACAAACTTGTACTCAGCCAGTTGATCCTCAATTACCAACGCACGATCAAAAAGGCAGATACAACTTTACATGAACTTCTTTTTCAATGTGATACCAATATGCTCCCTGCCGGCTTTAGTGAAAAAGCCGACCGGATACGCATGCTTCCCATTTACGAAATGCTGGAAGAACTGTATCTGATCTTCCATATGGAGAGGATGGAAGGACAGGACGCTTACTTGTTTACCTTCTTCGACCACGTCATCCAGTATGTACAAAAGCATTTCTCCGGTACCGACACGTTCATCAAGCATTGGGAAGAGAAGCTCCGGGGCCAGACCATACCCGGCGACAGCATAGAAGGGATACGCATACTCTCCATCCACAAATCCAAGGGGTTGGAATTCCATACCGTGCTTCTCCCTTTCTGCGACTGGAAACTTGAGAATGAGACCAACAACCAACTGGTATGGTGTGCCCCGCAGGAGTCTCCTTACAATCAATTGGATCTGATACCTATCAACTATTCGTCTTCCATGGCAGAATCCATATACCACCCGGAATATCGGAAAGAGCGTCTGCAACTGTGGGTCGACAACCTGAATCTTCTCTATGTAGCCTTCACGCGCGCGGAAAAGAATCTGATCGTATGGGCACGAAAAGAGCAACGGAATACGGTTTCGGAGTTGCTGGCAAACGCACTGATGCAAGTGTCCGCGGCAGATAAAAAAGAATGGAATATAGAAAATCCCTACGAAGAAGGAGAAGTATGCCTTTCCGAAGCCAAACCGGAAAAATTCACAACCAATAAGTTCACTCAGCAAGCAAACGCGTTGTCCTCACGGATGCACTCCAATAGACCGAACATCCGTTTCCGCCAGTCAAACCGATCTGCCGATTTTATATCCGACAAGCCGGCCCCCCATCCGTTCTTAGACAGGAAACGGATCCTTCACACCCTGCTCTGTTCCATCCATACCCTTCAGGAAGCAGATCCCGCCATCCGGCAGATGGAAGAAGAAGGTATTCTGGGAAACGAACATCCGGTAGAAGAGATCCGGGATCTGCTACACAGATCACTCACCCTGCCCGAGGCTAAGGAGTGGTATACAAAGGAGTGGAAATTATTCAACGAGTGTACCATCCTCTACAAAGAACAGGGAAAATCCCACAGCCAACGCCCCGACCGGGTAATGACCCGCGAAGGAGAAGCCGTAGTGGTAGATTTCAGATTCGGGGAGCAGGAAGAAAATGACCGCACGAACATAGAGACCTATGTAGAATTGCTTGTACGCATGGGTTACCAGCACATTGCGGGCTACGTCTGGTATGTAGATAACCAGCAGATAGAGAAAATAAAAGAAATGAACCGCTAAAGACAAACACACATGGAAACTTTCCTCAAACTGGTCGCAGGTGACCTCTTCTCTAAAAAGGGAACGGATCTTTCGGACGTAGCGGTTGTATTTCCCAACAAACGCGCAGGATTGTTCTTCAACCGTTACCTCTCCGAATTGTCAGACAAGCCCATCTGGGCACCATCTTACCTGACCATCAGCGAACTGTTCCTGTCGCTCTCTCCCATTCGCGAGGCCGATCCGATAAAATTGATCTGCGAACTCCACAAAGTATTCTATCAACAGACACAAAGCCAGGAATCACTGGACGATTTCTACTTCTGGGGCGAATTGCTATTGAAAGATTTTGATGATGTGGATAAGAACCGGATACCTGCGGACAAGCTATTCAGGAGTTTACAGGAGTTGAAAGAACTGGGCGATCCGGACGAACACCTGGAAAAGGAGCAAGAGGAGGCCATCCAACAGTTCTTCGACAATTTCTCTCTGGAAAAGCGCAGCCATATCAAAGAAAAATTCATCTCCCTCTGGGACAAACTGGGAGCCATCTACCAGCAGTACCGGAAAAATCTGTTGCAGCAGGAGATCGGCTACGAAGGAATGATCCAGCGAATGGCCATAGATACACTGAATACAGAGAAACTGGAGGCAGAAACATATGTCTTTGTAGGATTCAATGCCCTCAACCGGGTAGAGTCCAGGCTTTTCCAGGCACTGCGCCAACAGGGAAAAGCACTGTTCTACTGGGACTATGATATCTTCTATACACAAATGACCGAATCCCGGCACGAAGCAGGTATTTTTCTCAAACGCAACCTGAAAGAGTTTCCCAACGAACTGCCGGAAAAATGGTTCGACTCGTTGCGAAAACCGAAAAAGATCTCTTTCATCTCTTCCTCTACAGAAAATGCACAGGCCAGATACATGACCCAATGGGCAAAAGAGCTACAAAAAGGAAATGAGAATGAAAACGCCGTAGTATTGTGCAACGAGAATGTCCTTTTGCCTGTGTTGCACGCACTGCCCCAAGAGATAAAGAACATCAACCTGACCATGGGATTCCCCTTGTCACAGACTCCGATACACAGTTTTATAAACAGCATACTGGAACTACACATAGGGGGATATGACAGGAAAGCGGGATATTTCATTTATGAATATGTTCAGAAAGTCCTCCGACACCCCTATCTGCGCCAGTTATCCATTGCCGCTCTGTCGTTGGATCAGGAACTGACACGCACCAACCGGTTCTATCCTTATCCGTCGGAATTGAAAAAAGACAGGTTGCTGGAGATCCTCTTTACCCCTGTCTCCCATTCGGATAAATTGTGCCGCGTTTTATTGAAACTGATCCGTGAGATCACCCCTCTGTACCGGGAAAAAGAAGAGGAAAAACAGATATTCACCCAACTCTACAAAGAGTCTCTGTTCAAAGCATATACCCTCATCAACAGAATGCTGGGGCTGATAGAGAAAAAAGAACTATCGGTTATGCCCGAAACATTTAGCCGCCTGCTCAATCAGTTGCTGGGAAGTGCTTCTATTCCTTTCCGGGGAGAACCGGCGATAGGCATGCAGATCATGGGAGTACTGGAGACCCGTAATCTCGACTTCCGCAACCTCCTCATACTCTCACTCAACGAAGGCACACTTCCCAAAAAAGGTGGAGATTCTTCCTTCATACCTTATTCCCTGCGACGCACCTTTGGTATGTCTACTGTAGAAGATCAGAATGCCATATACGCCTATTATTTCTACAGGATGATACAGCGTGCGGAACACATTTCCTTAGTATATCATACCGGATCGGATGGTATCAATAAAGGAGAAAGTTCGCGCTATATGTTGCAACTGTTGCTCGAATGGCCTCACGATATCCAACGCTACTACCTCCATGCGCCCATCAGCCTGCAAAGTACTCCCTATCTGACCGTCCGGAAAGATGCCACCATCCTCCGTCACCTGCATGAGACCTATGGTACGGAAAGAGAGAAGCCTGTGATCTTTTCTCCCTCCGCACTGAATACCTACCTGGATTGCCGGATGAAGTTTTATTTCCGTTACGTAGCAGGATTGAGCGCACCACAGGAGGTAACCGCCGAGATAGATTCAGCAAAGTTCGGCACCATCTTCCATAAAGCGGCTGAATGGCTCTACCAGGAATTGACTGTACGTGGCCCGGAAATCCGAAAAGAGGATATAGAACGTATGCTCAATGATGAGATCGGTCTCAGTAAACTGGTAGACAAAGCGTTCAAAAAAGAATTTTTCTTCTCTCCGGAAGAAGAAAAAGCAGTATATAACGGTATACAACTCATAAACTCCAAAGTGATCGTATTCTACCTGCGCCAATTGCTCCGCAACGACCTGATGTACGCACCCTTCGAGATGATAGCCATGGAAGAAAAGGTATCCGAGACCCTGACAGTCAAGACCAGCAGCCGGGGAGAGATAAAACTGTGTATCGGAGGAACCATCGACAGAGTAGATCGCAAAGGAGATACCATACGCGTAGTAGATTACAAGACCGGAGGAAGCCCGAAATCTCCGGCGCATATCGGACAATTGTTCACTCCTGCCGAAAAAAGACCTGGATATGTGTTCCAGACATTCTTATACGCGGCCCTTATGACCCGGCAGCAGCCGACCCTTAAAGTAGCACCGGCTTTGCTCTACATACACAAAGCCGCCTCAGAAGAGTACTCACCGGTGATAGAGATCGGAGAAGCAAAGAAAAAAAGTCCTGTTACCGATTTCTCTCTGATAGAAAAAGACTTCCGCCAGTCATTAAGCCATCTTCTGGAAGAGATCTTCAACGAAGAAGAGGCATTCACACAGACAGAGTTCCCGGCAATCTGCACCTATTGCGATTTCAAAGGGTTATGCAAAAAATAAGAGAAAACGAAAAAGTTCTGAACCAATAGTCGACAAAGTCAACTGAAGATCGACACAGGTAAAAATAAAGGATTCAAAAAAGAACAATGGAACCATCTTCTTGATGGATAAGATGGAAGTAGTCCTGAAATTCCGAACGTTCATTGCCACCCTTGCCAAAGGTGTCTGTAGAGAGCATGGTACCTCCGGCACTCATTTTCTGTGGATTTTAGATTCCGGGGTGATGTCGGATTTCGTTTCCCTTCATCCTCCTTACCCCGGGCAAATCTGTATCGTACTTTCCGGACTATAAACAGTTCCTGTGATATAAGAACGTGATCTCAATCGTAAAACCTCAACATTCCCTGACAGGAACGATCAAAGAACAGATCATGACCAGGAAATAAATTTTATTCTGCAAAGTAACTTGTCTTTTCAGGAGTTTTCATATTTATCAGGAATCCAGACAAACAACATTCAGAGGATCCCTTAGTCTTTCAGAGGAATAGAGAAATAGAAAGTAGAACCTTCGTTCTTAACCGACTCGAACCAGAGTTTTCCTCCATTCTTCATCACAAAATCCTGGCACAAAAGTAGTCCCAGCCCGGATCCCTCTTCATTGTTGGTGCCGAACGTACTGTAATGGGTATCGGTATGAAGCAGTTTTTTCTGGTTCTCTTCATCTATACCACATCCATAGTCACGTACACTGACTACCGCATCATGTCCTTTCTTCTCTACACTGACAAGTACTTCACCGCCTTCGTTACTGAATTTGATCGCATTACTGATCAGATTTCTCACCACCGTTTTGATCATATCAATATCGGCGCATACCTGCAAAGACTCCGAAGCATTGAACTTTATTTCTATTTTCTTCAGGCCGGCCACCATCGTAAAGATCTCGATCACTCCCTCTACCACCTCCGTGATATCGATATCCTGATAAACCACTTTCAGTTTACCGATCTAACTCTTTGTCCATTTCAATAAATTGTCCAGCAGCGCAAACACCTCTTCGGTAGTCCGATTGGCCATGACCAGCATCTCTGTCATCTCCGGACCGATCACCGTACTCTTCAGGTTAAGGATCAGCATATTCAACACCATTTTGATCGATCCCATCGGAGATCGCAGGTCATGTGCGATCACGGAATACAATTTGTCACGTCCCATGATGGTCTTTCTCAACTCTTCCGTCTGAGCCAGAATGATCCTCTTGGCTGCCACCAGTGAAACCTGATGGGTGATACGAATGATCAGTTCTTCCTTGTTGAAAGGCTTGGATATAAAATCACTTCCACCCACCTGAAAACCTTTGACGATATCCGCGGTACTATTCAGAGCTGTCAGAAATATGATAGGGATCTCAGCAGTTTCGGGTTTGCTTTTCAGTACCTGTGCCACATCAAAACCAGACATATCAGGCATCATCACATCCAACAGGATCAGATCCGGTTTCTCTTGCTCCACCGCGTCTAATCCTTGCTGGCCATTGTTTGCCGTGATAATCGTAAATCCTTCATTTTTAAGCAGGACTTTCAGCAATAATACGTTGGACATGACATCGTCCACGATAAGTAGTTTGTACTCCCAAGGATTGATTTCCATAGTTCTGTTTTTTTTCTTTCTATAAATTACATGTTAAACCCGGTGTTCTCTGAAATACTCAATCATACGGATCAGTCCTTCTTCCAACTCTACGGTTGGCGACCAACGTAATTTTTCTTTTGCCCGTGTGATATCGGGCTGACGCTGTTTAGGATCATCGTGTGGCAAGGTTTTAAAAACGATCCTGGATTTTGAATGGGTCAGTTCGATCACCTTTTCTGCCAATTGCAATATAGAGAATTCGTTGGGATTACCGATATTCACCGGACCGATAAAGTCATCTTCTGTCGCCATCATCCGGATCATGCCTTCGATCAGATCATTAATATACTGAAAACTACGTGTCTGTTTACCAGAGCCATATATCGTTATATCTTCATTTCTCAACGCTTGTACCACAAAGTTGGATACCACCCTTCCATCATTGGCCAGCATACGCGGACCGTATGTATTGAATATACGGATCACTTTAATACGCACATTGTTCTGACGATGATAATCCATGAAAAGAGTTTCCGCGCAACGTTTTCCTTCATCGTAACAGGAACGGATCCCTATGGGATTCACATTGCCCCAGTAACTTTCAGGCTGCGGATGGATCATAGGATCACCGTATACCTCACTGGTAGAAGCCTGAAGGATCTTAGCATTTACCCTCATCGCCAGGCCCAGCATATTGATCGCTCCCATCACTGACGTTTTGATGGTCTGTATCGCATCGTACTGATAATGTACCGGAGAGGCCGGACAAGCCAGATTGTATATTTCATCCACTTCCGCACTGTACGGATAAGTGACATCGTGTCTGACAAATTCAAAATGATGATTGCCCATCAGATGAAGTATATTTTCCTTCGAACCGGTAAAAAGATTGTCCAGACAGATCACATCATGCCCGTCTTCGATCAACCTTGTACAAAGGTGTGAGCCGATAAATCCGGCTCCGCCACTGACTAATATTCTTTTCATTCCATTTTATTACTCGTTCGAATCTCTGAAATATTCCTTCCTGGTATTGACGGGACAAAAATATAAGTTATGGACAAAATCTGCAAGTAATTTGTTACGTTTTTATCCATATCTTTTATTTAATGTCTCTATGAAAGATGAACAGCCTGACCAGCTATTTGGTTTATAACGGATCTACCGGAGGAGCAGTCATCTCCGGAATACTGAAATTATGATCAGAAAAAAGTTCGGCCAGCCCGGAGATCTGTTTCAGACGCAACAACTCGTCGCGGTCCATTCCGATGTTCTTCATGATCCATTGATCCGACATACCTGCCCGGTCCAGCTCGGCCACAATGTGACACATAAGTTCAATGTTATGTGTGCCGCGGGCTCTGTTGTGCCGGATGGTGGAACTCATGCGGTTAGAGAGGTCTTTGTCTATAACCACCACAGGCAACATTCCATTTTCACGCTGGTATATTCTCTTGGATGTCTTAAGCACCGTGTACCTGTGAAACCCATCTACCAGAATATACAGATCCTTCTCTTTGTCGTAATAACACACACAAGGCATAGTAAAGCCGTCTTCCCAGATCGACAATTCAAGCAGTCGCATCTCCGGAGGGGCTACTACATTCGGATTATAATCATTTGCAGTGACCTTTTCTATCGGCACCGCTATCACATTATATATCGGACTTTTTTCCATCATTATAATAACAGGTCTTTATATTGTTCAAGTACTTTTTTCTTTCGATTCAATTCATCTTTGGTCATAGCAAATCCCATATACTTACATACATGGTCGTTCTTGAGTATACAGATACACATCCGTTTGTAGGTTGGGATCTCTTTGAACTCAGGAATATTGATATCATCCAGATATTCCATCCTGACCGGCTTCTTTGTAGTCTTATAGTTACTGCTGTTCATCACAGTGATAGGAATACCGGCATCTTTCAACTTCTGGATAGTATCATCGCTCAGACAGCCTCCTTTGTTTCTCCAGAAATCGATACTTACCATCAGTTTTTTCAGATAATTCCGCCGGGCAGGCTCCGGAAGTGTAGAAAGCAGAAACTGCATAAAGGTTTTCCAGGTATATCCTTTGGGCAATTTAATGGACTGCCATCCCATCGCATACGTACCTCCATAGATCCCGGTAAAGTTCACTCCGTTTACCCGTCCGATCATCCGTCCCCAGGTATCCGGATCAATGGCACGATAGAGCGAAAGGCTCTCCTGCGCCTCTGAAAGGAACGGGCTCGCCACACGTTGCCTCTCTAAATTCACCCCGGCCATGTAATACAGATCGTACAACTTGTTATAATCCCACTTGAATTTGCCATTGGCGATCCATACATCCGTCGTTTTCCAATCGTACAAAGGATACGCGTTGAATACGTCTGTTCCTATCTTGGAGGTCCACCGGTAGTTGTGATACATCTGGTATTTATGATTCTGATACACACTCCGCCAGCGATTGTAGCTCTCCTGAGTACGGATACCTATCAGGCAGCAGGTACGTACGGCATCCATCTTTTCGTGCAGCCAGTTGGCAAAATAGAACTGGAACTCATAATCCCACATCTCCGGAGTATAGAAGTCAAAATCCTCTTTAGTCATACACCCTTCGGGCATGGGTCTCACCCACATATCTTTCTGGCTTTCGTCCCAGGGTCTCCAATAACTCTGGAACATCGAAGTACATGTAGAGACTTTGAATGGAATACATACCCTGTACACTTCCAGGATATCTTTGTTGTTCTCCAGCATCCGATCCACATAGTCCAGTGTTACTTTATACTGTATTTCATAGTCCATATGGAAGATGATCAGTTTTTTCCGGATCTGATTTTTCCGCATATAATCTATACAAAGATTCAACAACACTCCACTGTCCTTACCTCCGGAAAAAGAAAGATAGATATTATCAAATTCATTAAATACAACTCGCAGCCTTTCCAGAGCCAACTCATACACATTCTTAGAAACAGTATTACTCATTCGTCTTTAAGCATTTACGCATTTTTACATACAACTTCCACCTCTTCTCTACGACAAAACCATATTTCTGGAACAGGTTTTCATGCTCGGTAAAAGCTACAGCAACCAGGGGAACCTGTGAAGAAAAAAGGTCAATGGCTTTTACCAGCAGACTTTCCAGCACATCCTCCCTTTTTTGTGGTACATAATAATTATTAATGATAAAATTCATGCTGCGCTTCTCTACCGGCATGAAACCAATTACCTTTTTTGCATCCGTAGCAACTAACCATTCGTAGTTCTGCGAGGTCTTAAAGGGATAATTATAGTTTTGTTTAAGTACTTCCGGGTCCATGACAAGAGGACCGACCAAAGAATAAAGTCTCTTTTCCGTTCCGTCGAGCTGTGTAATCAGTAGCATGTATTATCTGTACATTAATGGTTGTTTTTTAAATTGACAAATTTAATTAAAAAAGCTGTCAGAAAGCAGAGGATTTGGGAAAAACTTAATATTTATTGGGTAAAATTATATAATAAGTCACGCATGTACTTATTATCAAAAGGAATTAAATTCTCTTCCCGCTCCTACATCCGTATCTCAGATCGGAGGGGTAGTAAATCTTTATACCTGAACAAAGGAAAAGGTTATTTTTCTATCGCTATACACCTAACTCATCGAAATCAGAAACAGCTTATATCAGACCATATGCAGAAAAAGAACAGGATCACATACATCCTGTATGATTTCTATAAACTGCCCAGGAACTCCATTACCGCTTCATTAAACAGTTCCGGTTGCTCCATATTACACATATGTCCGCAATCGTCCAATACAATTTGTCTGCCCTGAGGTAAATAGTTCAGGATCTCGGGATTTTCCGAATAGCGGTTGTGTGGAGAACGCCCTTCGATCAGCAATACCGGAACTTCCGGGCATTTTTCCTGTAACTTCTCCCAGGCATCCAGACCCGCTATCACACGCACTTCTTTATGCAGAGGTTGCCAGACGTCCCAGGCTTCGATCATTTCCCAGAGAGGTTTTTCCATGCGCTGTTTGCGGGAACCTCCGGAGTTCATCAATCCTTCAAACCATTCCTTCTTCATCACATCCACTCCCTTTTCTTTCAGAGCAGCGATCTCCCTGTCTCTGCGGGCAGATTCTTCCTCCCCCATCGGCTGGCTGGGTCCGGGAGTCTTTCTGATATTCCCGCATGCCAGCACAGCTGACTTCATTCTTTCAGGAAACCATCCCAACATATCCGCTCCGACAAATCCCCCTAACGACAAACCTACAATATGCGCCTGTTCTATATGCAGGGCATCCATCAGGCGCACCAGATCTTCTACATGTGTAAATGGATAATCTTCTGTCTGTGAAGAGGAGAGTCCATAACCGCGCAGGTCATAACGTATCACCCTGTATTTCTCACGAAAAGCCTCTACCTGCTCGTCCCACATGCGATGATCCAGAGAATGTCCGTGAACAAGAATAACAGCTTCGCCTGTGCCGGCTTCTTCATACCACAACGAACCGTTTCCCACATCTATTCTTCCGGAGCGGACCGTTGCATCGCTTTCCTGCTTGCGGGTATGGCAACCGGAAAACAGCATACAGCCCATCCATACAATAAAAACAGAGTAAAAGTGATATCTTCTCATATAAATCTGAACTAAAAAGTTATTCAAACAGATCGGTAGTCAAGCTGCGTGAAAACCCAAAAAGCAAGCAGAAAAGGCAAAAATAGAAAAAAGTTCTGAGAATTTACATAAAGTCTCAAAAGTCGTTCCTTATCCTCGACCATGGGATCGGTCGATACGCCCATGAAAAGAAGAACTGGTTCTTTCAGACATGCATCCTCTTTAACCAAGGATGATTTTACACAATAAAACAGACTATTTATGTAGGTAAAGTCCATGATTTAACCGCAGTTTTGTCTTCTGAAAAACAAATCAGATAAATCATCCATTATATGAAATATAATTTTAAAAACCTGATCCGGAAAAGATGTACAATCATCCTTCTTGTATGGGGAATAACCTCACTGATCCATGCCCAGAACGGAAGACATTCCCTCCCCCTGAAACACGGGGCACACCGTATCGGAGTACGTACGGATGAACAGATGGAAAACTGGAGAGGTTACGGACTGGGACAGTTTATCCACTGGGGAGTATATTCTATTCCGGGAGGTATATGGAAAGGTCAGGAATATACAGGTGCCGCAGAGTGGATACGTTCCTGGGATAAAATGTCAAAAGAAGAGTATGACCAGTTGTATAAACAATTCGATCCTACGGAATTCGACGCGCAGGCATGGGCCTGGCAAGCCCGGGAAATGGGAGTACGGTATATGATCTTTACTACGAAGCATCACGACGGATTCTGTTTATGGCCCAGCAGATATTCGGACTATACCGTTGCACAGTCGCCCTATAAAAGGGATATTCTCAGACAGATAGTAGATGCGTATACGGCAGAAGGGATCGATGTATATTTCTACTTTTCCATTATTGACTGGAATCATCCGGGATATCGTCCGGCCGTGCCGGAAACGGAAGAGCAAAAAACCAAATATGAGCTGTTCAAAACATATACCCGCAACCAACTCATGGAACTATTGAACTCCTATCCCGAGGCAAAAGGATTCTGGTTCGACGGCTCCTGGGACAAAGCATGGATCAACGAAGCGGAGTGGGCAGATAAATTGGGGAAAGAATTGAGAGAAATACGTCCCGGACTGGTGATCGGAAGCCGTTTCCGGGCAGATGAGTACGGAAACCGCCGGTACGACCAGAATGGGGATATGATCGACGATTACGACCAGGCGTGGGAAAGAGAATTACCGGACCGGCTGGAAGATGTGTTGGGAAACGACTGGGAATGTGTAATGACTATCCCGGAGAACCAATGGGGATATCAGGCTAACTGGCGGGGATATGTAAAAACGCCTTATGATCTGATCGAAATGATGATGAAAAGTATTTCACTCAATGGAAATTTCGTGTTGAACTTTGGCCCCGACCCCAGCGGAAAGATACGCCCCGAAGAGTGTGAAATAGCAGCGGAGATCGGAAAATGGATGAAAGTAAATGGCGAAGCAGTC
Source organism: Bacteroides sp. (assembly GCA_021202275.1). GTDB lineage: Bacteria > Bacteroidota > Bacteroidia > Bacteroidales > Bacteroidaceae > Bacteroides. Next base: position 286,933 of record JAJQDI010000010.1, read on the forward strand.
TACGGTACCGGGTATTCCGGATTGAAAGACCAGGGCTGGGGGTTGATTACCAGAAAAGAAAACTACTACTATTTATCGGTATTTAATGTACCGATCAGTAGAAAGCTACATATAGAATTTCCCAAAGAAGCAAAAAAACCTGTAAAAGCAACCTTCCTGAGTAATGGCGATCCTCTGAAGATCATTGACGGAGGCCAGACGAAAAAAAGAAATTCCTTGTTTAAAATCGAATTACCGGAAAACAGAAGTTGGGAGGAACCCTTTGTGATTGTTCTGGAAACTGAATAAAACCAAACAGAAGAGGCTCTTCAGCAGATCATAATCAAAAATGGAGGAACAAAAAAAAGAGAACAACTCAAAAGTTATTCTCTTTAGCGGTCCGGACGAGACTCGAACTCGCGACCCCATGCGTGACAGGCATGTATTCTAACCAACTGAACTACCGGACCAGAATTTCATTTTGTTTCGCATCTCTCTCGATTGCGGATGCAAAGATAGGTATTAATCTCTATTTTGCAAAAATCCGGAGAGATATTTTTCAAATTATTTAATAGCTATCTGATTTCCAAAGCCCTACACAGATGAATAAGAGTCATCGTTTTTTTATATGTATTTCAAAACAGCTTGCAGACCGATCAAAAGGAATAATTCCTATATTTGTAACCTTATGTCTGTGCGTTCGGATAAAGGTAAGGAAAGCCACAGACAGATACCTAATTATATAGTATAAAGTACAGACAGATGAAAAATACTCCCATTCCCCGGTCACTGATCGATCAGAAAATAGAAGAATTCGGTATTCAGGACTTCAGTCGCGCTACCATCCGCGAAGTAAAAGCCATCGCTGCCGGAGCAGAAAAAGAGTCCGGTGTGGAATTTATCAAGATGGAAATGGGAGTTCCCGGTCTTTCACCTTCACACATAGGTGTGGAAGCGGAAATAAAAGCCCTCAGAAAGGGAATAGCCAGTCTGTATCCGGATATCAACGGGCTGCCTGCCCTGAAAGAAGAAGCCGCGCGTTTCATCAAGGCTTTTATGAACATCGACCTGCAACCGGAAGGGTGTGTCCCCGTTACCGGATCCATGCAGGGGACTTTCGCTTCGTTCCTTACCTGTAGCCAGTGCGACCCGCAGAAAGATACCATTCTCTTCATCGATCCGGGATTCCCCGTACAGAAACAGCAGTTAGTGGTGATGGGACAGAAATACGAGACCTTCGACGTATACCACTACCGGGGCGAGGCATTGAGAGACAAACTGGAGAGTTACCTGAGCAAAGGGAATATATCGGCCATCATCTACTCCAATCCCAACAATCCCAGCTGGATCTGCCTGAAAGAAAAAGAGTTGGAGATCATCGGCACACTGGCAACCCGCTACGATGCGATCGTACTGGAAGATCTGGCCTATTTCGCCATGGATTTCCGTCAGGACCTGAGTACTCCTTTCGAACCTCCCTTCCAGCCTACGGTGGCACGCTACACAGAGAATTACGTATTGCTCATCTCCGGTTCCAAAGCCTTCAGCTATGCAGGACAGCGCATCGGAGTCACCTGCATTTCCGATACACTCTATCACCGACACTACAAAGGTTTTGACAAACGTTACGGAGGAGGTACATTCGGTACCGTATTCATCCACCGGGTGCTCTATGCCCTCTCGTCGGGCACCAGCCATTCTGCGCAATACGCGTTGGCCGCTATACTGAAAGCTGCCAACGAAGGATCGTACAATTTCCTGCGTGAGGTACGCATCTATGGAGAAAGAGCGAAAAGGCTAAAAGATATATTTTTACGCCACGGTTTCCACCTGGTCTATGACAACGACCTGGGAGACCCGGTAGCCGATGGATTTTACTTTACAATAAGTTACCCCGGCATGACAGGAGGCGAACTGGCCAGAAAATTAATGTATTACGGAGTCAGTGCCATCTCATTGCTGACCACTGGCAGCCAGCAGGAAGGGCTACGCGCGTGTACCTCCTTCATCGCAGATCACCAGTATGAAGAATTGGAACGCCGTATGGAACTATTCGCTGAAAATAATCCTATTCCGTAAAAAAAATTGATAAATTAAAGAAAAATAATGCTTAGAATTCTTTGTTCCTGCAAAAAACTTCTTATATTAGAGGCATGAACATGGATACGGACATATTTAAAATTCAGTCGAATAACCTAATACCTTCCCGGGGCAAGGTTCTCATATCCGAACCATTCCTCAGTGATGCTACATTTGGCCGTTCAGTGATATTATTGATAGACCATTCGCAGGAAGGCAGCATGGGGCTTATCATGAACAAGCAGCTACCCCTCTTTCTCAACGACATTATCCAGGAATTCAAATACCTGGAAGATATACCTCTTTATAAAGGCGGACCGGTAGGAGGAGATACGCTCTTCTATCTGCATACGCTGGAAGATATTCCCGGAGCCTTCCAGGTCAGCAAAGGACTCTTTCTCAACGGAGACTTTGAAGTAGTAAAAAGGTACATCCTGCAAGGCAATCCCACCCAGGGAAAACTGCGTTTCTTTTTAGGATATTCCGGTTGGGAATCGGATCAGCTCTCTCAGGAGATCCGTGAGAATACATGGATACTCTCGAAAGAAGAATCGACTTATCTGATGAATGAAGACTCTAAAAGCATGTGGAAGCATACATTAGAAAAGCTGGGCAGCAAATACCAGACGTGGTCCCGGTTCCCGCAGGATCCCTCACTCAACTAATCTGCGCATCGCTCTCTGAAGGAGTTCCGGCCAGCAGTTGCATCAACACAGCGTCTTCGAACCTGTTTTCGCGGTAGATCCACTCTTTCAGCAGTCCGCAGCGGACAAATCCGGCTTTGGTAAACAGCCGGAGGCTGGCTTCATTAGAAACCGGGATATGAGCATACAATTGCCTGAAGCGCAGGAAGCCCAGCGCGTATTCACACAAAAGCCGCAAGGCCTCCCCGGCATATCCGCGTCCCTGCTCCCGGGCCAGAACAGCTATTCCTACCGCTCCTCTGCCGTGCAAAGGAACAAAATCGGTAATGTCGATGGTGCCTACCACCCTCTGGTCCGCGCGGTCTACAATCATCAGTCGCAACTGCTTGTCGGCAAAAACATCGTTTTGCGACAAAGAAATATATTCTTTCAGCGTATACCGGGAATAGGGCACAGTGAAACTGCTCACCTCCCACATGGCCGGGTCGTTCTCTATCTCATACAGAATAGCCAGGTCTTCCGGCTCCATGGCACGCAGACACACCTGCCTGCCTGTCAGATAACTTTTCATACCTCCTCCGTTGTTACATGCAGATCGGAACGTACTTTCTTCTCACCAGGCAAACAGAACAGGGAAGCCGTCAGCGCGATCAGTGCCGCCAATCCGCCTGTGGAGTTCAACGTCATATAATAGATCAGCAGGTTCACACAGACAGTCACACCCAGCAACAAAAGCCTGATACCCGCCCAGCGTTTGTACAACCGCATCGCATCTGCCAAAGGGAGCAAATTGATCTTTTTGACCAGGACCAGATTAAACAACCACAGCGACAACGGAATACAGGCCATGGCCAGAAGGATACCTACGGTTTCCGCCACATAGGTGGCAGAGCCATTATCGGCCCATACCCCTGCGGGAAGGATATCTGTTTCAAAAAACACCATCCCGATGAGTGGTACTATCCACAACAAAGCATAGTACATGCTCAGTCTGCGCGCAATCTGGCGGATCTCCTCTTCCATACGATCTCTTTATTCAAGGTTTATCATCCAATCTCTCTTTCAATTAGAACCGGTAAATACGGTACGGTTCACAATACTACGTCCCAGTGTCACCTCATCGGCATATTCCAGTTCATCCCCGACCGATATACCCCGCGCTATCACGCTGATTTTCACACCCGTCTTTTCCAGTTTGCGGAATATATAGAAATTCGTTGTATCTCCCTCCATAGTGGTACTCAGAGCCAGGATCACCTCCCGGACATTCTCCTCCTCCACCCTCCGCACGAGGCTCTCGATCTGCAGATCTCCAGGGCCTACTCCATCCATAGGGGAGATCACTCCACCCAATACGTGGTACAGGCCACGAAACTGTTGGGTAGCCTCTACAGCCATTACATCCCGTATAGTTTCCACTACACACACGGTAGAGGCATCCCGTTGGGGACTGGAACAGATCTGGCAAGTCTCCGTATCAGAGATGTTGTGACAGATCCGGCAATATTTTACTTCTTGTTTCAGAGTGACGATAGCACTTCCAAAGGCCTCTACTACCGGAAATTCCTGACGAAGCAGGTGAAGCACCAGACGCATGGCTGTCTTCTTTCCGATCCCCGGTAGTTTGGCAAACTCTCCCACTGCTTTTTCCAGAAGCATGGATGGGTATTGTTGATTCATTGTTTATTCAATTTCAAATTCATGCAAAGATACAATTTATTTACGATTAGACAATTTACGATTTACGATTGAAATTACCAGGGATATACTTATCACAATTGATTTTAACAGGGTATTTTCATTATGTAGGGTGGTATCGCGCAGACGCACGGTACTTGTCTCTACATGGATGGGAGACCATTAGGATACTTATATTTTTTAATGATAAATTAGTAAATCTATAGATCTCCCCCGCGTCTATATACCCTACAACCCCATGTAATCTCAATCGTAAATCGTAAATTGTCTAATCGTAAATAAATAGTATCTTTGCAGTCATGCTCATACTGGTCACCATCGTATGTTACTTCTCGGCTCTGCTACTGATCGCTCACTTCACCGGACGCCGGGGCAGCAGCAATGCCGTTTTCTTCAAAGCGGAAAACCGCTCTCCCTGGTATGTAGTGGCATTTGGAATGATCGGTGCCTCCATCTCCGGGGTCACTTTCATCTCCGTTCCCGGCATGGTACGTGGCATGGACATGACTTATATGCAGACCGTATCCGGCTTCTTTTTCGGCTATCTGATCGTGGCACATTTGCTTCTGCCTCTCTACTACCGGCTGAAACTTACCAGTATCTACAGCTACCTGGGCACACGCATCGGTAGTCATTCGTACCGCACAGGCTCCCTTTTCTTCCTTCTGTCGCGTATGATGGGTACGGCAGCCAAGCTCTATCTGGTATGCACCATTCTGCACATCTACCTGTTCCGGGAGATGAATGTCCCGTTCTGGCTCATCGCTGTAGCAGCAGTAGGGCTGGTGTGGGTATATACCCACAAAAGCGGCATCCGTACCATTGTATGGACCGATACGCTGCAAACCTTCTGCCTGATCGTTGCTCTGATCTGCATCATTGTATTTGTTGTACAGAAACTGCATATGGGATTCCCGGAACTGGTGCAAACCATCCGGGAACACCCCAACAGCCGCATTTTTGTTCTGGACAACTGGGTTTCCCGGCAAAATTTCTTCAAACAGTTTGTCAGCGGTATTTTTATCGTGATCGTTATGACCGGGCTGGATCAGGATATGATGCAGAAAAACCTGACTTGCAACAACCTCAAAGACGCGCAGAAAAACATGTATTGGTATGGATTTGCCTTCATTCCACTCAATTTCTTATTTCTCTGTCTGGGCATCTTATTGCTGGTGCTTGCCGCAAAGATGGACTGGGCTCTCCCGGCTGTAAACGACGAAGTACTCCCCCTGCTTGCTACGCAAGGATATCTGGGACCAGCGGTGCTGATACTTTTCACCATCGGCATCATTGCCGCGGCATTCAGCAATTCCGATTCGGCACTCACCTCTATGACCACCAGTTTTTGTGTAGATATTCTCGGTACAGAAAAAGAGCCCGAAGAGACCGCACACAGGAAACGCAACAAAGTACATATAGGCATGTCTGTGGTACTGATCGTTTTCATCTGTCTCTTCCACGTACTGAACAATAAGAGTGTGATCGACGCTATATATATCATAGCCTCCTACACCTACGGTCCCCTGCTGGGAATGTTTGCGTTCGGACTGTTTACCAGACGAAACACCCGCGACAAGTGGGTACCTCTGATTGCCATCCTCTCTCCTGTCCTCTGCTACGGATTGGATCAGTGGACAGCCTCTGCCACAGGCTACCGTTTCGGATACGAATTACTGATGCTCAACGGAGCATTGACCTTCGCCGGGATGTGGATACTGTCTACACCCCATGCGATGAAAAGAAAATAAATACAGATAAAAATAAGAATTATGGAAATCAAAAGTGCTGAATTTGTGATAAGCAACACCGACGTACGCAAATGCCCCGCAGACGATCTGCCCGAATACGCGTTTATCGGCCGTTCCAACGTTGGGAAGTCGTCCCTGATCAATATGCTCACTAACAAGAAAGGACTGGCAATGACTTCTTCCACACCCGGAAAAACGATGCTGATCAATCATTTTCTTATCAACAAGGACTGGTACCTGGTAGACCTTCCCGGATATGGGTACGCCAAACGGGGACAGAAAGGAAAAGAGCAGATCAAAACCATTATTGAGAACTACATTCTCGAACGCCCTCAGATGACCAATCTGTTCGTATTGATCGACAGCCGGCTCGAACCTCAGAAGATTGATCTCGAATTTATGGAATGGCTGGGAGAAAACGGAGTACCCTTTTCTATTGTATTTACCAAAGTCGATAAACTGAAATCGGGCAAACTACACACGAATGTAGCCAAATACCTGCAACAGCTACAGGAACAGTGGGAAGAACTCCCTCCTCACTTTATCTCTTCCGCTGAAAACCGCACCGGACGTTCTGAAATTTTAAATTACATCGAGACCATAAATAAAAATATATCAGACAAGAGCTGAGACTCTTTTCCCCGGACCTACAGATGCATAGACGAACATCTGTATGCAAAACGTTGCGTAATTTGTCCATCAACCATCGCTCTCCATGTCCTGATCCTGCTTATCAGCCATCAGGACAAGTATTCACTGCGTACAGGCACTTCTTTCTGCACCTTCCCGGATCAATCCAGTATCCCGAAGCGATAGATACACCGGCTATCGTATCTTTCTCCCGGTCTCAGCACCGTAGAAGGAAACTGAGGCTGGTTGGGGCTATCCGGGAAGTGCTGTGTTTCCAGACATACAGAGGTACGTTTTTCATAGGCTATCCCCTCTTTTCCGGTCATGGCTCCTCTCAGCCCATTGGCCGTATATACCTGTAGCCCGGGTTCATTGGTATACACTTCCAGAGTACGCCCACTTTTTTCGTCAACCAGCCGGGCCGCCGGCAGGCTCAGGTTGCCCTCTGTATTCAATACCCAGTTATGATCATATCCACCGGTCACATTCAGTTGCAGCCAGTCTTCATCGATCCGCTCACCGATCCTGTAAGGTTCGGTAAAATCCAGCGGAGTACCCGCTACCGGCAGTATCTCTCCGGTCACCTGTTTCAGAGAGTCATATGGAGTATAGTAGTCCGCGTCTATATACAGGATCTGATCTTCTACGGAAGTATGGAAATCACCGGAAATATTAAAGAAAGAGTGATGAGACAGATTGATTACCGTAGGCTTATCCGTTTGTGCTTCGTAACGGATATCCAATTCGTTGTCCTCCGTCACTGTATAAAAGAGAGATACCTGCAGGTTGCCCGGAAAGCCATTTTCTCCGTCCGGCGAAAGGTAACTCAGTTTCAGGGTAGACTCACTGACTGGTTCTGCCTGCCACACCCGGGAAGCAAATCCGGGATCCCCTCCGTGCGCAGAATGTTCTCCGGTATTTTTAGTCAGTTGATAGTTCACAGAATCCAATGTAAACTCCGCGTTGAGGATACGTCCGATGTACCGACCGATGGTAGCTCCGAAGTTCTGTTTCCGCTCTACGTACGCGCCGATGGCAGGAAAACCAGCTACCACATCCGCCCACTCACCGTTGCGGTCGGGCACCATCACAGATACTACCCGGGCACCGTAGTTGGTTACACAGACTTCCATGCCCTGTCTGTTTTTCAGTATGTAAAGATCCGTGAGTTGCCCATCCAGTTCCATACGAAAATCACTGACCCGTAAACCCGATAAAGTAGTTTCATCCCTGGCTTTACAAGCTATACACAGGGCCATCACCACCACCATCATACCTGCTAAAACGCCTACACGACTCATGCTGTTCTTGTAATTTATTTAATACTATTTGGCAAATATACAGGATTATTTCCAGAAAAATGCCCTATCTTTGCAGCGTAAACTTAATAAAGAAAGGTAAAATGAAGAAACTGTTCTTTTTCATGGCTATACTGCTGCTGAATGTCGGTTATGCGGCCGCACAGGGTAAAGCGGAAATAAAGTTTGACGAGACCACTCACAATTTCGGAACCTTTTCGGAAAACGATCCGGTGGTAACTACCACATTTACCTATACCAATATCGGCGATGCTCCGCTGGTGATACACCAGGCCGTAGCTTCCTGTGGATGTACCGTACCTGAGTACACCAAAGAGCCGATCATGCCGGGCCAGAAAGGTACTGTAAGCGTTACATACAACGGTACAGGCAAATATCCCGGACATTTCAAGAAATCGATCACTTTGCGTACCAATGGCAAAACAGAAATGATGCGTCTCTATATCGAAGGGGATATGACAGCTAAAGATACGAATTAAGTGTTAAGTTCTGAGTTTTAAGTTTTAAGTTTTTCCAATAGGAACGGAACTAACAGAAGTAAGTTAGAAGTGGAAAGTTTAAGTTCTGAGTTTTTCCATAGAAAGCTATATAACAAATAAGGATGCAAAATAAGAGAAATAAACGACAACACGGAGGAGAATCTTTTTGATTCTCCTTTTTTTTTGCTTTCTTTGAACATTTTTTTAGATATTCTGATTTACTCACAAACATCCGCTGGCACGCCTGGCACAGGCATACCACCGCCTTTGGCCCCGGAACGTCAGGCGGAGTTTGTTGTACGCCGACCCGGGAGCAGGATCTGTCTGAGCGGAGCGACTTTATCCTGCAAAGAGGCGTACAACAAACGGAGTAGCGAAAATACGTAAATCATATGTTATGCGATGTATTTTCAATCGTACATCGTAAATCTCCTGTCGGAGCAAAGAAAGGAAGAAAATATATAAACACATTAAAGATAAACATAAAAATATCCAAACAACATGAAGCAGGAAGACGAAAAGATCACCGGTTTACCCGAGAACGCATTCCGGGAACTCAAGCCCGGTGAAGTATACAACCCGTTGATGAGCCCCGACAAAGCCTATCCGGAGGTCAACCTCTGGTCGGTACTCTGGGGCATTGCCATGGCCATCCTTTTCTCCGCCGCGGCAGCCTATCTCGGACTGAAGGTCGGTCAGGTATTCGAAGCCGCCATTCCCATCGCCATCATCGCGGTCGGCGTATCCGGACTGGCCAAACGCAAAAACGCGCTCGGAGAGAATGTCATCATCCAGTCCATAGGCTCCAGTTCGGGAGTGATCGTGGCCGGTGCCATCTTCACCCTTCCCGCCCTGTATATCCTACAGAAAAGCTATCCCGAGGAGATCACCGTTACCTTCATCCAGGTATTTATCAGTTCCCTGCTGGGAGGCGTATTGGGTATCCTGTTCCTGATCCCGTTCCGCAAATACTTCGTACAGGATATGCACGGACAATATCCTTTCCCCGAAGCTACCGCCACCACGCAGGTATTGGTATCCGGAGAGAAAGGGGGCAGTCAGGCCAAGCCCCTGTTGATCGCCGGTATCGTCGGAGGTCTCTACGACTTCATTGTGGCTACTTTCGGATGGTGGAACGAAGATTTTACAAGCCGTGTGACAGCCTGGGGCGAAACCGTTGCCGATAAGGCCAAATTAGTATTCAAAGTGAATACAGGCGCGGCGGTACTGGGTCTGGGCTATATCGTCGGTCTGAAATACGCCGCCATCATCTGCGCCGGTTCGCTGGCAGTATGGTGGATCATCATTCCCGGTATGTCCATGATCTGGGGAGATACGGTATTAAATATGTGGAACCCACAGATCACTGCTACCGTAGGCAGTATGTCTCCGGAAGAGATCTTCCGCAATTACGCCCGCAGCATAGGTATCGGAGGCATTGCCATGGCAGGTATCATAGGGATCATACGCTCCTGGAGCATTATCAAAAGCGCCATCGGCCTGGCCGCTAAAGAGATGGGAGGCAAGGCCGACACCTCTTCCGTACAGGTTCGCCGTACCCAACGCGATATTTCCATGAAGATCATCGGCTTCGGCTCCTGCCTGACCATCTTGCTGATCGGTCTCTTCTTCTATCTGGATGTGATGCAGGGAAATTTGCTGCACACCTTAGTAGCCATTGTACTGGTGGCGGGTATAGCCTTCCTGTTCACTACCGTAGCTGCCAACGCCATTGCCATCGTAGGTACCAATCCGGTATCGGGAATGACATTGATGACCCTGATCCTCGCCTCGGTAGTGATGGTAGCCGTGGGATTGCGCGGCCCCGAAGGGATGGTAGCCGCACTTATTATGGGAGGAGTCGTATGTACAGCCCTCTCCATGGCAGGCGGATTTATCACCGACCTGAAGATCGGTTACTGGCTAGGAACCACTCCCGCCAAACAGGAAACATGGAAATTCCTGGGAACTGTTGTCTCTGCTGCCACAGTAGGTGGGGTGATGATCATCCTGAACGATGCTTACGGATTCACCAGCGGTAAATTAGCCGCCCCGCAGGCCAATGCGATGGCTGCCGTGATCGAACCGTTGATGAGCGGTGTAGGGGCTCCCTGGCTGCTGTACGGTATCGGAGCACTGCTGGCCATCCTGCTTACCTATTTCAAGATCCCCGCACTGGCCTTCGCTCTGGGTATGTTCATCCCCCTGGAACTGAATATTCCCCTGATCGTGGGAGGAGCCGTGAACTGGTACGTAACCAGCCGCAGCAAAGACGAAACACTCAACAGAGAAAGAGGCGAAAAAGGTACATTGCTTGCCTCCGGATTTATTGCCGGAGGGGCCCTGATGGGAGTAGTGAGTGCCGCGCTCCGTTTCGGTGGCATCGATATGGTGAACGAAGCCTGGCTGCAAAACTCACTTTCCGAAGTCCTGGCACTCGGTGCGTATGCCTTGTTGATTGTCTACTTCATCCGCTCTTCCATGAAAGTGAAATAAAATTTCTTCTTTATAGAAGACCGTAACACCACGACCGCTCCGCCAGGATCTACTGCCTGCCGGAGCGGTCGCACTTATATAGCAAGTATCCAACCTGTAATCCATACTTTAAAACTGCCATCAGATGCATTCCCTGCCCCTGCGCCCACTCTTCCTTCCCTGTTCTGCCATCCGGTACCAGTAAAGATCCGGATCCGTGCAAAGAGAACTCCAGGACTCTCCCGATAAAATTCCGGATCTTTACTTGTGGAGACCCGGGTCTCCACCCCCTGGACATCCGGGTCTCCACCCATTGGACACCCGGGTCTCCACCTATTGGACACCCGGGTCTCCACAAACAGAATTCCGGAACAGGTTATGTGGAACTCCGAATGGCTCCGGAGACAACTCCGGATCTCTCCCGGCTGTCTGTATTATCCCTTCTCAGACCAAACAATAAGCCTCTCTGAGAACATAGCCGAACCTTCTGTTTTCCTTAAATTTCATTATAATTTATATAAAAGGATAGAAAAAATAGACAAGGATGTTGTACATTTGCAACAGATAGGACCAACAGAAAAGATCTATATCCTTTTTCTGTTCCCTGATACAGGAAAAACGCGTATTTCAAGTGCTGTACCTATGAAAAAGTTAATCTTATTTCTGGCTGTTGCCAGTACCTTGTCTTTGTTTGCCCAGAAACCGATAGAGATCCCTTTGTGGCCGGATGGGGCTCCCAACAGCAATCATCTCTCTGAAGATCCATCCTACGATCCGGTATTGTTTGTATATCCGGCTCAGAATCCCAATGGTATGGCTATTATTATGTGTCCGGGAGGTGGATACACCCACCTGGCCATGAATCACGAAGGACACGATATGGCTGCCTGGTTCAACACGCAAGGGATCACCTACGTCATTCTGAAATACCGCATGCCCAACGGCAACTACGAAGTGCCTTTTTCCGATGCCGAACAGGCCATACATACCATACGCACACGGGCGACCGAGTGGCAGATACGCCCCGATCGCGTTGGTATCATGGGTGCCTCCGCAGGAGGACACCTGGCCTCCACACTGGCTACACACCACAGCAGTCCGGCCACTCGTCCGGATTTCCAGATCCTGCTCTACCCGGTGATCACGATGGACGCGGAATATACCCACGCCGGGTCCCGCAGGAATCTGATCGGAGAATCACCTGATACCCATCTGATAGCGGCCTACAGCAACGAACTCCGGGTGAACGAAAAGACTCCCCAGGCTTTTATCGTACTGTCTTCCGACGACAAAGCCGTACCGGCGGAGAACACGATCCGTTATTATCGCTCTCTGTTGCAATACGATATTCCCGCCTCCTTACATGCTTATCCTACCGGCGGACATGGATGGGGGTTCCGGGACAACTTTACCTACAAGCGTCAATGGACAGAAGAATTGGAAAAGTGGCTTCGCGAAGGCCTCAGGTTCTGATCTTCTCTTCACCTTTCCATTTAACCTAATAAAACCCCTAATAAAAAATGCATTATGAAAAGACTAACTACTTTCATCGGTCTGTGCCTGCTGGTACAGATAGGTATCGCTCAGGATCAGAGTGAACGTTACAGTCAGATCACCAATCCCAATCTGACAAGTATCAACAAGGAAGCACCACGCGCTACATTCACCTCCTACACTACAGAGAAAGATGCGCTGGCCAACAACCGGAAAAATGGCACGTACCGCCTGGATCTGAACGGTACCTGGAAATTCAATTACGTAGAATATTTTTCGGAACGTCCGCTCGACTTTATGGACCCTTCTACAGATGTTGGTCACTGGGACGATATCCGGGTACCCGGCAACTGGGAAGTACAGGGATTCGGTACTCCTATCTATGTAAATACTACCTACGAGTTCTGCTCTCCGGGCTATGAACCCTTCTGGGACAAGCCCCATCCTCCGTACGTGCAGGAAGAATGGAACCCTACCGGAACCTACCGGAGAGAGTTCGACCTTCCGGCAGACTGGGACGGGAAAGAGATATTCCTGAGTGCCGACGGTACCCGCGGAGCGGCGTTTTACTATCTCAACGGGGAGTTCATTGGCATGAATAAAGATGCCAAAACCCCTTCCCGGTTCAAAATTACCGACAAAGTACGCACCGGAAAGAATGTGCTGGCCATACAGATACACAGACTCTCGGATGCCAACTACATGGAGTGTCAGGATTTCTGGCGCATCAGTGGTATAGAACGGGATGTCTATGTATATGCACAGCCCAAAGTACGGATCACCGATTTCAAAGTGACATCGGTACTGGACGAGAACTACCGGGACGGTATCTTCAAATTGCGTCTGCACCTGGCGAATGACATAGATCCGGATGGTACCTACCAGATCGCGTACAAATTGTTAGACAGCAGACAGAAAGAGGTTGCTTCCGCGTCTTCTACCCTGCGCATACCAGATACCCTCACCTATACCGGATTTGGCAAAGACATCAAAGAACCGGAACGGTGGACGGCCGAAACACCGAACCTCTACACACTCCTTATTACCCTGAGTGAGGCAGACGGTAAACTGATCGAAGCAACCAGCTGCAAAGTCGGGTTCCGGACCGTAGAAATGAAAAACAACCAACTCCTGGTAAACGGACAGCCGATCTTGGTGAAAGGCGTCAACTACCACGAACACAATGAATTTACTGGTCATTATGTGACCGAAGAACTGATGCTGAAAGACTTTGAACTCTGGAAAAAATACAATGTTAACACGGTGCGCACCAGCCACTACCCGCAACCGGAACGCTTCTATGAATTGTGCGATGAATACGGAATCTATGTGATAGACGAAGCAAATATCGAAACGCACGGTATGGGGTATGAACGGGACTTAGGTGCTTCCCTGGGAAACAACCTGTTGTTCCTGAACGCGCATATAGACCGCACGCTGAATATGTACGAGCGCGATAAGAATCATCCGTCGGTGATCATCTGGTCGTTGGGCAACGAAGCGGGCAACGGAGTGAACTTCTACAATACCTACCTCTTACTGAAAGAGTTGGACAGCCGTCCCGTACAATACGAGCGCACGCTGAAAGAGTGGAACACAGATATCTATTGCCCGATGTATATTCCTATCACAGAGGTAGAGAAATATGCTACAGATCCGACGGCCACCCGTCCGCTGATCCAATGTGAATACGCGCATGCCATGGGCAACAGTTTAGGCAATTTCCAGGACTACTGGGACCAGATCGAGAAATACCCCCTCCTACAGGGAGGCTGCATCTGGGATTGGGTAGATCAGGGACTGGCGGAATATACGCCGGACGGACGGAAATACTGGACCTACGGAGGTGACTACGGAGCTATCGGAACTCCTTCCGACGGGAACTTCTGTATCAACGGGATGGTGTATGCCGACCGCACCCTGAAACCTCAGATGGCGGAGATGGCGAAGGTATACCAGAACATCAAGTTCCGCAACTACAACAAAGAGAAGAATACCATTGATATACGCAACGATTTCTTCTTTACCAATCTGGACAAATACGATTTCCATTACCTGGTACGTGAACACGGCAAAGAGATCCTCAGAAAGACATTCACCGTATCGGCACAGCCGGGTGAAACGGTAACCGTACCTGTGCAGAGCATCACGGAAAATACCAACCGTACAGGCGATGTACAGATCGAATTCTACGCGACCATACGCACACCGGAGCCTTTCCTTCCGGAAGGATTTGTGATTGCCAGAGAGCAACACCTGGTATATCCTTACAAAAAAGCACCGGCTACGCCCCAAACACCGGCCCGGTTGCAGGAAACGGAAACACAGGCTATTTTCTCCGGCAGCAGGTTCAAAGCTGTTTTCGACAAGAGCAGCGGACAGTTGGTTTCTTATGTATACAACGGTACAGAACTGCTACACAACGGACAAGGCCCGAAACCTTTCTTCTGGAGGGCTCCCAACGACAACGACTACGGGGCAGACCTGGCGATCAAACTGGCTGTATGGAAAGAAGCAAGTTATGACAACGTTACGCTGCACAGATTTGCAGCGTACTCCTCTTTCCAGGGAGAGAATTGCGCTGTGGCACAATCCAGCTATCATTTCCCGAGTGTAGATGCCGACTGGAAGATCACCTACCGGATCTATGAGGATGGTAGTATACATGTAGAAAACCAGTTTGATGTATTCAACAAAAACGCTCCGATGATACCCCGTATCGGTCTGCGTATGCAGGCTACCGACCGTTTCCGGGATCTGATTTATTACGGAAGAGGACCCGAAGAGAACTACTGGGATCGCAAGACCTCCCAGTTTATCGGAGAATACAAGATCCCCATCAAAGATATGTTTGAAGCGTATGTACGTCCGCAGGAAAACAGCCACCGCACAGACATACATTGGTTTACCCTGGCACAACGTTCGGGAGGACTGCTAGTCATTGCCGATAATCAGATAGAAATGAATGTCTCCAACTACACACTGGAAAGTGTAGACGGTGGCGAAAGTATCTACAACGATGCTCCCCGCACCGAACAGACCGACCACAAACACAGGACCGATCCCCAACCGGAAAAACTGGTAGATATCTTTATAGATTACCGCATGATGGGTGTCGGAGGAGACGACAGCTGGGGAGCACTGCCCAATGAGCCTTACCTGCTGCGTCCGGAGAAACTGGGAACCATCAATTACGGTTTCACCCTGATCCCATACCGTGGGAAAGAAGAATATAGAAAGATTTAAGATATACTGAACCCATGGTCGGCACAGTCAATCAAAGAATTGACGTAGCCAACCAGGCGATCAGCAAAGAGATGTACGATGTACGACTGAGAAGACAACTACCCTAACGACTGGTCATATTCTCTTATAGAGACGCATAGTTGCGTCTCTATATTTGTGTTTCTATATTTGCGTTTCCCGATCTATGTCTTGCTGTTGTTCTTCTGTTCTTTTGTCTGATGAACAAACAGAAAAATAAAGAGGAAACCTGTCAAATGAAGCAAAAAGCTATTTCCATCATAAATCAGTAAATCGTTCTTATCCTTGAACCCTTGTTTACAAAGAAATTTGTATATTTGACAGGCATTAGCCCGGGAACACGCAAAGCAAAGCGATGTGGTTCTCCGGGCTAAAACCGTAAAAAATCCCTGTACCCACCGGTAGAAACCGGTAACAGGCAAACATTGAACCTCTACAGGATGTTTCTCTATAGAAGCCAGGAAGCGGATCACCTCCCGGGAAACCGCCGGTCCGGGGCTTGCAAAAAGAAAAAGATATGAAAACAATTTCTCTCTTCTGCTTAGGTCTCTGTCTCACGCTTACGGTCCCTCTTGCGGCCCAGCCACACCCATCTGCCGTCACCGCGAATGCCTTGAAGTTCCTGAATACTCCCTACGTGGCACATACCCTGGAGCAAGAACCGGAACAACTGATCATACGATGCAACGAAGTAGATTGCATCATACTGGTGGAGTATGTGATGGCACTGACCCTTTCCGGTGAGACAGACTGCAGAGCCCATACAGCAACCTTCGTAGATCGTCTGAGACAGATCCGATACCGCAACGGAGAGATCAACGGCTATGCTTCGCGTCTGCATTATGTGGCCGAATGGATAGAGAACGGGGTGAAAGCTGGATTTATAAAAGACATTACTGCCGCACACAATCCGCATACCCAGACACTCCGATTGAACTTCATGTCTACCCATCCTGAAAGTTACCGGCAGCTCAGAAACAACCCTGACGAAACGGCCCGGATGGCCGAAACAGAAAAAAGACTCTCCGGACAGGTGATCCATTGGCTACCCAAAGAGGAACTGCCCGACCAAGGACTGCCCTGGATACAGGATGGAGATATATTGGCACTCACTACCCAGGTAGACGGGTTGGATGTCAGTCACATGGGTATCGCGGTTTATATAGGCGACGAACTGCGCCTCTTGCATGCCTCTTCGCAGAAAGGAAAAGTAGTGATCGAAGACGTGCCCCTGCGACAGACCCTTGCCAACAACAAAGGATGGACAGGGATACGCGTACTGAGACTGATACAATGAAAAATCAATACATACAAACAATTTGCTATGAAAACAGTTTATCTTTTAGTAATTGGACTCCTGATGAATTCCATGTATGTCCTGGCACAGGACAATCAACCCGACTGGCCCAATCTGAACAAATACAGAGAGGCCAATGCTGCGGTAGCTCCCAAAGCTGCCGGAGAGCAGCGTGTGGTATTTATGGGCAACTCCATCACAGAAGGCTGGGTAAAGTTCCGCCCCTCTTTTTTTGAAGGCCGTTCCTATATCGGTCGGGGCATAAGCGGACAAACCACGCCACAGATGCTGATACGCTTCCGGCAGGATGTAGTGAACCTGGACCCGGATGTAGTAGTGATCCTGGCGGGTACCAATGACATTGCCGGCAATACCGGACCTGCGTCTTTAGAGATGATCCTGGACAACCTGATGTCTATGTGTGAGATTGCCCGTGCCAATGGCATACGCGTGGTACTCTGTTCCGTGTTGCCAGCGTATGATTATCCCTGGCGCAAAGGGCTGGAACCAGCAGATAAGATCCCGGCACTCAACGCCATGATCCGGGAATATGCCGATCGTCATCAGATCGTATATGGAGACTATTTCACTGCCATGGCAGATGAGAGGAACGGTCTGAAAGAGGAGTATACCTACGACGGAGTACATCCCGATGAACAGGGTTATATAGTTATGGAACCGATCGTAGAAGAAGGTATCCGTAAAGCCCTTCAACAAGAAAAATAACACACCTATATATACATCCCGTTCCGGACAAAGAATCCCGTATCATGATAGCCACAGGCATCGATCGTATATATAGCATATTTCTCTCCTGGCGCTCCAAGCAATACATGGAGCGCATGGTATTTGTTGCCGCCATCTTCTTTTTCCTAATGCACTGTCTCATCATCCTGATCATAAATTCCGGATGGAGCCATCAGCAAAACCCCGACTATTTCCGGGCGATCCCCGACCTGCTCTCGGCCATCTATACTCCGTTTTCCATCATTCTGCTCTATGAGATCTATTCCCTCATTTATCACCTCACACAGTCCATAACGATCTATATTGCCAAGCAATACGAGATCATCGCTCTGATCTTTATCCGCGGACTGTTTGACAATCTGGCCAAAGCATCCAGTCACATCGATCGTTTCGACCGCACAGACCTGATCGGATTGCTCATCTCTTTCGGAGGTCTGATCCTGCTTCTGTTGCTGATCTTCTGTTTTTATAAACTTTCCGGAACGAAGAACATGCGTACCTCCCTGCATCCGCCCAAGCTCACAGCCAAGCAAAGCCGATACATAACGATCAAGAAAATGATCTCGTTGTTCCTGATTGCCTCCTTTGCTGTTCTGTTCTTCCACAGTTTCGGAGAGTTAAGGCATATGGAGACCATCACCTTTACCGAATTGGTGAATATGTTCAAAAAAATGAGTTATCAGTTCTTCAATCATTTCTTTACCATTCTTATATTGACCGAAGTACTGCTACTGCTCTTTACCTTCAACCTCACCGAACACTTTGATAAGGTGATCCGGAATTCCGGATTCATCCTTTCTACCATCCTGTTGAAACTCTCTTTCCGTACCGAAGGATGGATCAGCATCTCCCTGATCCTGCTGGCCGTATTGTTCGGAGTGGTGATCGAAGCAATTTACAAACTCTACGAACAGAAACTCGAGCAGGTAGATTGCCGCAACTGCCAGTCGGAAGTCCCTCCTGATACCACGTTGGGATAGAGGTCCATTCTTTATAACTCCATGAACTATTTTCCGAAATCAGCTGTTTACTTATCACTTACTTAAACCAATTTATAGTTATGGAAACAGAAAATAAAAAACCGGACCACGAACAATGTCCGGTGTCCGAAGTAGATGAAACACTGAAAGACCGGGTACCTGTCATGCCAACATCCATTGAGCGTGATCCGACATTTACGGAGGTGCAGGAAGCGGCAGACGAAATAAATGTCGATGAAAATACCAGAGAGAGAGGATGACCCTCTCTTTCCTGTTTCTGTACATACGGAGAGTTTTAAGTTTTAAGTTGTGAGTTTTATGGAATATAGAATAGAGAAAGATACCATGGGCGATGTGCCGGTACCTGTAGATGCCTACTACGGCGCCCAGACCCAACGCAGTATAAATAATTTTGATATCGCCCGCGATACAGACCGTATGCCGTGGGAAATCATTGAAGCATTTGCTATCCTGAAAAAAGCAGCGGCTATTACCAACCAGGAAGCGGGCGTGCTCTCCGCAGAGAAATGCCAGTTGATCTGTCGCGTGTGTGACGAGATCTTGCAGGGAAAACTCAACGACGCGTTTCCTCTGGTGGTCTGGCAAACCGGAAGTGGTACACAGACCAATATGAATGTGAATGAGGTAATAGCCAACCGGGCACACGTGCTCCAGGGAGGTAAACTGACGGATAAGGAAAAGATACTCTCGCCCAACGACGATGTCAATAAATCCCAATCGTCCAACGATACGTTCCCCACCGCCAT
Organism: Bacteroides sp.; assembly: GCA_021202275.1. Lineage (GTDB taxonomy): Bacteria > Bacteroidota > Bacteroidia > Bacteroidales > Bacteroidaceae > Bacteroides. The sequence goes on from JAJQDI010000010.1 coordinate 306,536, forward strand.
GCATATAGCGGCCTACCGGACGCTTGTAGAAACTACCTTACCCGGTATAGAAAAACTCCGTACCACACTGGCCTGGAAAAGCCAGGACTTTATGAAAATAGTGAAGATCGGTCGCACCCATTTCATGGATGCCACGCCACTGACCCTGGGTCAGGAGTTCAGCGGCTACGTCTCACAGCTCAATCACGGGATACGTTGCATACACAACGCACTCCCTCACCTGGCCGAACTGGCTCTGGGAGGTACAGCAGTAGGCACAGGCATCAATACGCCCAAAGGATACGCCACTCAAGTAGCCCGCCACATCGCCCGGCTCACCGGACTGCCGTTTGTGACAGCCTCCAACAAATTTGAATCCCTGGCCACCCAGGACGCTATTGTGGAAGCTCACGGAGCACTGAAAACCGTAGCGGTGAGCCTGATGAAAATAGCCAACGACATCCGTATGCTCAGCTCCGGCCCGCGCAGCGGTATCGGAGAGATACGCATACCTGAGAACGAGCCCGGCTCTTCCATCATGCCGGGAAAGGTGAACCCTACCCAGTGCGAAGCTCTTACCATGATCTCCGCGCAGGTCATGGGAAATGATGTGGCCATCTCTGTAGGAGGAGCTACTGGACATTTCGAACTGAATGTCTTCAAGCCCATGATCATCTATAATTTCCTGCACAGCACCCGCCTCATCGGAGAAGGGTGTGTCAGCTTCAACGACCATTGTGCCGAAGGCATAGAACCGATCTACGGTCGCATCAAACAGCACCTCAACAACTCCCTGATGCTGATTACCGCGCTGAATCCCAAAATCGGTTATTACAAGGCCGCTGAGATCGCCAGGAAAGCACATACGGAAAACAAAACTTTACGAGAAGCCGCGCTGGAAACAGGATATGTGACTGCGGAAGAGTATGACGAATGGGTAGATCCGTCGAAGATGGTGGGAGATCTGGATTGAGTGAAGAGAGAACGATACAAAGAGCGGATCACACGATCAGATCCATCATTTCCCGCGAGAGTTTATCTTTTACCTCCTCCATGGCAACTTCTCTGCCAAGCTCTTTTTGCAGAGAAGTCACTCCCTTGTCCCGGAAACCACAGGGATTGACGTAATTGAAATAATTCAGATCGGTATTTACATTGAGGGCCAACCCGTGCATGGTCACATATTGGCTACACCGCACGCCGATGGCACAGATCTTACGGGCCGTCGGCTGTTCCGGATCGATCCACACTCCGGTGGCTTTCTCCAACCGTTTGGTCTCTATGCCATACGAACGACACACACGAATGACAGACTCTTCCAGCAAGTATACGTATTCCCGCAACCCCAGACCGAACTCTTCCAGATTGAGGATCGGATAGCATACCAATTGCCCGGGACCGTGATAGGTAATGTCTCCTCCCCTGTCTATGCGATGCACGGTGGCTCCCAGAGCCTCCAACTGTTGCGCGGAAACAAGCATATTGTCCGCTTTTCCATTTCTCCCCAGGGTATAGACAGAAGGGTGTTCGCAACAGATAATGCGATTGAGGTAAGAAGTCCCCGCTTTTTTCGCAGAGACCAGTTCATCGAAATAAGTAGTCTGTCTGTTCCAGGCCTCCTCAAAAGAGATCATGCCCCAATCCAATACGATGATTTCCATACACAGGGGGAATTTACTGTTTATAGTTCCGGACTGCCTCCGGCCGTTTTTCTGCTCCTGCCGGACCCGGCAACGCAACCCGGCATTACAAAGATAAAGATAATCTTCCGATACCCTGCTGCTTTTCTGATAAATTCCGGTTATAATACCCTGACGAAATCATCCACCTGTAGAGACGTAAGGCGTGCGTCTCCGCAGGCAGATCACAACTTGTATAATATAAAAGAAATGGCGGAGTACCTTTCCCGGTACCCCACCATTTCTTTTATCTGGTCACAGATCAGAACTTAGCTGTCATCTGCATCACAAACGTACGTGGTGCGGCTACATCCATCGGACGTGTCATATAAGTTGTATTCAGCAGGTTCTGTACGCTGAACTGGAACCCCACCTGGTTGGTCACTTTCACTCCCGCGCGCAGATCCATTACAAAATGGCTCTTGTTGTGCTTGCGCCAGTACCCGTCCAGATCACCGAAAAGAAGACTGCGCACAAAGTCCATGATATCTTCCTGATTCTTTTGACGCTCATCGACCATGAAGTAATCTACCGCCAGCGTCTTGCTTCTCCATACCATATTGGTACCCAGCGTCAGACGGTTCCACTGGAAATCAAAGACACCCTTTACCGAATGTTTCTGGCGATATTTCAGATACTTAGATGTATTGGATTTGGATTTGAACTGCAACGGATCGGTATATCCTGCTTCCAGTTCGTTCACCTTCTTATAGTTCATATCTTCCGGTTCGGTATACACATATCCGATGTTATAAGTCATCGAAGCTTTGCGGTTGATCTCCCAGATACCTGTAGTAGATATATCCACTCCGTAGATGCGGGCATCACTTACATTGGAGAATTGTGCACCGATGCCCAGCCCCTGTCCGTTCAGCAACATGGTTACTACCTGTGACAAGTTGTCTATATACGCGTATGTATCGTTATTGAACAGGCCGATATTGAATTCGATCATATCCTTGTATTGCGTATAGAAAGCCGCCGCGTCTAAAAAACCTTTGAAAGGACCCACTTTGTAACCCTGACGGATACCCAGCTCCGTATTGAAACCGCTCTCAGCCGTCAGAGAATTATTGGGATACGCGCCGATACCGCCCACGTCGCGACGCACATATTTCTCGATCAGTGAAGGATAACGGTATCCCTGTCCGAAAGAGGCACGCAGGAAACTGTACTCGGCCAGTTGATAGTTGAGACCCGCACGGAACACCGGTTTGAAGGGAGCTTCCGCACCAAATATTTTGGTCTTTGCCTCTTTGTAATGAGAATCTACGCGATAATATTCCAGACGCATACCCACGGAAAGGTTCAGGCGGTCGAAGAATTTATCATCGTATTGCAGATAAAGTGCCGCGTTGTCACTCTGGTGACTGCGGGTCATATTGGCCGACTTAGTATACAAATGATCATACATAACTCCCGCAGTCAGCTGGGCTGTTTCGTACCGTTTGGAGAACTGATAATCTAAGTAATACTGAGCTGTCTTATCCGGAGTTACTTTCTCCTGTTGTTTCCGGTTGTCTCCATTGAGGAACGGGATGATCTGGTTCATATCAATCCCGATGCCATCACTGAGTGAGATCGGCAAGGGCCAGTGCCCCATCACCCAGGAGATCAGATCCGCGTAATCGGACGACTTAGCATCCGGGAAATAGGTCTTACCCAATCCTCTCAGATCGTCGATCACACCGGTATAATCTTCCGTCAGTAGCTTGGGAAGAAGCGACGTGACCATTTTAGTAACATCCTCTGTGCTGATAGACAGCAGCTGGTTCACATCCACTCCCATATTATCCGCGATCTCCACAATGGAAGCATCTGTTGTCTGGGTCACCAGATTGTCCGAACGGTAGAAAAGACGTCCCCGGAAACGATGAGTTGTTTTTTTCTCCGCGTTGTGATAATTCAGGAAAGGATCTATATAGAAGTTATTTTCCTGACGGGCCATATTGGAAAACGGGGAAGGACGCAAAGGCTCATCTGCCGAACGCCACAGGAAGTAATCTCCATAATTATTGGACAGGAAGCTGAAATCTGTTCCATAGGTAAGCCCCTGTATATCCGGATCGTGATAGGCCACCTTTCCTCCCAGACGCATGCGTTTGTTGTAATTGCCCTGACGGTATCCCTCATCGGTAAGGAGGCTCAGACTGGCACTCACGTCGTAATCTCCGATGCGTCTGGCATGGGAGAAATCAAATCCTTCATAGATCGGATTGCGGATACCCGAATACAGGGAGTTGCGCAACAGAGGTTTCACCTGCGACTGTCCCTCTTTCCAGAAACCACGGTCCCACCAGATCGCGTTCTCATCCGAAGGGTTACCATAGATACCCAGATACATATTCACTCGCGTTTCAGGTTCCAGTCCCGGACGGGTCGTACGCACATTGATGATCCCGTTGAGCGCCGAAGAACCGTACAATACCGAAGAGGCTCCTTTGATCACCTCCACCTGCTCGATATTCTCCACAGGAATGGCATTCCAGTTGATCTCACCCACACCCGGGGTCAGGATAGACAATCCGTCTACCAGGATCAGGCTCCGACTCCCTACGCCGTAGGTCCAGCCACTCCCGCTGCGGATCGAAGGCTGCTTGTCAGTGATCTCCACGCCGGGAAGAGAAGCCAGGGAAGTACGCAGGTCAGAAGGATTCTGACGGGCGATATCCGCTGCTTTCATCACACTCATAGAGACAGTGATATCACTCAGTTTCTGTTCAAAACGTCCCACACTGACCACCACTTCGTCCAGCACGTTGATAGATGCTTTCAGGAATACGTTGTGCTCTACCGTTCCTCTGCGTGGGATCACCAGTGGATGATCTACACTCTCATATCCCAGGAAACTGTAGGTCAGTACAACCCCTCCTTCGGGAACATGGATCTCATAATATCCGTTGGTATCGGAAATTGCGCCATGTGTACCGGCTTTACCTTTGTAATAGACGCTGGCACCGATCAGAGGTTCGTTGCTGCCTTCTGCGTCGTAAATGTATCCTGTGACTTTCTGTCCCCAAGCTGTAGTGCTCAGACAGATTAAAATTGCCATAAGCCATGATGTTCTCATAATCGTGTCTTTTAGTTAGAAAAGCTCTTTTCCACAAACTCCCCGCTATAGGTACTGCTCATCAGAACGGGGGAAAATAAAACAAACCAAAGAAAGAAAAAGAGTCGAAGCCTATTTCCTGGCAAAGGTCGGGTTTCCTGTTCAGACCGACAAGGTCTAATTTTATGAATCTGTGTCCCAAATTAAAGAATAAAAAACCTTAAATTCACAAAGCGGAAACGAGATCCCGGTCTTATTTCAAGGCATATCAGCTTAATCTTTTATAAAATAGTGTGAATTCACAGAAAAAGATTGTAGTAAAAAGCCTATTTTTGTCGACACATTTATACGAAGTTCATTATGAAGATCAACTTCCCACAAGTAGATATACCTGCCGAGTTCATCTCATGGACCGAAGTGAACGAAGACATCCTGAATGTCTATCAGCAATCCTGTAGGCTCAAAGCGATTGTATTTGTTCTGTGTACCGAAGGGAAGGTGACTGCCTCTATCAATCTGCAGAAATACATAGTGGTCCGTGGCGATCTGGTGGTACTTCTGCCTGGCATGATCATCCAGATCAATGAGCAACACGAAAAGCTGCGTCTCTCTTTTGCGGCATTCTCTTCCGACTGTGTCAACGGGATCAACATATTCAACTCGACCAAAGAATCATTTACCCATATGCTGGACGAACCGGTGTTACACTTAGACGATCTGACTGCCGGATATTTCAAAGATTATTTCGCTCTGATGACACGTATGTTGCTGCATCCGAAATATGCTCCGCAAACCGAAGTCAATAAGAACAACCTGACGTTCCTGCTCTCCTGGGTAAACAGTCTGTACAAGATGAAACCTCATCAGGAAAAGGAGATGAGCCGCGGAGAAGAGATATGCAGGCAGTTGGTGAAAGAGGTGATGGACCATTACCAGACTGAAAGGCATGTACAGTTCTATGCAGACCGACTGGGTATTTCTCTGCAACACCTGAGCACCACAGTGAAACAGGTGACCGGCAAAAATGTACTGGATATCATCGCGCACATGGTCATTATGGATGCGAAGGCCAAACTGCAATCTACTCGCATGACGATACAGGAGATTGCCTACTCACTCAATTTTCCCAGTGCCTCTTTTTTCGGGAAATACTTCAAACGATATGTAGGAACAAGCCCGCAGGAGTTCCGCAAGCATTGATCTATCTCTTCGTTGCAAAGATCGGAATACCAGCAGATGCCGGCCGCCGACACAACAAACCACCTTACCATGTGCCTGTACTCCTTGTGCAGACCCTCCCTTACCTGCGGCGAGCCAACGTCATGCTGTTGAGTACCACAGAGACCGAAGAGAAAGCCATGGCCGCGCTGGCCAGCATGGGGTTGAGCAGGATGCCATAGACAGGATACAGAATCCCCGCGGCTACAGGAATGCCAATGAGATTATAAATAAACGCCCAGAACAGATTCTGGCGGATCAGGTGTACCGTGAGCCTGGAAATGGCAAACGCTTTGGGCAGGAGCAATAGATCGGAAGTCATCAACGTCACCATAGCCACATCCATGGCAATATCGGTACCTTTCCCCATGGCCAGGCTCACATCCGCACAGGCCAACGCCTGTGAATCATTGATACCATCTCCCACCATGGCTACTGTTTTGCCTTCTTTCTGCAAAGAACGCACGTACTTCTCTTTATCAGCAGGCAACGCGTCATACATATAGTGTTCGATACCCAGTTGTATGGCTATGGCAGATGCCGTACGCTCTCCGTCGCCGGTGAGCATATGGATCTCAATGCCTTGTTGTTTCAACTCCTTGATGGCTTCACCGGTAGTAGGTTTGAGCTGATCGGAAACCGCGATCACTGCCAATAGTTCATTTTCACCACCGAAATAGAGCAGGCTGTTGCCATCCTCTTCGTAGCCGGCAATCATCTCCTGCAAAGTACGATCCACTTCCGCACCCGAAGCAGCCAGTAATTTATGACTACCTACCCAATAGCGACGGGATCCGTACATCACTTCAATGCCTTTACCCGTCACACTTACGAACTGTTCCGCGGCAACCGGTTCTATCTGCTCCTCATCCCGCAACAGACTTACAAGAGCCCCGGCCAGCGGATGTTCGGAGTTCATTTCCGCAGCCAATAAAATACGTTTATACAGATCGTCCTCACCGTGTGCCCAGAGGATACCTGTGACCACGGGTTTACCTTCTGTAAGTGTACCTGTTTTGTCGAGAACCACTGCGTTCACCCGCCGCATCTGTTCAAGGGCCACAGCATCTTTGATCAGGATGTGAGAATCGGCAGCTTTGCCGATACCTACCATCAGGGCGGTGGGTGTAGCCAATCCCAGTGCGCACGGACAGGCAATGACCAATACCGAAACGGCAGACAGCAGGGCATAGGAGAAACAGGCTGTTCCTCCGATCAGTATCCAGAGTGCAAAAGTCAATACGGCAATACCCAATACAGCGGGTACAAATACAGCGGTGACTTTATCCACCAGTCGCTGCACAGGTGGCTTACTTCCCTGCGCCTCCTGTACCATACGAACGATACGCGCCAGCACCGTATCACTGCCTACCTGTGTAGCCCTCAGCCGGAAGGCTCCTTTCTGGTTGATCGTACCGGCCAGTACGCGACAGCCTGGATGCTTGCCGACAGCGATAGGTTCTCCACTGATCATGCTTTCATCTACATAGGATTCTCCCGAGATCACTTCCCCGTCTACCGGGATCTGTTCTCCCGGACGCACAAGTACGATATCATCCACCACCAGATCTTCCAGCAACACATCCCGTTCTTCTCCTTCCCGAAGGACGCATGCCGTACGGGGTTGCAGCTTCATCAGCTTACGAATGGCGGAAGAGGTGTTCCCTTTTGCTTTTTCTTCCATCAGCTTACCCGTCAGCACAAACGCGATAATCACCACCACCGCTTCGTAATAGACATACGGCTCCAGACCGCGGGACAGCCAGAACTCCGGGAAAAGGGTGTTGAACAGACTGAACAGAAAAGCAATGGAGGTACTCAGGGCTACCAGTGTATCCATGTTGCTCCGCCCTATCCGCGCCTGTTTCCAGGCATTGCGATAGAACGTATTCCCAAAGATCACCATAACGGGTATGGTGAGCACCAGCATGATCCAGTTGGCATAAGGCATATGCATGAAAACCATTCCGAGCAACACTACCGGTACGGTGAAGAGCCACGCTCCGGCCACACGCCGCCGCAGATCCAGGTAACTGGCCCGCTGCGCTTCTTCCAGTTTTTCTTCGCGGTCTTCCTCCTCTATGATCAGGTCGTAGCCCGCTGCCTGTACGATACGGCGCAGATCTTCCGGTGCGATCAGTTCACTGTCATACCGGATCGTGAGCATATGAGAAGCGTAACTCACCGCTGCCTCTTCTACCCCGGTCACTTTTCTCATACTTCTCTCTACATTGGCGGCACACCCGGCACAATGCAGGTTCAATACAGGGAATATTTTCGTTACTATCTGTGCCATGAAGCAAATGAAATAGGGAGCCCTCTTCTGGGTTAGTATGTTCTGCGGAATATAAACCCAAAAGAAGTATCTGTTTTCTGATTAAATAAGTTACAACAACCGCCCGGAACGATTGTTTATCGACTTTTTATCTACCTTTTCTCAGAAGACCCGGATGGTTCGTCAGTCTCCTTTTTTTCCGGTCCTCCAGCTTCTCCGACCACTTCGGCCGCGTAGTTGAATTTTCCGAAAGCCTGCTGCAATTTCTCCACCGTCGTCTTATCCGCATCGTACACAATGGTCACTGTTTTCGTTTTCAGATCGGTGGAAAATTCCTTCATTCCTTTCTCAAACTTAATGTTATTCTTCACTTTACGTTCACAATTCTCACACTCCATCTGTGCCACTTTGAACACGACGGTACGGTAGTCTTTGGCGAATGCAACAGACACCCCTATGCATAGAAGCCATACAAATGTCCAAATTCTTTTTTTACTCTTCATACATTTTCTTTTTTAGACAGAAGAACATAAGAACAAATAAAATGCCCATTTATCTACATATACGATTGAATGCACCGGACTATCCATTCCTCTTTGATACAGGCCTTTTGTTTTTTCTATTCTTATGTTCTTCCTGTTGTTTCATTTTTATATTTATTTTTTTGTTATCTCATTCTTTCTATTATTTCACTCTTATATTCATAGGTTCTTATATTGTTATATTGTTATATTCATTTGTCTTATATGTTCTTTTGTTCTTATGTCTAAAAATTAATTTCTTGCCAGATTAAACCTCACCCCTACATATCCCTTGGCACCGTGCATCGGCCCCCAGATCATCGTCGCATCGAAACGATCGCCCCAGGGATTGGCCGCGTCTATAATGGGATTGCGTTGCCGGAAGTGGGTCAGGTTCTCTCCTCCCACATACACAGACCAGCGACGGAAGTAGCGGGTTACCTGCGCACTCAACTGCTCAAATCCCCTGTAGCGTTCTTTCCACGACAAGGTCCCATCTGCCAACGCATAGGGATCGGGCATACGTCCTCCTCCATTCAGTTGCAGCGTAGCGTCGAACTGCCAGAGTCCCAGTGGGGTCTGGTAAGAAGCTGTGAGCAACCCTTTGTATTTTCCTGTCAACGGTTTCTCCCTTCGCACTCCATGGTAGGTAGACTTGACATCCGTCAGTCGATAAGCAGCCGTCACCGTCAACCCTTTCCATACCGGATAAGTAGCTTCCACCTGCATCACATGCGAGTAGGAACGCCCGTTCAGATTGTAAAAAAAGACCGCGTGCGGGTCGGTATCGACATCCGTAACTACCTGCTGACGGAAATCGGTATAGAAATACTCCGCGTTCACATTCAGTGTTTTTCCCCACAGAGGCAGATAGGTAGAGACACTGAAGCCATAGTTCCACGCCTCTTCCTGTTTCAGATGCGGATCTGACACTATCCGGCGACTGCTGGCCAGCAGATAATTATTCTCCGCCAGCACATGCGGAGTGCGGTAGCCTTTGCCCGCAGACAAGCGGAAATACAGATACTCATTCGGATTGTATTTTACATGCGCGCGCGGAGTCACAAAGAAATTATAATCACTGCTGTAATCGCCCCGCAGGCCTGCCATCAGCGTCAGTTTCTCATTCATATCCCAGGTATACTGGAAATAGGCTCCCGAAACCGCTTCCTTTACCAAACGCTTCTCTCTGCCGGCCAGTTCATCGTTGGTCAGGCGGTAATACTCGTCAAACCCATCGTAGTTGAAGCTAAGACCGGCAGACAGGTTGTGCCCGCTCTTCCACTCCGACTCAAAAAGCAGAGAGGCATAGAAATTTCGTTGATCCACATCATAGATCTTATAGCCATACGCTCCGTCCTGCTGATGCAGGGAACCGGAAAGCATCAGGGCTACATTGGTTCCTTTTGCCTTATCTAAGATATAGGCGTTCTTGGTAAAGAACTCATACCGGTCTGTCCGGATATCTACTTCATAGGGCATATGTATCTCTGCTCCGCCGTGAGCCACCTGTCCACTTTTCCGGCGATCCGAAAGTGCCTTAATACCTGCCTGAAACGCATACCGATCGCCCATATATGCCCAGCGGTTCCAGACATTGTACTGCTCCACACGGGGTATATCCGCGAATCCGTCGTTGTTACCGTCGTGCATTTTGGTCTCGTTCTCGTAATGGGTCAGCAGCGTCGTACTCCACCGCCCTCCCAACTTGATCGTAGCATCCGCGTTCGCTTCCAGACGATTGGTAGTAGCGGCAAAAAGGTTGACTGCCACCTTATCCGCTTCCGGATGCTGAGGTTTCTTGAATTCTACATTGATCTGTCCGGTGATGGCTTCGTACCCATTCTTCACGGAAGAGCTTCCTTTGGAGACCTGGATACTTTCCATCCATGGACCGGGAATGTATCCGAGTCCGAACGGAGCAGCCGCTCCCCGGTAGTTGGGGATATTCTCGGTCATTAACTGTACATAGGTACCCGACAACCCCAGCAGACGGATCTGTCTGGCACCCGTGGTCGCATCGGAGTAGCTGATATCTACGGAAGGATTGGTCACAAAACTCTCTCCCAGGTTGCAACAGGCCGCGCGCAACAACTCGGCACTGCTGATCATGTCTTCATTCAATACGCTGCTACGCAGCTTCATCGTACTCAGACGGCGAGTGGTTACATTCACCTCTTCCAGTTGTACCCCTTCCCGGAGCACAACCAGCAACTCTTCATCGGTACGCCCTACGCGTACGGTATCATTCTCATAGCCGATAAAACTCACGACCAACTGACTGCCGGCAGTAGCCGCCGGAAGGGAAAAACGACCATCCGCAGCTGCGGTAGTTCCCTGTTTAGTCCCCAACCAGATCACACTGGCACCCGGCAAGGGGTCGTCCGCGGCATCCGTCACCCTGCCACTCACCTGTGCAAAGATGGATGGAGAAATAAATAGGATAAGGAATATAATATATTTCATATAAAATTTCTGTTTAGACATTTAAAAGTAAAAAACCCATGTAGGGGTCTGAGATCTGTATCCTATGGGATTTTACTACAGAGCCACAACTATGCGACTCTACATGTGGATGATAACATGGATATACGGTTCAAAACAATTTAAATCGTAAATCCCTTCGCATCCCTACATGGGTGTGATCATACTGATATATCAATCTACTGTCATTTAAATCGTAATTGACTTCGTCGATCGTTGGTTCAGTAAATCGTAAATATCTTCTTATCTAAATCAGAAATGTAGAATAGAGGGTCAGGTATTCCCGGCCGGGTATGGGAGGAGCGTGAGTAAACACCGAAAGGGTTTGATCCGGACAAATGTCCGCTACAGGCAGGAAGGAGGCAGAAAGAGTGAGCCACAGGTCACATACCGGCAATACGATCTCAGGAGAAAATACCTGTTTGAGCCAATCCGGTTTATAGATCTCCACCGTACAAGTCTCTCCTTCCTTGCCGGCATCCGGTACCTCTGCTTCACATGTCGGAGCGGAACAACAACACGCAGTTTCCGTCTGCGTTGCCGCGCAGCAACTACTCTCTGCCAGAGCAGGGTGTCGCATCTGACAAAAGAGACTGTGATCTTCCTGCATATCCCTGCACCCCTGACAACAAAACTGCATCAGGGCTACCCCCGCTCCGGTATAGATGACTAAGGAGCAGAGAAAGCATACGGATATGTAGTGAAACCACTTCATTGTATCTGCAAATATACACCATTTTCAGAAACAATCTTCGGGAAAGTCTGTTTAAATTTCTAATAAAAATACTCTTTCTCTCCATTCTTTGAAGCGGCAACGAAAGAAGTCCGGAACAACTACGGAAAAAGGAATTATTTTTCCTTCCGGAAGAATTCCTGATCGTATTTTTTTCATTCCGGATAAGGCACAATTCATGAATAAGTTTTATATTTGTCGGTAGTGAACCGGCTTATAAGTGTTGAAAATAAAGCAAAAGTTCGTATGAAAAAAACAATCTGTCACTCTACTTGCGATAATCCTATCGGTAAGTGGACTTTTATTTTCCTGCGGTAACAAGATGAACAAAAGCGCAGCAGCGGAAACACTCCGGTTTGATAGCATCTCCATAGATGCAAGTGAACATTTGTTCGGCGACGCGACCCGTCCGGCCTGCGATCTGAAAATACTACTGACCTATGTGTCCCAGGCAGCTTCGGATACGCTACAAAAAGAGATCAATGACTTTCTTCTGGCTCTCTCCTTTGGGGATGAATACATAGGTATGAAACCACAGGAGGCCATAGAGCGCTACCGGGATGCTTATATCCATGAATACAGACACGATCTGGAGCCCATGTTGCTGAAAGACGAAGAGGGAGGCAACGAAAGAGAGATTGGCGCCTGGTACAACTACAACCAAAGTATACACTCCCGTGTGCTGCTCAACAAAGGCGAACTTCTGGTATATAGCAACGAATGGAACGACTATACCGGAGGAGCACATCCGATGTATTTTCGCTCTTTCCTCAACCTGGATCTGAAAGAAATGCGCCCCCTGCGACTGGACGATATATTCATTGGCGAATATACGGAACCGCTCACCGATCTGCTCTGGGAACAACTGATGAAAGACCAGAAAGCAGATTCCCGGGAGGCTTTGCTCGAGGAAGGATATGCTTCTACCGGTGAGCTGACTCCGACGCAGAACTTCTACCTCGGAAAAGATAAGATCACCTTTTACTACAATGTATACGAACTAGCTCCCTATTACATGGGACCTATACAGATCAGTCTGCCCTATTCGGCTGTGTCGCACATGCTGGGTAGCCACACAGCCATCCGGGATGCCCAGAGCTGATCTTAACCCATTCTATTATTCACGACTACATGGAGATTATACTCAAGTACTTTCCCGATCTGACAGAGGAACAACGCGCGCAGTTTGCCGCGCTCTACGATCTGTATACGGATTGGAACGCCAAGATCAATGTGATTTCCCGGAAAGATATCGAAAACCTCTATCTCCACCATGTGCTGCATTCACTGGGGATAGCCCGCCTGATCCGGTTCCGCCCGGGCAGCCGGGTGATGGACCTGGGCACAGGAGGAGGATTTCCCGGTATACCCCTGGCCATTCTCTTTCCGGAAACACACTTTCACCTGATAGACAGTATCGGAAAAAAGGTGAAGGTAGCCAGTGAAGTGGCACAGGCCATCGGACTACAGAACGTCAGCTTCCGGCACGCGCGCGGACAGGAAGAAAAAGAAAAGTTCGACTTCGTCGTCAGCCGGGCCGTCATGCCTCTGGAAGAATTGATCCGGATCATAAAGAAAAACATAGCACCGGTACAGCGTAATTCACTTCCCAACGGACTGATCTGCCTGAAAGGGGGAGAACTGCAAAACGAAACCCTGCCTTTTCGTCAGAAAGTAATGCTGCACGATCTGAAAGAGGAATTTGAAGAGCCCTTCTTTGAAACTAAAAAAGTCGTATATGTACCTGTTTCCTAAACATAGTTAAACCATGAAAATAAAGAGATTCGAGTTCAATATATTCCCTGTCAACTGTTACGTCCTGTCGGACGAGACACAGGAAGCAGTAGTGATAGATCCCGGTTGTTTTTACGAAGAAGAGAAACAAACGCTCAAAAATTACATCGTGACCAACAACCTGACTGTGAAACATCTCCTGAATACTCACCTGCACCTGGATCATATCTTCGGCAATCCGTTTATGCTTAAAGAGTTTGGTGTGCAGGCGGAGGCCAACCAGGAAGATGAATACTGGTTGGAAAGCGCGCCCAAACAGAGCCGCATGTTCGGCTTCCAGCTTAAAGAAGAGCCTGTGCCCCTGGGCAAATACCTGCACGATGGCGATCAGATCACTTTCGGGCATACTACTTTAGAGGCGATACACGTACCGGGACATTCTCCGGGCAGTCTGGTCTACTATTGCAAACAGGCGGGTTGTCTATTCTCGGGTGATGTACTCTTTCAGGGAAGCATAGGGCGCGCCGACCTGGCCGGAGGCAACTTCGACGAGCTGAAAGAGAACATATGCAGCCGCCTTTTCGTGCTTCCCAACGAGACGAGTGTGTATCCCGGACACGGAGCACCAACTACCCTTGGTATCGAGAAAGCAGAGAATCCTTTTTTCAGATAACCCCCACAAACCTACAAACTTTACTGAAATGAAAAACGACTCCTTCCCTCAGAGGCACATAGGTATCAACCAAAAAGATGCCAGCGCGATGCTTGATAAGATCGGTGTTGACAGCCTGGAAGAACTGATAGACTGCACCATCCCGGCCAACATACGACTGCAATCGCCCATGCAGCTACCCGAAGCGATGAGCGAGTACGAGTATGCCAGACACATCACGGAAATAGCCGCGAAAAATAAAATATATACCTCTTACATTGGTATGGGGTGGTACAATACTGTGACACCGGCAGTGATCCAACGCAATGTATTCGAAAACCCTGTCTGGTATACCTCTTATACTCCCTATCAGGCAGAGGTGTCACAGGGACGCCTGGAAGCACTGATGAATTTTCAAACCATGGTATCGGACCTCACCGCCATGCCACTGGCCAATTGCTCCCTGCTGGATGAAGCAACCGCCGGAGCCGAGGCTGTGACCATGATGTACGGCCTGCGTCCGCGTGACAAGCAGAAGGCCGGAGCCAATGTCATCTTCGTAGACGAACGGGTATTTCCGCAGACACTGGCAGTGATCACCACGCGCGCCATACCTCAGGGTATAGAGATACGCACAGGCAACTATCAGGAACTTACCTTTACTCCGGAAGTATTCGGCTGCATCCTACAATATCCCGGAGGCAACGGACGGGTAGAAGATTACGCGGAATTTACCCGGCAGGCTCACGAAGCTGGATGCAAGGTGGCTGTTGCTGCCGACCTGCTTGCCCTGGCTTTGCTGGTCCCTCCCGGGGAATGGGACGCGGACATTGTATTCGGCACTACCCAGCGCATGGGAACCCCGATGTTCTACGGCGGCCCGTCGGCCGCCTATTTCGCTACACGGGACGAGTATAAACGCAGTGTACCGGGACGCATCATCGGACTGTCCAAAGATAAGTATGGAAAACTCTGTTACCGCATGGCCCTGCAGACGCGCGAACAGCACATCAAACGGGAAAAAGCAACCTCCAACATCTGTACGGCGCAGGCATTGCTGGCTACCATGGCCGGGTTCTATGCGGTCTACCACGGCGCGGAGGGCATCCGATCCATTGCTACACGCATACACAGCATAGCGGTACTCCTGGAAAAAGAGATCAATAAGTTTGGCTACCGTCAGACCAACGCTGCCTATTTCGACACGCTCCGTTTCGAGCTACCCGATACGGTGACGGCACAACAGATACGCACCATCGCCCTGAGCAAAGAGGTGAACCTGCGTTATTTTGAAAACGGAGATGTGGGACTGAGCGTGGACGAGACCACCGATCTGGCGGCAGTCAATGTACTGATCTGTATCTTTTCTATCGCGGCGGAGAAAGACTGTCCGCGTATAGAAGCGATCCCGGAAGCCAGCAGGATACCGGGACATCTGCGCAGAGGCAGTAGTTTCCTTACGCACGAGGTTTTCCGGAACTACCATACCGAGACAGAGATGATGCGTTACATCAAACGACTCGAACGAAAAGATATCTCCCTGACACATTCCATGATCTCTCTGGGATCCTGTACCATGAAGCTGAACGCCGCTTCGGAAATGCTGCCGCTGAGTAATGCCTGCTGGATGGGTATACACCCCCTGGTACCGGAAGAACAGGCGGCAGGTTACCGGGAACTGATCGACCGGCTCAGTGAAGACCTGCGTGTCATTACAGGTATGCACGGTGTGAGCCTGCAACCTAACTCCGGGGCTGCCGGAGAATACGCGGGACTGCGTGTGATCCGTTCTTATCTCGAAAGCATGGGTCAGGGACACCGCAACAAGGTACTGATCCCGGCATCTGCCCACGGGACCAATCCGGCGTCGACCATACAGGCGGGCTATACCACCGTGATCTGTGCCTGCGATACACAGGGAAATGTAGATATGGACGATCTGCGTGCCAAAGCGGAAGAACACCGGGACGATCTGGCGGCGCTGATGATCACTTATCCGTCTACACACGGTATTTTTGAGACAGAGATCAAAGAGATCTGCCAATTGATCCACGACCTGGGAGCACAGGTCTATATGGATGGTGCCAATATGAACGCTCAGGTAGGGCTTACCAATCCGGGAGTGATCGGCGCGGATGTGTGCCATCTCAACCTGCACAAGACCTTTGCTTCGCCCCACGGCGGTGGCGGTCCGGGTGTAGGCCCGATCTGTGTGGCTGAACATCTGACTCCTTTCCTGCCGGGCCACGTGAGCACAGGCAATCCGCAGAATGAGGTATCTGCTGCCCCATTCGGAAGTGCGGGTATCCTGCCGATCACCTACGGATACATCCGACTGATGGGAGCGGAAGGACTCACAGAGGCCACCCGCACAGCGATACTAAGCGCCAACTACCTGGCAGCTTGTCTGCAGGATACGTACGGAGTAGTCTATCGGGGTGCCAATGGCTTTGTGGGACATGAAATGATCCTTGAATGCCGCACGATCTTCCAGGATACAGGGATCAGTGAAAACGACATAGCCAAACGTCTGATGGACTATGGGTATCATGCTCCTACCCTCTCCTTCCCGGTACACGGTACACTGATGATCGAACCTACTGAAAGCGAGAGCCTGACCGAACTGGACAACTTCGTATCGGCTATGCTGCATATCTGGAACGAGATACAGGAAATAGCCTCCGACCCCACCCGTAAAGAGGACAACGTATTGATCAATGCTCCCCATCCGGAGTATGAGATCGTAGGTGATACCTGGGATCATCGCTACTCGCGTACCGAAGCCGCCTACCCGATGGAATCTGTGCGTCAGAATAAGTTCTGGATCCATGTGGCGCGAATAGACAATACACTCGGAGACCGCAAACTGCTCCCGACACGGTATGGTAGTTTTGACTGAACGGTCTTTAGTTACTTCATTCCTCCGAAGAAATATTTTTGTTACCTATAAGATGAGGCTGACTCAACATAGATTTTGCGATATTAAAATCTTTGTTGAAACAGCCTCATCTTATTTGCTTTCTTCTGTACGTGAGAAAGGTTACCAGGTCAGGTAAAGCCAGGTCCCTGGCTATACGATGATACAAAAGAATAGTTCTGCCAAACCTCTCTCTTTACAATGACCTGTTTTCAACTTAGGATACAAACCGACACCTTCCGCGATCTACGTTTTCTGCAACACCGTTTGGTATGGATACGATCATCGTTTGACAAGTCCTACCTTCGCATTGAGTTTGAAATAGTATACCCCGTTTTCCCGCTCCAGAACTCCGTATTTGTCTTTTTCCGTGTCGCCCTTCTCAAAACGGGTATGGCGGTAGAGGAACTCATCGAACACAGTGCGATCCGATTTGTGGTAAGAAAGTATTTCTCCGCTCCCTCCGACGATCAGCATTCCTTCAATCGCGGAATCCTGCCCGGTATAGATCTTAGCAGGGCGCATGCCTAGGGCCAATGCCGAAAGGAATTGTTTCATCTTGTATTCGTAATAGCCATGCTTACCGATGAGTTCGTCTTTGATCTTCAACGGATTGATCTGTTTCATGGCTTCGGTAAGTTCCGAGACACGGGTGATCCCGTCCAGATGCATCATACGCAGCGACTCTGCCAGCAGACGGGGAAAGTGCAGATCGATCATCTGCAGGTTGCAGCGAAACACCTTGTCGGCTACATCCACGTACTTCAGTGTACCGCCCAGACGCTCGATCAGTAACATACGATCTGCTACTTCATTGGCAGACTCCAGGCCATTTACCTTATGAATGGTGGGATTGGGCAGGCGGTTGCCGGTCAGTTCCAGTTTCAGATTGGCAGCACGTCCGCCATCGAGCAAAGGCTTCATGGTGCCCAGACGGGAATAGATGGTAAATCCCATCAACGGAGCATCGGGATGCCAGCAGGCGATAGAGAGATCCGTACGATCTGTGGTCTGTGCCTCCAGGTCATAGATAGAAAGCGCGTCGAGAAACGCCTCTACCTCATCCGGCGAAGGTACTTCTGCCTCGGAACTGCTCTTTATGGCTTCCAGGATCAGGGAAGCGACTGCTTCAAAACTTTCTCGGGGGAAACGCTTGCTGCCTGCTGCTCCTTCGATACGGATCGTATCTTTTTCTATGTAATAACGCCGCGGACCGTTGTGCTCTTCACGTTGTATCAACGCTATTGGCCACGCTGTCGCGTCTGCGGATCTGTGTAACTGTGCGTCGCCGGGCAGCAATGTGCCATCGGCAAGCAGACGGAAAAAGGTGTAGAGCTCGCTCCACTCCCGTTTAGTTGCTGTAAAAGCCATATTTTTGTTCTTGATTACTGAGTAATTATCTCCGGTACAGCCGGATAGGAAAAAGGATAAGAGGGTGGGATCACCATAGACTCCTCCAACGGAGCAGGCTGCTGGGCACGTGCCAGCGTGGCGTAACTCCGGTCCCGGGGCGTGATCACAATGAAGCGTCCGGTCCAGCAACCGTCGAACCACGACGGATTGCCACGCTCGCGACGGATCGGATATTTACGGTTCTCACCCTTGTCACGCATCTCGCTGGAACGTCCCGGATCGTTGATCCAGACATGTGTATCGGTCATACCACGCAACACCATCCAGTGTCCGTGATTGCCGGGAATGAGCCCGGTGGTGGAACTACGGTACCTGACATTGATAAGTACGGGAATACCCTGATCGATATACTCTTTGAGCACTTTATAATCTTTATTGGAATATTGCTCGGCACTCACCATACCTTCGTAGTGGCGTGCCAGAGAGTCTATTTCAAAAGCATAATACCCTCCCTGAGCAATGGAAGTACGCCGGCGGAAAGGAGCTCTCTTTTTCAGGAAATACTCTTTCTGATACTCTACCAGTTTCTGCTCGGCCTCCCTGGCAGAACGCTGGTGATCTACGGTATATCCTTTGTAATAGTCAAACACCATCAACGACGAAGCCAATGAACAATGGGCATACGGACAGCCACTGATCTTCTGCGAATACCAGGGTATAGGTATGTCATTGGGGGCTTTCTCATCCTGGGCGGCAAGGCGGTACAGCACGCTGAGAAGCAACAGACATCCAAGTAACAGTCTCTGTATGTTCATGATAAATGTGTTTCGACGGGTGCAAAGATACGAGTTTCCCTGTAAAAAGCCATATCCCCAGAAGTTTTTTGCAGGGAAATGAAAAAATCAGTCAGGAGACTGTTCCGCAATACGCGCGGTATCTACTTTCTGCAACCGGGTACGCAGGCGCGGCATGGCCGACCGCCGGATGCGCAGGGTCATGACACAGTCGGTCTCATAGGCCTGGCTCACGATCTGAGGACCTTCCTCTTTGACGATACGCATCACATCGTTCATAAAAGGGTATTCGAACCACACAGTGATCTCTTCATCTACCGTGCGCTCTACAAACTCGGCAGCCCCGATGGCTTCGGCAGCCGCGGCTTTGTAAGCGACGATCAGTCCGCCGGTACCCAGCTTGATACCTCCGAAATAACGGACAACCACCACCAGAATATCCGTCAGCCCATGTGAGTTGATCTGTCCCAAGATCGGCTTCCCTGCCGTACCCGAAGGCTCGCCGTTGTCATTGGCACGAAAGTTTTTGCGCTCGTGCCCCAGCATATAGGCATAGCAGATGTGCCGGGCATCGTAGTACTTCTTCTGAAGCTCTTCCAGATGTACTTTGATCTCTTCCACAGTACGTACAGGGATAGCCAGCGCAATGAACTTACTGCGTTTCTCTGTAAAGATACCTTCGGATATTCCGGTTATGGTAGTATATGTATCTGCTTCCATGTCACAAAAATACATAAATTTTGCGTATTCGAATCCATTTCATAGACGTGTCCGGTTCCTTTCCCAGGAAAAACCGGACTCTGCAAATATGGAAAAGAATATTCTAACTATCTGATAAATTTACAAATAGACTCATAGGAAGTCTAAAATTTGCAAGAATATTACTTAGGAATTACCCAGATATTTATCCCGCAACGAAAAAGGAGAGGTTTCACGACTACTAATGGATGGTATCACTACCGGATAATTCGACCAGACTACTTGAAAATCTGGTTTTATTATGGCTTATACCTAGGTTCATTACCAGATAATCTAGTCAGAACACTGGATAATCGGGTTAGACTACCGGATTATTGAGAATAAGAAGATAGGAGAATAAATAGGAGGGATCTATATCGGAAATTATATATTTCAATTACCCGGAAGCTACACTCCCAGATAATTGAAATATGTTGAATAAGATTGTTTTTCTAATCCAATGTATGGATCACTAATCCGGAACGTAGCTTAGGCTCGAACCAGGTAGTTTTCGGAGGCATGATGTTACCAGTGTCAGCAATGTCCATCAGTTGCTTCATAGATACCGGATAAAGTGCCAGTGCCACTTTCATCTCTCCGCTATCTACACGTTTGCTCAGTTCACCCAGACCGCAGATACCACCGACAAAATCGATCCGCTTGTCGGAACGCAGGTCTTTGATCCCCAAGATCTCATCGAGGATCAGGTTGGAAGAGATAGTCACATCCAATACACCGATCGGATCGTTGTCGTTATACGTACCGGGGCGGGCAGTCAGGCTGTACCATTTTCCTTCCAGATAGAGAGCAAAATTGTGCAAAGCAACAGGTTTATAGATTTCCGTACCTTTCTCTTCCACTACAAAGTTTTTTTCCAAAGCCTGCAGGAACTCTGCTGCGGTAAGCCCATTCAGATCTTTCACTACCCGGTTGTAGTCGATAATAGTCAGCTGACTGGCCGGGAAGCAAACTGCCATAAAATAGTTGTATTCCTCATCTCCTTTGTGGTTGGGGTTCTGTGCCGCCTTCTCCGCACCTACCAATGCCGCCGCTGCGCTGCGGTGATGTCCGTCGGCAATATACAAAGCGGGCATAGCCGCGAATGCCTGTGTAACAGCATCTATATCCTCCCGCTGATCTACGATCCAGAAAGTATGACCAAAGCCATCTCCGGGAGCAATAAAATCATATACCGGAGTTTGTGCAGTATACTTCTTAACAATGACATCCAACTCGTCCTGATCGGGATAAGCGAAAAAAACAGGCTCGATATTGGCATTGTTGACACGTACGTGTTTCATACGGTCTTCTTCCTTGTCACGGCGGGTGAGTTCATGCTTCTTGATCACACCATTCATATAGTCGGGCACATACGCACCTACCACCAGTCCGTACTGGGTCTTTCCATTCATGGTCTGGGCATAGATGTAATAATTCTCATTCTCATCCTGTATCAGCCATCCCTTTTCCTGAAACTTACGGAAATTCTCCGCGGCTTTCTCATACACACATTCCTCGTGTTCGTCTGTTCCTACCGGAAAGTCGATCTCAGGTTTGATGATGTGGTAAAGTGACTTTTCATTTCCTGCCGCTTCTTCACGAGCCTCTTCAGAGTTGAGTACGTCGTACGGACGCGAAGCGACCTCTTCCACCAGATCCTGCGGTGGACGAATTCCTTTAAACGGTTTGATTACTGCCATAAAATTGCTATTGTGTGTTTATTAAATATAAGATCAGGGTTTACGGATACGGATCACAGCGATCCGCGCATCCCGCAGAAAACGGTCTCTGTCCATGGCATAAGGTCGTGCCGAATATGCTTCAAAAGCTTCCTCTCCTCCTTCCAGATCATCTGCAAGTACGGAGAAACCGATCAGATCTTTTTCGAAAATAAATTCACGGGTAGGCCAGGGATTGAAAAACTCAGGCTCCTTTATTTTCAGTCTTTTCAGTGCTTTATTCAGTGACATACCTACATGAACTCCTTCGCGGGTCTTCTACCGGGGTGAGAAGACTTCGATCAGGTAGTCACCGTTTCGACGAAGTACCAACTGAC
This sequence comes from Bacteroides sp., assembly GCA_021202275.1. Classification (GTDB taxonomy): domain Bacteria; phylum Bacteroidota; class Bacteroidia; order Bacteroidales; family Bacteroidaceae; genus Bacteroides. The sequence goes on from JAJQDI010000010.1 coordinate 328,718, forward strand.
CCGTCTCATCCCATACTTCCGTCACTGCGAACAGATACTGGTCCGATTCGTCACCGGACTCATGCGCATCTGTCTGCCATTCAGTGGTCACGGTATACCCTCCCATCTCCGGCTCTTCGGTAAAAGTAAGAAGTCCCGCTCCTTTTTCTGTGATGACCCGGTCGGCACTCACACCGCAACCTGCCAGCAAGAACCAGGCTAATCCGAAACATATGCCTTGCTTACTCACAGCCAGACATTTTCTTCTCCCTATAGATAGCCGGATGCCCGCTTTCAGAAAGATCAATTTACCTGGAAACGGGTGTTTCCGTTTTTCAGGAAATCAACGATCTGCTGAGCTGCGGCAATACCTGCATTGATATTGGCCTCTGCTGTTTGTGCTCCCATCTTTTTGGGAGTGGAGAAATAGCGTCCGGCAAACAGTTCGGTGAACTTGGCATCGGCAGCAGGCATGATATCGGTAATATACTTAAAGTCAGTCCGTTCGTCCATCAGGCGAATGAGCTCATCTTCATCGATCACCTCTTTACGTGCGGAGTTGACCAGCAAAGCACCTTTAGGCATGTCTTTCAACAGGTTGTAGTTGATAGACTTTTTGGTTTCCGGAGTGGCCGGGATATGCAGAGAGACAAACTGACAGGTCTTGTACAATTCTTCTGCCGAACCGAGTGCCTTCACACCGTCTTTTTCGATCACCTCCTGGGGACAGAACGGGTCGTATGCGTAGATCTCCATGCCAAATCCTTTAGCTATACGGGCTACATTGCGCCCTACATTGCCATAGGCATGGATCCCCAGTTTTTTTCCCATCAACTCCGTACCGGAAGTACCGTTGTAGAAATTGCGTACGGCCATCACCATCATACCCAATACCAGTTCGGCAACTGCATTGGAATTCTGGCCGGGAGTATTCATGACACATACACCGTGGGCAGTAGCTGCCTCCAGGTCTACATTGTTGTAACCGGCACCTGCCCGTACGACGATCTTCAGTTCCCTGGCAGCGTCCAGTATTTCCGCATCGATGAGGTCGCTTCGGATAATAATAGCCTGCACATCTTTCACCGCTTCAAGCAGCTGAGCTTTGTCGGCATATTTTTCCAGCAGAACCAGTTCATACCCTGCATCTTCAATCTCTTTCCGGATACCATCTACCGCGATCTTAGCAAATGGTTTTTCTGTAGCAACAAGTATTTTCATAATTGTATAAATAGATTCTAAAACGAAAGTAACGCCGACCGGCACAGGAATACTTTATGCTTCCTGTGACTATCTGCGTTACATGTTGATGTATGTTTGTGAATTACAAATGCATTTTCTCAAATTCCTGCATACAATCGATCAACGCCTGTACGCTCTCTTTGGGCATAGCGTTGTAACAGGAAGCACGGAACCCTCCGACAGACCGATGTCCTTTGATACCTACCATTCCGCGCTCTGTAGCGAATTTCAGGAAATCGGCTTCCAGACTGGTATATTCGGGAGCCATGACGAAGCAGATATTCATGCGGGACCGATCTTCCGTGGCGGCTGTTCCTACAAATAGTTTGTTGCGGTCTATCTCACCATACAGCATATCCGCTTTTTCAATGGCGCGACGTTCCATCTCTGCCACACCACCGTTGGCCTTGATCCAGCGCAATGTCAGCATGGCCGAATAGATAGGTACCACCGGAGGAGTATTGAACATAGAACCGTTGTCTACGTGCGTCTTATAGTTGAGCATGGTAGGGATATACCGAGACACTTTATCCAGCGCGTCATCCTTCACAATCACAAAAGTAACTCCGGCGGGAGCCAGGTTTTTCTGTGCTCCACCGTAGATACAGATGTATCTGGAAATGTCGATCGGACGGGAAAATATATCGGAAGACATATCGGCAACCATAGGAACAGGTACGTCCAGATCTTCTTTTAGTTCCGTACCGAAAATCGTATTGTTGGTCGTAATATGGAAATAATCCGCATCGGCCGGTACGGTATATCCTTTCGGAATGTAAGAGTAATTGGCATCTGCAGAAGAAGCAACTTCCACCACTTCTCCAAACCCTTTGGCCTCTTTGATGGCCTTTTTGGCCCAGGTACCGGTATTCAGGTAAGCAGCTTTCTTTTCAAGGAAATTATAGGGAACCATGCAAAATTCCAAACTTGCCCCGCCCCCCAGGAAGATCACCGAATAACCTTCCGGTATATTCAGAAGTTCTTTAAAAAGGGCTACAGCTTCATCCACCACTGGCTGAAAATCTTTGGCGCGGTGACTGATCTCCATCAATGAAAGACCCGACCCATTGAAGTCTGTAATTGCTTGCGCAGTTTGTTGGATAACCTCAGGAGGAAGGATGGAAGGTCCGGCATTGAAATTATGCTTTTTCATTTGAAGTTTGTTTTGGTTTAACAATCGCGTTTATCGTTGTCTTTAGACAAGGCGAAATTACGAATTATTTTCTGCACAGCCAATCTTTCCCAATAAATTTACAGCCGGGTATAGTACATACCTTACTTTTTATTGGTTTATGCAGTAATTATACACCAATTTGTTATATAGGCTTAGCAAGACAAATGATTTACGATGTACTGATTTACGATGTACGATTGGAAAGATAAACAGCCTGTTAGTAGCATCTACATGTAGAGACGCACGGTGTGCGTCTCCGCGGTATACGTTCAACACAGAAACATGCCTCTCCGCAATGCAGGTCCCATACAAACATATTCCCGAAAATACTTATTAACTCGATTATCACTATTTCGTTTAAATGTTAGATAGATCCGTATGATCTACCTGGGATAGAGTTTCCGTAAAATTATATAGGAGAAGATACATCTAATGATTGGTACAGATCTCAATTTATATACACATTTTTGTTGGACATATATCGCGGAGACGCACGCCGTGCGTCTCTACGGGTGAATGATTTCCTCAGGTTATTTTATCTTTCCAATCGTACATCGTAAATCAGTACATCGTAAATCTCTTCATTCTGCCACTTCCACCAGTACCTTCATGCCTTTGATCTTCTCACCACGGATAAGGGTGAGCAACTGATTGAGTTTACGGGTATGTACGGCAACAAAGGCATAGTGGTCTTTGACATCGATCTGACCCACCTCGTCGCGGGACAAATTGCCTTTTTTATAAAGCAGTCCGGCAATATCTACTTTATTGAGTTTGTCCTTCTTCCCTTTACTGATATACAACGTAGTCCATTGTGGCTTGACCGGACGGGGAATCTGCTCCGGAATAATATAAGATTCGGGAACAGGTGAAATATATGCAGGTATCGTCTCTTCCGGATGCAGCAACAGGTATGAGTTGCCGGTTGCCATCCAACGGGCAGTACGTCCGTTGCGATGGGTAAATGCCTCTTCGCTGACCGGCAAATGGTAATGCACAATATGTCCGACTTCGGGAATATCCAACCCCCTGGCCGCCAGATCCGTAGCAACCAATACCTGGCAACTTCCGTTACGGAACTTATACAGTGCCCGCTCGCGATCGGGCTGTTCCATACCTCCGTGGAAAGACTCATTGTACAGTCCGTGTTCGGTAAGGGAACGACTGACGCGGTCTACAGCATCCCTGTGATTACAAAAAACAATGGAAGAGTCTGTCCCTAATGTACACAGGAGTCTGAACAGAGTCTCTAATTTATCTTTCGCCGGAGAGCAGACCTGACGCAGTTGCAACCGGGAATCACCTCCGTTCTCCTGCAGGAAATCCAACCGTATACTGCGGCCTATGCCTGTGAATAGCGGGATCTCTTCCGCATCCGTAGCGGAAATAAGCATACGTCTTTTCAGGGCGGGAAGGCTATCAATGATCTTCGCCATCTCTTCCTGGAAACCCAGTTCAAGGGATTTGTCAAACTCATCAATAACAAGTGTGGCAACACCTTCTGCATCCAGATTCCCCTTAGATAAATGATCCAGGATACGACCGGGAGTACCCACAACCACAGCGGGTCTGGTACCCAGCAGGCTCTTTTTCTCTTCAGCGATCGGATGGCCTCCGTAACAACAAACAACTCCCCACCGGGTAGTCATCTTCCGGAACACACTATCTACCTGCAAGGCCAGTTCACGGGAAGGGACAAGGATCAGTACCTGTACCCGATCGGTATCCGAACGCAGAGATAGCAACAGGGGAAGCAGGAAAGCCAGTGTCTTCCCACTGCCGGTAGGAGAAAGCAGGATCAGATCCCGGGGATCCCGGGCATATTGCAGAGAAGACTGTTGCATGGGAGTCAGTGTCCCGATCTGCAAACGTTGCAGGGCTTCACAGAGAAGCGGATGTTCTGTATTCATGCGGCAAAGATAGTGAAAGCCGGGCGACAAATCAAACCTGGCCGGATTTGTCGCCCGAACCACCTGTCTTCCTGTAAAGGCAGGGAAAGCCGGAATCCAGAGCGAAGTTTACTTCAAATATGCTGAGACGTATGCTTTCTTCTCCTCATACAATCAAAAACCGGCAGTGGTTTTTATCCACTGCCGGTCTAAAGTATATATCAAGTTTGTATACCTGGTGTCAGGCACCGAAATCATCAAACATAATGTTTGCGGGCGGTACCCCCTGCTCATCCAGCATCTTTTCTACAGCCTTACTCATCGGGCCGGGACCACACATGTAGTATTCGATATCTTCCGGAGCCTCGTGATCTTTCAGATATTGTTTGTAGATCACATCGTGGATAAATCCGACATACCCGGTCCAGTTATCCTCCGGCAACGGAGCACTCAGAGCGATGTGGAAACTGAAGTTAGGGAATTTCTTTTCCAATTCACGGAAATCTTCTTCATAGAAGATCTCTCCTTTCGAACGGGCACCGTACCAGTAAGAGATCTTGCGGTCCGTCACTTCCAGGGTCTTCAGCAAATGCAATACATGAGCACGCAACGGAGCCATACCGGCACCACCGCCAATATAAAGCATTTCGTTCTTACTATTCAAGATCGGATGGAAGTCTCCGTACGGACCACTCATCACTACCTTATCACCCGGTTTCAGTGAGAAGATATAAGAAGAAGCGATACCCGGAGATACCTTCATAAATCCTTTGGTAGCCGGATCGAACGGAGGAGTAGCGATACGTACATTCAGCGTGATCACATCTCCTTCGGCGGGATAGTTGGCCATCGAATAGGCGCGGATCGTAGGCTCTTCGTTCTTACAGGTCAGGTCCCACATTTTATACTTATCCCAGTCTTCGTGGAATTGCTTTTCAATGGCAAAATCACTGTACTTCAACTCATACGGGGGAATATCTATCTGCGCGTAGCTACCCGGCTGGAAATTCATGTGTTCGCCTTCGGGCAATTTCACAATAAATTCTTTGATGTAAGTAGCCACGTTGCGGTTGGAGATCACTTCGCACTCCCATTTCTTCACACCCAGTACAGACCCATCTACTTCTACCTTCATATCCTGCTTCACCTTCACCTGACAACCCAGACGCCAGTGATTGGCCTGTTCCTTGCGGGAAAAGTGTACTTTTTCCGTAGGCAGGATCTCTCCTCCTCCTTCCGGGACCTGGCAGCGGCATTGGGCACACGAACCTTTCCCTCCGCATGCAGATGAAAGAAAGATGTTGTTCTCTGCCAGGGTACCCAGCAGGGTACCTCCTACCGCGGTCTCCAATTCCTGTTTTCCGTTCAAAAGTACTTTTACCTGTCCCGATGAAGAGAGGTAATTTTTAGATACGAGCAGAATGGCTACCAGCAGCAGAATAACAGCCAGGAACACCGCGATACTCGTTATGATTAAAGATGTCATTTCTTATTCTTTTTACTAAATTATAACTTCAATCCTGAAAAACACATAAATGCCATGGCCATCAGACCTACTGTAATAAAGGTGATACCCAGACCGCGCAGCGGACCCGGTACATTGGAATAGGCCATTTTCTCACGGATAGCCGCCAGGCCTACAATAGCCAGCAACCACCCAATACCTGATCCTAAAGCGTACGTAGTGGCTTCACCGATATTTACGAACTGACGTTGCTGCATGAACAGAGAAGCCCCCATGATGGCACAGTTTACAGCGATCAACGGAAGAAAAATACCCAGAGCAGCATACAACGAAGGACTGAAACGTTCTACAACCATCTCTACCAGCTGTACAATACCCGCGATCACCGCAATAAAAAGAATAAAACTCAGAAAACTCAGATCCACTCCTTCTACCAAAGCATTTGCTTTCAATACATGGTTCTCCAGCAAATAATTTACAGGAAGGGTTACCACCAATACAAAGATCACCGCAAGCCCCAGACCCAGAGCTGTTTTCACATTCTTCGATACTGCCAGGTATGAACACATTCCCAGGAAGTAAGCAAAGATCATATTATCGACAAAGATCGACTTTACAAATAAACTTAAATAATCATTCATAGCGCATTCTTTTGAAATCAAGCCACTATACAAATAGTTACTCAACGATCAATGATTTGTATTACTTCTCCTGTAATTCTTTGTGTTTACTACGTTCATACCAGATCACACAGGCACAGATGATCAGTGCCATAGGAGGCATCACCATCAGACCGTTATTGATATATCCCCATTCGTATACTACTTCGGGAATGATCCGGACATCCAGAAGGGTTCCGGATCCCAGCAATTCACGGAAGAAAGCTACGATAATAAGTATCTTGGCATAGCCCAATCCATTACCCACACCATCCAGGAAAGACTCCCAGGGAGCGTTTGCCATAGCGAAAGCTTCCAGGCGTCCCATCAGGATACAGTTGGTAATAATAAGTCCGACATATACGGAAAGCTGCACACTTACATCATAAGCAAACGCTTTCAAGATCTCACTCACGATCGTCACTAAAGATGCAACCACTACCAGCTGTACAATGATACGGATACGGTTAGGAACCGTTTTGCGCAACAACGATATAATCACATTGGCAAAAGCAAGGATCACGGTTACGGAAAGTCCCATTACAATCGCAGGCTCTAATTTAGCTGTTACCGCCAGCGCCGAACAGATACCCAGTACCTGTATCGTTACCGGATTGTCCAGCGTAAGAGGTGCTATGAAAACCTCTCTGTTCTTTTTCGAGAATAATTGGCTCATATAATGTTTCCTCCTTTTTACTTTTTAGTTAAAAATTGCTCGTATTGGCTGATGCACCTTTTCAGCATCTCATCTACTCCCACAGAAGTGATCGTACCACCGGAGATACCATCTACCTGGTACTGCGGATCAGTGACTTTGCCATTTTTCTCCACACCCAACGCTACGGCACCGTTCTTCATCACATGTTTACCTTTGAAATAGTCCTGGAACCATCTGGTAGCAATCTCAGCTCCCAGCCCCGGAGTTTCACTTTCATGTGAGAAATAGACACCATATACCGTATCCTTATCATCATCCAAAGCGATATATCCCCAGATCGCTCCCCAGAGACCGGCTCCATAAAGAGGCAATACATATTTGGTTGTTCCGTCCACTTCACATACATACAAAGGCAACTGACGTGCCTGCAGGTCTTTGGCGAGTTCGGCTTTTACCTCTACCTCAAAACCACCCTGTTCACTCACCACTTCACCGGAAGCATTGAGGATCTGGTCGGCTTTTACATATTGGTTATAGAGCACTTCCGCGTCCTCTCCTTTTGTATTTATATTCAAAGCGGAAAGGATCTGCTTTTTCTTATCCAACTCTACGTTGGACTGCTGCCTGGCTTTCAGAGAAGCTGAAATGAAAGCCAGTACAAATGCAACGATAATCACCATTACCGAAGCATAAATGACAGTATAAGAATTACTATTGGTATTCATTTTACATTCGGTTTAAAGTTGTTATACTTGGCGAAACGCTTCAGACGACGGCTGATGCTGCTTTGTACCACGTAATAATCGATCAGTGGCGCGAAAATGTTCATCAACAGAATAGCCAGCATCATACCTTCGGGATAACCGGGGTTCAGTACGCGAATGATGATCGCCATCATACCAATCAATAATCCATATATATATTTACCTGTTTCCGTACGGGCACCAGTAACCGGGTCTGTGGCCATAAACACAGCTCCGAAGCAGAAACCTCCCAGTACCAGATGTTCGTACCAGGGCATGTGCGCTATGGCAGTATCCGGACCGATCACATTGAAAACCCAACCCATGAACGCGCCTCCTACAAAAACAGAGCACATTATTTTCCAGCTGGCTACCCCTGTATAGAGTAACAGAGCAGCACCCAGCAGAATAGCGATGACGCTGGTTTCACCGATGGAACCGGGAATCAGGCCGGTAACCATATCCCAGGAGAATGCCGGATACCCTGTCGGGTCCGGAGCGGTAGAAGCCACTCCAAGAGCAGTAGCGGCCGTGAGACCATCTACATTCTGTCCAAGTCCCAGGATACTCTCTCCCGATACCCATACCGCATCTCCGGACATCTTGGTCGGATAGGCAAAGAACAGGAACGCGCGGGCCACCAGAGCTACATTGAACACATTCATCCCCGTACCTCCGAATACCTCTTTGGCAAAGATCACAGAAAATGCGGTGGCAATAGCCAGTATCCACAACGGACAGTCCACGGGAACGATCATAGGGATTAGGATACCCGATACAAGGAAGCCCTCATGGATCTCTTCATGCTTCCACTGAGCTACAATAAATTCAATCCCTAACCCTACTCCATAGGAAACGATGAGTTTAGGAAGGGTAGCCAGCAATCCATACAGGAACATCTGTATAAAAGTACCCTCCCCACCGGTGTAGGCATAGTGTTGATAGCCTACATTGTACATACCAAAGAGCAATGCCGGCACCAGAGCGATCACTACCATAGACATGATACGCTTGCTATCGATCGAGTCGTGGATATGAACTCCTGCTTTCGCGGTCTCGTTGGGTACAAACAGAAAAGTCTCAAACCCATCGAATACAGAGTGAAACGCATGAAGCTTTCCTCCCTCTTCAAAGTTCGGTTTTATCTTGTCGAGAAATTTTCTTAACGCTTTCATTTATATTTTTCGTTTACATTATTAACTCATTTCGGCACGCAGGTTGTCCAACCCTTCACGTACAATACGCTGCAACTCCATTTTGGAAGAACATACAAATTCGCACAAAGCGAAATCTTCCGGAGCCACTTCGTAAATACCCAACTGCTCCATCCGATCAATATCTCCGGCAATGATCGCCTTGATCAGATATTCCGGCATGATATCCATGGGCAGTACCCGGTCGTACTCATGAGACATGATCATGTGACGATGGCCTCCCTTGACACGGGCATCCAACACATATTCTTTCTTTTTACCCATCAGCCAGCTGAAATACGAACGGCTGACACTGAACTGATCAAAACGAGGCATGATCCAACCCAGTACTTCATGAATGTCATCCCCTTCGGGAATTACAGTCAGCTGATTGTCAAACGCTCCCAGGAAACCATTCGGAGAAATTTTCTTACCGGTAAGCACATTGCCGCTGATGTAACGCAGGTCTATCTCCTTATGTACATTGCCACTGAACACATCGGTGAGCAACGCCCCTACTTTCAGTTTGCAATACCCGGTTTTTATCACCTCCGACCCAGTCAGTGCGACCGTACGGGTAAAGTCGATACGTCCGGTATTGAACAGGCGACCGATAAAGATCACCTCCTGAGCACCGATGGTCCAAACGACCTCTTCTTTATTGATAGGATCGAGATGATTGATCTGTACGCCTACATTTCCCGCGGGATGCGGTCCGTCAAAAGCCGTTACAATTACATTTTTAGCCTGGGTAAGTGCGTCGGATTTCTGATCGGCACGAATGCTCAGGTATGTTTTGGCAATCTTAGCCAGTGCGTCAAGACCTGTCTGGAAATTTGTTTCCTCTCCTTTCAGAGCAAATTCAAAGTCAGGGGCTAAGGGACTGCTATCAAACGCGGAGACAAAAATCGCTTTAGGCAAAATAGTCGGATTGGCCACTACCTGATAAGGACGTTCTTTGAAGAAAGCAAAGATCCCGGATTCCAGAAGAGCAGCTTTCACCTGATTTCCATTCAGCAGGGAAACCTCTTTTTTACCAAACTCTTCGTAGTCCTGCTCTTCGGCAGCCTGAACAGTTATGCTCATCACTTTACGACGGGCACCACGCTCTACACTTGTCACAACACCGCTCACCGGCGAAACGAATTTAACTTCGGGGTGATTCTTGTCAATAAACAAAGGTCCTCCCGCCATCACATACTCCTGTTCTTTGACAACAACTTTGGGAGTAACGCCATGAAAATCATCGGGTATCAAAGCATAAAACCCGGGTTCTTTCACAGACAAGAACTCCGTCGCCGCTTTGCCTTTGAGGTTGATGTCAAGGCCCTTACGTAACTTAATTACACTTGCCATGCTATATTTAAAATAATGGTTTCATAATTTGAGCGCAAAAGTAATAAATAATAATGTGATTACAGATGAATTCGGGAAGGAATTAAAGAAAAAAATCCGTAATCAAATCCGTTAACGCACACAAAGACAGAAAATGGCTATTATTACCCACGAAAGGAACTACCGGAAGTACAAGATTTTTCTTTATTTTGTATCTCTATTGTGTGATAAAAAAACATCCACCCTGCTACAGACTACAGATTAAAAAAAGAAAGTAATAAGAACTCATTTTATGTATATGCTTCTTATACAGTATACTATGTTTCTACGGATAACGGAGGATCAAACATACTACCAATGAAGAACCTTCATTTATAGAAAAGTTTAATAGTTCGTCTACAGAGATAGCCTGTAGAGACGCACGGTGTGCACGGGTGTGCGGAATAAATCGTTAGCATGTGAGATCATATCATTTATTTCAATTATTTACATGTGATTTTTTACCCGGAGGATTTCAAACCTTTCTTTTTCCAAAAGCTATCCAAAGAAAATTCATTTATTCTGATCTCAAATGACACCCATTTATTCTGATTTCCTCTGAAAACCCGGAGGGTTTAATATGCGTACCCCCCAGTGAAGCGGAGCATAGCGCAGCGACTGGGGGTAGTAAGATCTACACCTCTCTTCAACCCCAAAGTGGGTTGAACGATTCTATTCTAAATAAAACCCTGTCAAACCTTGCTCATCCTATGTAGAACGAAGTGTTTCTATATTCAACCCACTTCGGGGTTGACTGCAGATGCATCAGCTATACCCCCAGTCGCTTCGTTACGGGCTATGCCCTTCCTTCGCCTCACTGGGGGTATGCACATTCAAGCCCTCCGGGCTTTCCAGGGAAATGGGATCATTGGATGAAATGAATGACATTTGGATAGCTCCGTAAAGCTCAAAGTATTTTTCCGGACACCAGTGCATATTTGCGTCTCCGCAGTGCAGGTCCAACAAAAAATAATCCCGCAGTTATGTGCATTTCCATTCGGCGTGCTGAGACGCACGTCGTGCACTAGTGTCCGCTAAAATAATTTAA
>JAJQDI010000012.1 GCA_021202275.1 Bacteroides sp.
CACATCTGAAATTGCTTGTTGACAAACAGAATAATTTTCACCTTACCATAAACGGAACAGCCATTCACCAATGGTTCAAGTTACAGAAACAGGAGTTTCTTCTTAAAAGAGGACTCGGTCCAAAGAAACAGATTAGCCGGCAACGAGGTCTTTAATTCTCACATTTATAATTCTACGATAGAGACAATCAGAGACTATCGGGGACATCTTCATTTTCCTTCATTGACTCAAGAATTATTCTGCTTAACTTTCCACTAACAAGCTGTAAAAGGCGACAAAACCAGAGCAACATATCGTCACAAGATGTCATACGGTATCAAGTTTAAAAACGGATTGTATTTCTTCTTATTATTGCTCTTTCCTTTTACAGGGAGAAAATAAGTTATTAGTATTCATTTAAAATCAATGAAACATGGAAATTGTAAATGTGGAAGCCGGAATGTTTGAACAGCTTTTGGAAACGATTGAGGAAGCTGCCGGGCAGGTCGAACTCCTTTGTAGTCGTTATGCAGACAAAGCACTTAGCGCATGGCTGGATAATCAGGATGTGTGCCTTTTGTTTCAGATTAGTCCCCGTACGCTGCAATCAATGAGGGATAGCGGAACATTAGCTTATACGCAGGTAAACCGGAAAATGTACTATAAGCCGGAGGATGTACAGAAGCTCTTGCCTGTGGTGGAACAGAAGCGTAAGGAGAGTTATTTTAAACAGAAAAAAGAAATGGTCAGTTAAGTATGGGTAATAATTTGATAACAAAGAATGATGAAAGGATAACAGGACTTTTTAGGTCCATAGAACGGATGGTGAAAGCAGTAGAAAATTTAGTGGATAATCAACGCCCTCTATTGAATGGAGAGCGTTACCTGACGGACAGAGAAGTGTCGGAAAAACTTAAAATCAGTCGCAGAAGTTTACAGGATTATAGGAATGAGGGCAGGATACCTTATATAAAGTTAGGTGGTAAAATTTTATATAAGGAGTCGGATATTGAGAAGATGTTAGAAAATAAGTATAGGGAAGCGGAGAGATAAAACTAAACTTTAAAAGAATACAGAATCCCCCTATAGAGCTGACTCTATAGGGGATTTTTGCAAGTATATGTATTTTCATACGTATGGACGTATTTGTTACAATAGGTATTTATATATTTAATCTTTTATCCACCTGCATCATATCTCTTACTATACTTTGGTCAAGCACTTTGGCATAACGCTCCGTCATTCGGGTGGAAGAGTGTCCAAGCATTTTTGCCACATTTTTCAAAGAGACATTATTAGCCAAAGTAATCACGCTGGCAAAAGTATGACGAGCCATATGCATCGTCAGGTTCTTTCTTATTCCACAGAAATCGGCAATTTCTTTCAGATAGGAATTCATCTTTTGATTGCACATCACAGGCAAAAGTACCCCTTTGTCCAGACAATGAGGGTTATTTTCATACTTTTTTAATATCTGCTTAGGGATTGCCAATAAAGGAATATTACATATATTCTTTGTCTTTTGCCTGCCTATACGAATCCACGACACTTTATTGTTATCTGTTACGATATGTTCGGGACGAAGATGCTGCACGTCAATAAAGGTAAGACCTGTGTAGCAGCAGAAAATGAATATATCTCTTACCAATTCAAGACGGGGAATCTCAAATTCCTTTGCATAGATTTTGTCTATCTCTTCTTGAGTAAGGAAATCTTTGTGTACTTCTGTTTCATGGAATTTAATTCCGGCAAAAGGGTTTCTGCTCATCCATTCATTGGCTAAGGCTAAATTGATAATCTTCTTCAGGCACTTCATGTATCGAATCACCGTGTTGTTCTGACACTTCTTTTCGGTTTTCATAAAGAACTCAAAGCTTTTAATGAATTCTCTGTTTACCTCCTTGAGTAGTAGGTCTTGTTCTCCGTACTTCTGCTGAATAAGTTCCTGTAAGTAGCGAGTACAGCATTCATAACGCCTTACTGTTACGTCCGCATAATCTATCCCGATAAGCTGCCGGCACTGTTCGTTGTGGTCACGCATACAGCCGAGCAAGGTTTTGTTATCTTCATCATCCATACCGAAAAACTTATTTTTCAGTATCTCGGCAGTAATTTTCTTTCCATCCTGTTCTAATTTAGTAAAGATTTGGAATAGACGGATACGGGCGTTTTCAATGTAGTCGTTCAGTTCCCGTGAATTTTTAGCTTTTCCTCTTGATACCTCTTTTGCCTGATTCCATAGGGAAGGTTTCACGCTTTTCTTAATACGCACTTCTTCTCTCTGCCCGTTTACAGTAATTCTCATACTAACGGGTGCATCTCCATTTTTTAATAGTTGGTTCTTTTTCAAAAAGAACGAAACAATAAACGAATCTCTTCTCATTTTCCTTAAAATTTAATGGTTCAAAACTAAGGAAATGAACTCATAAGAATGTTACGCAAGATTTTGCAAATCAGTACATTAGAAGCCTTCTGGTGACTTTTTTTCTCCCTCTCAAAAAAGTCACCGATTCCGCCACCGCAGATGTGGAATTTTGCTGCTTTTTGAGATTTAGAAGAAAATAAAAACCCCTGAAAATCATTGACTTTCAGGGGTTTTCTGCTTTTTGATTTCTTTTTCAGTGGTGCCACCAGTGACTGAACAATTTGCTTATGGCACTTATTCTCAGTATTTTATCAAATCATTTTTTCTTAAAGTCCCACGAATTGATACACGATTCAAATACATCAATTTGCAAGAGGTTACGCTTCGGAACGACTTCCTAAATACAAAGATAGAAATAAATTGTATTTAAAGAGCTTTCTAAGCGTAATTTCTTACTCATTTTTACAGATTGTCTATTCCTGACCCACCAAGCTATAGCCCTGCAAGTATAGTTAAAAGACTTCTACTTTAAATAGATGTATTTTTTATCCTAATATCTTAATAATTTATTGATAATACATCACCTATTATCATAGAAAATAAAAAAGAAAAAATCTTTAGTTAAGCTAATTCGTGGGAAGATACTACTTTAGATTGATATTTTCTCTTTCTCTCGTCTTTCCATTCCTTAAAAGAAATATAGTAGGGAACATCAGGTAGATTTGGGGTATCTCCTACGGTTATCCGGAATTTATTTTCCTCTATATCCGTGTAGGAACTATCCCATAGTTTACAATAAGTCTCTC
>JAJQDI010000026.1:0-72068 GCA_021202275.1 Bacteroides sp.
GGCATAGGACAGCGGCCGGGTATGGGTCAGGTGGTGGGCGGTGGCAGGCAGGGGGGGTGCGAGCAGCCGGATGCTGTCGGGGTGGTAGTTACGGGTGGTATCGGGTATCATCCGGCCGTTGCGGTAGAAGTTGCAGAGATGCACCTGTGTCAGGTCAAATGCGGGAAGGGGTTGCTCCTGCTCGTCTTCCTGCTCGATAATAAGGTCGATGGAGGCAAGCATGCGGAACAGTTTGACGGAATAGTTTCCGGGAGTGTTGTTGATGACTATGCCGGTGTTGCCGCCGTCTATCATGCCCCACATGGGGAAAAGGTGCGGAGCGGACGGGCTGACATCCCAGTGGTCGCCGTCGTTGAGACTCAACAGGAGTTCTTCTTCTATCCGGCTGCGGAGCGTTCCCTGAGTAAGCAGGGACTGCGCGGCGGATGTGGAAAGGATAGACTCACTGTTGGCCAGCACCATAAAGGTACTGTAGGTTCCCGGTTCGAGGGTAGCCGTGGTGGTGTAGAGGCGGCGGTTAGTGGCGTTGCGGGTAAGTGCCGACCCGGGTATGTTGTAAGTACTTTCCAGCCGTTCGGTATTGCCTGTGCCCATGGTAAAGAGCAGAAGGGTCAGTTCCTGTACCTCGCTCTCCTCATCTTCCGTCATGGCACGGGTGGTGAGGTCCGCAGCTTTGGGCTG
Organism: Bacteroides sp.; assembly: GCA_021202275.1. Taxonomy (GTDB): domain Bacteria; phylum Bacteroidota; class Bacteroidia; order Bacteroidales; family Bacteroidaceae; genus Bacteroides. The sequence goes on from JAJQDI010000026.1 coordinate 682, forward strand.
GGGCAGTTCGAGGGAGAGGGTGAAACGAACCTCCGGTTTTTTCCGGGGGTGCCACTCGTTGTAGGGATCGGTGCAGGCTACCGGGAGCAGGTGCATGGCTGCTACCAGTGCGATGATGGTGTAGGGTATGTATTTTTTCGTTTTCATAACTATTGTCTGTTTATTTTTTTCGTTTCACGCAACGAACCGGCATGGCGGAGGCACGTGGCATAGGTATTTCATCACCACCTCCGTATATACCTTGTCCGGCATACAGTCCCTCATGCGGGACATCATCATATTGAGAGGCATTGGCATTAAAGTTCATTGCTTCTTTTTTATAATCCTTAAGGGTGCCGTAAGGGTCATAATAGCCGCCTCCGGGCATAAACAGCGTGCCTTGACTGTCGGATTTTCTTGTCAGTAAAGCTCCCAGAAAATCCGTATTCTCCATGAGATAATCGTACCTAAGCAATAGCCTCCATAAGGATATAGCCATACCGTCCTCGTGTTTAAAGTTGGGCACCCGCCAGCCTTCCGGGCAGGGATCGTACTGGGATTTATGGTCGTCGTACTCCGTCCACAGGAAATCGTTCTGGTAGGGTCGCAATCCGGAGGAAGTATACCAATCCCCTTTTCCTCCCTCTGTAAAAAATACATCCGGGGCATTGATCGAATGGATCAGGTTTTCCAGTGCAGGGCCTCGCCTGTGAGTAGGTATATCTTTCGGACGGAGCGGGTCTTTGCGTCCCCACTGGTAATAGAACCCTATGGTGTGGGCATTTAGCTGATGCTCGTCCGAGAGTGCTCCAAGGTTGCGGTGCATAAACCATGCCTCTCCCACCTCCAGTGAACCGCCGAAGGCTGGTTCGGGGTTGTAGTCGGTGAGCCAGATGTGCCAGCTCCACAGCAGGTTATTTGTTCCCTTACGCTTTATGCCTACCAGTGCGTTGCCCATGACTCCGTTCGAAGGGGCCGGGGGGAAGGTTACTTCGAGGAAGTCTTCGAGGGCATTGCTGCCATCGGGTATGGATATAAGGCTCACCTGATAGTCTTGTCTTTCGGCTCCTGTCTGGTCATAGTATTCCTGCCATACGATATGGGGTTCATACGTATTGCTGTTGTGCAGGAGATCCACCACGGAAGCGTCTCCGGCTTCGCGTTCGCGGATCCAGAAGAGTTTCCGGATCGGTATACGGAGGGTGGAGCCGGATGAGGAGGGGTGGACAATGAAGGAGTTGGGGTCTTCACATACGGCAGTTATGGTGAAGGGTACCAGATCCGGGATGATGCCGCGCTGGTCGCGCAGGTAGAAGGTGGCTTTGCGCCCGGCCTGCCGGATGCCCTTCAGCCCATTGCCCGGGTTTTCTGTGGGTGTGGTATAGGTCAGCCTGTGTCCTTCTAAAATATTGTTGCCTCCGGTGGTTCCTACCGGAGTGTAGTTGCTGATCTGGAATTCTTCTTCCTGAGGGGCTATACTGTCTATGACCCAAGGGGTATTGGCCTGCACGTTGAAGGTATATGCTCTGCCCAGATAGGAGAGCCGCCTGAAATTCCGGGAGGTGATGGCGATGTGTTGGTGGTTGAGGTAGATGGTTTTACTGATGGTTTTGTTGGAGTCGTCGGGGTCGGTCACGGTGAAGGTGACCCAACTGGCATGTTGCAGGAAGGGATTGCCCAGCCGTTCGCTGACCTGATCGTCGGTGAACGGTGTGGGCTCGATGATGTATTCTTTCATGCCGGTGGCGTCAGTGAGTAAGCCGGGGGTGATTTGTTCGGTACCGGGTTTGTAGTCAAAATGTTCGTCACCTACCACTGTGGTACGTACCTGACAGGTGAAAGATACCCCCTGATAGTTGGTTCCGTAGGGTGACCAGCGTACGCGGAAGGCTTTTGGTTCGTAGGGCTTGTCGTTGCCGTAGAAATCATAGAATACGAGTTCTTCCAACGGGTTGCCTTCGAGGTCTTCGATGTATAATTCCAATTTCCTTTCTACATCCTGAGTAACACTCACAATGAAGTCGATGAGCCGCCCTACGTGCAGGTGTATCTCTGCGCTGCGGGGGGGCACCTGTCCTGTTTTCTTCCAGCAGGAGGGAGATGGTTTTTTCCTGATGTTGGGGTCCGGTGCGGTCTTCCGGTGCGATCTGTATCCAGCCGTTGTCCATGTCGATGGGGGCACCGTCACTGGGTTCGGTAATGCGGTCGATCACCCATCCCTCTTCGTAGTTGGTCTGGAGGGTGAGTTTGTTGGTAAAGCTGTTTTTGTCATGGAATTCCCTGTCGAGCAGGAAGTTGCTTTGGTTTACTTTGAGGTAGTATTTGCCTTCGAAGATGATGTCGCTCAGGTCGGAGTCGTTCCAGTCCATGACTTCAAATTCGAGGTTGGCACTGCCGCTCATGGACAGGATCCGGATCTCGTAGGAATGGTTGCGCAGGAGTCCGATTGGCTCACGGGTGCCGTCGGCAAGGGTACGGACAAAGTCGATGCGGTGTGCTTCTTCGGGGCCGCCTTTGTAGGAACAGACGACTTCCAGCCATGCGTATTCGTCGTCGTTACGTCCCTGTGGATCGAATCCTTCGAGGGCATAGATGGTGTTAAGGCAGTAGTTACCTTCGTCAATTTCTGTGGCGGTGTATTTCCACGGCGTACTGAGCAGCCCGGGGTCGGGATTGCCCGAATTGTTGAGGGGCAGTGTGGGGGCGGTGACACGTATGTAGCCGGGTGTGGTGGTCCGGTCAAGGGTGGCTTCATCGGGTATGACGACGCCCCGGCTGCTGGGGTTGTGCAGGCGTATGGTGCTGATCTTGATATCGTCTTTGACGTTGTCGTCTACGGAGAGGTTGATGCGCGACAGCATGCGCAGCATCAGGATGGGGTCGGGATGGGTATAGGACCCTGTGATGATGACGTGTCCCTCAGTCATTCCCCACATGGGGAAGCCGGTATGGGTGCTGATGTCCCATTTGGCGGACATCTGATACAATAGGGTACTTTCTATGTCGGACAACAGGGAACCTGGGGTGGTTGCGGCAGGCAGACTGCCGGCGGGCAGGTTGGCAAGGAGCATGAGGTGGTATCTCCCTATAGGTAGCGGAGTGGTGACGGTGTACTGTATGTTGAATGTTCCGGGTACGGCCGTTGGGGTCAGGTTTTCAATCATCTTTTCACACTTCAGGTCGCCGGAGGAGGTATCCGTAAGGATAAGGACGGTAAGGTCACTGATCATTCGTTCTTCCTCTTCGGTGAGCCCGGTGGCGGGGGCTGCTGCCAGTGCGCGGGGCAGTTGCAGGGAAAAGGTGACCTGGTGTTCCTGCGGCTTTTGTGGTGTGTATATATCATCACGTATGCAGGACGCCAGGAACAGCATGGTGTAAAGGACGAGGGTGGTCCATATGTATGTTGCTTTCATAACGCCTGTATGTTTAGTGGTTAGACTTCTTCGTTCCCGGTCACCAGAAACCATCCGTCAATGATCAGCCCAACGATGACAAAGTCACTGCTGATCCTTACTATGAATTCAAAATAGTCGTAATATTCCAGTTTCTCGTTGGTGTCGTAGATATATGTTCCGTCTTTTTCCACCAGAGCCAGCTTTTCGGGAATATCAATCACCTGCGGACCTGGAATGCCCTGCCCGCCGAAATCCATGACCAGCTGTAGGTTCCCATCCGCGTGAAGCCTCATGGTTTTGAGGTAGTCGCATATAATTCCCTGCCCATCACCGAAACTGCTTTCGTAGGGCTTGTAGTTAACCGGTTCGTGAGCCGGTATGGTATAGTTCCAGTTGTACCGGGCATTCTCTGCTTGTATATAACTTCGGTAAGAAGTCAGGTTCCTTGCATCTTCCGGGTCTTCAAATTCTATGGTCAGCCGGATGGTATTCGTGTTTTTGGACAAGGGTACCGTATGGATAATTGTTTCTTCGCTATTGTCTGTAAAATCAAGATCGTAAATGCCGTGATACGAATCCATGACGGTGTAATTTACCCACCGGTCCGCGTCATATCGGATCTCAGCCAGAAATTTATCTTTTTTCTCTTTACCTACAAGGGTGAGAGGAGTTTCCGTCTGGTAATTGACCAGGGCTACCACACTATACTGGCCCGGTTTTGAAATAACAGGGGTGAGGTTGATTTTCCAATCGCTGGCTGCGAGTACACTTCGCGTATAGGACAGATCATACACCAGATTGCCCGCCGGATTGTAAAAGAGCAACTCCAGTTCCCGGACGGTTTCCGGAAAGGTATAGTCCGGGTTGATACACTCAAAAGCCAGATATACATCATAGCAATCGTCCCATTCTTCTTTTACACATCCCCACAGGAAGGCGATCAGGCAAACGGCACTGACCAGCTGTTTGTACGGATTTATTTTCATGATTGCGAATGTTTGATACCTGACACCGGAGTGCCAGGTATCTGTTTGTTGTTCTCTTTCAAATTCAAAGAGCACAGTTCGTTCTGCTTATAGATCTACTCCCTGTTCCACTTTGAACCAGTCAAGAACTTCTACAGTGATCTCTACGTCCGGATCGGTATCATTAATCGGGATTTTAGGATCTACCTCGTCGGTGGGTTCACCCAGGTTGAATATATTGTTCACCTTAATTCCGTAGTAGTGATTACGAATGACAGCACACTGACGTTCGGTTCCGATCTCCTTCGGATCACGTACCGGGAATTTATAATACATAATACCTTCGGTATAGACTTTCGGATCAACAAAATCATTTCCGGTAGTAGGTGGCTCCGAGTCGAAGATCATCACCTGACCGTTGTATCTGGCTGTATAGAAGGTACCATCCGCAGGAATACCCGTAGTAGAAAGTACCGGAGGAACAGTAGGGCTGTAGATCTCGCTGGCATCCGGAGTATAGGCAATCCTGAATTGTACATAGGTCGTATTACCATAGTAGAGATGTTCTCCCGGTTCCAGGGGATCTTCGATTTCCATGGATTTAGTCGTATTTTCTACTGCATAATAATGGTCGGTAGCAGATGGTTTTTTGGTTTCATCCCAGAAATAATCGATGTATGTATCACTGGGGAAGGCTAATGAACCCGGGCCTATATCGTGTACGGCACTGAGGTAGCGAAGTCCGGTTGTCGGAGGATAATCGCCGGATGAATCCAGTTTTCCTACACGGAAATATTTATCAGGCACACTGCGCAGACGGTAAATGGCATTTACGTTATCAAATATTCCCTTGAGCGGGCTGGCATTGGCCACTTGCTCTTTGTTGATCTCGATCAACCGTATTTTAGCTGCGGTACGTCCTATCCGGAGAGCCACCTTGTTGGGGTCTCCGCCGTATTTGTTGGGCTGTACATCAAATAGATTCCTGTGTGGATGGTTGACATCCCCGATCCTCCACAAGGTACCGATGGTCATGGCTCCGTGGGTAGTGATCTCTTTGGGTCTGTTGTCCTGGAAGGTAACGCGTAATACCTCAGACTCCAGATCTGCGAATCCTGCTGCTGAAGGGAGCGTGGAAACATCCCCGTTGGAAAAGACGTAGAAATACTTCATGCCTTCAGATACCTTGAAGAGATCGGTTACTCCCTGGGCATTCACCGGCAGATTGAGATTCTGATAGTCCAGACTTCCGTTCTGATCGTAAACAAATACAGCCAAGTGGTCGGCAAGTTCTACTTCACCGGCTTCCGCTTGTTCAAATCCGTCGTAGGCGCGGGTTCTGGCATTGGCATCAGATACTTTGATCTGTACATTCCCTTCGCCTTGTGGTGGGATAGGCGCATCCGTTTTGTCATCGTTGCACGATGTAACTATCGCGCAAGCCATCAGTACATATACTGATAAGGTTAGAAATTTTTTCATAAGATCTTGAATTAGAATGATTAAAAGAAAAATAGATTGTTTTTGAGGGTATATAGGTTCGTGTTTTGTGTTCTGTAGTTGTGTGTGGTATGAAAAGTAGGGCCAGCCCCGTCTGCCTTCCCGAGGCAGGTGATTAATAAACTATATACAACACACACAATTTAAAGAAATACATCAGGTTCTTAGTTTGTAAGGGTTTAAGTAAAAATAGCAGGGTCTGGTATGAAAAGGGCTGGCCCTGTCTGTCTCCTGAAAAACCGATTCTCTTTTTACCGTATTACGGATCGGGGTCTTTGTTCCTGTGCATGGTGGTTTGTGTTTGAGGGTTAACGTTTCTGGTAAAGCAACTGGTAGTCAACTCTTCTTAGGTTAGGGAAGTAGTCGTTGAGCAGGGTGCGCCAGGTAGTACCCAGGGCTTGCAGGCGTTTCTCTTTGGCGTCCGGGGCGCCGGACGAATCTATGATGTCGATGATCTGAGGTTTATCTGCCAGATCGCTTTCGACGATCATTTCGCGCAGGCGTGTCCAGTCTTCTGCTACGCTGGTGACCCAGATCTCATCGGCAGAGATCCCGTATTTCCGCACAATGTGGTCTTTCAGGGCCTGGGTGCGTGCCTGGGAGAGGTGCTCGTTGAATGCGTACCGTCCTTCGGGAGAAGCGTATCCGGTCAGGTAGATGCCTATCAGGGTATAGGTAGGGTCTGTGAGGATCTCCTGGATATCGTTTTCTATCTTTGCCAGTTCGACGCGGTTGTCTCTGAAATCGGTACGGATGACAGACTCATTGATGGGGAACTGGATATAAGCGGTACCTTCGGCAGTATAAATGGCGGGTTCCACCACGGGCAGTGTCGGCAGAGGCATGGGAGCTATTTCCGTAACCTCTTTTATGATGATCTTTTCAGGTGATACCCTTGCAATGTTGCCGGTGGTGAAAAGTTGTTTTTTCTCCCGGGACGAGGTAAGTATCTGATGCAGCGTGAGCGTAGCATCCTCCATCCATGCTTCGTAAGGTATATCTGCATGGTAAAGGATCACCTGTGTGGTGTCCTGTGGCGCTTTCACCTTATAGAGCGGAAGGTTGGCCAGAAGATCCCTGTTTTTGTAGCTCATTTTGCGTTTGTAGTGCCGGTGTTTCTGTGTACCGTTGATCAGGATCGTCGGGTAGATGCGGCTCTGCAGCCCGTCTGGCGAGATCAGTTCGGGTATGATGGTCCAGCTCTGGCGGTAGTTCATGGCTTTTTCTATCACCTCGGCTTCGAAAGAGAGGGTCAGCCTGCCTGGTGTCTGATCGAAAGCCAGGTTGTGAAGGATCACTGCTCCGTCTACCGTGGACACGGTCTGGGAGGCAAGCGGCATGCTCAGCAGGAGCATCAGCCCACTTAAGTATAGGTTGAAAAATATCGGTTTCATGGTCAGCGTTTTTTGGATTTAAATAGATAGACAACGGAAAGTGCCAGCTTGGTGGGTCCGAAATAGTGCTTGTGATCGTTTCCCAGGCAAGGACTGCATTTCTTGTAGTTGTACCGGTCGTAGTTCATGTAAGCGTAGCCGAAGCCGAACTCGAATTCCAGGTTCCAGTGGTGTCCCAGGTACCATTGGTATCCGTAACCGAATCCCAGTCCGGTGGCGTAGCCGTCGTAGCGGTGGTCTTTGAGTCTCTGCCAGATGCGCAGGGGCAGGTGGATGTTGGCTGCGTTGTACTGTCCGTAGAAGGGATGGATGCCCAGGAAGTGTCCGTCAAAGGCCTCGTAGATCCAGAAGCGTACTTCGGGTTGGATGAGCCAGTGCTTGATCTTGCGGTTGCGCTCGCTTTTTCTGAATTCCCAGCCGTTGTAGCTTCCCTGCAGGTCCAGGGAGATCTTACGCGAGGGTGCCCATTCGAGGGATAGGTTGGGAGTGGTGGTAGCCGCGTAGAGCAGGTTGGTCTTGATGGCAATTTCCTGACTGTGGGCCATGATCGGTAGCAGAGCCATTATCAGGGCTGCTTGTAACGTTTTTCTGTTCATAGAAGTATATATTTAGGTACTTTCATCCTCTTTGGATGGTACAGGTAAAGTTCGGGGAAGTTGGCTGGATTTGCAAGACAGGTTAAGGGGCTGAAACGTTTTTTTATGTTGGATTTTGCAAGTTTTATTTCCTGACAAGCAAGATGATATCTGTTTGTACAGGTAGATCCACCGGTTTGTTACATGTATCTTCGGAGAAAGAGACGATCCGCTATAAAGGTGTTGACAATATGGAAACTATTTAATGATTGCAAGCCGATTGTGACCGGAACCGGAGATGAAATGACTGATCAGGCAGAAAGAAAGGATCTGTACCTGGCGCCCGTGACAGAGACCGGGGTATCGTGCCGGGCATCTGGCTTGCGCGCCGGCAGATCCGGTTTACCGGGATGGTTATCCCATTTTATAGGGCCAGACCCTGTTTGTGCTTTCGTATGGGAAATTCCTGGTATTTACTTCCTGTCATTCTTCCTGTATATTATCTGTTAATTTTCGATCCTATGTGCTCAGAACTTTTTATCTTTGTGGGGTATCAGATTACAAAATGTCGATCTAAACAGAAACAATGATGAAAGCACTGGTAAAACTTAAACCTGAAAAAGGCATCTGGATGCAGGATGTGCCGATGCCTCCTGTGGGAATCAATGATGTGTTGATCAAGATCCGTAAAACGGCCATTTGCGGAACAGACCTGCACATTTACAAGTGGGACGATTGGTCGCAGCGCACGATCCGGACTCCGATGGTGATCGGACATGAATATGTCGGAGAAGTTGTGGAGGTTGGAAAAGGAGTGGAGCATATTCGTGTAGGTGACCGGGTGACCGGTGAAGGGCATATTGCCTGTGGGCATTGCCGCAACTGCCGGCGTGGGAAAAAACACGTCTGTGAGAATACGATCGGAGTAGGGGTCAACCGGGACGGTGCGTTTGCGGAATATGTTTCTATTCCGGCGGAGAATGTGGTGAAGCTGGACGATCGTATTTCCGACGATATGGCGGCGATCATGGATCCGTTTGGGAATGCCACCCATACAGCGCTTTCTTTTCCTTTGATAGGGGAAGATGTATTGATAACGGGAGCGGGACTGATCGGTTGTATGGCAACGGCTATTTGCCGGTTTGCCGGAGCCAGACACATTGTGGTGAGTGATCTGAGTGACTATCGTTTGAACATTGCCCGCCAGATGGGAGCTACGCTCACCGTCAATCCGACCCAAGGGGAGAGTGTGAGGGGCGCGATGAAACAGCTGGATATGCAGGGATTCGATATTGGCCTCGAAATGTCAGGTTCACCGAAAGCCTTCAATGAGATGGTGGATAACATGTACAATGGGTCAAAGATCTCTTTGTTGGGTATCCTGCCCGATCATACCCATGTAGATTGGAATAAGATCATTTTTAAAGCTCTTACCTTAAAAGGGATCTATGGGCGTGAGATGTGGGAAACCTGGTATCAGATGAAGCAGATGCTGATCACAGGGATCCATCTGGAGCCGGTCATCACGCATCGTTTCTCTGTAGATGATTTCCAGCAGGGATTTGATGTGATGGAAAGTGGACAGTGTGGAAAAGTGATCCTGGAGTGGTGATCTTTCCTGATAGATACTGCAAAGAGGCTGTATCCCCTGCAAAAAGACGATCTGTAGAACAGGTCCTATAAGGAGACAGTCTCTTTGTAAACCGTTGTACGCTGTTGCAACAGTCCGGCCTTCCCTTCCTGTATTCTTATCCGTATAATTTCCCCTTTACGCTTATTGGTTCCGTTGTTGTGTCCTTTTTGCTCCGGACTGAAAGTTCTTCGGATAAGGAAAGATCAGATAGAGTATAACCAGACTGGTCAATTAGTAACCATACCGAAAGGAATTGGTTACCAAATTGGGTCGGATTGGTTACCAAAAGTGGTCTGTTTTTAAGATCCCTGATTTTGCTTGTCATTCTAAGGAGCATATGGAAAATACCGCTTAAATAAACTCCGGACTTGATCAGCCTCTTTACCTGCGAGAACTTTATATAGCTTTACTGGGGTTCTGTTACACAAAAGTAACCCCGGGCTATGAATATATCCGCTCCTGGCTCCATCAAATACCTTCCGGAGCTGTTCCTGTTAAGTTACCATGAATCCCTGGGTTCCCATCCATTCTGCGATTTTAGCAAAATCCGCTTCTTTCAGAGCTGCACCGAACTTTTGTTTGCTGGTATCTTCCTGCTTGGCTCTGTATCCATAAATCCCGGTAGATCATTCAAAGGTGCCATAGAAATAATGGGTAGATTGCCTGTTACCTGTGTGATGATAGTTTGTATCCTCATCGCCCAACCTCCGTCACTACTTAGTCTGAAGATCTCTCTGTCCGGAAAACTCAGTTTTTCGGTGATGCCGTCAGGTGGCACCCCACCTTATACTATATAACCCCTGGCAACTCCCCATTTTCTTATTCGATCTGTTGTTCCCGATATTGTACGATCTGGCGTGAGTTATGTCTTTGTTTTTCTCATTTTAGTTGCTTGGAAGATAAGTAAATGACTTGTTTGAGTCGGAGGCAGAATGATCCGTTCACTGACATTCTCCGGCTCTATATGGATAACTCTTTATAAACAAAGTATATATATGCCACAAAACAAATTTGCTTTAGCGAGGTATTATCTTATTGATAAATTACTACGCAAATACTCTTATGTGAAAAGTGTACGGATGATAGAGTGTTGTCGGCAGGTGACCGGTTATCAGGTGAGTCAGCGAACCATTCAGATGGATCTGGAAACCATGAAGAACGACCCGTTCTTAGGTTTCCACGCCCCGATCGGTTACTGTCACAAAATGAAAGCCTATTATTACACGGAGCCGGACTATCAATTGCTGCCTTTCTGTTTTACGGAAGAAGAGGTCTGTTTCCTGGAGAGGCTATTGGATACATACAGGTCGCGGATGGTGCCGGAGGAGATCGATTTTATGTATCATCTGTTGCGAAAGATGAAAGTCCTGGAGCGGGATTTCTTACTTCATACAGATCCGGGATAAAGCGGAAAGAACAGGGATAAAAAGTAAATCTATTTTTCCATATGGTGTGATTCCGGATCATGTTATCGGGCCGGAAGGATAAGTTTCTTTTTCACGACATTCCAAATAGTTCGGATGGCGAAATAAAATTTCGTCACCCGCTGTTAAATTAGTCCCGTATTTTAGTTAACACCTTTTGGGTATGATCCATTCCGTATTGTCGTCTTTGACCCGCTCCCTGTCGGAACATATTGCGCTGTCTCTCGGGCTGAGGGAAGAAAAAGTCGTGCTCTCTTCTCTTTCGCGGGAAGACCGTAGTTCTCCGTCAGGGAAGATCGTGGTCTCTCTGGTGAATATAGAACGGGAGACCTCTGCCGGCATTCGTTTCGGGACCCACCCTGTGAACAGTGGACAATACAGTCACCATTTTCCGGCCTGGAACCTGAACCTGTATGTACTTATCGCGGCTGTTTTTCCGGATAAACAATACGAAGAGGGGTTGCGGTTGTTGTCCGGAGCGGTTCAGTTCCTGCAAAGCCATCTGACGTTTCCGGTAGCAGATCAGGAGACTCCGGTGGCGATAGAACCGGTGAACCTCTCTTTCAGTGAACAGTCCAATCTGTGGGCGGTATGTGGCAATGTCTATTATCCCTCTGTGTTGTGCAAAATACGGATGCTGTCTGTAGACCAGGAAACGATCCGTTCGGTAGTACCGGGTATACATACCCAGCAGAGAAGCTATACATAAAGTTTTGAGTTCAAAGTTTTAAGTTATAAGTCTTAAGAGGATATATACTCAGCGGAAAAGTTATGGAACGCAGTAGCAGTCATCACATACGTATGGTCCTGGAGATCACTCACGATTATTACCGGGGCGACTCTGTTCCGGTAGAACTGATCCCGGATCTGTTTACACAACGGCGGATGACCCGTGAGGGGATGCTGCTGAAAAAACAGAAAGGGAACCGGTGGCTGTTGTTGCAGAGCGGAGAACCACCGGCAGAGCCTGAAGAGGGGAATTTTGTCTTTGACCTCTGTGTCAACTCCCCTTCGTTTCATTATGTGACGATGGAAAAGCAGTCCGGGAAGGACTATACCTATGGCGCCACCTCTCGTCCGGGTAGCTGGAAGACCCTGATCTTTTCGCTGCCACAAACCGGAGAAGTAAAAGAGGTGAATGTACATCTCTGTGGACGATCTAAATTCCTGGAGTTCCTGTGTATTCCCCGGTATACGGCTCCAGCCTGCCTGTTGCGGTTGGCAGAGCGTACGCAGTTGCTGGCTTGCTCCGGTCCGGAATCCCGGATGCTGTTTGGACATATTCCGGCATTTCGTTTTGTCACGTCTCAGCAAGTATTGCTCCGGAGCAGGTATACCCTTTGCTTCTCGCTGTGGGAAGTACGGAAAGCCGGGGAGCGGTTGCTGACCCGGGAGCTGCCTTTGCCGGCTGCGGATAGTATTTCACCGGTAAGTCCGAAAGATACAATAACGACATATTTCTATTTTTAATCTGATATATTATTTTATGGGAGTCATGAAAACACCTGGGGTCTATGTCGTGGAAAAAAACGCGTTCCCCAATTCCGTAGTAGAGGTTGCTACCGCTGTTCCTGCTTTTATCGGTTATACGGAGAAAGCCGTCAATGGCAATAAGTCGCTGCTCAACAAGCCGTGGCGCATCACCTCTATGGCCGAGTTCCGTTCCTATTTCGGAGAAGCACCGAAAGCGCAGTTCTCCCTTGTGAAAGAGGAAACCCAATCCGGGATTGCCTTCAACAAGGAGAATTATGTGGTCAGGCGGTCAGATCGTTACAATTTCTATTACAACATGTTGCTGTTCTATGCCAACGGTGGGGGTCCCTGCTACATTGTGTCGGTCGGTTCCTATACCGATGAGATTGAAAAGGCAGCTTTGGAGGCAGGAATAGAACCTTTGCTGAAGGAGCAGGAGCCTACTTTATTAGTCATTCCCGAGGCGGTCTATCTGACCGATCCCAACGACTGTTACGCGTTGCAGCAGGCCATGCTCAACCATTGCGGATACCGGATGCAGAATCGCTTTGCGGTGTTGGATGTGTACGACGGATACAAAGACCGCAACGATCCGCAGGGAGATGTCGTCGGACAGTTCCGGGAAGCCATCGGCAGCGAGTTCCTGGATTACGGGGCTGCTTATTATCCCTGGATTCATACGTCGACCGTACCGGAAAATGAGCTGGACTTTACCAATCTGCCGGAGCTGGACGAACTGAAGGCATTGCTCACCACCGAAGGAGAGTTGATGGCTTTGCCCCAGCAGAAGAATGCCGAACGTGCCGGATATGTGGAAAAGCTGGGAACTGAACTGAACGAGGTGGAAAAAGTGACCCTGCATAAAACACTCTATCAGCTGAGCCCTTTGTATCGGGAGATTATCAAAGAAATGCGTCTTTCTCTCAATCTGATGCCGGTATCTGCGGCTATGGTGGGGGTATATACGATGACCGATAATACCAAAGGGGTCTGGAAGGCACCTGCCAATACCGGTGTGGCCACAGCAGTGAGTCCGGCGGTCACTATCTCCCACGAAGCTCAGGAAGACCTCAATGTACCTCTGAGCGGGAAGTCGGTCAACGCCATCCGTACCTTTACCGGAGAAGGGATCAAGGTCTGGGGAGCGCGTACTTTAGATGGCAATTCGCTCGACTGGCGTTACATCAACGTACGTCGCACCATGATCATGCTCGAAGAATCTATCCGGAATGCTGCCCGTGCGTATGTCTTTGAGCCGAATGTGGCAGGTACCTGGGTCAATGTGCGCAGTATGATCAGTAATTTCCTCAACGGGATCTGGAAACGGGGCGGTCTGGCCGGCTCTTCACCGGACGATGCCTACAACGTGTTTGTCGGGTTGGGAGAGACCATGACACCGGAAGATGTATTGGAAGGGATCATGCGCATCACCGTATTGGTCGCTATCACCCGTCCTGCCGAATTTATTGAGATCACCTTCCAGCAACAGATGCAGAAGAGCTGATCCGGCTGTACGAGCGCGGGAGAAATAAACAGGATCCAGGGTAGGGAGCTATGTAGGCATACAAAGCCGATGCCCGGAACCGGTATATTGTAAAATCTTAAAAACAAAAACAGATATGGCAGGAAAAGATCAAGATAATGTGTGGCCTTTGCCCAAATTTTATTTCAAGGTAGAAGTGGACGGACTGGATGCCGCTTTTCAAGAGGTAAGCGGACTGGAAGCAGAAGCTCAGGTCATTGAATACCGCCACAGCAACAGCAAGGAGTTCTCCACCATAAAGATGCCAGGTATCAAGAAATATTCCGATGTGACTCTGAAAAAAGGGGTATTTGTCAAGGACAATAAGTTTTTTGACTGGTTCAGTAAAATAGAGATGAATCTGATCGAGCGGAAGCCGGTTACTATTTCTCTGCTCAATGAGAAAGGCGATCCGACGATGGTCTGGACCTTAGCCAATGCCTGGCCTACCAAGGTCACCGGCGTAGATCTCAAATCCGATGGCAACGAGGCGGCGGTAGAGACGCTGGTGCTGGCACATGAGGGATTGAAAATAGAGAACAAGTAGGCTGAGACCCTTGTGTTCTTTTTGTACAACTAATCGCAGATAGATGATGAAAGATCTGACAAGCAGGCCTGCGTATATGGCGTATTATTTCAGTCTGGTTGTGTTCAACAGGGAGTTTGCGTTCCGGGAAATAACGGGTCTGAATACTGAAATGGAAGTTGAGTCGGTCCGGGAAGGAGGAGTGAATGCGTATGAACATAAACTCCCAAAACAGATGCGGCATGAGAACCTGGTTTGTAAAAGAGCTATAGTTCCGCTTACCAACAGACTGACCATGTGGATAAAAAGTGTACTTGAATATGACTTTACAAAACCTGTAGAGCGCAACGATTTGAAGATCTTTCTGAAGGGAGCCGACGGAAATCCGCTCTACATCTGGACCTGCGAACAGGCATTTCCCGTGAAGTGGAATGTAGATCCTTTCCATTCGGAGAAGAATGAGATAGCGATCGAGTCTGTGGAATTTGCTTATACCACCTTGAAGCGAAGCTATAAATAATAAATGGATGTATAGATGGCTATTGTGATCAAAGAGATGCGCGTGAAGGCTACGGTAGAACGTCCGCAGCCTGCCGGACAACCTGCCGGAGGTCCGGTACTGACAGACCGTATGTATAAGGAACTGTCCCGGAAGATCCGTCAGGAGATCCGCAGGGAGTTTGAAAAGAGAGAGGGCAGGTAATGTCATTGGTTAAGCTACAGATCCTGGGATATGCCGATGAACTATTCAGCAAGCGTGTCGCCAAATTCAATGTACAGATCAATCCGGACTCTTTGAAACTGGATCGGAGTATCAACTACACAGATACGCAGGCCAGTGGCGAACCCCAGAAACAGAAGTTCGGCAACCTGCCCTCTTCCACACTCTCTTTCGATCTGATCTTTGACGATACCGGATTTGTGGATCATATCCAGGGCAACATCAACGATCGGATCGGTCGGCTCGAAAAGGCGACCTATTCCATCAATGGAGAAACGCACGAGCCCAATTATACCCTGCTCGTCTGGGGAGATTTTGTTTTCAAAGGGCGGCTGAGTTCTTTGAATTACGACTACTCCGTATTCAAACCCGATGGTGCGCCGTTGCGGGTAAAGATCAGTCTTAAATTTGTCGGCTACAAAGAGGGAAGTGAGAAAAAATCGCCCGATCTTTCACGGATCATTGTCCTGAAAGCCGGAGAGAGTATACCCTGGCTGTGCCAGAAGTATTACAACGATCCCTCGTATTGTGTAGAGATAGCACGGATCAACCGCCTGAAAGGTTTCCGCGATGTATCACCCGGAACACGTTTGTTGTTCCCCCCGTTAGCAAGAGATGGCAGAGCAGGCAGGTAAAGGATTGGGAAAGCGCGTATGTTTCACGGTATACAGCGAAGGTCTGGCCATCGGTGACCGGATGGGAGTTATCTCTGTTCATATTTCACAGGCAGTGAACCGTGTGGGCAGGTGTACGATCGTACTGGATGCCGGAGATATGCCTTCCGGAGAAATTCCTGAAAGTGATGATGATACGTTTGCTCCCGGGAAAGATATATGTGTGGAGGCCGGATACGATGACGAAGAATCGGTAGTGTTTGAAGGAATGGTGACTACCCACGGGCTGACCATAGGTGAGGGCAACGAATCCCGCTTGGTGGTCGAATGCCGGGAATATACGTATCCGCTGACACTGGGCCGGAAAAACCGTGTTTTCGAAGATACCAAAGACAGTGAAGCCATCCGTGCGATTGTCGGAGATGGCTCCGGGTTACAGGCAGAGGTTTCTGAAACGTCTGTGACACATCCGCAGCTTGTACAGTACGGATGCACCGACTGGGATTTTATCCGTTCCCGCGCGGATGCTACAGGAATGGTAGTGGTGACCGATGGAAAAAAACTGATCGTCAGAAAGCCGGACACCGGTTCTCCGGCAGTGGTGAAGGTCATGTACGGAGCCGACCTCATCGAATTTGAAGGTGAACTCATAGCTGCGACCCAGTATGCCGCGGCAAAGGCTGTCGGGTGGGATCCTGCCACGCAGCAGGTGAAAGTGGTGACAACCACTGCCCCTTCTCTGAACGATCAGGGCAATCAGGGACAGCCGGAACTGGCAGAAGTAGGTGGAAGTGCTACTTGTCTGTTGCAGACACAGCTCTTTCCCGACCCTGGGATGTTGCAAGCCTGGGCCGATGCTCAGTTGCTGCGCGAGGGACTGGGACGTATCCGGGGCATGGTCCGTTTCGTTGGGAACGCTTTGCCTGTGCCGGGATGCCTGATCGAACTGGAAGGAGTAGGAGAACGGTTCAATGGCAGCGCGTACGCGGGGGCGGTGGAACACGAGATCCGACAGGGTGAATGGGTCACTACCGTAGAGATGGGACTTTCGCCGGAGCAGGTAACCGCGCGTCCGGATGTGCAGATGCCCGGAGCTTCCGGCCTGTGGCCGGCTGTTTCCGGTTTACATATCGGGGTGGTCAGTCAACTCGAAGAGGACCCTGCCCGGGAATTCTGGATACAGGTGCAGATCCCCACGCTGTGTAGTGACCGGGATACGGTATGGGCCCGCCTGGGACATCCGTTAGCCAGCAAGGGTTCCGGAAGTTTTTTCGTACCGGATGTAGGAGACGAAGTGATCCTGGGATTTTTCAACAACGATCCTTCCCAGGCTGTGATCCTGGGTAGCCTGTACAGTAGTTCACGCTCGCCTGTGTATCCGCTGACAGCAGACAACTATATCCGGGGATGGAAGAGCCGGGAAGGCATGAAGATTACTTTTGATGAAGAGAAGAAGGTGGTGACCCTGGAGACCCCCGCGGGCAATACCGTGATTCTGAACGACGATCAGCAAGAGATCTGTCTGGCCGATCAGAATGGGAATAAAATACAGATGAATGCTTCCGGTATTGCCATTGAGTCTTCCAAACAACTCTCTCTCAAGGCAGATACAGACCTTCAGGCCGAAGCCGGCACCGCTTTTACGATGAAGGCGAAAACCGACCTGAAAGCCGAAGGGATGAATGTAGAGTTGAAAGCGCAGACTACCCTGAAAGCCCAGGGTACTGCTTCGGCGGAATTCTCTGCGTCCGGACAAACCACTGTGAAAGGGGCTATGGTGATGATCAATTGATTTACGATTTACTGATTTACGATGTACGATTTAAAATGCAATTTGTCATCCACCTGTAGAGACGCACGGCGTGCGTCTCCGCGATGCAGGTCCAATAAAAGAGTGTACGTTTCCATGATGTACGTCCGGTTCAGGTATGTATCTGGCCGGGCATAGATCTGATGATGATGTTTCTGTCAAACGCATTACATATTTATACCATATATAAACATATACAAAAATAAAAATAGAACCATGAGTGAAATACAAGACCATACATACGTAGATTGCGGAGACGCACGCCGTGCGTCTCTACAGGTGGATGCCACTGCTGGGATCTGGAATTTCCAAATCGTACATCGTACATCAGTAAATCGTAAATCCGCATGCCTTTTGCTGCCCGGCTGACAGACCTGCACGTCTGTCCCATGCAGACACCGGGACTTCCGCCTATACCTCATGTGGGTGGTCCGGTGATGGGGCCGGGGGGCCCCACTGTATGGATTGGTGGACTCCCCGCGGCGGTAATGGGGGATATGTGTACATGTGTGGGGCCTCCCGACTCCATTGTCACGGGATCTGCCACGGTGATGATCGGTGGTAAGCCTGCGGCACGTGTGGGAGATACGACGGCACATGGCGGGAGCATCGTATTGGGATGTATGACGGTAATGATCGGAGGATAAAGGTATGGAACAAAAATCTTATCTGGGAACGGGATAGTCTTTTCCACCTGTTTTCGACAAACAGCAGGGAGTCCTGTTGGTGAGTGAAGAAGAGGATATCCGGCAGAGCCTGGTTCTCCTTTTTCTACGGTGCCCGGCGAACGGCTGTTTCGGTACGACTATGGGTGTGATCTCCGCCAATGGGTATTCGGAGAAATCAATCTTTCCGTAAAGACCCTGATGGCGGAGGCTGTGCAACAGGCTATCCGGAGGTGGGAACCCCGTGTCGAAACCGAACAGGTAGAGATTGATACGGAGAAGATCGCGGAGGGAATGCTCCGGATCTGTGTCTCCTATTTCATTCCGGCAGTGAACAGCCGCCGGAATATGGTATACCCCTATTATTTCAGAGAAGGAACCAATTTGTAGATACATGATGAGAGGAAGAGACGGATGGGACAGAAAAGAACGGCTCGAGCGGGTGACCTCACTTCCGGTCCTGCGCCCGATAGAGGGAAGTACGGCCTCTCTGCTCCGGCAGGTAAGGGAGATCGCCGCTTTTCTGCGGTATTACAATTCGCATGGCGTACCGGACGGATGTTTCGATGAGATGCTCACGACACTGGAAAAACTGGAGCCTGTGCCGGAAGGAGGGGACTACCCCTTGCCTGAGGGCGATATGGAACCTGCCCAGGCACTGATATGGATCTTTGTCCGGCAGCTGCGCGCTATCCTGGCGGATTTTGGTAACCGCTGGCACTCTTTTCCGCTCTGGTACTACCGGGACGTACTGCGTGTAAAGCCTTTGTCGCCTCGTCCCGAGACGATATGGGCACTCTTGGAGAAGAACAGCAGCGGCAGTTTGCTGATAGAAAAAGGCACGCCCTTCCTGGCTTCGGACGACACACCGCAACAGACTTTTTGTTACCGCCTGATGGATCGTGCCGAGCCGGGGGATGCCCGGCTGGCCGATGTGCTCTCCCTCTGGTACGAGCACGGTACCCCTCTCTCTCCGGCCCGTGAATGGGGGTGTGTGACTGCCCTGCATACGGAAGATCCCCGCCGGATCACCTCCGGCGCAGCCTCTATGTTTGGTCACGCGGGCAGCCGGGCACATCTTACCCCGCTGGGATTCACTCTTGTTTCTCCTTCTCTGCTGCTCCGGGAAGGCAGGCGCAAGGTCACTCTGACCTTAGAGGCAGAAAACCGACCGCTGACCCGCTTCATGGAGTCCCTGGAAGAAACCTCCGATCCGCAGTGGGGACTGGCACCGGGTGAGAAACTCTCCTGCAAGCTGACAGAGGGTATCTTTTCGCTGCAAGTCAGTACTCCGGAGGGATGGTCGTCCGTCGGCAGGGTCACCGTCTCCACCGATACGGAGTTTCCCGACGACCTGATCCTGCACTTTCTGCTGTCTGAGGAATTTCCTGCTACCGTGCCGTGCGATGCGCAGCTACATGGCTTCTCTTCCGACTATCCGGCCTTGCAGGTACTGCTTCAGACAGATGCCTGGCTCTATCCCTATTCGTGGCTGAAAGACTTTTTGCTGCGTCGCATCCGCCTGTCCGTTTGTGTGGAAGAGATCAGTCATCTGCTGGTATATAACGAACTCGGACAGCTCGATACCTCCAAACCTTTCCAGCCTTTCGGACTGTCTGCCGGTCGGGGCAGTTGGTTTGCCGTCGGCAATTACGAAATGGCCATCAAACCCCTCCGTTCGGTAGATCTGAAGTTGCGATGGGCCACTCTGCCCGATGATCCGGACGGGCTGAAAGGGTATTACCGGGACTATGAGAACCACACAGACAATACCTCTTTCCGGATACAGCCCCGTTTCCTGACCGATCATACCTGGTATCCGGTGGCTGCCGATCGTTGCTGGTACCTGTTTGCCACGGCAGGCAGCGGAGGAGCTCCTCCGCTGCCGGATGCGCCATTGGCGCCGGAAAGCTGCTGAAACCTCATCCCGCTGGGAGAGATGAAGGTCACAGAACTCCCTGAAGACCGGTATGCCTATACTATCGGCTCTGCCAGCGGTTTCCTTAGTTTTGTGCTGGAAGAGCCCGCTATGGGTTTTGGTCAGGAAAGATATCGGTATCTGTTTACCAACCGCATGATCCGTGACATCAGACGCCGGAAAGAGTTGCGTCCGTTGAATGTCCCGCTGATCCCGGTGGCAGAGCGTCTGACCCTCTCTTATCTCTCTGAAGAGACCATCGATCTGCATGCTCCCGCACCGGGCGAACGTAACCGGTTCTATCATACGTATCCGCTGGGAGATCAACTTGTTTTTCCCGCGTCCGATCGTACCGCCTTCCCGCTGATCCATTCTCTGCCCGGTCATGCTCACCTGTTGCTGGGCTTGCGCGGTGTGTCTCCGGGAGAGCGGTTGTCGCTCTATCTGCGCTTCCGTCCTTTGGAAAAAGAGGTGCCCGGCGATGTACTGCCCCGTGTGGTCTGGTACTATGGCGATGGCTACCATTGGAAAGAGTTTCCCGACCTGTCGCTGTGGCGGGATACCACCCGGGGACTGTTGACGAATGGATGTGTTGAGTTTTGCATTCCGGAGGAATGGGCACCTTCCGACTCCCTGTCTACCCTGTGGCTGCGTGCCGCCGTTCTGGAGCACGAAGCGTATGTTCCGCCGCTGGAAGCGGTGTATACCCCTGTGGCAGAGTTGTTTTGGGAACCTGGGGAAGCACCCGAACCCTCCCGCCGCCGGCAATTGGACAAACTGCTTCCGGGCAGGAAAGTCCCGGGCATCACCGGAGCCCGCATAGTGAGTCCTTTTTCCAACGGCCGGGAATCGGAGACCGACGACGAACAGTTGTGCCGGATCTCGGAATACGTCACCCACCGCGGACGGGCGCTGCTGCCACGTGATTATGAATGGATGGTATTGCAGCTTTTTCCGCAGGTCCGTAAGGTCAAATGCCTGCCCGGCTACGATCCGGCAGGAAAAGAGACCGGGGTCGTATCGCTGGTGGTGGTTCCCGATACGGCTGCCGGCGAATGTCCGGACGGCCTGCCCCATGCCTCTTCCGATCTGCTGTATGCCATCCGCAACCACCTGCTCCGGTGTATGCCTGCGTCGGTGGTACGCATCGAAGTCCTCAATCCGGTATGCGAAGAGATCATGGTGCGTGGCCAGGTCCGTTTTCATCCACAATACGCGATAGGGCCTTGCCGGCAACGACTGCGGGAGTTGTGCGATCGTTGGATCGCTCCCTGGCTTTTCCGTCACGAGCCCCCTGCTTTCGGTTGTCTGCTTGCTGTCCGGGAGCTGCGGGAGGAGATCACAAAACAGGAGTATGTCAGCGGCATCGGTCCGCTCTCTTTGGTGCGGATGTCGGCATACCAGGAAAATCATCTGCTGGAAGAATACGCGGGCGTAGAAGAAGACATCCGTCCCCTGCTTCCTCACGGGATATTTGTGCCTTTCCGCGAACATCTGTTTCTGTCCGATGCAGGTGTGCCTTTCGGACTGGGAGAGATGGCTGTGGATTCCCATTGGGTGATCGCCCCTTCCGGCTCTGCCAATCAAACAGGAATATAGTATGGTGAAACGGAACAGAAAAACACTGAAAGAGAGTTTTCGCAAAGGTTATCGGCCCACGGAACAGGATTTTGAGAACCTGATAGACTCTACGATCAATATCCTGGACGACGGGCTGTCCAAACGGGCCGATACAGGCATGGGACTGGCTCCGCTGCACGACAACGAGGCCGTATTGTCTGTCTATCGGCAGCCCGGAGAAGATGTGCCTTTGTGGGTGGTAGCGCTGGACAAGGAAACAGGCGATCTGAAGATCGGTTGGTCGTCTTCCGAAGGTACGGTTCCTCTATTGACCTTATCTCCCGACGGGCAGGTAGAGATCGGCAGGGAAGAGGCCGAAGTCCGGCTAAGCGGGCTCTTGCGCCTGCCGGGCCGGCAGGGATCTTTTCTTTCCGGTGAGATCCCTGCCGATGGGCACTGGCACGATGTCACCGAGCCGCTGGAAGGGTGCTGGGCACTGGAGGTCGTGGCCGGTTGCGGAAGGCGGCACACCGGGAAATATGCCCTGCTGGCAGCTACAGCCGTACATTGTTTCGGAAAGCGCGCGCGCGTCCGGAAGATCCGCTCCCACTACGGGAGTTTTGGCAATAAACTCTGTATCCGCTGGGTGAGAAAGGGCTTTACCGCCAGGTTGCAGCTGAAAACACAGTTCAGGTACGGAGACGATATCCGGATACGGTACCATATCTCCCGTTTGTGGGATCTGCCGCTGATGGAACAAGAATGAACAGATAAAGACGAGCCTATGTATATCCCCCGGAGAAAACGTGAAGATACGTTGTACTACCGTTTGCAGGAAGAAGCCCTGCAGATGGCGCAGCAACTGTGCGGTAAGGTATGGACCGACTACAATCCGCACGATCCCGGGATCACCATTCTCGATCACCTTCACTATGCCTTGCTGGAGGTGGACTATGAATTGAAATTCCCTTTTCCCGACTATCTGCCGCATCGCCAGGAGAGCCGCGAGCCGGACTTCCGCCGGGCCGCTCTACAGTCGTCCGGAGAGCTCTTCAGTCCTTCCTTAACGACTCCCGCCGATTACGAAAAAGAGTTGTGTGCCACTTTTCCGGAGATTGTCAACTGCCGGGTCTGGTGCGATCCCTCTTCCCGGTATCACATCTGTATAGAAACGCTTCCGGACAGCGACCCGACCCGGTTGCAACACGAAGTCACTCTTTTCTACCACAGTCGCCGCAACCTCGGAGAGACCTTGGGAGAGATCCGCTTCGGAGAGATCCGGCACCCGGAAGTCCCTCAGGAAGAAGAGAACCTTTTATCGGCGGGACCTTCTGCCGCGGGAGAGGAACTTGGGGCTTGGCATCAGGGAGAGTTTGTGTACAGTTCGTTGCAGAACGACTTCCCCGATTGTTACGGTGTCAACAGGCAAGGGATGCCGTGCGGTCTGGAGGCGTCGCACCGGGCCGCCATTCTGCAACTCAAAGGCTATCTTTCGCAGTACGACTATCTGTTGCAGGCTGTCTTTTCCCAGATCAACGGCCTGTCTGAACTGTTGGCGGTGGATACGGACATCCCTGCTTACGGGTTCACACCGATCGACCTGCCCGATGCGGAGTTGCTGACCGACCTGCGGCGGATGCGGGAGGCCGTACCGGTCGATAGCTCGTACCTGCATCGGCAGAGAGGCCTCTACCTGGATCTGCTCGACCGGATGTACGGCGAAGATACCCGTTCCCTTATCTCGCTGTCGGGCATACCGGTTGCCGGGCCGGAAGCGGAGAATCG
This sequence comes from Bacteroides sp., assembly GCA_021202275.1. GTDB lineage: Bacteria > Bacteroidota > Bacteroidia > Bacteroidales > Bacteroidaceae > Bacteroides. The sequence goes on from JAJQDI010000026.1 coordinate 24,141, forward strand.
CCGGCGCGTCCGGCTGCTCCGCCGGTTGCCTCTGTTCAACCGTCACCGGGCCAGGACATGGAACCTGCTCGATCCGGCTTCCGCCGACGCGGTGATCTGTCAGACCCTGGAGTTGTTGCTGCTGCCGGAGGAAATGTCTGCCTGCAGCCTTACCTCCCTGCTGGCAAAGTATGAACTGCGCTTTCGGAGCGACGAGCGTTTCTTTTCCGACTTCTCCGGCCTCTTTCCGGCTCTCTGGCAGTTCGACCCTGCTGTGGAGCAGACGGGCGACTATCAGATCCACGAAGTTCCGCCGGTTCCGGTGCGCCATCACGACCTGCTGTTGCGTCGTTACAGCAAGTACCTCTACTTCTTTTGTCACGACGTGATCCCGGAGAGTTTTCTGCTTTCCGGAGACGATCCTGCGCGTTACCGCGTGGCCACCCGCAAAGGCGGGAAAGACTTTCTATTGCTTTTTCGCTGTACCGACCGGGGCGACTGGCTTCCTCTGGGTTTCTTCCCGGAGCAGCGAACCGTTGTTTCGGTCGTTGCCTGCCTCCGGGAGTTTGTTGCCAGTGTGCGGCGGCAGAGTGGTTTGTTCTACCTGGTAGAGCATGTATTGCTGCATGCGGCTGTGGCAGAAGAAGAGCCTGCCGTCTCCCTGCATGGGGTCTCCTTTGTTTTTCCCGCCTGGCACACCTGTTTCCTCCGGCGGCACGTATGGGAAGAGCTCATCCGTGAGCGGTTGCCTGCGCACCTGACCCCCTGTTTCCATTGGGCAGGGATGGAACAGATGCTTCGTTTTGAAGAAATCTACCTGCCCTGGCGCAGTGCGCTGGCGGGTTCCGATACCGGTCTGCAACAGCAGCTGAGCCGGCAACTGGTTCAGTGGTTACACACTCAGGAGAATTCCGTATGAACAGGATAGACACACTCCATATGGATCTTTTCACAGACGATGAAGTGTTCGCACGTCGTTTCTGCGGGGGTTGGGAAGCCTTCTGTCCGCAGGCTGTAGAACGTGTGATAGAGGAGGTACTGCGTATGTATACGACAGGCCCTGCGACCGTTGCCATAGAACATGTCGGACTGGATCTGGGAGTGATCCCTCAGGCAGAGTTCCGGGAACTGTTTCCCCGGCGGCTGCGGCACGCGCTGCAGGAATTCCTGAATGTGTACAGGGCACAGACCTACAGCCGTATCGTTTCTGCCGGTGCAGGAGAGAATACTCCGGATCTGTTGCAGGCACTCATCCATCGGTTGCTTCATGGCTCCTGGCCCTGGCAGCTGCCAGACCATTTGCGGCAGATGGATGTCCTGTTCCGGGAGGTGATCCGTACCTCTTCCGATGCCTTCTGCCGGTTCCTGCGGCAATACGGGCACTACACCTCCATGCAGCAGCGCTTAGTCTGGTACCTGCGGGATGCGGAACTTGAACAGGGGGTGCGGTTGCTGGCTCCTTCCGAGGCCACCTTCATCTGTGGCTATGTCCGCTGGCTTCGCCGCAAGTACGAGGTGCGCAGGCGGGCCGGACTCCGTCAGACCGATCACCGGCATGCTGTCTGGATGGTGGTGTATGGCTGGTTGTTGCGCCAGCACGCTTCCCACTTCCATCGCCGTACCTTTCTCATGCAGACCCTCTCTGCCCTGGCGGTACGCTACAACACCTCTTACGGGATGCTGCTCCGGCTGGTCACCGAAGACATAGAGCACTTTTCCGTCCGGCGCGCCGTACCCGACGGACTGTTTGCTCTGCTGCGCGAACTCCTTCACCAACAGCAACAGGCAGAGTGGCGGGGAGATCATCGCCTCCTTTCCCGTCTGTACCTGCAACTCTCCAGGCAGATGCGGAGCGACCGGACCGCTGTATTGACCCCTTCCGGACACCGGGCACTCCTTTCCTGTCTGAGCCAGCCAGGCAGTTGCCGGCTGTTCCTGTCGGCACTTACCGATCCGGAGATCTTCCGCCTGCTGGCGCAGGTGGCTCCTCCTGAAAGCCGGTTTGTGGGCGACACGGCAGGGATGCTCGACCGGGGGCGGCAGGAAGGACTGTTGCAGGGGAAGGCGAGCGGTGAATTCCGTCTGCTGAAATGGCAGCTCATCTTTCCGCTGTTGCTCGACCGTCGCGGACGCAGCGGATTCGACCGTCGCTCTTTCCTGGTCTCGTTGCTTTCCGGGATCGCCGCGCATTACAATCTCTCCCTGGCCGATCTGCTGTCGTATCTCTGTCTACATCTGTTGCCGGTGATGGAGGTCGGCCGTACGCTCCGGCATACCCTCCGGGATCTGTATGAAGCGTGGGTATCCTTGCCCCATTCCAGTCAGGAAGGCGAAGAACCCGCTACTGCGGCCAGCTGCCTGCGCTACCTGCGATCCGTGGCTAAGCACCACCGGGGTGTTTCCGTTGCTGCGGTACCCAATGCTCACTGGCTTCGTCATTTGTCGTCGGAAGAATTTCGTCGTACCTTGGTTTCCCGCTTTACCCGGGCAGAGTGGGAGCGTTTGCTCGCTTTTCTGCTTCCTGCCGGAGCACGGCCTCTGGCCTCTGTGTTGCAGGCGCTGGATCACCTCTCTACCTATGCTCCGCTGCGGGGCAGAAGTCTCGGAGAGTTGCGGCAGATCCACCGGATGGCCTTTTTGAGTGTGTGGAGCCGCCTCTCTGGCTCCTCCTTCTCTTACGATTTGTTCCTCGGAGAGATGCTTCGGGAGCTCTCCGCACAGTATCGGCTCGACCGTGCCGGGTTGTTGCATCACCTGTGCCGGCAGTCTGTATCGGCTTCACCGGATCTTCCCTATGTCTTTTATCGGTTGCTCCGGCAGGTTTCCCGGCAGGAGCAGCGGGCATGGCTGGCCCTCTGGTCCTCTTCCGGCACACCGGAGGCTTTCCCCGTGTTCCCGGTAGACCTTGCTCCCGGCCGGGCCTCTGATTTCCGGCAGTGGGAGGCAGTGTTGCAGGCTTTTTTGATCTCCCGGCCTCCGGAGAGATTCTCCCTGTCTGCCGCGCGGCTCCGCCGGAAGATCCGGGAGCTGGCTGTGGATATTCTCTGGCTACAGGGAGAGCGGGCACTTTCTCCGCGGGAGTTCCTGACTGCTCTTTTCCATCGGTTGTCCGCGCGGGAGCCGCGGCTGGCCCATGAGCTATGGATCTGGTTTCTGCAGGAGCCTGCTGTCGCCGGGTCGTTGCAGGCGTCCCCTGCTGCGGAGGGGGAAGCAGCTGCCGGTCGCCGTGTGCAGGGTGGAGTGTGGCTTGTTACAGGGTCTGTAGAAAACCGTCCGGGTGCTCCGGCAGACAAGCCGTCTGTCTCTCCGGACCGGCAACCTTCCGTAAGGAAGACGGAGCGCCCTGGGGCTACAGATACTTCCCCGTGCGGTCGCTCCCGGAACCTGCAACGGATCTCTGAAGAGAACCGCGCGGCATCTGTTCGGAATATACGCAGGTATTTCCGACAACGGGAATGGGAACTATTCCTTCTCCCGGAAGAGGAGACTGCCGGAGTCGGCCTGTCTCTTCTGGCGCGGGATCCCGACCGGCTCGACTGGCTGGCCCCGGTACTGGATCTGTTTGGCCGGATCTGCGCGTTGCTGCCCACGGCCATACAGCATAGGGTGGCCTCTGTGCAGTGGGACAGGTATCTGGCAGAGATGTTGACTACCGGCAAAGGAGGCAGTCGGGAAGAGCTCCTTTTTCAGTTACTGGGACGGTTGTGGCAGACTATGGACACAGACGATGCGCGCCGACTCTGGGAGAGCCTGCCTCCGGACCCCTCTTCCTGGATGGCTCTGGCGCGGAAGTCGCTCAGCCAATTCCTGTCGGTAGCTATCTGCGAACAGGAAGAGGGACCGGAGCAGGCCTGTTTTGTAGAGAATGCCGGAGCTGTATTGCTCTCTCCCTACCTGCCTGTATTGTTCGAACGGATGGAACTGACTGCTTCCGGTGGCTTTCGCGACAGCGACGCACAGGTAAAAGCCGCTTTCCTGATCCAGTATCTGGTCTGGGGAAATACCCTGTTTCCCGAAGCGGATCTCCTGCTCAATAAGGTATTGACAGGTCTTTCGCCCGCCGACCCGCTGCCACCGGAATATACCCTTTCCCCACAGGAAAAAGAGACGGCAGACGGCTTGCTGCGGGCGGTGTTGCAGCACTGGGACAAACTGAGTGGTACCTCTGTGGAAGGATTCCGGGAGAGCTTCCTCCAACGGGAAGGGAAATTGGAATACCTGCCCGATCAGGTACTCCTGACAGTAGAAAGCCGTGCCTACGATCTGTTGCTCGATACCGTTCCCTGGAGCTATCATCCGGTGCGGTGGTCGTGGATGGAAAAGCCTTTGGACGTAAAGTGGAGGTAGCGACTGGGCAGACCAGACTTTAAACAGAGGTCCTATGTAAAAAAATATGTAAATGAGAACAATGATTGAGTCTTTTACAGCATATCTTCGGCGAGTATTTACCCTATACTGGAATATCGCTGACCCCAAAAACGAGCGGGCAGCAGATCCTCATTTGTTTCTTTTTCCGCAGGAGTTGTCTCCTTTCCTCCCTCACGAAACCACGTTCGAAGAGCAAGTTGTTTTCCTTCTTGCCCTGATGCCCCACGCGGCTCCCGAGGTCTTAGATCCTTTTCTGATACAGGACCCCGACCTGAAACGTCCCTATACCCGTTTCGGGGGCTGGCGGGGAGATTCGCATACCGGATTTCTGCCTACCGGGGAAACTGCGGTTTTTCTGCTCTCTGCGGGTGGGGCAGACAAGAGACAGGAGGTCTGCCGCCTGCTGGGTACGGAACATTGGTTCCATACCGACCATATCCTTCGTTGCGAAGGGCAGGGCCGGGGCGAACCCTTTCTCAGTGGAAGGCTGATTCTCTCGGAAGAGGTGCTTTCACGTATCCTATATAATAAGGAGTATGAGCCCGGTTTCAGTACGGAGTTCCCTGCCCGCCGGATCACCACCTCGTTAGAGTGGAACGATCTGATCCTCCCGTATTACCTGCGGGAGGATCTCGAAGAGATCTGCCACTGGCTGTCCCACCAGCAGGAGATCCGGGAGCAGTGGGAACTGGGAAGGTGGCTGCGTCCCGGCTATCGCTGCCTGTTCTACGGGCCGCCCGGTACCGGGAAAACCCTGACGGCTACTCTGCTGGGCAAGCGTATCGGGCGACCTGTCTACCGGGTAGACCTCTCGGCGGTGGTATCCAAATACATCGGAGAGACCGAGAAAAACCTGAGCCGCCTGTTCGACCGGGCCGGGCAGCACAACTGGATACTCTTTTTCGACGAGGCCGATGCCCTGTTCGGTACCCGTACCGAAGCGCGCTCTTCCAACGACCGGCACAGCAACCAGGAGACGGCCTATCTGTTGCAGCGTATCGAAGAATTTCCCGGTACAGTGTTGCTGGCTACCAATCTGAAAGACAATCTGGACGAAGCCTTTTTCCGCCGTTTCCAGTCGGCCCTGTATTTTCCCATGCCCGATGAAGAGGCCCGTTACCGCCTCTGGCAAGGCATGCTGCCCGCAGGTTGGCTGGGTGGTGAAGCCGAAGCCCTGCTGCGCGAGCTCTCGCGGCATCCGCTTTCCGGTGGCAGTATGGTGAATGTCTTGCGGAGTTGTGCCGTACGGCTACACGCTGCCGGGCAGCAGGAGGCCACTGCCGGATTGTTTAGAAATACCATAGAAAAAGAACTGGAGAAAGAAGGTAAAATCGTTGCCGCGCAGTGGTGACGGAAGCTCCTTTTCCTCCTGCAACCCCATAGTTATATGCAGCGTATGGAAACAAAAATACATCGTTCCCGCATTCCTGTAGCGTTTGGACTGCTTACTTTCTGTTTGTGTCTGGTGTCGGGTGGGTTGTCTGCGCAGTCTGTTGATCCTTCTGCCGGAGACTACATCTGGGAAGAGTACGGCTACGACTGGGAAGAACCCGTCGAACCGTTGATCCTGCGTGATACCATCTATGACACCTTGTATATCTCTACGGCAGAGGATGTCACTTCCCGGCTGGGACTGACCTTCGACGAGTATGTACGTCGTTTCCTGGTGGCGGAAGAGGCGTTGGATACGGCAGACCTCTTCTCTCCGGAGAGCCTCTACCTGAATTACTTCCTGCCCCTGCTCCGTTCCACAGACGCCTTCTTCTCCCGCAGGTTGGTGGTACGTGAATATACGCTCTCCCCTTCCGATTTCCGGGCCAGGTTGCAACTTACCGAACTTCCTTATTTCCCGCCCCATATCGCGGAAGGTGTACCGCTGGATGTGATGCTTACCTGCTACGGGGAAGAGGCCACCACACAGCTTCTGCACTCTCCTGCCGCGATAGAGGCTGCCCTGGAACAGTTGTTTGCTTCGGTCTGTTTTTCCCGCAAACCCATCCAGGGGGTCAATCTCTATTTCCCCGACTACAACTTCCGCAACAAACGGCAGATGGCACAACTCATCAAGTCGGTCAGCTTAGTAACAGACAGCATGCGTGTGGCCTCTATCCGTGGCATGAAACTCTACGTCACCTTCGACCGCCAGGCAGGGTTGCGGCACCGCGATTTCCTGTGTTGCCTCACCCAGATGGCAGATAGTGTGTTGCTGCTGGATCGCCATCACGAACTCTATACCTTCCCGGTCATCGAAGTGATCGACCACGCGGATGCCGGGGCACTTTCCGTACCGGCAAAGATCCGCAACCAGTTGTACCTGGCACGCTACCGTACCGGGGCATTCCCGGAGGTGAGTGCCGACGAATTCCGCTTTTCCGATCTGCGCGCGGTGATGTACAGCGATTATCCCGACAATGTGTGGCAGAGATATTTCTGGGGCCTGATTGGTATCTTACTGATCCTGCTCGCCTTCGGATTGGTATACCGTTTTTCTCCTGAATTCGCTTACCGGGTCAACAGCAACTTAGAGTATATGCTCGCCCTGTTGGTCATGGTCTTGCTGGAGTTCTACCTGTTGCTCTTCGCCATATTTGAAGGGATGTCCAAAGACGATGTCTTCACCTTTGGTGAGAACAACCGCAACACCCTGCTGTTGATGCCTCTGCTGTTCCTGTTTCTCTTGCCGGGGGTACGTGCCCTGCGCCGCCGGCGCAAACTGCCGTGAGGAAGTTTTGGGTTTTAAGTTATGAGTGATAAGTTTTGAGTAGATGTTCATCATTCATTGTATACATACTGCTCCGGTGCCCCGTAGAGACGCACGGCGTGCGTCTCCGCATACCGAATGGAAAGGTATATACCAGGCGGAGTCATTTTTTATTGGACCTGCATCGGGGAGACGTATACGATTTATTGTGTCTGCATCGGGGAGTCACACGCACTTCATGGGACCTGCACCGCGGAGACGCACGCCGTGCGTCTCTACAGGTCATCCCTTTCTCTGCAGACAGAATAGGAGAGATGGATGTGATGGGGATATGTTCACAAATAAATAGTATACCGTATCTCTACAGGACAACGGAATAGAAGTTATAAATTTTAAGTTCTAAGTGGTAAGTGGTTCTGCATGTTGTGTTACAGATCCTACACAACATCCCGGAACTTATAACTCATAACTTACAACTCAAAACTTATCACTTAAAACTTCCCATCGCTTTTTCGTTCTGTAGCCATGCCTGTCGGTTCTCTTCAGCCAGTCTCAGGGCCACTGCTATGACCTTTTCTTTATAGCCCGAACGGCTGCAATGTTTGCCATTCATTATATTATGTACTGTGCCGACCGAGCAGCCGATCTCTCTGGCAATTCGTTTTTCATATCCGGGAGGCAGATTGCATTTCAGTGAGGATAAAGTGTCTGTATTCATAGTGTTTCTATTTTTGTAAGTTTCTTTTTCCTGGTTCCGCTTTTATCTTCTCTGGTTTCTTTTCGGACAATTATCCTGAAACCTGTTACAATTGCTTATTGTGTTGATTTTTTGTCCCGATTTATTTGCTTATCCTTGCGGATTGTCTTAACTTTATACTGCAAATATAGAAATATTTTCTATAAATATAGAACCAAGTGTAGACAAAAATGTTATTCATATCATGGAGCAGCCCGAAAAGATAAAAACCGTTAAAGAGAGACTTCTTTATTTTATCAAGCAATACCTGCGTATATCCGTACGTCAGTTTGAAACAGCCTGTGGTCTCAGCAATGGATTTGTTTCCAAGAACCGTGCTGTCATTCGCCCGGTTAATGTAGAATTAATTTCTAAGCGTTTTCCTCAGATCAATCCCAAATGGCTCGAAACCGGTGAAGGAGAGATGTTACGTAACGAATACAACGGAGAAGTTGTGGAGAAAGATCTGCCCTATTACGATGTAGATATCATTAAAAATTTTGATCAGATTGCCCATGATTGCGATGTAGACCCTACGTATTACATGCATATACCCGCTTTTTACAATTGCGACTGTGCCGTACCTGTATTTGGCCGTTCCATGATCCCCGATATCAATGATGGTGCAACCGTTGCTCTGAAAGAGATCTCTATCGATTCTTTATTGCCCAGAGAAGCCTATGTGATTGTTACGAAAGAGTATCGCACCGTGAAATATGTACGTACCTGTCCGGAAGATCCCTCCAAACTGCGATTAGTGCCCAGAAACTTAGAGGAATTTGACGAATCGTTGATAGACCGGGACCAGATCCAGCGTCTGTTCCTGATAAAAGGTGTCATTACCCATAAAGTCATCTGAGTATCGGACCCTCTTCTGTGCCGGAAGGCAACCAGCGGTTCCTCCAGGGTAGTACATCGGATAAGAGGGCATACAACACCGTTTATCCCTTTCGCCCTGCCGGGTATACCGGAAGGCCAGGCGCGGACCGGAAGTAGGGTCACTCCACCTATCAGGAGCCTGGCCGCGTTTTCCGCGGGATCTGTACAGGCCCCTGATAAGTACTTATTTTTCCGAAGCCTGTTCCCGGGTGTACTTCCTGAGCCGAACCTGTGTATAACTGATTATTCCCTCTCTTCCTGTTCCCCTGTTCCGGGACTGCGGCAGGCATTCTCCTCTCTGTAGCTCCCCTACCAGTCAGTACTACGTATGGCACCGTTTCCCATCTTATCTTTTTGGGTTGTATGATGCTTTGGGATCACCCCTGTTTGTGATACATCCCGTCCCGTTTTATTTTCTACAGGAGAAACAAAGAAGGGTATCAGTTTCTGAAAGATATCCATCAGACAGGCCATTCTGAATAAGTTCTGAATACATATACCTTCCTTTGCATTCTTGTTTCGTTATTAGAAAATAAATGGAATGCTGATTTTCTGTTACAGGAACAAATATATCCACTCTCTGCTTTATCTTTGCCGGACTAAATAAAACCGGCGGGTTTGTCGACACTGGCGGTGTAGAGACAAGTAAGTAGAGTAATCCATTTACCTGAGTAAAGAAAAATGATATATACAGAACAAAGACTATAACAACAAACCTGAACTTTATCGAATGCGAATTTAAAAAAAGATCCCGGAGCTTTTTTTGTCAGAGCATCCATATAAAATTACCCTTAGAATTTATTGGTTATTCAAATAAGAAGAATATGCGGTGTAAGTACCCATACTCTTCCGGATACAACACGCGTGATCTCCGGATCACGACGCGTAGGAACGCAAATGCGACAACTCAGTATATTTTAGTTACACATAAATTTAACAGAATGAAAATTAGAATGTTATTGTTTGGGATGCTGAGCTCCCTGTTTTTTGTAGCATGCGACAAAAACGACGATACACCCGTGAATCCGGGTGAAGAGCAGGAAACGAAGAGTGTATTCCTGCGTTTTGAAGCGGGAAGTGTGTCCCGGACGCGCTCGGTAGAACACAATTCCGGAGGTACAAAAGCGGCTCTTTCCTCTGCCCTGATCTATTTCGTAGGTGGGGAAGCCGATCCGAAAGTCTATGCGGTACGTACCGTAGGAGGAGCCGGATCAGATGCTACCATAGAAGAGATCACCCGGGATGGCGGTAAAGAATTCAAAGGCATTCCTTTGGATGTGAAGGTGGTGTATGTAGTGGGTAACCACGACTCCGCGGACCAGACGGGAGCATATGCGGCGTTCCCCACTGCCAAAGGTACTCCGCTTTCGGAAATTGAAGCAACCCTGCTGCGTATCGAACAGGTGAACTATCCCTCGTATGGCTCGCAAGCCCAGGGATTGGCAGCCTTGTTGTATGGCAGCGGCAACGTAGATACCCGTCAGAATGAAAGCCTAGAAACAGAGCACTACGCACATGTGAGGGTGTCTCCGGTCAATGCCCGCATCGAACTGGACGAACTGGCCTATACCGGCAACCTGACCTCTTTTACCCTGGATGGTATTTTCATCAACAACTTCTATTCCGTAGCCGATCTGGGACTGTCAGATTTTGCTCAGGCCCATCTGGTGAACAACGGTTCGGATACCGATGCGTATCAGATCGGTGGAAATGAGTTTGCTTATACCAACTACTCTACGATGTTTGATGAGGTAGGAGAGGCTGTGACCGTAACCGGGAAAAAGCAAGTATGAAACCTGCTACAGGCAGCACCTGGGCCTATCAGGTCTTTGGCCAGGCGCCTCAGGTAGCACATCTCATCGTGAAGTTTACGGATGTGGTAGATCACAACGGTAAAGATCAGGCCGATCAGTACCTGACCGTAAAAGGGTTCCGGGATATGAACGGCGATGAGCTCTCTACGCTGGAACCGGGGAAGGTATACCGTATGAAGACACTGGCTTTCGACGACTCTCACCTGGAAATTATTCCGGAACCGGACATGGTCTCTATCTGGGTAACCGTAGAGGTTCTCGACTGGGTAGAAGTAGAAGTAAAACCCATTATTTGATTTACGAGGTACAGGTTTACGATGTACGGGGGGAGCATACAAGGCAGATAGAGATCGGAAGTGAAGATCAGACAAATGATGGGTATACAGGACTGTCCGTAAGTACATAGAACTACTCATCAGAAGGAATTTCATCTATCCGGATCTTTAGCTGTTGATCAGATAGTATGCTCTGTTCATCGTACATCCGTACATCGTACATATTCTTATGTCAAAGATCAACAAAATAATCCTTGTATGTTTCACACTTTTTGTTCTGCTGACGGCATGTATCAGAGAAGACCTGAGCCAGTGTCCGTTGTCCTGGAATGTAGATCTTTCTTTTCTCTATTACGGAGACGGAGAGGAGGATATTTTTCCGAGTAAGGTAGAACGGGTCACTGTTTATATCATGGACGACTCTTACGGTAGTATCCGCAGGTACGAGGTCGGTAAGAATGAACTGAATACCCGTCAGGGGATACAGGTGCAACTTCCGCAGGGAGCGTATCACGCGGTTTGTTGGGGAAATGTCTGGAGGGCCGGAGAAGAATTTCATTCCAAAGAAATACAGGAACTGACCGATTATCTGCTGGTACACGGCGAAGACGGGAAAGAGATCACAACGATGGATCCTCTCTATTATGGACGCGTATCTTTCCGGGTGGATGCAAAAGGGACTGTGACCGAAACTGTCACTTTTGCTTCCGCCCATATCGATATGGAGATCCATATCAGAGGTTGGGAACATCTTTTTCCCCGGGAGGAGGAGATGCCGCAGGTAGAGATCACCGGGCTTTCCACCCGATACGATTTCTCTATGGATCTTTCAGGAGAGCCGGGTGTGGTATGGCCTGTATTGGAAAAGGACGGAGAGGAGATTCTTTCCGGATATTTCAGCCTGTTGCGGTTCCCGGATGAAAATCCCATTGAAATACATATCAGACAGAAAAAAGAGGAGATCTTCTATACATTAAGTTTGCAGAGCTTTATGGAAACCAACCAGATCCGTGTGGAAGGGATCCATGAAATAACGATCCCTGTTTATTTCTCTTTCGGATCTCACGGCGTGGAAGTGGGGGTCGATCCCTGGGATTCCGTGCCCGTACAGCCGGATCTGTGACCCGGAAGAACAGCTGCCGGGAGGCAACCAAACAGATTGCCTGTTCCAGTTGTTATAATCGGGCGGAAGTTTGTTTTTCCGGATGCTCCCGTGAAAAAGCTGTCACCGGGAAAAGCCTGTAAGGTATAGTTTTATAGAATGAAAAAGGTATGTTGACACCAGATACATTAAACAAAGAATTGATACAACTGATCCGTAGCAGGCTTCCCAAAGGAACCACTGTAGCGAATTATCTGATGGATATACTTCCGCTGGGCAAAGAGGCGGTATACCGGAGATACCGGGGCGAAGTACCTTTTACGCTGGCCGAAGCGATTACCATCTCCCGGAAGATCGGCATCTCACTGGACCAGCTCACAGGAGTGAAGTCGGCCGGAGAAGCGTTGCTGGATATGAAATACATGCAGGGCAAACCCCATCTGGAGATCTATTCCGATACGTTAGACCAGTATGGCACTGCCTTTCAGGTGCTCTCGCGCAAGCGGCCCAATGAACTGTGGGATGCCTCCAACCGCATTGTATTGGGTATACAGTTCAATTATCCGGCACTCTCCCGGTTTCACCTGTTCAAATGGCTCTATCAGCAAGACGCGCTGGTAGGCGAGCATACGATATTCAGTTACGAAGATGTGGAACTCACGCAGGAGCTGCGCCTCAGGCAGCAATACCTGGTGGAGGTAAGCCGTGAATTCGACCGGAGCGTCTATATTTGGGACAACCGCGCGTTCTTCTCTTTGGTTAACGACATCCGGTATTTCCGGGACGTACAGATGATCTCCGAAGAGAACATATGGCATCTTAAAAATGAGATGCTGCAGATCCTCAACGAAGTAGAAGCGCTGGCCAAGACCGGAGCGTTTCCCAACGGCAACGAACTGCAGATGTATGTATGCCACATCAATTTCGAAACCTCCTGTGCCTACGTGCAATCCGGGGAAGAGAAAATGAGCCTCATCAAGGTATATAATCTGAATTCGATCCTCTCACACGACCAGCGGGTGTTTGACAACCTGAAAGGGTGGATCCAGTCTTTGCGTAAGTTCTCTACCCTCATCACACAAAGTGCCGAAGTACAACGCTATAAATTCTTCAAAGAACAGAGAGACATGATCAGCAGACTCTGACAAAGGAGGCGTTTGCCGGGTGTGCAGGCCTGATCCGCCGCTGAGATCATACACACGAATGTCTGCCCATAGGGGGTATGTAATCAAACCAAAGACACGATGAAGTTCGGAAAAATAATATATTTTCTTTCACTGCTGCTATGTAGTATCTCGGCTTGTCAGGATACGGAGTATGCAGATCCGGGAGTAAAGCCGGGCGAAGAGGTAACCTTGTTCATGCATGTAGAGGTGCCTTCGACAGCTTTGCCCGGACAGACCCGCAACGCGCTTCCCCGGGAAAGAGTCGTAGAGGACATCACCGTATGGGTACTCGAAAAGTCCGGTGATACCTATCTGTATCGCTATCAGGTAGAAGGGCAATCCTTGTCTTCGGGCGCGGAGCATGTATACTATTTCAATGCCCGGCTGGTAGCCACCGATGCGCCGTTGAAATTGCTGGTACTTGCCAATGCCGCGCGGGATGTTTCCGCTATACCTGTAAACGCGACCGAAGCGGAGGTAAAAGCCGGGATCACCCGTGACTATCCGGAAGTGTCCATAGGCATGGAAGGCATACTGCCCATGTCGGCCGAATTGCTTTTTCCTTCCGGCATCACCATTCATCAGGAGGTTTCCCTGAAACTCACCCGTTCGGTAGCCCGGGTAGATGTGTATAACGGAGTACCTGGTGATTTTGAACTACTGTCGGTACAGATCTTTCGTGCCCACCAGAAGATCCGTATCCTTCCGGATGAGCCCGGAGAAGAAGCCGTTACAACCCCTACCATTCCCGGTGGTTCCGTTGCGAACATCCATACGGAAGCCATAGAGCTGGTGAATGAAGAGAATGTCCCTGTCTATCTTCCCGAGTCGGCCGTTGTCGCGGAAAAGGACCGGCAGGTACGGGAAGCTACGTGCGTGGTGATCGGGGGGATATACAAAGGAGATACGTCGCCCAGTTATTACCGGATGGATTTTGTGCCGGAAGGAAAACCCGAACTCTTCGGGCAGGTGCTTCGTAATCACAAATATGTCTTTACCATTCAGAAGGTAGTGGGGCGCGGATGGGAAAATCCCGAGGATGCCTCCCGCAATACCTCTTCCCAGATGCAGGCAGAGATCAAAGAATGGAATGAGAACAGTGTGAATATGAGTTTCGATGGAGTCAATCACCTGGCTGTCTCTGCCCGGGAGTTGATGCTGGATGCGATAGCAGGCGATAAGAAGTTCCTGGAAGTAGATACCAGTCTGGATACGTATCACGTCTGCTGGCTGGATGATGCCGGGAATGAAACTGCCGGAACCCTGTATCCCGGAGGAGCGGCAATCGTGGACGACGAAGGGTGGTTCCAATTGACCATCAACGACGATGGCACCCGCCTTACCTTCACTACCTTGCAGGAAAATACCACCGGAAAACGACTTACCCGGACGCTGCGTATCCGTGCCGACAGGCTTTCGCTGACTTGTGATATCCATCAGGGACTCATCTCACGCAGCAACCGGCAGATCCTTATCTATGGCTCTTTGCTGGAGATCGGCAGATTCGGAAACGCCATATTTCCCGGTTCAGTGGCCCCGGATCGTCCGGCAGCCATGGTACGCAAGTTGAGGAACACAAGTAATTTCGGTCCGGATACTCCTTTCCGGTTCGACGGATTTGAATTCGGAGGAATGGCTGTATATGAGATCCCCGATCTGCTGATCAGTGCGTTTGATGTGGTGTATCTTACCTATGCGGGCAATCCCACTCCGGATCATGTGATCCACTGGATAGACGAAACCCCCAACCGGGTATTGATCGTACAATACGACAACAGCAGTACGAACAAGGCTACCATGGCTGCCCTGGGAGTCCCTTTTCAGCAGAAAGCGGATGTCGCGCCTTATGTGTTGCATCCGGATGCTCCCGCACATATAGTAGACGGTCCTTTTGGTGTAGTCAGCCCTTCCCTGCAATTCCGTTGTTACGATACCACCCACGGTGAGATCCCCCTGGAAGACGCGCGCGCCAACAACATTACTCCCATCCTTACCGGAGGCACTACAGGGGGTGTTGTGCTTGGGGTAGACCTGGATCGGCACATCATCTACAGCGGTGATATAGACCTCTATTACAGCGATAAAGGCGGTAATGCCGGTCAGGATACGGAATGGTTGGATAGCAGTACCGGTATAGATACTGCAAACAATGCCGAAAAACTGATATTCAACCTCTGGGCCTGGATCGCGGAGGTGACGCTTGGGCAATAACAAAGAAAAATGTACCCATACTTCTTTCAGGCATCACCATTCGTGGGATAAGCAGAAACTTATACCTACATTGTATATATACCTTGTAGAGACGCACGGCGTGCGTCTCGGCATGCCGCATGGGAATACATATACCATTTTTTGTTGGATCTGTATCGCGGAGACACGCCTTCCCGGGTTGGGTCTGTATCGCGGAGATGCGCCTTCCCGGATTGGACTTGCAGCGCGGAGACGCACGCCGTGCGTCTCTACAGTATATCTACACCCCAAAGGAGCATGTTTCCTGTGAGTTTCTTATCTGTTCTTTTGTTCTTCTGTCTGATCATCTGATAAAGAGATACATCGTACATCCGTCAGATACCAGATCCCAGTAGTTTATTTCCTATCCTCTAACTTCCGGACGAGGCAACCAGAGAGATCAGGGGGGCTCGTTTGTTTTTTCTGATCTTTCCTGATATAGTTAATCGGATAAGAATTAAAACCGGAGCGTTCTGTACGTGCAACTATCCGTTTTATATACAAGTTGTCTGTGTTCCTGCGGGGATAAATACCCTGTTGTGCAGCCGGGGGTATTTTTCAACCGGCGGAAGAAAAGGACCGTATGTAAATGAAGGGAACCTTTTGTGGGATAAAAGAAGCAGGAAAGCCGTCTGAAGAGAGACTCTGGCTGCTGTCACACCATCTGAGAAGTGAAATTGCATGTTTTTCAAAATAAAGTTATAATTATGTCGGTTAAATTTATTATTTTTTATTTAATTTGCACCTTAGATGCGCCAGCACCTGATTGAATACCGCCAACCCTTTGTAGAAATGACTTGTGAGTCACGTTTTTTTTAATTATAGTTTTATTAATAGTTAGGTTAGTATGAAAACAAATCTATGTAAATGGTTGGCTTTGCCTGTACTGGCAATAGCAGTATCAATGTCTTCCTGTCAGGAAGAGTCTGAATTCGTAGGCGGTCCGCAGACCGATGAAACTACAGTAACTACCCGCGCTTTGGTAGATCTTCCTATTGAGTATCTGGAAGTTCCGGATGATGCGATTGATGTGTCTACGGTAACCAGCCTGGAACCCGGAAAGGAATATATCATTTTAGGCAACTACAGCGGCAATCTTCCTCATTACGGCAACAGCGGTGAAAAGATCGTCTTGTATGTGGCAGGTACCTGGGATGTACAGAACTGGAACCTGGAAAACGGCATTGATGTGGTAGTTCTTGGACTGGGACGCATCAATTCTTCGGCCAATTCTTCGCTGGTGATCAACGGTAATTCCAGTCTCTATATTTTAGAGGGTGGACAGGCCGATTTCACCAATGATTTCCTCTATTTCTCCAATACCGGGCAGTTGTATGTAGCCGGAACACTGAACGCTACTTTCCTGCAGCTGAATTCAGGAAATTTCTACATCACCGACACCGGATATGTAACCATACAGCAGTATGTTGACCAGGGTACGGGACAATTGCAGAACGACGGTACACTCATTATTGCAGAAAGCGGTTGGGACGAAGGAGAAAATGCCGTTCCGGTATATGAGTACCATGTAACCTATGTGCCGGGTCAGATCCTGTATACGGTAGATCCGGTTAACATCACCGAAGAGCAGTATATCGTACCGGACGATCAGCAGTTCGGTTCTGAACTGAATACCAATGATTTCAATTCACTCCGGCTCTATCTGCCGGCAGGTACTTTCCTCACCGTCGAAGATCTGCCGTTGCGACTGAGCTATCAGGTAGGTATTGATGAGCTTACCATAGCAGAGGTGATCATCTACCTGGAATAACCGGGTTTGAGCCTATTCAGAAGGGTTCTCTCGTTCCGGGAGAACCCTTTTTGGTAGGAAAGGCTTTCCGGGAGCCGATCCCTCTCTCTTTTTATCTTTTTTTCTGTCTTTTCATGGGAGATAACCGGGAAAAAAGACTAATTTTGCACTTAGAATGTAACTCAACGAACGAACGCATGAAATTGGATGCTCTCACGGCTATTTCTCCTGTAGATGGCCGTTACAGGAACAAGACCGAACAGCTTACGGCCTACTTCTCGGAATATGCTCTCATCAGATACCGGGTACGGGTAGAGGTAGAATACTTCATTGCCCTGTGCGAACTGCCCCTGCCGCAATTGCAGGGCATAGATCCCGCGTTGTTTGAGCAGTTGCGCACCATCTACCGGGAATTCAACGAAGCCGATGCCGAGCGTGTGAAAGAGATAGAGAGCGTGACCAATCATGACGTGAAAGCCGTAGAGTATTTCCTGAAAGAGGAGTTCGACAAGATCGGAGGATTAGAGGCCTATAAAGAGTTTATCCATTTCGGGCTGACTTCCCAGGACATCAACAATACCTCTGTACCCCTTTCGGTAAAGGAGGCGTTGCAGACCGTATATGTTCCGTTGCTGGAAGAGCTCATCTGCCGGCTCAGCCAATGTGCCTCGGAGTGGGCGGATATCCCCATGCTGGCCCGTACGCACGGACAACCCGCTTCTCCCACACGTCTGGGAAAAGAGGTACAGGTATTTGTGTATCGGTTGCAGGAGCAACTCCGTGTATTGAAAGCCTGTCCGCTGACCGCAAAATTCGGTGGAGCCACAGGCAATTACAACGCGCATCAGGTAGCCTATCCGCAGTACGACTGGAAAACATTCGGCGATCGTTTTGTGGAGGAAAAGCTGGGGCTGGAACGCGAAGCGTATACCACTCAGATATCCAACTACGATCACCTGGCAGCTGTGTTTGACGCGATGAAACGTATCCATACCATCCTGATCGATATGAACCGCGACTTCTGGCAATATATTTCCATGGAGTATTTCAAACAGAAGATCAAGGCAGGAGAAGTGGGTTCAAGCGCGATGCCGCACAAGGTCAACCCGATCGACTTTGAGAATGCCGAAGGCAACCTGGGGATGACCAATGCCATCCTGGAGCACCTGGCTTCCAAATTGCCGGTCTCCCGACTGCAACGGGACCTCACGGACTCTACAGTACTCCGCAATGTGGGCGTACCTTTTACCCATGCGGTGATCGCCATGCAGAGTACACTCAAAGGATTAGGTAAATTATTGCTCAACGAAACTGCCATCGCTGCCGATCTGGACGATTGCTGGAGTGTGGTGGCGGAAGCCATACAGACGATCCTTCGCAGAGAAGGATATCCCAAACCCTATGAAGTATTGAAAGCATTGACCCGTACCAACGAGGCCATTACAGAGGCCTCTATCCGGGCGTTTGTCGAAGAATTGAATGTGAACGAAGAGGTAAAGAATGAATTGAGAGCCCTCACCCCTCATACCTATACAGGGGTTTGAGCCTTTCAGGTAAATTATATCAAGTGAAAAACCGGCCGTGAGGCCCATAAATTAAATTTTATTCGAATAAAAGATGAGTACAGAAAATGAAACTTGGCGCGAAGACTCTCAGGAAGAGAACGCCAGCCGTGAAGGTAACAGCAACTACAACAGGGAAGGTGGGTACAACCGCCCGTCTTACAACAGAGAAAACAATTACAACCGCGATGGGAACCGCCCGTACGGCGATCGCCCTTCCCGCCCGTCTTACAACAGATACGGCAACGACCGGCAGAGTGGCGGTTACGACCGCGATCGTCAGTCGTCAGGAGGCTACAACCGCCAGGGTGGCGGAGGCTACAACCGTCCGCAGGGAGGGGGATACAATCGCCCGTATCAGAACCGGGAAGGGGGAGACCGTCCGTACCAGAACCGGGACAGTAGCGATCGTCCGTATCAGAGCCGCGAAGGGGGTGGCTACAACCGGCCCCACCCGAACCGCGAAGGAGGAGATCAGCCCTATCGTCCGCGTATCAACCGCGAAGGAGGAGATCAGCAACGCTCCGGTGGATATCGCTCCAACAGCTATGGCAACAATCAGGGAGGAGGCTGGAAGCCCCGTACCAACAATTACGGGAACTCCGGCTATGGCAACAGCTATGGCAACTCCGGATACAACCGCCCGGGAGGAGATGACCGCCCCAGACGTCCGCGCTTCACTCCGGGAGGAGGCGATGGCCGCTCACAGGGATTTTCCCGTCCGGTCAGACGCACAGGCGGTTACGATCCGAATGCGAAATACAGTGTAAAGAAACAGATCGAATACAAAGAACAATTTGTAGATCCCAACGAACCGATCCGTCTCAACAAGTACCTCGCCAACGCGGGAGTATGCTCCCGTCGCGAAGCAGATGAGTTTATCACTGCCGGAGCGGTATCGGTGAACGGAGAAGTAGTAACCGAATTGGGTACCAAGATCAAATGCGGAGATGAAGTGAAATTCCGCGATGCACCGGTGAGCCTGGAACGTAAAATCTACGTGTTGCTCAACAAACCCAAGAATTGTGTGACGACTTCCGACGATCCGCAGGACCGCTATACAGTGATGGATCTTGTAAAGGGTGCCTGCACCGAACGCATCTATCCCGTAGGTCGTCTCGACCGCAATACAACCGGTGTATTGCTGCTCACCAACGACGGGGATCTGGCGTCTAAGCTCACACACCCGCAATACCTCAAGAAAAAGATCTATCACGTACAGGCAGATAAGAACATCACCAAAGCCGATATGGATAAGATCGCCGAAGGGATCGAGTTGGAAGACGGTGTGATCCGTGCCGATGAGATCAGTTATGTAGATGATGTCAAACGTAACCAGGTAGGTATCGAGATCCACTCCGGAAAAAACCGTATCGTGCGTCGTATCTTCGAATCACTGGGATACAAAGTGATCAGACTGGACCGCGTCTTCTTCGCCGGACTCACCAAGAAAGGATTGCGCCGGGGCGACTGGCGCTACCTGACCGAACAGGAAGTAAATTTCCTGCGGATGGGATCTTTCGAATAAGAAAGAGCGGAAACTCTATCATACAGGGCTGTCTGGTGAGAACCGGACAGCCCTTGGTGTTTATTTGCGGTTTACCCGTGTTTACTTACGGCTTATTTGTATTTATTTACAGTTTAAAAGAAAAGGGATAAACAGGTATTTCTATATTCAATCCACTCCGGGGTGACTGTGGATGTATTAGACATACCCTCAGTCGCTTCGTTAATGGCTATGCCCTTACTTTTGAACTGTACCCGTAAAAGAGTGCCGCAGGTATACACTTCTACGTGCTATGGATACGTTCCTTCCCGATAACACACAGGGATAACAAAGAATAAGGAGCTGACAGACGGTCAGCCCCTTATTTCTATAGATAATTATCCCGGTCTGCTCAAGGTCTTGGAGGAAGACTCTGTACTTTCACCTGGAAGTAATTATTAGGTGTAGTCAGCAACCGGTATTCAGGTTGATTGCCCCACCATGCCGGAGCATCGCCCAGCTTGGTATCTTCGTTGGTATCATTGTCTACATAATCACGGATCAGATCCTGCCATTTCTGGATGCGGGCAATACTCTTTTCGTAGTAGAACAGGTCTTTATCCGGATCGGCCAGTTCATACAAAGCATTCAGATAGATCGTCTGGTATGCCGGGAAAGAGATGATCTTCTGGATGAGCGGATGCTCAGCGTTACCCCAGTTCAATACATCCTGACGTCCCGAGTCGTCCAGGATAGAAGAAGTTCCCAGTGTATTGTCCAGATCCCAGGGAATGAAGAAGAACTTCCCATCGTTTTTGTTGAAATAGATATAATAGTTGTTCTTATTCACCCAGTAGTCGTCCCAGTTACCTACCATCACATTCACAGCATACGTTTTCAGCAGGAGTTCTACATCCAGTGTCTCTTCCAGCCAGGTCTGGAATTCAGTACCCTGCTTCGTGTTGAAGTCGGTAATGAACTGAGATAGCTGAGCTCTGGCAGTTTCCACCTGTTTCTTGTGGGTTTGCAGATCATAAATATATTCGTGATCGTCCGTACTTACACCCATAAGCGTAGTATCCGGATCGGCCAATGTACCACCGTAATTGTTTTTCCACAGATATCCTTTCGCATCTCCGAACACCTCTGTCCGTTTAGACAGGAAAATATCATCTACCTGTTCGATCAGTTCATACACCCCGTAATAGGCCGGTTTCGGATCTCCGATGATGTTGATCGTCAGACGCGTATAGCTGGTGAAAGGCGTTACATACAGTTCGTATTGTTTGTACAGGTCGTAGCTGTATGTCTCGCACACATACGTCGAGTCGTCTTTGGCCCATTTCAGGATCAGCTTTTCTTCATCCATAAACGTAGTATCATCGTTGTATTTGGTGAAGTTTATGGTAAAGCTGGCGTGGTGCCATTCGGGATTTTGAGGATTATGTAATTCGCCTGTAGAACCTTCCGGTCGCCGGCGGCTGGTATTTCCTCTCAGGCGGATTCCCACTTCCGGAATAGAAGTCACTACACTGTTCTTGGTAAAAGTAAAATCTCCCTTGATATAGTAGTTCGTATTAGGGTCCTGATCATAGGCCAGCAACAATTCATTCCACTGATCTTCCGTGATATCCAGTCGGATCTCAGGCAAAGCATTCTTATCAAAAATGTAAGTCAATGCGGCATCGTCCAGCGGATTCGTTGCAGCTTTCTTCTCGGTAACAGGTCTGACATCAAACTGAGCAGATAAACTGAAGGAGGTGAAAAGGGCAAGCAGCAGGAAGTAGAATTTTTTGTTCGTTTTGTTCTTCATACTTGTGTTGATTTAAATAAGTTAATATTAAGATAATAAAACTCAAAAACAAGTTTCGAACAAAGGTAACCGTCTGTATAAGGTTTTGTTTATGAAAGTATTTATAAGAGTAACTGATCTTCTGTTCAAATTATGTCTTAATTATTTAACTATTAAAAGTTTGTTTATGGGTTAAGGGATGTGAAAAGTAAACTTTAAAGTAAGGAAAAGTATATAATTTTATAAGATCAGGCAGGATTTTTGCAGAAGGTAACATGAAAAATGAGATTCTTTTTATTTATTCTTGCCGATCAAACGACGGAATTTCCGGTCATACAGGTTTTGTAAAAAGTGATGCAACAAATGGCCTGGCTGTTTACTCCCTTACTTTATTTTCTTACACACATATAGCTTGTTCCCGATCCTGTGATCTCACAGGCAGGAACAAGCTATAATGGGGTAAATCATTACGCATCTGCCGCGTTTTCAATAATCCGGATTCTGCGTCAGGTTTGGGTTCGAACTCAGTGCGATTTCCGGGAGGGGGAACCATTCGTATTTCCGGTCGCGCCGGGCCGGATAGGTGAATCCGTCGTCCGTAGCCCTTCCGAAGAACCACCATTGCCCCTGTGTAAACTTGTCGAAGCGACGCAGGTCGGTACGGCGTCTGTAGCCTTCGCACAGGAATTCCTGTCCCCACTGGTCCAGCAACCAGTCCATATCGAACGCAGTATGTATCCGTCCCGGATCATCTTTCACCGTAGCCCAGTCTTCCGGCAGGAAATACCGCTGACGCACACTGTTCACCAGCTCTTTCGCTCCGTCGGCATCGCCTGCTCTCATTTTACATTCGGCAAGCATAAAAACAGCTTCTGTAATGCGGAACTCCACCTCATCCGGTTCGCGGAAGTCCATACCGCTGGCAGAAGGAAGGATGGGATATTTGATCAGCCTGACTCCCGATACCGATTCGCCCCACCTGGGAGACATCACATCTTCCAGTTCCCTGGAGGTTCCTTGTCCCTGTACGGCAAACGGACCCACCTGGTCTGTCAGGATCAGTGGCTCTCCGTCGCGCTCTACGGTATCTACCAGCGGCTCACCCGTACCGTAATTGGCTCTGATCTCTCCGCGCAGGAACCATCCGCTCCAGGTATTTGTCGTAAAATCAAACACAAAATTGCTTTTGCGGATATCTTTGTCGTGAAAGCGTTCGTATACAGCCCCTAATTTGTCGTTGTAGGGAGGGTCCAGAAAACATCGGGGGGTTCCGCCGTCGTAGATAGAGGCCGAATTGTCGTAAGAAGGGGAAAGACATACCGAGTTCCAGCCGTCGCCATCTACATCGAAAGGTGTAGTATACAGAAAAAAGGTTGAGTTATAGGGCAGGAAAGGCATGTTTCTCAGGTTGCTCGCGTTCATGTGGCTGTCGTCACACGCGAAAGCCATGATCACCTCTTCGCAGGTATGGTTCTCCGGACCTACCACATCCCGGTAGTCGGCAGCCACAGCATAGTCTCCGTAGGTTCCATCCAGGATCTCCTGGCACAGTTCCCTGCACTCGGTAAAACGTGGTTCTTGGGTGAAGACCTCTGAGTTGATCAGTAGACGTGCTTTGAGCATCCGGTTCATGGCCTGGTTCATCCGGTTGACAGACTTAACAGGCAGCGCACTCAGAGACTCATCCAGTTCCCGGATCAGGAAATCGTAGATCACCTTGCATCCTTTGTCAAAGTCCGGATCTGCCGAGAAGGGAAGTTCTGCCGTTATGGAAGTAGACAGCGGCAGTGCTCCTCCCCACACCTCATATACTCTGTAGTAGTCCCAGGCGCGCAAGGTTCTTACTTCCGCTTTATATTCTTCCAGTTTCTCCGGGGTTATATTCAGTTTCTCCGGGTCCAGTTTCTCGAAATCATCCAGCGCGCTGTTACACAGCCCGATCGCTTCCCACGCCTTTTCCCAGGCCTCTTTGATCAGGGAAGCCTCCGAGGTCCAGTTCTGCGTAGAGATCATCAAACGCTTTCCTTCGCTGTAGCCCCACAGCCCGTTGTTCCAGGATCTCCAGTTGACCTGGTCGGCAGAGAATTCCTGCAAGTACCAGAAACTATCGTTGTAATTGTTGAAACTGCAATAGTATATCTCGGAAATCACTCCTTTTATACTCCCTTCATTTTCGTAGTATAAGTTGGAGTCCAGGTCGCTGAATACTTCTTCCGTAAGGTCAAAACAGGAGTGTGACACCAGGAAACATCCGATTGCCAGTACTATATTTCTAATCTTTTTCATATCTTTCATGTTTGAAGTGATTCGTTATTTGAAGTTGATCGTCAGTCCGAAGCTTATCTGTGCCGAGGAAGGGTAGTTGCCACCACTGTCTACTCCCGGGGTCAGGCCATTTACAGACACCAGCGACGGATCGTTGCCGGAATAGCCGCTGAGTACGAATACATTTTTCGCGGCCGCGTACACACGGATACGTTCGATGAACTTGTTTTCCAGCTTGTTCTTCATCGGTAGTGTGTAGCCGAGTGAAATATTCTCCAGTTTGAAGAAATTACCGTTTTCCAGGTACCAGGAAGAGACCATTCCGGCATCCTTAGTCACCTCTCCGTATTTGGTATACGCCGAAAGCAGTACATTGGCATTGCCCGAAGCAATGGTACCCATGCTGTATCGTTGCCTGTTCATGATATCGAAGCCGAAAGCTCCCCGGAAAAAGATACTCAGATCGAAATTCTTATAGTACAGAGAGTTGCTCCACGAAAGGAAATGTTTCGGAGCGCCGTTGCCGATGATGCGTTTGTCCTCATTCTGTTCCGATCCTTTGCGGATGGCCTCCCCGTCTTTGTTGTAGATCAGCAGATACCCCTCTTCATCGATCCCCGCGTGCTCATAGCCGTAGAAATTGCCCACTTTGCCTCCTTCGTCCACACGGAACAGATAGACCGAATTGCCGGTGCCGGTGCCGTAGAGATCGACATAGGATTTTTCGTAGAGGTCATTGGAGAGATTTTTCAGTTTCGTCTGTCCCGTAGAGTAGATGATGCCTGTGTTCCATCCGAAATCTTTGTGGGCGATGACATCCGCGTTGAGTGTCATTTCAAATCCAGTGTTCACTGTAGTTCCTACGTTTACCAGGATCTCCTTATAGATCATCGGAGGCTGCGGGGCTGTGTAGGTATACGGCAGGTCTTTGGAGCGCCGGTCGTAATATTCCAGCGATCCTCTTACCCTTCCGAATACTTCAAAATCGACACCTATGTTGGTGGTAATCCCTTTCTCCCAGGCAAGATCCCGGTTGGCATTCCGGCTGGGTTTGTAACCTTGTACCCAGCTCCCGTCGATCAGGTACGAATGATTGGCCGAACTGGTGACCCCCGCGCTGTAAGTCGACTGTGATTGATAGGGATTGAAGTCGGAACGTCCGGTGACCCCGTACGAGATCCGTGGTTTCAGGCTCTGTGGCCACGAGCGCTGAGCGGTCAGGAAAGACATATTTGCCATTTCCCATGCCAGCGAAGCAGCCGGAAAATATCCCCATTTGGCATCCGGACCAAATTTGGTAGAACCTTCGTACCGGAGTGAGGCAGATGCCATGAGCAGATCGTTCCAGTTGTAGTTTACGCGTCCGAATACCCCGATGAGCTTGGACAGCGTTTTGTTGGTTCCCATAGTGGCATTTCCGTTGTTCAGATAGCTTCCTGTACTGATGTCGTGCCACAGTGTGCTGTCGAAAGGAAAATCCCTGTTTTCCATCTGCCGGCTCTCGTAGTGATCCTCTTTGTAGGAGTAGCCTCCCATAAACCGCAGGATGTGTCCGTCTGTATGGAAGGTATAATTGGTGATCCATTCTACCTGGGAGTACCACCATTTCTCGTCCTGCACTTTGGTGCGTCCTGCGTAGTTGTTCTGTTCCGATTCCGCGGTAGTAGAAGGCGAATATTCGTGCTGGCTCAGATCGTTGTACTGATGCGCGTAGGTGAGCGCGGTATTCAGGGTATGATGCTTTGTGTTCAGAAGATTCAGCTTGGCCTCCACGCTTCCCAGCAGGTAGACACGATTGCCACCACGCGTTACATCGGTCAGCTGCTCTACCGGATTGCGTGCTCCCGTAGGCGAAGCCGGATGATAGAAAGTGCCATCTTCGTTGTATACAGGCATGGTCGGGTTGATGTAGTAGGCGTTGCCAAACTGTCCGTCTTCTCCCCATTCCTCTTTCACCTTACGGGCAAACAGCGAACTGTTGATCTCCATGAAACCGCTCATAAAGCGTTGTGCCTGGGTGAACCGGGCTCCATACTCTTCGCGGGCGCTGGCTATATCCAGTCCGGTCGCTTTCTTGTAATTGAAAGAGGCACCGTAGCTTCCGTTCTGGGTAGAACTATCCACAGAGATGTAATGGTTGGTATCGTACGACAGATCCCGCCGGATCTCTTTCGACCAGTCGGTAGAGGAGCCATAATTATAACCGCGTTCGTACTGACGGAATTCATCGGCCGTCAGCACCCGGGGCTTGAACGTTTCGATGTTCATCCCGAACCAACCGTCGTACATCACTTTATGGGTGCCTGCCGCGCCACTGCCTTTGCGTGTGGTGATCAGGATCACACCATTCGCGCCCCGTGTGCCGTAGATCGCTGCGGAAGCACCGTCTTTCAATACGGTCATGGATTCGATATCCTGGGAGGAGAGGTTGCGTATGTCTGCTCCTACAATGCCGTCTATCACGATCAGCGGAGAGTTGGAGGCCGACAGGGAAGTGGCTCCGCGTATCTGTAGGGAGGAGCCGCTGTTGGGGTTGGCCGGAGAGGTATTCACGGCATTCAGCCCGGCCACTCTGCCCGTGATCAGTTCCATCGGATTGCCTACCGCACCCTGCTGGAAGTCGGCCCTGTTGACCTGTACGATAGAGCTCGAAAGCTCTTTCCGGTCCAGGGAGCCGTAGCCGATCACTACTACTTCATCCAATAGTTCGGTATTGTCTTTTAATACTACCTGCAAATGGCCCTGGCCGGTGTAAGGTATTTCCTGGGTGATGTATCCCATGAAGGATACGACGATCATCGCGTTCTCCGGGACCTGACTGAGGGAAAATGCCCCCTCCAGGTCGGTGACCGTACCGTTGGTCGTACCTTTTATCACTACGCTGGCTCCGATCAATGTTTCGCCGGTGGCGTCTGTGACCACTCCGGTCACGGTTCTTTCCTGGGTATGCAGCGTAAAGATAGTTAAGAAGATCGCGAGAAGAGAGAACAACCTGAAAGGTGTCTGAGATTTTGGGATTTTTTTCATGTGTGTATTCGTTTAAATTAGATGGTGTTTTGCCGGGTCTGAACCCTTGGGGCAAAAGTATCCGTTTTCTGTGCAGAGCCACATCCGGGGTAACCGTGAGGTAACTTTTTTGGATACAAACAGATGGATATATCTCAGATCCTTAGTGTTTTGACGGTACGGAGGGAAACGGTTTGAAGTAACAGTATCGTGAGGTCTCGGTGGAAAAAAACGGAAGATAAAGAAAAAACAAGGAAGGGGTACAGCCGCGTTGCCGCGACAAGTTCATAGTCCGCGCTTCCGCACGAGACTCTGACCTCATCTCCACGATGCGGCTGTACAAGGCGCAAATGAGGGTTCATTGTACCCCTATGTGTGAACTGCCCACCTGGTCAGATACCTGTATTTTTTTATTTTTTCTTCGAAATCTTCTTCCGGACGGATTGCTTTTGATTTTACCTTACTCCGGTAATTATATACCGTCCGAAGGGAATAGTTCAGGAACGTAGCGATCTGCTGGCTATCGGTAATACCCAATTTGACAAGTGCGAATACCCTTAACTCATGATTCAGGGTCTTATCCGTTTTTACAGGATAGCGTTTTTCTTCCTGCAACAGGTGGTTTACTTCCTGCACGAAATCGGGATAGATAGCCAGGAACGTTTTGTCGAAATTACTGTAAAGTTCTTTGGCTTCCCGCGAAGCATCTTCCGGCGAAGAGGTGATCTTCAGTATATCGCCTACCTGTCCGGCTTTCACTTTACGGTGTATGGTAGATTTCAGATGATTCAGTTTTCCGATATAGTCCGTACACATCTGCAGAAAGCTACCGATAAACTGTTCTTTGATGAAGTTGCTTTTTTCAGGTTGACATTCAATTCATTCAACTCCCGGTTGATGGTGCTGATCTCTTCTTTGGCACGGGATAGCTTTTTCATCCGGTCCGATAGCAAAAAGATCGTAAGAATGAGAATGAAAGACAACACGCTCACTACTGCCAGCAGGAACGTCAATTCTCTCTGCTGCCTTTCCCGTTCCGCTTCGTATACCTTATCTATCAACGGGAGGAGTCGTCCGGTCTGTATATTTCTCAGCCGCGCGTTATAGAAGTTGGCATCTTCCATACTTTTTTTGATATACCGGTTGGCACGTGTGATGTCTCCTTCTTCGAACATACGCAGAGCCAGGGAACGTAAAGCCACATTTTCTTTGATCGCCCCTTTTATATCAGAAAGGGCAGAATGTGCCAGGTATTCTTTTTGTTTCTCTGTGTCATTTTGTCTCCTGTACATATAGGCGATCAGGGAAGTGAGGATCGAATAATCTCTGGTGCCCGGATCACAGGTATGCATATAGGTAAACAAGATCTCTCCGGCCTTGTGAAACTCTTTTTTCTCGATCAGGTAAGTGGCATAACTGGCTGCGTATTCATAGGTGCCTTCGGTCAGGACACTCAGTAAAGAGTCCTGATACTTGTATCGGTTCACGGTCAGGTCCTCTATATAATTCCCCTCCTGATATTCCAGCCAGTAGACATACGTTTCCCAATAGGTCTTGTAATATCTGATAAGCAGTTCCGGTGAAAGTTCCTGTTTGCAGACAGAATTCAGGATATCTATCGCTTCATTGAACATGCCCGCTTTACCCCGGATACCTGCCAGCAGCAATTTACTTTCCGCGATCCGGGCAGCATCGGAAAACTTTCGGGCATGTTCCAGGCTTTTCCGGGCATATAAAGCGGCAGAATCACAAATATAGGATTCGTATTCTTCCGTCAGGCTCCGGTAGATCCTGTATGTTGTAGAATCGGGTATTTCATCTCCCTGCAGATAGCCCTTCAGTTCCGAGATCCACTTCTCTTTGATCAGCCCATATTCTTTCTCTTGCTGTATGGCTTTGTCCAGTTGGTTCAGTAACGGTGCCAGGGTGCTTTTCTGAGCCGCAAGCGGTACGTTGCTACATGCCATACACAGGATAAAGAAAGCAGAAACAGATTTCCTGGCGAATGAGAAAGTAGTTGCGCGCATAGATTTACGGTTTATCGGATGTAAGTGTTGTCTGAAGGTTGGAACAAAGTTAAGAAATTATTTTTTATTTACATGAAACGTCTTTATAATAGATTTTTCATTTTTATTAGTTGCTTGATTAAGAAAATATGTCTGTTATTTCAATCGTAAATCGTAAATTTGCGGCTCCATACATATATGGAAACAAAAATGTGAATCAAAAAATGGAAAAGATCAGTAGAACAAAAGTGGTTGACGTACTCCGCCGGACGGATTTCGGCGCCACCGTCAACGTGAAAGGCTGGGTACGTACCCGTCGTGGTAGCAAACAGGTGAATTTTATCGCCCTGAATGACGGTTCTACCATACATAATGTACAGATCGTAGTGGATCTGGAGAAGTTTGATGAAGAGATGCTCAAACAGATCACCACAGGTGCCTGTCTGAGTGTGAATGGTATACTTACCGAGTCTCCGGGTGCGGGACAGAATGCGGAGATCCAGGCAACCGGGATAGAGGTGCTGGGTACCTGCGACAATACTTACCCGTTGCAGAAGAAAGGCCACTCGCTGGAATTCCTCCGGGAGATTGCCCACCTGCGTCCGCGTACCAATACATTCGGTGCCATATATCGCATCAGTCACAACATGTCCATGGCTATCCATCAGTTTTTCCATGAAAGAGGATTTTTCAATGTTCATACGCCCCTTATCACTGCTTCCGATTGTGAAGGAGCCGGGCAGATGTTTCAGGTGACGACCCTCAACCTATACGATCTGAAGAAAGACGAGAGCGGATCTATTGATTACAGTGAAGATTTCTTTGGCAAACAGGCGAGTCTCACCGTATCTGGTCAGCTGGAAGGTGAACTGGCAGCTACGGCTTTGGGGGCCATCTATACGTTCGGACCTACTTTCCGTGCCGAAAATTCCAATACACCCCGCCACCTGGCAGAGTTCTGGATGGTAGAGCCGGAAGTGGCCTTCAATGAAATCGGAGAAAACATGGACCTGGCCGAAGAATTTATTAAGTACTGTGTGCAATGGGCCTTAGATCATTGTCTGGACGATATCACTTTCCTCAACAACATGTTCGACAAAGGACTGATCGAACGCCTGCAGGGAGTACTTAAAGATACGTTTGTACGTCTCACCTATACCGAAGGGATCCGCATTCTGGAAGAAGCGGTTGCGGGTGGACATACGTTTGAATTCCCTGTTTACTGGGGATCCGATCTGGCTTCCGAACACGAACGCTACCTGGTGGAAGAGCACTTCAAACGTCCGGTGATACTGACCGATTATCCCAAAGAGATCAAATCATTCTACATGAAACAGAATGAAGACGGTAAGACAGTACGTGCTATGGATGTATTGTTTCCCAAGATCGGTGAGATCATCGGTGGTTCCGAACGTGAAGCGGATTACAACAAGCTGATGACCCGCATCAAAGAGATGAATATCCCCATGAAGGATATGTGGTGGTATCTGGATACCCGTAAGTTTGGTACCTGTCCGCATTCCGGATTTGGTATGGGCTTCGAACGGCTGTTGCTGTTTGTGACCGGTATGTCCAACATACGTGACATGATCCCTTTCCCACGGACACCCCGCAACGCGGAATTCTGATCCATACTTCCAGGCAAAAACGTGTTTTATCTCTCACATCTCTCACTTTTCGGAGATAAGAGATTGAACACTAATCATATATTAAAGTGAGAGATAAAAGTTATATACAGTTTATCTCTCACTTTTTTGTTTTCTCTCACTTATCTCTCACTCCGGAAGACAGACTTTTTATTTTTCAGACAAAAGAACAAAAGAACCAAAGTAGATGCTCAAAATGAATTGTATATATAGGATTTCGACTTTCGTAGAGAGGTGATATTGTATGGAGAAGGGGATTTCCTGTAGAGACGCATGGCGTGCGTCTCCGCGGTATATGTCCAATCCAAAAACACATTCTGTATGCATTCCCATTCGGCATGCCGGGACGCATGCCATGCGTCTCTACAGGGAGCCGGAGTCGTACATATACAATTCATTATGAACACTTGCTTATAAGAAATTCAAATGAAGCAGAGCAACCATACAGAGCCATCGGGGTCATCAGACCTTTTGTTCTTCTGTCTGGTCTCTCTCTTTCACCAGGTAACAGACACCCCGGTTGGTTTTCTTGTTGGGTATCTTCAACTTTTTCAGTATACGGCCAAAGTGTACGATGTGCGACGGAGAAAACCGTATCTTACTTCGTTGCTGGATGCGGGTCAGTATCTCCACTGCCAGCAGTTTCTCGTACGGTTCCCCTTCCCGGGCAGGAGAAAAATATTGGAAAAACAATTGTTCCGAAGCGGGTGACACTTCGAAAAGCTGGTTGCTCTCCATCAGTTGTGCCTCTTCCCTGGCGCTGAACCAGTAGACTGCTCCCTGATTCAGTTCATGTATGGCTTGTGCGTAGAGCTGCGCGTAGTGTATGGGTGATTGATTATCGATCCTGCCGGTCACCTCGATACAGATAAACCTCCGGCTGCCCGATGGGTCTGTAAGCAGATCCGTATGGTTGCTGGTGCCGATGAACGAAGCATACCGTCGCACCTCCTTCACCGTGCTCTCATAGGCCGGTCTGACATCCACACTGGGTTTTTGCAACAGGTTTTTTACAAATCCCTGTTGCGACGGACTGACCTGATCGAATTCGTCCATATTGATCAGTGCGAAACGATGGAGGTGTGTTTTCGCATCGCGTTTGCTGCCCAGGTCGATGCTATCGGTATAATAAGATCGCAGCGACGGTGGCAACAAGTTGCGGCAGAAGGTCGACTTGCCGCAACCCTGCGGGCCCACCATCAGGGGAGAGATCGCGTTGGCATACTCCGGGTTGGGCCACATCCAATGTCCCACCATGCTCAGGAACCACCGGTGAAAGCACTCTTCCCAATGCGCCTGCCTGCAGGGTATCCGGGCGGCCAGCGCGCGGATCCGTTCCGTGCCATCCCACCTGGGCAGCGTATAGAGATACTCTTCCATGGGTTTGTAGAGCTTGACGCGCTCCGAGTGAAGCCATCGTTTCACGTCCCTGTCCCAAAGATCCAGCCCTTCGTTCAGGGCATTCATGGATATGGTGTTGAGTACCCGCTCCGTAACGGGTTGGAACTCCGTTTTATACCTTGCGCGCGGGTGGTATTCCACCTGATGGGTCATGGTATTGAAACGAAAGAGATACCTCCGGTTCATAAACTCGTCGATCTGTAAAGACAGGCTCATCTTTTTCGGAAAGACAGGATACCGGCCGAAATAGCGTTCGGTCCGGTATACATTCCCGACGATCTGCCGCACGATCCCCTCCTTCAGCCTGTGATAGAAATGATGGAGGATCTCCCTGACTGTATTCTCCTCCGGAATACCCGACCGGAAACAGTAGCGGGCCAGTGTGGTCAGCAACGGAGAGAGATCCTACTCTTTCCATTCCTGCCGGGTATAATAGTCGTGTGCCTCTTGCAAAGACCGGGTAAGAGCTGCTTCGAAAAGCGCGAGCAGGCTCTCCTGGGGGGTATGATCCGGTAGGGTCTTTTGCAGGGAAGAACGTACGGGAGCAGCCGGCTCCATCTCCTCTCTGTCCTCCGGCATATCCATAGGTTGTGGCATGCGTATCGGTAGCGCGTCCGGCTGATAGTACAGTCCGGGATCGTGTGTCAGCCGGTAGCCATAGTCGGGCCGGTCGGGCTGTGCCCATACCCGGTATTCCTGCAACTGGCCGCGGATAAAATTCGCTGCCCACCGGCAGGCATGTGCGTGATACATATGGATGGCAGGCTCCGTATCGGGCAGTGTACCATCGGGCCGGCAAAAACGGATCCAGATCTTTACGGAACGGCCGCCTGACCCGGCAAATACCGCCAATGCCTGGGGCAGGAGGATCAGTTTGTCGCGGATGAGACGGATCTCCGCTTCGCCCGCGGGCGCGTCTATGCTGACCCCTACTATTCCCTGATAGGTATACATCTGCACCTTTTCCGCCTCTTTGCGGAAACAGCCGGATACCACCATGCGGGATAATTTTCGGGAGTAATGAGAGGATTCTTCGGCAGACAACCGGAGGATCTCGTCGCGGAGCTGGGAGATAAGACGCGGAACAGATCTTTCACGGATACGTTTGACTAAGTTGTCTATGGACAACGTACGGAGGAACGTCTGCCCGTTTTCCTCCCGGATAAGAGAAACATTCATAGTATATCTGGTTAAAGTTACACCACAAAGATACACAATCTCTATGTATCTTTTTGGCATTTCTGTGATGTTGTATAGCAGCTTGTATATAGGTGTTTTGCCACAGGTAGTTGTTGTTCTTTTCATAGAGATTTTGTATCTTTATCGGTGAGATACATGGGTTCCCTCTTTATGGGAGTTAACTCCCACGTTGAGGGACTTAACTCCCACGATGTGGGATTAAAGTCCCTCAACGTGGGACCCGGGTCTTCTCATAGATACAACGAACGTTTTCCAGCCTGATAACAGTACGTTACCAGGGGAACAACAACAAACAACCAGTATATAAACCTTCAAAAACCTTACCTGTTATGGCAGTGATCTATGACCTTAAAACAGTTCCGGGACAGGATCCGGAACAGGAAAATCCTCTGTTACATCCCTACATTGTATTTTCCGGTACTATCCCTTCGCACAAGATCCTCAAAGAGATCTGTGAAGCCTCTACTTTTACCGTTCCTGATCTGGAAGGTGCCCTGCACGCCCTCAGTGAAAAGGTACTACATTATCTGAACGATGGCTATCGGGTCGAACTGGGTCGGTTTGGCTATTTCTCCGCGACATTGAAGCCCATCCGGCCGGTACAGGATCCGAAGCAGGTCAATGCCACTATGCTTCGGTTCGAAAGCGTCAATTTTCGCCCTTCGGCAAAATTCCGTCAGAAACTGAATGGGAAATTCCAGCGTGCGCGTACCGGACAGGGCAATTATCGCTCTTCCGCTGTGAGCGAAGAAGAATGTCGCCGGCGGCTATTGGCTTATCTGGAAGAGCATTCTTTCATCACCCGTCTCGGTTATTCGGCGCTCACAGGAAAGCTGAAAAATACAGCGATACGTCAGTTGCATCGTTTCATTGCAGAAGGTATTATCGTATCCAGGGGGCAGCACAGTCAGGTCGTGTATATGCTACCTGGCAAAAAATGAATAAGTTAGCCGAAAAAGTGAGAGATGAGAGAGAAGTGAGAGATAAAATGTCCTTTATTTTTATCTCTCACTTTTGTATGTGGTTGATAACATGATATATATGCTTAAAAAGTGAGAGATGTGAGAGATAAAACCACTTTTTATATGTAGTAAGATGTCATTGGCTGCTTTTCTCTTTCTGCAGTTCGGGCATTACCTTTCGGAAGCCACTCAAATTTTTACTCATTAAATGTCAGCCGTGTCAGGTTAAACTTTATCTTTGCACGGTCGAAAATTTTCCGGTCTGTCCGCTGGGGCAGTCCGGTAAGTTGGTTGATCTCTGACATGCTGTGAAACTTGTAAAGGATGCATCTTTTCCGCCCCGGGCAACGGGTCAGGAACGTGCAATTGGTTTTGTGAACCCGGAATGTTTAACCAATACAAACCTTCAAGTAACCTTCAAAGCATGGAAACAGTTTATGTAAGTGAGCATTGTGATTGCTACAATTATCAGAAAGGAGACCGTCCCGGGATCGAATCCCGGTCGAAAGCCGGAGGAGAAGAATGGCTGATCCGTACGTATGACGACGAGATCATCTTTGTAACCGAGGGACGCCTCCATCTTTTCTGCCAGGGCCGTCCTACAGTGGCCGTCCCCCAGGGGCATATGTTACTGATCCCCTCCGGAAAGCAGGTAAAGGCTCTGGCCGTGCGCGGCGTTCATCTGACCGTTCTGCGTTTCCGGATGCAGCTGAATATGTGCGAACGTTTCAGTCTGGACCGTATTACCGATCGTGTGGCCGAACAGGCCGGTAAATTCACCCTTCTTCCTATCCGGGGAGGACTCTGGAACTATCTGGACGCGCTGGAAGTATATCTGCGCGACGGAGTCCGTTGCACCCATTTCTTCAATCTCAAATTGCGTGAAGCCTTTATGCTGCTTCGTGCCTACTACAGCCGGGAAGATCTGTTCGCTTTTCTCTTCCCCCTGCTACAGGACGAAAGTGAGTTTGCCGACGCTATCCTGCGGCACTACCGTACGGTGAAGAACGTAGCGATGCTGGCGCAACTGTCGAACTACAGCCTTTCCGGATTTGAAAAACGTTTCAGGAAAGTATTTGGTATGCCCGCCGGACGCTGGATCAAACAACAGCGTACCAAAGAAATATTCCGTGAGATCACCCATTCGGGCAAGACATTCAAAGAGATCAGTGGTGAGTTCGGGTTCTATTCGCCCGCGCACTTCAACACCTTTTGTAAAACACAGTTTGGTGCCCCGCCCGGTGACATACGCCGGCAGGGCCGGAAATAGAAAAAAGCCTCCCGGATACGTCTATTTAGGTGGCTTTTTGTAACAAAAAGGCGGTTTTGTGTAATCAGTCTTTCAGGATATATTAATATCTTTGCTTTCCATAAGTTTCATAGCCATCCGGGTTCATGAGACCGCCGGAAGCCCTTGCCTCAACGTCCGGGGATTCCGGCTTTTCCCTTTTATTTAGGAATGATTTGATTGTTTAATTTTATTTTTAAAATACAATTAATATATTATTGATATATAGATCAATAATATAATTAATAGTGTGATTATTTTGTCGGAGTCTGCTTCGTGTTCCTGTCGGACCATGAGGGGCGTGATGGAGTTGTCTTTCGCGGGGTTTATGAAAAACAGCGGAGTGTATGAAAAACAAAAACAACATGTATGAGATACAAACGAGTAATAAAGCTATTCTGTCTTTTGTGGGTGGCCACGGTGTGTGCGGCCCAACAGCAGGCATGGCAGCGTCCTGACGCGTCGGCTCCGGTGTTCGCGTTGAAGAGCAATCTGTTGTACGATGCTACGGGTTCTTTCGATCTGGGCGCGGAGTTCCGGATCGCTCCGCGCTGGAGTGTAGACCTTCCCTTCTCTTACAATCCCTTTACCTATTCCGACAATTCGAAATGGAAGCATTTCCGGGTGCAGCCCGAGGCCCGCTACTGGTTGTGCGAACCTTTTATGAAGCATTTCTTAGGGGTGCATGCTCACTACGCGATCTACAATGTGGGAGGCATCGGTTTTCCCGGGTTGCGCGATCATCGCTACGAAGGCTGGTTGCTGGGAGCGGGGATCAGCTATGGCTATCAGTGGTACCTGTCGCCGCGTTGGAACCTGGAGGCCAGCCTGGGAGTGGGATATGCTTACATGAATTACGACCGGTACGAGTGTGTGAAATGCGGAGAGCATCTCAATAGTAGCCGCAAACATTATGTGGGCCCTACCCGCGCTGCCGTTTCCCTGATCTATATAATCCGATAAACCTATGATAAAGCATATTTACCTATACACCTGTGTCTGCCTGACTTTTCTGACGGCCTCCGTATCGTGGGTGGAGGCGCAGCCCCACCGGGGTACTTTCCGTCTGGAACATCGTGTGTTGCGGGAGGTGGGCGACTCGGTCGAACTCTCCCTGTTGCTGCATCTCTATGCCCGTCCGTTGCAGGAATGCCAGTCTATGTGGATCACTCCGGTACTGACTGCCGGCGACGAAGCGGTCTGTTTTCCCTATATCGAGATCACCGGGCGGGAGCGGAGCCGCGCCAACCGGCGGTGGCAGAAGACCCGTCGCCCCGGTACCGGCATCGAGTGGCCGGGTATATCGGTGGCTCTTTCCGCCTCTACGGATACCCTGATCCGCTACCGGGCCACTGTGGCCTGGTGCGGGTGGATGGACGATGCAGAACTGCTGCTGGAAGAGGAATTCCGGGAGTGCGCGGGCGACCGCCGGCTGCATACCTACAGTTTCGATCTGCGGGTAGAGCCTGCTTCGCGCGATCCCTATCCGGTATCCCCCCAGGTAGATTTTGTACCGGTGGAGGTGGCAGACGGTCTGTGGCAGAAACACGGGGAGGCTTTCCTGGACTTCCGTGTCAACGAGACGGTGATCGACCCCTCTTTTGGTCGCAATGCCGCCGAACTGGATTCGATACGCCGGGTGATGGAGGTGATCCGCCGGTATCCCGGGGCGGAGATCACTTCACTATCGGTCACTGGCTATGCCTCTCCCGAAGGAACTTATATTTCCAATGAGAAACTGGCCCGGGAACGGGCGTTTGCTGTGGAAGAGTATCTGAGGCGGCATTACGATCTGTCCCGGCATCTCTTCCGGGTACAGTATGTCGCGGAAGACTGGGATCGCCTGCGCCGGTTGGTAGAGGAGAGCCGGATGGAACACCGTTACGAGATGCTTCAGATCATCGACCGGGTGGGCATTTTTGAGGGGCGCGAGTTGCTCCTGATGAAATTAGACGGTGGCCGTCCGTACCGGGAGTTGCTCCGCGACCTGTTTCCCCGGCTTCGTCGCGTGGAATACCGCATCGACTTCACCCTGGGCCATCACCCGGGAGCTCTGTCCGGACAATCTTTGCCGGCTCTGCCGGGCGGGGAGCGCGACGAAGAGCTGTGGCGTTTTCTCAGCGAGTTGTATCCCGCGGAAGTGGCTGCCCGTGTCAACCTGGCTGCTCTTTATCTGAACCGTGGTGACCTCAGGGGTGCAGCCGCTTTACTGGATCCCGTGGCGGAAGATCCGCGTGCTTTCAACAACCTGGGGGTATGGTACCTGCTCCGGGAAGATACGGATACCGCGGAGCAATACTTCCTGCGTGCCGCGGAACGGGGTGTGCAAGAGGCTACGCACAATCTGGAAGAGATACGCCGCAAGCGGGAAGACGAGCAGCGACGCGAGAAGTACACACGCCGCAAATAGACCAGAGATTTTGCCGAAAAAATATACATAGATTGATGTAAATTAGTATGAATTAAAAACAGTATGAAATGAAAAAGACTTTCAAGTATGCATGGCTGATGGTTGCCGCTCTGGCGGTAGGCCTGTGGAGCTGTTCGAAGAGTGACGATACGCCTGATAAGAGCGGGGATGTAACAGAGGGTAAAGCTGCTACCGTTCAGTTGCGCCTCGCTTTCCCTCAGACGTATGCGGCGGACGTAAATGCTAAGGATACAGAAAATGAGGTGAAAAAGGTTTACCTCTACATCCTGAATGCAGACAATGGTGCGATTGTAACTTATCAGGAGTTTGATGTGGCTGATCTGACTCCTAACGGAAACAACAACTATACTTCCAGCAGTATCCGTACGACTTCCGGCAATCGTAAGATCTTTGCAGGGGTAAATCTTCCTATAGCTATGCGTAACAACATTTCTCAGAACGGCTTATCTGCTATTGATGAAACCACCGTGTATGATCTGGGATTGGGTGAGTTGAATGATACGATTGGTATTGGTTTCTCTATGTTCAGCACACAAGTTCTGGAAAAGACTTTGCTTTCCGATGAGGATTCTCCGACAGGTAACAGCATTACTATAGAGGTAGAACGTATGGTTGGAAAAGTGAGTGTGGTTGCCGATCTGGGTACTGTAGGGACTTGTACAGATGGTTCCGGTACGTTGGAAGATCTGGCTTTTGACCTGGGTATCATCAACAAGAAGACGTATGTGTTGCAGTATATGGATGGTGGAATTATCAAAGACCCCAATTACGCAGGCTATGCGCATTCCGGTGGTATTTTCGCACCGGGCAGTTACGATGAAACCGATTTTTATGACTTCACCGGCAGCTATCTGGATGTGGATGACATTTCGGAAACGGACAACAGTGTGCTGAATGCCAAATATGCTCCGGAGAATACGGCAGATCTTGCTCTTCAGGGCTCTAATACCTATATTTCTCTGAAAGGATATTTTGTTCCTACCCAATTCTCAGACGACCAGGGTGACCCTAAATCTGTAACTTATACCAAGGGAGAGGATTTCTGGACGGTTGATGATGCCACTAACGGTTTGAAATTCTTTGATGATAGGGACGAGGCTGCTGATTACGCAGAAAACATACTTGGTATACCTGCTACAGATGTAGATGATGTGATTGTGGAGTATGCGGATGGTATTTGCTATTATAA
The DNA here is from genome assembly GCA_021202275.1 of Bacteroides sp. Lineage (GTDB taxonomy): Bacteria > Bacteroidota > Bacteroidia > Bacteroidales > Bacteroidaceae > Bacteroides. The sequence continues at coordinate 63,374 of JAJQDI010000026.1, forward strand.
TCTGTATGTAAGTAAAGCCAACGGATATAACTTCCTTCGCAATAACTATTATAAAGCCACAGTGACTGCGGTAAACTCTTTGGGTAACCCGGATCCGGGACCGGAAGATCCTGACCAGCCTGTGGACGGAGACCTGGCAACGATAGAAGTTGAAATTGATATTGTTCCCTGGAACCTGATCCTTGAAGATCATGAAGCCGGCAAATAAAGAGTAATTTATTATAGAGTGGCTCCGGAGCCGTTTTCCCGTGGGGAGGCGGGTTCCGGTAGCACACCGATGAAAAACTTAGTTCATAAAAAAGGGATGGATAGAAATAGATGCGCCGGGTGGTTGGTCGTAGGGACATGGTTACTGATGTTCCTGGTAGCTTCCTGTGTATACGATGGACGTTCGGACTGTCCGCCGGGCCACAGCCGGGTGCGCATCTATTTCTCTTATCCGTCGTTGAGCCTTTCCGGATACGACGGCATAGATCCGTCGGAAGCCTGGCGGGCCGATGTGTTTGTATTTGATGAAGAGGGGCTGTTTGTCAGCCGGCTCAGTGAAGAGGAGATTGTGCTGGATGGTACGTATTATATGGAAACGGTGCTTCCGTACGGAGCGTATCAGTTGGTCAGCTGGTTCAACCTGCACGAACATTATACCACCCGGCCGGAGACCTTTGTAGCGGGAGAGACTACCCTGTCCGAAGCCTGTATCGCGCTGTCCGCGCTGGACGATGCAGATCATGTGGTAGACTATCCGTTGCACACGTTGCTCTACGGCAGTCTGGAACATGTTTCTGTCGGAGCAGACGCGATGGTTTTTTCGGATACCGGAGACTATCAGCCGGTGATCGTGCCTTTGCGGCAGGATACCTACCGGCTTCGTTTTACCTTGCGCGGGCTCGACGCTTTCGGTACCGCGTATACCCTTACGGTGACCGATGATAACGGTTGCTATTACTTTGACAATTCGTTCGCTCCCGGCAGGGAGCTGCATTATATATCTTCCGCCCGCGGCAATGCCCGTGGAGAGATAGAAGCGGAACTTACTGTACTTCGTCTCGACCACGAACGGTCGCCTGTGGTGGTGCTGACCCCCGTAGAAGAGGAGGGACAGGTGCTCTATGAGTCCGACCTGATGGAACTGATCCTGGAACTGGAACGTACCTATGGGATACGGATCGACTTTTCTGTGACCTACCGTTTTGATATCGTGATCGAATTTACGGCAGATGCCGACGGCAGCCTGAATGCCGAGGTCAGTATCAACGGGTGGAAACAGATCGATGAAGGAGGAGCCATCGGATGATTTACGATTTACAGATTTACGATGTACGATTTATTTCTTTGTCATGAATGACCCTTATCAGATGATTCATGTGAAAGAATATCTGGAAAGACAGACAGTCGGATGTAAACCTCCACCTGTAGAGATGCACGGCGTGCGTCTCCGTAACATCCACGATATATATGATCCTTTTGTTTTTATGTTCTTTTGTCTGATAAAAGCAAATGAGCAGAAGAACAAAGAGGAAATGTGTCAAATGAGTTAAAAAGAAAAAGAATAGTATGCAACTTATCAACAGATATACGTGTCTACCGGTTTCTGTCGGGCAACTCCTGCGATGTCCGTCAGCCTGGCTCTGGTGTCTGGTAGCGTGTCTGTTGATCTTGTTTGCCGGTTGTGTGCGGGACGATAATGTCTGTTACGATGAAGAGGATGATGGATTCCTGTACCTTACTGTGCGTCTGCCGGAGCAGCTGGCCGGTACCTACGGCAGCTTGTCCGATATAGACGAACAGCAGATCGAAACCATCGACCTGCTTTCGTTCTGGGTAGAAGGTGCTACCGGCGAAGAACTGTTCCTTTACAAATCCGTTGGCGAAGAAGAACTGCTCTCTTCCAACGGCTCGCAGCGTACCTTTAAGATCCAGATCACGGAATACAACAATGTGAAGCAGAAATTAGTGCTGGTAGCGAATGCCCGCGCCGCTATGCAGGCACTGGGCGATATTCCCTTCCGTACGCCAAAGGAAGAAGTCATCTCACTGGTCGAAGCCCAGGCCGTGAACGGCTGGCAGACCGACCCGTTTGTCGCTTTCCCCATGTGGGGGGAGACCACAGACGGTGTGTATATAAATACCGGTGCCGGACAAAGTTCCGTGAATGAAGAGATCCAATTGTTGCGCATGGTGGTACGTATTGACGTGGCGGTGGCCTCTGCCGTGCGTAGCGAATTCCGATTGAAAGAGGTGTATCTGTACAACCATTACGAGCAGGCGCGTGTGATTCCTTCGGATTCCGTCTTTAACAAAACGACTCAGACAGTCACGGCCGCTTCCCTGCCCGGACTCAACAGCCGGGTAGAGGGTCCCGTGTGGTATCCGGATATGACACTGACCGACATAGAGATCGCCCAGTCTATCTACTTAGTTGAGAACGAGCCGTCCACCGATCCGCTGCTGGCCACCTGTTTGGTGATCGGAGGAGTATATGGTACGGACACCGATCCTACTTATTATCGCCTGGATTTCCGTAGCACCGACGGCCGTAGTTTCCGTTCGTTGTTGCGCAACCACAACTACAGCCTCACGATCACCTCCGTTCTGGGCAGTGGCTACGACACCCCCGACGAGGCTTTCCGCAATACCTGGAAGAACATCGAGGCGCAACTGACCGAATGGAACCTGTGCGACATCGAGTTCAGCGACAACGATCGTTACAGCCTGCGCTGTGCGCCGGCAGCCTTCTGGTTTATGCGCAACGATGCCAGCGCGCCTGAGGAGGGTTCGGGTCGCAACGCGGACTCCTTTACGATCTATACCGACTACGACAACGATGTGACCGGGGAGAAGGGGTGGTATGCCTCGCTGACCCACGATGCCAGCGCCTGGTTAGAGATCGACGGGAGCGTTGCGAATACCGGACTGATACTGACCGGCGATCCGGAACAGGAGTATACGTATGACTTCCGGATCACCAGCGACTATACAGACAATCCGCATTTCCGGCACGTAGCCCTGAAGGTACAGGCCGGTAAGCTGATCAAATACATCGACTTCTACCAGACCAACGAGATATGGGTAGAGGGAGAGACCGGTGTGGAGTACGAGTGGGCAGAGAGCGAACAATCCGATACGGATATAGACGGTCCCTACCGTCTGGGGGTGTCGCAGTCGCTGTTCGAACTGACTAAAAAAGAGGATGAGACGCTCTCTTTCAATGTCTCTACCGACTATACCGAGGGATATGAGGCTACCGTAGACCTGGGGAATGGCGATCCGGGGTGGCTCAGCATCGTCTCCGGCGGCAGCTTAGCTGCGCCGGGCGAAGAGATGCTCGTGTTTGCGGTGACCCATAACAATGTCAATTACAACCGCAGCGGAAGCATAGAAGTGCGGGCGGGTAATTTGGTAAAGATGGTTCATGTGCGTCAGGTGACCATGATAGACGGTGGGGTAGACCTGGAGATGGAATGGGTCTACAGCGAGCATTCGGACAACGATCTGGACGGTCCCTATAAACTGGGGGTGACACAGACCTATTACAGCCTGCTGAGCAACGACTACACCGGACTGGATTTCTACGTGACTACCGACTGGCCGGGTGGGTATACCGCTGCGGTGGTCGAAGGAGATACCTGGATCACCAACCTCTCTCCCGCGGCGAGTAGCGGGGAGGTGACTGCCGGACAGATCACGTTTGATGTAGATTTTAATAATTCGGTATATGCCCGGGGCGGAAAGATACTGGTTCAGGCCGGTACGATGAAGAAATACATTGTTGTGGAGCAACTCTCTCCCGGATCTACCGGGGGTACCGATCTGCCGATGTACTGGACCGAGAGCGACCAGGCCGGCAATGAGGTCTACGGACCTTACAGACTCGGTGTTTCGGAGACGATATACGAACTCACCAAGAACCAGCAGACACAGCGTTTCTATGTGACTACCGACTACCGCGATGGCTTTACCGCCACCGTGGAGATGGACGACGATGCCGGCAGCAACTGGCTGACCGTCACCAACGGTGGCAGCAGTGCGGCGGAGGTGACTTTGCAGGAGCTGGTCTTTGATGTGGCGGAAAACAACAGTTCGATGACCCGCGCGGGACGGATCGTGTTGCAGGCGGGGATCCTGAAAAAGATCATCGGGGTGACCCAGCTCAATACTGCCAGTGGTGGGATTGATACGGAAAATCCGTGGAACGATAGCGACCAGTCGGAGAATGAACTGGATGGTCCTTATACGCTGACGCTGGGACGGGGAGAGTTTGAATTCTCCAACGAGGCCCATTCGGGGATCCCATGTACAGTGATCGGTGAAGGCGGTGGTACCTGGACAGCCACTGCCTCCGATACCTGGATCACCCTGAATACGGCCTCCGGAGCCGCCGACGGATCGCACACCACCCTCACCTTCCAGGTGGCTGCCTATAGCGGGGGTTCGGCACGGGAGGGTAGCATCCGGATCTCCTTAGCGCATGGAGGCAATCAGATCTCCAAAGAGATACGGGTGGTGCAGTATGCCGACCGCCGGGTGGATGTGGCGATTGACAACAGTTACGAAGCCGATGAGCTGGTCCGTCATTATTTCACCGTACTGTCTCATTCGGGCTGGGTGGTGGAGGTGAGTGACGACCCTGCCGGGGTAGTGCGTACGCTACACACTACCGGTGGGGCTGCCAACGCCGGTGCGACTCACGGAGACGAAGAGACACGGGTCTACTTCGCTCTGAACGAAATGCCTGCGGGTAGTTATACGGCTACATTCACGATCCGTAGTCTGAGCGGGATGTATCAGCCCTATGAGGTACCTATCGAGGCAGTGAAATGATTGGCGATGTACAGTTGTACGAATGGTAGCATTCACCTGTAGAGACGCACGGCGTGCGTCTCGGCGCGCCGGATGGGAATATATACCGGATGGAAATATGTATACCGGATGAGAAACGTATAGGATTTACAAATTTAATAGCTACATATATCGCTGAGACGCACGCCGTGCGTCTCTACAGGGTGATGTTCATGTAATTCACATATAAACAGGATATAAAAAATATAGCAATGAGAAAAAGGTATTTTACAAGATTATCCAGATTACTGTTAGCATCTGTGCTGCTGGCCGGTTGTGTGGCACACCCCTTCGAGGATACCCTGGAAGGGGGGGGGGACGATACAGGCATAGTGCGACCAGACGGTACATTGACCCTCTCTGTGCAGGTGCCCGGTGCCCGGACCAGTAATATATCTACTTATGCCGACGGTATCATGGATGAGTGGGAGGAGTGCGAGATCCGTACTGTGGATGTATTGGTATTCAGTGCCGACAATAGCAGTAGCAGCGGCATCCCCGTGAATGCCTTTCTTTACCACGAACAGGGAGTGAATATCCAGGACGGTGCAGACGCTACCGTGCGTAACTTCGATATGAAGATCCGCCAGACCACCGATCCCAGTTCTGTCTATCTGATGATCTTAGCCAATGTGAGTGATGTGGTGGAAACCGCTATTGCCAATGGCGATATCGTGGCAGAGTCAACTTCCCGCGATGAGGTGATGGAGATGTTGCTTTTCGACCTGCCGGTAGATGAGACCACGGAGCAGCAGGGAGGGAAGTGGCTGGTAAAGCCGGGACGATATACCTTGTTCCCCATGTGGGGACTTTCCGAGACAATAGACCTGACCCTCTCTGTGATCTCTGTAGATCCGGTGACCCTGTTGCGCGCGGTAGCTAAGGTGGATATCGGTCTGGACTTTCAGACCGATGCCAATGGCAATGAGGTAGCGCAGGGTCTCAGTAACTTCTACCTGGAAGAGTTTCATCTGTACAATGCCCTGAATCAGTTGTATATCGCTCCCGCTCCAGGCCATTACAATGCCACCGGTAAATTCGTTACGGATCCTTCCATTCCCGCGACAGCCAGTACGTTCGATCCGAATGTTGCTATCTCTTACTCCCGGCGGAGCTATCGTGGTGATGCGGGGTATAATGACTTTCTCAATGAGATCTATCTGGCCGAACATCGTGCCGGGAGCCAGGACGACCGGCTCAACAACGCTTGTGTGGTGATCGGAGGGCGGTTTGGGAGTACATCTGCTGCGATCACGTATTACCGGATTGATTTTGTAAAGATCACTAAGGCTGCTGACGGGACGGTAACTAACACGGAGTTCCTGCCTTTGCTTCGTAACCATCGCTACCGCATCAATATCACTGCTGTGAAAGACCGGGGATATGATACCAAAGAAGAGGCATTTGCAGCTATGGGTATCAATACCAATCTGGAGGTGGAACTGGAAAACAGTAACGAGAACATTACCAGTTATATGTACGATGGTCAGTATTACCTGGGGGTAAGCATCAATGAGCTTACTATAGATAAGAACGGCGCAAGTATAGTCTATGCACGTGAGATAGATATAGATACCAATTATGACTACGATCCGGCATGGAAAGCCACGGCGGATGCCAGTTGGATTACTTTTGTGCAGGCCGATGGTGTAAGTACAGGTACAGATATGACTGGCTCTCAGGGAGAGTCTGTTCTGAAGTTTGTAGTAGCAGCTAATACCGGGACAAGTGCCCGCACGGGACGGATCACGCTACAGGCGGGGCGTTTGTTTCAATACATTGATATTACGCAGACGACTTCAGCATCAGTAGAGGTGGTAAATAAAAAATTTGCATATCCTATGAATGGGGCAAACTGGACGTTTACGATGCGCACGACTTATGACTGGAAGGCCCGCATTGCGGACGATCCTTACAGTGTGATTCTTTCCTTTACTAAGGAAGGGAATGCCAGTCCCAGTACGGCACAGACCTTTACATTTGCTTTTATGAATGAGATGCTGATGAATGTATTGCCTGCGGATAAAAAACTTCAGACTGTGACGTTGGAGATATACAGTGCGAATGATCCGGCGGAGTTTGATCCTTATCCTGTGACATTGAGTACGATGGTAGAGACAGTTCTTGATATGGGAATTTCTTACTCGTATTATGTTTACCCTACGGATATAACTTCGGTGACCTGGAATGATGCTCCTACCCGGTGTGCGGCATTGGGAAGCAGTGGAAAATGGCGTGTGCCTACGACAGCGGAACTGACAGCTATATATACGTATGTCACCGGCAACGGCCTTGCAGGGACCTGGGGATTCACCACCACCTCCGGTTCCGGTAGTTACTACTGGGCGTCTGAGCAGAACAGCAGCAACTACGGCTACCTGGTGCGGTTCGACACCGGCGCTTCGAACACCAGCAGCAAGCCGAACAGCTACCGTGCTCGTTGCGTTCGGAGTGAATAAGCCCGAAGGGCTCTTAACCATTTGACCATTTAACTATTTCCGCCCGGTAGGGCGGACGACAAAACACAACGTATGGGAGTGAAAGAATTGATAGAAAAACAGGAGACCACCGGACATATCTTTCTGATCCGGCAAGGACTTTTTCTGAGGGGATACAACAGTGGGGCACTGATGCTGGAAAAGCTATTGGGGTATAAGGCGCAACGTATGTATCTGAAGATATGCAAAGGAGAGGTTTGCACGGCGGGATTTCCTTCGTCGAACTTAGACCGGGTGATCGCTGAAGTGGAGCGGCAAGGAGGTGTGATCGTGGATCAGACTGACCAACTGGTAGAGATCTCCGGATTGGACTATCCCTGTACGCAGGAGGTGATCCGGCAACACAAAGAAAAAGAGAGATTTGTGCCTGCGGCTTCTCCCGAAAAACACTGCCGTGAACCCGATACTCCTGTATCGGAAGCCTTGCCTTATGAAAAGATTGTAGCACAACGGGTATTGTCGTACAATCTGTCAGACTCTACTCCTCTGGAGGCTCTGCTCTTTTTAAATTCTATCCAGAAAGAATTCGGAAGCAATCGCCGGACCTGAAAAGAGAAAACATCCTGTCCCGACAGCCGGATGTCTGTTACAGCTTATTAACCCAAACCAAAAACCTATCCGTACTATGGCACTTTATTACACACTGCCAGTCTATAAAGAGGTATACCAACTGATCCAGTTGGTTTTCAGACTGAGTAAGAATTTTCCGAGAGAGTATAAGTATTCTTTGGGACAAGACATCAAACGAGATACCATGCAATTAGTGCGTCATATCTATCGGGCCAATACGGCACAACAGAAATGGGTGCACCTACAAGCGTTTATCGATGATTTCGAATTGGTCAAGTTACAGATCCGTCTGTGTCACGATATGCGGATCATCAGTACCAAAAGCTATGCGGAAACAGTGGAACTGATGAACTCGATTGGGAAACAGATTTCCGGATGGAGCAAGAAATACGGTCCGCAATAAAGTATACTTTGGAAATAGAAAGCGAATGAATGTGCTGCTATTTGAGATGATTCCCTCTTCCGGTCCTGAACAGTATTCAGAAGACAGGCCGGTTGATTGAAATACGATGGAAGTGACATGGCAAGGCATGTTACATTTCGGTGGTACCAAATTGTAGATCAATGAGATCAAAGGACATGGCCAATTAAATAGATAGATTTTTATGTTCCGAGCGAACTGTCCGGGTCATGGCCCGGATGGGAATCAACAAATCCCGGCCGTGCGATGAAGGGATCCCTTTATCATGAATTTTGATATACATGCGTATGTCAGAGCCAGCAGATATGGCTTAAAAACAGAGTTGCGTCCGGTTCCGGTAGTTACTACTGGGCGTCTGAGCAGAACA